>CAVZDT010000026.1:0-125734 GCA_963774175.1 uncultured Acidobacteriaceae bacterium
TGTCTTGTTCGACACGACGTATTGCCGGTTGTGAGAGACGGACGATAGACCGCCCAGTTCACGCCGTCGTAGTACGCCAATCCCTTGTCCGTCCCGAACCATGCGCGATCCGCATCCACCCCCTTCACCACATTGGTAAAGTTCGAGGGAAGTCCGCTGTCTTTGGTCAGGAAGTTATGCCAGTAGCGCCCGTCGTATCGGCTGTCGCCAAAGTACGTGGCTACCCAGAGAATGCGGTTCACATAACTCACCGAGGTCGTGATCTCGTGGATCAATCCCTGGTCCTTGAACAGCACCATCTCCGTCTCGCCGTCAGGATCTTCGTACTTATCCCACAACTTTTTCTGCTGGTCGTACTCCAGAACGCCGCTGCCCCAAACCGCGTAATACACCTTTGTCGGTGTGGCCGCCACGCCGTACACCCAGATCTCCACCATTGGCGTATTGCGTTCATTGAAGAGCGACCACTGCCCGGTGTGCAGATCCAGCTTGCACGCACCCGCGGCCGTCGCCACCCAAACGTTCTCACCCTCCACCGAGACGCCGTACACCACGTCATTGCTCAGACCGGAATTGAGCTGCGTAAAGCTGTCAATGCGGCCGCCGGAGATGCGGCTCAACCCGCCCATCGTCCCGGCCCACACGTCACCCGTCCTCTTGTCGAGCGCCAGCGACAGCACCGCGCGATGCGCCAGACCGTCCTTCGTCGTAAACGTCTTCCACTTCCCGTTTTCGTAGACTCCCAGCCCGTTGTCCGTGCCGGCCCAAACACGATCCCCATCCACCAGCACCGAGTAGACATGGTTGTCCGGCAGTCCGTTCGCCGTCGTAAAGTTTTCAAACTTGAATCGTGGCATCGCGGGCGCCGGCACACTCGCATCAGCCGCAGCCGCTGACTTGTGAACCTTCAGAGCCGCTGCATTCTTCTGGGCGTTCGCCGGCGCGCCACGCATCATCGATGCCGTTGCGGCGAGCACTAGGATTGTGCAGAGTCTTCTCATCGCGTCCTCAGGTACTCAATCAGGTCGTTGAGTTCGTCTTTGGTCAGGTCGTTCGTGCGTCCATGCTTGTCCTGCGGATTGAAGACGGTCCAGATCTGCTCCAGCGTCGCCGCCGAGCCGTCATGCAGATAGGGCGACGTAATCGCAATATTCGTCAGCTGCGGCGTATCCAGCAGACCCGAGTTGTCCGTCGCCTTCTTCGTTCCCACGTCGAACGACTTCTGATTCGTCCCCTTCACACCGCTATGGCAATACACGCACCGATTCGTCTCGGGAATCGGCTTTCCAAACTTGTCCGTCTCGCGCATAAACAGCGCCCGGCCGCGCTCCTGCGCAGCCGTCGACTCCACACCCCGCATCCGCCACCGATTCGGCCGCGGCGGCAGACTCCGCACATACACCACCAGGTCTGTCAGCGTCAGGTCGTCATAGTTTTCCGCTCGCCAGAAATACTTTTCTGTGCGTGGCCCGCATTCCGTCGGCAGATTGGGATTGCCGCCATTCCACTTGAAAGGCTCCGTGTCCTTCACATCTTCAATCGGCCGGTTATCGACGATGTCCCGTCCAAATCCATCCGGCTCCAGGTCCCACTGCAGCCCATCAAACGTCGAGTCGATATGGCAGCTGGCGCACCCGATCTGCCCCTGGAACGAATACTGCGCCGTGTAAAACGTCTGCTCGCCCTTCCGCAGCACCGAAATCTTCTTCGGACCCGCAAGCGCAATCGTCGATACGACCCGATTCGTCTTTGTATCGATCACGCTGATCGTGTCTTCCAGCCGATTCGCCACCATCAGCTTGCGTTCCATCGCGCGTCAGCGCAACGCCTCTCGGATCGTGCCCCACGGCAATCCGTGCCAGGACGTAATTCCCGCTCGCCGAAAGATCCTGCGCATGCGGCCCGGGATGCATGCGCAAATAGCGAAGCAGCCGCTGCACATCGATCACAACAACCGCCTCCGACCCGCCGCAGGTCACAAAAATCCGCGACTTGTCCGGCGTAATCGCAACCCCGAACGGCCGCGACCGCGTACCGCTCCAGTTCATCCAGAGGCACTTCCACGGGCTTGCCGACATCCGCGCCAAACAAAGTCAGCGTGTCTGCAAATGCGCCGCCATGCTCCAGGTGCGCCAGTGGCACCAGGTTCTTCGGATGGATCCCCGCGGCGACGCCCAGCCGCCCATCCGCCGAGAAAGCAACGTGAAAACCATGCGCAACGTAGGGCAGCACGATCCGGTCCGTCACCACCGCCCGCGCTGCATCGATCACCGTGATCTCCGACTTCGGCGGCGTCCGATGCGCCGTCGCATTCGGATAAACATGCGTCACAAAGAGCTTCGCCCCGTCAGGAGACTGCGTGATGTAGCTCGCTCCTCGCCCAGCAGCCAGCCGCTTCTCCTCGATGCCGGTCTGCGCGTCCAGCACCGCCACATCATTCGAAATCCGATTCGCCACAAACAGGTGCTTGGCGGCTCGATCCTCCACGACGCTCGACGGCTCCGCCCCCACACTCCATGTCGCCGCAACCTCCAGCGTCTTCGTGTCGATTACCGAAATCGTGTCGTCCCACGAGTTCGCCACAAACAGCCGATCGCCCTTCGGCGACAGCGAGAACCCCCGCGGCACCCGCCCTACATCGATGTCCTTAATCGCCTTGTAACTCTTCGCATCGAGCACTCGCACCCGCGCGCTCTGCTGGCAAAGCACGTAGAGCCGCGCGCCGTCCGGCGAAAACAGCACCTCCACCGGCGACGCGTACTCCAACCGTTCACCGGTCCGGTCCGTTGCCACAGAAGCGCGCGCCGATCGCCCGCTCCAAAATCCCAGGCACGGCGCCAGCAAGCACACCGCCGCGATCGCACCCAGTGCGCGACCTCGCGTGCCAATGCGCCTGCGTCTCACTTCGGCTCCTCCACCGTCAGCACGCGATCCACGCCCAGCTTCTCCAGCGTCTGCTCGCGCCCGCTCGGCCACTTCACCACAATCTTGTCGATCTCGGTTGCCGCACCCAGCCCAAAATGCATCCGGCTGTCATCCTGCGACAGATAACCCGATCCCGCCACGCGCTCTGCCGTCCACCGTCTCTCGCCCGCGTAGATCTCGACTCGCGCGCCGATGCCGTCGCGATTGCTCTTCGCCGAAGGGCCAGGCATCTGACTCGCATCGGCTACTCTCATCGCCCCCACCAGCTTGATCGCAACCCAGTGCCCCGTGTTCGTCGAGACATTCTGAACAAGCTTGCCCTTCGCACCCAGGTTCACCAGAAACGCATCGACCTTGCCATCGTTGTCGTAGTCCGCAAAGCACGCCCCGCGCGCCACCGTGCGTTCATTCAGCACCGCGCCCGCGCCCTCTGAAACATCTTCAAACCGTCCGTTCCCCAGCCCGCGAAACACCGTGTGTTCCTGCGGAATCAGATGAATCAGTCCGCCGTGAAAGATCAGAATGTCGGGATAACCATCGTTGTCGAAGTCGTAGACTCCCGTTCCCCAGCTCACATATTGCGCATTGGTCTGCGAAACCCCGTTCGACGCGCCAATGTCCTCAAATCCCTGCTTCCCTTCATTGCGCAGCAGCCGGTTGTAGTGCCCATCCGTCACCCACAGATCGAGCACGCCGCGCCCTTCAAGATCCGCAAACACAGGTCCCATTGAAGAAGTCGACTCGCCATTCTGCCCGAATGCTGTCCCCATGTCGTTGGCCACTTCTTCAAACGTCCCATCATGCTTGTTGCGAAACATGAAATTCTCGGTGCGGTCATTCGCGACATAGATGTCATCCCATCCATCGTTGTCGAAGTCCGCCGCTGTCACGCCCATCGTCCGTCCCACAAACGCGCCTATGCCCGACTTCTCCGTAACGTCGGTGAAAGTCCCGTCGCAGTTGTTATGGAACAGCCTGTTGGTCTCGCCTTCGTAGTCAAGCGGTCCCGGATAGTTGTCCGCCGCGTAATACGCGCGATACTTCGGATCGAATTTCACATATCGCCCGACAAACAAATCAACGCATCCATCCTTGTCGTAGTCCAGCCACGTCGAACTGATCGCCCACCCATCCACCTTGATCCCGGCCTTCGCCGTCACATCCGTAAAGTGCCCGTTGCCGTCGTTGTGGTAGAGAATCGTCTTGCCGTAGCCCGTCACCAGCAGGTCAACAAACCCATCGTTGTCGTAGTCCGCCGCCGTCACCGCTACCGCGTACATGTCGGGATCGAGTCCTGCCTGCTCCGTCACATCCGTAAAGTGTCCGTTGCCGTCGTTGCGATAAAGATGGTTGTGCGGCGGCGGCACAGGCTTGTCTTTCAGCGGATACGGATGCATCGAGTCGTCCAGCGGCCTGCCGTTCACCACCAACAACGAAGGCCGTCCCGAATTGTTGTAGTCGAACCAGATGCAACCCGCGCCCGTTCCCTCCAGCAGCGAACCCAGCTTGGCGGAACCAAAGCTGTGCGTGAAGTTGATGCCCGCCTTGTCGCTCGCATCCTCGAACCGGATCGCCGGCTTCGCCGCGGTGCCTGATTTCGCGCCGGCGCCCGACTGTGCCACAGTTCGATTCACCGCGTGAGTAGTGCCCGTCTGCGCCGTTGCCACGCATCCAGCCAGCAACCAGAAAACCAATGAGCGGCGAATCATTTCAATTGCCTCCCCGTTGCATCTGCGAAGCACCGGTCAGGTCCACCGGCGTCGTCGTGCGCAGCAGAACCTGCGGCACCTGGTTCTCCGGCGCGCGCTCAGGCCCCGCATGGCAGCCCACGCAATACCTCTGCTCGCCCCTGCGAATCCAGAACCACCCATGCTCCTGCCGCAGCACCGCGCCCTTCGCATCCAGCAGCACAAACCGGATCGCCCGATCCGCCGGCGCCTTCACAAAAAACGAACCGTCCTGCTCAACCGGCGCCGTGCCCATCGCCACCGCGTTCCCCGCCGCATCCTGCGTCTCCAGCCGCACGCTCGCCGGCGCGCTCTTCAAATCGCCTTCGCGCGAAATCCGCGCATCCAGCGCCAGCAGGTTCGCATAGTTCCAGTCGTGCAGCCCCGAAGGATGCCGCTTCGGCCGTGTGCGCGCCGCCACTACCACCGGCTCGACCAGGTTCTCGCCGCTCCGCGCCAGCGCCGTCTGCATCGTCGCCGCACCCGGCTTCCAAAGCTTCAGCGCGTACGTGCCGCTCGCCGAATCGCGCGCGCTCACCAGCCATTCCCCCGTCGCCGTCTCCGCAATTCCGCCCGCATACTCTCCGCGCGGTGCAGCGATCTTCTCTTCATGCGCCAGCGGAGAAGTGAACCGCGCCAGCGATCCGCCATGCGTAAACACCACGTCGCCCGAAGTCAATTGCCTTCCACCCCACCGCGCGCCTGCCGCAGTCGCAGGATGATCGCACCGATACGACTCCACGCCCGACCCATCCGAGTAGACAAGAAACAACTCCGGCGTCGCGCCCGCACCCAGCGGAAACTCCGCCTCAAAGAAAATCCGCCCATCCGCCAGCACATCCGCCGGCATCGCGCTCGCATTCATGTAAGTCAGCGGAAACACCGCCTTCGCGCCGGCCCCCTCGATGTCGGCCAGCGCCATCGACTCCATCAGCCGCGCCGACTCAAGCTGAAACCCCTGCTCCGTCCGCTGCGCATACACCAGCCGCCACCCCGGCAGATACAGCGGCCGGATCGCATCGTCCCCGAAGCGGCAACCTGCCGCACCTTACGATCCGCCAGCGTCAGTTCCCATATCTGCCACGGATCGCCGGCCGTCTTCTTCCCCGCAAACAGCACGCTTTCGCCGTCGAACGACACACTCGCATCCGCGCTCGCCGCAAACTCCGGCATCAGCGGCTCCGCCTTGCCCTCGTGAATCAGCAGCAACTGCGCGCCCTTCGGAAACCGTTCTCCGCCCTTCAGCGCCGCCAGCGGCTCATAGGCCGGCGCCGCTGTGACAATCACATCCGCATCAATTTTTTGTGATGGATTTGAAGCGAACCCACAAATCAACGTCAGCATGGCAACGCAGCCGGCAGCGCAAAGCACTCTGAATCCAACACTCATCCAACCGTCTCCAGGGCCC
This sequence comes from uncultured Acidobacteriaceae bacterium, assembly GCA_963774175.1. Lineage (GTDB taxonomy): Bacteria > Acidobacteriota > Terriglobia > Terriglobales > Acidobacteriaceae > Telmatobacter. The sequence continues at coordinate 6,061 of CAVZDT010000026.1, forward strand.
GTGCGCTCACCGTCGCTCCGCGCAGCGCGATATACGGCGCGAGAGACGCCATCATCTCGTCGAACTCCGCAAAGTTCAGCGACTGCTCGCCGTCGCTCCACGCCTTCTCCGGATTCGGATGAACCTCGACAATCAGCCCGTCCGCGCCCGCCGCCACACCAATCCGCGCCAGCGCCGGAACCAGCTCGCGATGCCCGCATGCATGGCTCGGATCGGCAATCACCGGCAGATGCGAAATCTGCTTCAGCAGCGCAATCGCCGCCACGTCAAACGTGTTACGCAGCGTGGCGTCAAACGTGCGAATCCCGCGCTCGCACAGAATCACATTGGGATTTCCGTTATCCAGCACCACCTGCGCCGACTTCAGCAGGTCGCCGATCGTCGCCATCATCCCGCGCTTCAGCAGCAGCGGCTTGCCCGACTTCGCCGCCGCTTCCAGCAGCGAGAAGTTCTCCATGCTGCGCGAGCCGATCTGCAGAATGTCTGCATACTCGGCCACCAGCGGCACATCGTCTTCGCTCATCACCTCGGTGACGATCGCAAGACCCGTCTCCGCGCGCGCCTGCGCGAGCATCTTCAGCCCCGCCAGGCCGTGACCCTGAAATGCATAGGGAGAACTGCGCGGCTTGAATGCGCCGCCGCGAAGAATCTGCGCGCCATGCTGGCGCACGTGATGAGCTGTAGCGAGAAGCTGGTGCTCGGTCTCAACCGAACACGGCCCGGCCATGGTGACAAAGTCGCTGCCGCCAATTTCGAGATCCAACACCCGCACAACTGTCTGCTGGTGTTTGTCACTCTTCAGAACATCTATAGCCTCGGCAAAATATTCCCGCCAACTTGCGCGCACCCGCTGCGCTCCAATCCGGGGAAGCCTCAAGAGTATCGCCAGCCGATCGCTCCCGCCTCAATCCAAAGATGGAGATGCAGAATGAGCAACTTACCGCATCCCCCACTCTGGTTCTAAATGTGAGCAGGATCACTTGTCTGTGACGGATAAACTTGACTGCATCGCAATCAGGACTGCCTTTCGTTGGATGGGCTCGCAATCAAGTCAGTCTTTCGTGTGATCGCAACTTCGATCAAAGCAACGGAAAACCTGCCGGAATTATGAATGCGTCAGGAAACCGCAGAGCTGAGAGCCGACAGCCGAAAGCTACGCGGGAGCCCATCCAGCCTCTGGTTGGGTCGGATCGCCTGCCCAGGATTTAACCAAATTTGAGGAATCGACCCGCGAAGGCATCCCCTGCAACCAGCCCGCGATAACTCCCGCACAAAGCGTTAATGCTCGAGTGAATGCTCGAATGGTGACTCAAAAACTCGTTCCTCATTCAGCAGTGCTCTTTCGATCAAGAGAACGGCGTTTTCGAGGACCTATCCGAGAATCAGCGCACTACGCAAGCTCGATGAGTGGTTTGGCCTGAAGTCACCAAATGACTGCAAATATCGCGAACGCAGGCGTCTGCTAAACTCTTGAGGAAATTTGCGAGTGGGGTGATCTATGCGTCTCCTGTATGTTTGCACCGCTTTGATTCTAGGAGGCTGTACGCTCGCGGGCTCCGCGCAAGCGGGCTCAACGAGCGCAAAGGTGGCCACCCAAATGTCACCGGCACAGGCGCAGGAGGAGTTGCTGAACCTCTTCGAGCAGGAGTTTATGGGAGTCGCGCAGGCGATGCCTGCTGACAAATACGGCTTTGCGCCTACTACTGCAACCTTCGCGAGCTCCCAGGGCGCGAAGTATGGCGGGGTTCGCACGTTCGCGCAGGAAATATCGCATGTCACGACGGCGAACTACTACTTCGCTTCGAAGATTCTCGGGGAGAAGATGCCGGTTGATCCGAAAAGCATCGATGGTCTGACGACGAAAGAGGAACTCCTGAAGGCTGCCGCGGATTCTTTCGCCTATGCACACAAGGCGCTCGCAACGATTACTCCGGAGAATGCCTACACCACTATTGACGGTGTCGATGGCCTGCACACGCGGTCGGTCGTCGCATCCTTCATCTCTGCTCACGGATACGACCACTATGGGCAGATGGTCGAGTATCTGCGCATGAACGGCGTTGTGCCTCCAGGCTCGAAGTGAGCCCATCCAGGATCTCTGCCGATGTTTCGCTGTTCGGGCCCAAAGGGAAGTACTGGACGACGATCCGACTTCGATCGGGTCAATGAGCAGTAAGGCCTGAACTCGCCACTTGAGCTCAATCGTTTGGTCTTGCGGGTCAACGCCAATTTGTAGCGGATTTTGTCCAGAGCTGACAAATTGGCCGTTAACGGCGTCAAATATCCCAAGTGGAAAGAGGGCTAGCCACAATGAATCTGCGCATCCTGTGTGTGATATCCGGGTTGTTTTTGCTCTGCCTGTGTTGCTTGGAGCCCGGCGTTGACGCCGCGGGCCGCACTTCTGGCAGCATCGTTACCACTGGACCGATGTCGGTGGCGCGTTTCGATCATGCCGCGGTCCTTTTGCCCTCCGGCCGCGTGTTGATCGTGGGTGGGATCGAACGCAACGGAGTGATCGAACCAAGCGCTGAGCTCTTTGATCCGGCAACCGGGCATTTCACGGCAACTGGGAGGCCGCTAGCGCAGCACGGCTGGGGTGTTACCGCGACCCTTCTTGAGGACGGACGGGTGCTTGTCGCCGGAGGCTCAACGGGCTGCGATTCGCCCTGCTATTCAGCCTCCGCCGAACTTTACGATCCACCGAACGGAACGTTTACAAAAATCGGCGACATGACAGTCCCACGGGCAGAAGCTCGTGCCATCCGTCTCCAAACTGGAGATGTCTTGCTTGTCGGCGGTACCGCCATTACCGCAGACAATCCCGTGCTAACGGCAGAGCTTTATCATCCATCGTCAGGGACTTTCACTCCGGTCGGCACCAGTCACCTGACGGATGCGACCCAAGTCATGTTGCTGAACGACGGCAAAGCACTTGTAGTTGGGAGCTCTGGGACCGATCTATACGACCCATTTACAAAGCATTTCACGAGCGCCGCCGCAATGACCGTTCCGCGCAACAAATTTGGTGGTGCCTCTTTGCCGGATGGACGTGTGTTGATAGCTGGTGGACAGGCTGGAGGGCCGTGGGGAACACGCGTCACGAGTACACAAATCTATGATCCAGGAACGGGCAGATTTTACCCAGGGCCGGAGTTAAACGAACGCCGTTTCAAGTTATCCAAGGCGGTGGTCTCGCTCAAGGATGGTCGCGTGTTGATTGCAGGCGGAGCGGAAAGACCAGAGGTCTATGATCCGCAATCACACGCATTCATTCCCGTGGGAGGTGCCACGCTGGACGGGTTCTGCTTTTCTACGGCCACACTTTTGAATGATGGCCGCGTCCTGCTCGCCGGAGGATATGCTAAGCCCGGGGGCGCGGGAGTGAACCACGCGTGGATTTACCAGCCATGACCATGATCGACCGCTGATGATGCCGGCCGACTGGAGCAGTTCGAAACGTTCTTCGGATTGAATCCCGAATCGCGCGTTTGCAAACGGGAAGTCGACCGAAAAACGGCTCTCAGTTGGTGCGTAATCGCCAACTCGCTCATCGACGGCGGATTAGTCCTGACTAGTCGGCTTGCGTCCAGGACTTTCACCGGAAGAGAGCAGGCGGCTATCCATGACAACTTGAGATCTGTTCCCCGCTCCCTGTGCAAAAAACCTGTCAAGTGCCGCAAGCCTCGAGCTACTGACCATCACCTTTCTCATCAGCGACTTAGAATCTTTCTCGGTTTTGCAGGTAATTTCGTGGGTTTTTGTATCCTGATCAATATGTCACCCCGCGATCTGCATCGAGAAGCGTCTTGCCCCGCCGTTCGTCGCGGAGCGTTCCGCAAAGAGCCGGCAGGGCTGCGCGAAAACGAATCCTTTTCAAAGAAGAACTCCACAATGCGGGACCAAACGGCTCAAACCGAGTAAATCTCGCGCACAACTTCTTTGTACACAGGAATCTATGGCGAACCTCAATGGAAACAATAATCTGGATGCCACCCCTCCCGGCAACCCGATGAAAACAGCAAACTTGTCTAAAGAGACGGGAGTACAGGGGGTACACGCAACCGATCGGTTGCACATCGGTTACCGGCACATATCCGGTGCCCGATACCCAAACGCCCGATCCACCACCGCAGCTACCCCCAGTGCCACCTCGTCTTCAAACGGCCGCGCCGCAACCTGCACCCCGATGGGCAATCCCTCCGGCGAACGCTCCACCGGAACAACAGCAGCCGGCGCCCCCAGCGTGTTGAACCACTGCGTGTACCGCACCGCATCGAGATACTCCACCGTCTGCCCATCGATGGTCCACTTGCGCTCGCCATGCCTCCACGCCGGAACGCTCGCCACCGGGCACAGCAGCACTGGATACTCCCGCATCTCCTCGAGCGTCTTCGCGCGCAGCAAATCCATCTCGGCCCACGCATTCAAAAGTTCCGTCGACGTCAACGGCCCGGTTCGCGCCGCAATCTCCAGAAACTCGCAAAAGATCGGACTCAGTTTCTCGCGCCTGCCGCGAATCTCCGGCTCATAGAACATGGCGCCGCATTGCACAAAGAAGGTCCACCACAGCTTGCGCAGTTGCTCCAGCGTTCGCGGCCGGAACGGCTCCACGCGAAACCCCGCATCCCGCAAAGCCTCCGCCGCTGCCTGCACCGCAGCGCGAGTCTCCTGTGTTACATGAGTCAGCCCGTCATCCTCAAACACCCCGATGCGATATCCTCGCAATTCATCCAGCGTCAATTCGCGCAGCGTCACCGGAGCGCTCGCGGGATCCGCATCATCCTGCCCGCTCAGCGTGCGGAACATCAATTCCACATCCGCCATCGTCCGCCCCATCGGCCCGATCGCGCCCAAAGTCGAAAACGGTCCCACGCACGGCGGCAGATGCCCACGTCCCGGAATCCGTCCCGGCGTCGGCTTCAGCGAGCAGATCCCGGTAAAGTGCGCCGGCACGCGCACCGACCCGCCGCTGTCAGAACCCAGCCCCGCCGCCGACATTCCCGCCGCAATCGCCGCCGACTCGCCGCCGCTCGATCCGCCCGGCGTCCGCTCCACGTCCCACGGATTCCGCGTCTGTCCATGCAGCAGGTTCGCCGTCTCGTATGCCATCAGGAATTCAGGACAGTTCGTCGTCCCCAGGACCAACGCACCCGCGGCACGCAACCGCGCCACGACCACGGCATCCTCGCGCGGTACATCGCCCTTGTGCAGCAGGCTCCCAATCTCGCATTTATATCCAGCCGTTGCAATCGACGACTTCACCGTGACCGGCAGCCCATGCAGCGGCCCGCGCGCATCATTTGCGGCCCCATCCATCGCCAGCGCCTGCGCCCTCACACGCTCCGCCTCGAAATCCGCAAACGCATTCAGCCTCGGATCGAGTCGCTCTATCTGCCGGATGTGCGCCTCGGCCAGTTCGCCGACCGAAATCTCGCGCCTCCGCAGCATCTCCAACTGCCGCACCGCGGGCTCGAGCACAAAGGATTTCACGGATGCGATGAACCTCCCGCCGCGTCAGCGGAGTCAGCCCCACCGCAGGTGGTTCCGCAGGTACCATCATCCGCCGGCGTCGACGGCATCCGCTTGTAGTCGAAGCGATACGATCGCACCGGCTCGCCCGAATCAAACCGGTCGTTCCACTTCAACTGGTAATCGATCGCATCCGCATCATCCGGAAACTTCTCCGTCGCCGGGTACGGATACGTCGTCATCTTGTGGAACGGCAGCTGCGCCACCGTAAACGGCATCGCATCCCACCAGTCCATGTCCTTCACATACCCGTTCGCATAGAAGAAGTAATCCCGCTTCCAGTGCGGCGGCAACGCCGGCAGGTTCGTCGCATCAAACTCCGTCGCAATCTCCTCGCCGCTGCCGAAGATCGCGTACCGGTCATCCACGCCCTTCACCAGTGCCGTCACATCGCCCAGGTGCGTATAGTTCCCGCGTTGGTGCTGGAACGGTCCCGTCAGACTCACGCGATCGTAGTCATAATCCAGATCGCCCGGGCTCTTCCCCTCGATCTGCTTCGGATACCCGCGGAACCGCTCCGTCGCCAGCGCCAGCGGCACCTCCGTCGTTCGTGTCTCCGCTTCAGGGTTGTTGTCGATAAGAACCTGGTCCCAGTAAATCTCCAGGTTGCTGACGAGGCGAATCTTCCGCGTCCCCGCCGGCAGCTTGCCCGTCAGATCCACAACAATGGTGCGCTCCAGCCCCGCCGGGAATCCCGCCTCGCCCGGAATCGTCATCCACGATCCATCCGCCCGTTGCGCCTCCACGTACGGCGAAATCGGCTTGATTCCCGCCTGCCACGCCGCATAGAGCGAAGTCGCGCTGAAGTAGTTCACATATCCCGTCATCAGCAGCCGCAGCGAGGACCGTGCGTCCACCGCCCCCAGATCGAGAGTGAGAGTGTGCAGGTTGGCAAACCCGTCGTAGGGCGTCGGCGTAAATCCGCTCGCGAACTGGTGATCGCGCCGGCTCAGCGCGTTGAGCACATCATGTCCTTCGCCATCCCACGCGCCCACCGGCAGCCGCACCCCGCGCGAAGCCACCACACGCCCCGAAGCGAATGGTGGATCATCAAGGAACCGCTCATCCGGATTCACCTCCACATCGTCCGGATGGTCCACGGCAACCAGTCGCAACTGGTCGATGTAATTCACCTCTTCCATGGGCTCAATAAAGCGCAGGCTCAGCTTGCCATCCACATTCGCCAGCCGATCGCCATCCACCTTGACCCATTCCCCTGGATTCGGAATGTTCTTCCGCGTCGGCGTAAACCAGTGCCCCACCACCGCCGCGCCAATCACGTCGGTGACCAATTTGTATTTGTGCCCATCCCAGGCAAACAACACCGGGCACGAACTCCCGCGACGATCCGCCTCCTTCATCGCAACCACCTGCGTATGCGGCAGATCAATCTCGTCCTGCAGGATTCCCGTCGGCCACAAAATGCGCAGCAGGTCGACATGATCCGCATCTCCCAGCCCGATCAGCAACTGCGGCGGGGCCTGTGTCGCCAGTCCCGACGCCCCGGCAAGCTCCCACTTCTGCCACTGCCCGTTGGCAAAGATCTCCACCTTCGATCCGATTGCCGTCTTGTTATCCGCATAGCCGCTCAGGTCGAGCCGCACAAAGTGATTCTTGTTCGCGCCCACGTTGCGCAGCAGCACTGGCGGCGCATTCTCCTCGGTCACAATCAGGTCCGCCGCGCTATCCCCATCCACATCCGCCGCAATCAACCCGCGCGGAGCCTTCAGCACCACGCTGTCGAGACCCAGTGCGCTGCTCACGTCCTCGAACGTTCCATCGCCCTTATTGCGAAACACCTTCACGCGCGGACCGGCGCTGGTCTCCACAATCGCGGCCAGGTCAACCCATCCATCGTTGTCGATATCAACCGCGGTCACGCCCCATCCCCGCGTCGCCCCACTCAGCGGCAATTCCACGCGCTCAAACCGCCGCCCCACATTCTGCGGGCCCGCAACGTTGCGCCACAGCGTCAATCCCGGCGCCCCCGCGTGCGTCACCGCAATATCCATCCATCCGTCCTTGTTGTAATCAAGAACGGCAATGCCCTCCGTCGCCGGCAGCGTCTCGCCTTCGTACAGCGGCTGCTGCGGATATTTCCCTTCACGCGGATTCACAAACAGCACCGGCGCAGGTCCATCCCCTGTCACCGCCAGATCGACTGCACGGTCATTATTGAAATCCGTCAAGATCACCGATGCAGTCTTCCCGCTGCCATCCAACCCCGTCGGCTCTGTCCATTCCGTGAACGTCTTGTTGCCGTTATTCCGCCACAGCACATTCGGCGCGTCACCTTCCTTCAACGGCGATCCCGTCAAGAAAAGATCCAGATCCCCGTCGTGGTCGTAATCCACAAACGTGATCCCCGTCGGCTTGTTCTTCGCGATCAAACCCGCCTCTTCGGTCACATCCTGGAACTTGCCTTTACCAAGATTGCGAAACAGCCGCACTCCATCATCCAGCGCGACAGCCAGGTCGTTCAGGTTGTCGCCATCGTAGTCACCTACCGCGCACCCAACCGCATGCCCCGCAACCTTCAGCCCCGCAGCCTCCGCGTCCACATCCTCAAACTTCCCGTCATTTCCCCGATGCAGCACCCGGATCGCCTGCGGTCCCGACTCCATCAGCACCAGATCCATCTGGCCAGACCCGGTTACATCCAGCATGCAAGCCCCGCCCGTCTCCGTATCCGAAAACCCGGGTGCCCCATCCTTGGCACGCTCTTGTTTTTGTGCCAAGGGTGGGATCGCACGAACCATCGTCTCCGCGACAAGCTTCACCGGAATCATCGCCCGCTGCCGCTCCTGCGGCTCCTCCACCGGGGTCACCGTCGAGTAATGTCCCTGCTCGCCATACGCCAGCCCAATCGCCGCCGAAATCTTCGTGCTCGTCATGTGCTGGAAGAGCTTGAAGTGCTCCTTCGCTGCATCTTTGTCGCCCGTTGCCTGGAGCGCTCGCGCCAGAGCAAATTCTGACGAAGCATGGAGCGGCTGAATCGCCAGCGCCTGCTTCAGCACCTCGATAGCCTTGTCGAACTGCTTCATCTCGCGATAGCAAACGCCCTCGAAGTAGTACGAATCCACATCACGCGGATCGAACTTCAGCGCCTGCTGAAAACTCTTCAGCGCATCATCCAGTTCGTTGTCCGCATGCTGCGCCAGGCCAAGGTTGTACCACCCCTGGGCGCTGTCCGGATCCAAAACGAGAGCGGCCTTCAGCACCTTCTTCGCGTCGTCGATCTTCTGCAGCGTCAGCAGCGCGATGCCGTCGTTGATTGCCGCCTGTGCCAGCTTCGGATCATCCTTGAACGCCGCGGCAAAGCTCTGCTCCGCCTTCTCAGTGAACTGCTGCCCCATCAGCGCCACGCCGCGATTGTTCAGCCGCACCGCGTCGGCCTTGAAGCGCGCCTGCGCTCCAGCAGTAACTGCCGCGACGAGAAAAACCATGGCCAACCGCCCGCCAACTCGCATAAACTTCTTCCCCAAGTCAGTCTCCCGATCCATCCGACGATTTGCGCATTGCAATGCAGCAGAACACTTCAGTGTATGCGAGCAGCGCGCCTATGTTGAATACCGTAGAACAGTCCGTTGCCGCCCGCCACGAGTACCGCATGAAAGCCTGGTTCCGCGCCCTTCTTCTTATCTTCGGCGCTCCGGCGTTTGCCGGCGGCATCGTCATGGCCGTCCTGGCATCCAAAACCACCAACGCGGCAATGCCCCTGGTGATGACTGTCGTTTTCTCCGGTGTGGGCATCTATCTCGTCGCGCTGGCCCAGCGTTCCCGGCTGACACTCGATCACGACCACATCGAGATCCGCGGAGCCTTCACCGAACGCTCCGCCGAACTGAACGACATCACGGGCTACCGCACCATCGATTCCCGCAACGGCCATTACACGCAGATCTACCTGAACAACGGCCGCTCCCCCCTCAACGTTTCCAATTACTTCGATCGCGACGAAAACTTCGACACATGGTTTCGCAGAATTCCCAACCTCGACCACCGTGACCGCGATGCGCTGCTCGACAAGATCTCGCAGGACGAGCAGTTGGGTGCCACTCCGCAGGATCGACTCGCGGCTCTATCCGGCGCCAAAACCAACAGCATCTTCGCGCTCGTCATCGCGCTCGCCGCAGCCGTCGCAGCCAACTGGGGCATTCCTGCCCTTTACATCCCGTTTTCATTCGCTCTGGCGCTCGTGCCTATCGCTCTCGCCTTCCTGCGCCATCGCTCGCCGCTTCTCTACACCGTGTTCCGGCGAAAGGACGACCCTCGCGCCGAGCTGCTGTATGCACTCATCGTTACCAGCTTCGGACTCCTTATCCGCGCACGCGGCGTTCACTTCATCACACTGCAATCGATCGCCCTTGTCACCGCCCTGCTTACCGTCGTCTACATTGCCGGGTTTTATCATTCGCTCTTCGAGAGTTCCTCGCCCACGCGCACTTTCTTTGCCCTTCTCCTCTTCGGAATGCTCTACAGCTATGGCGCAGTCGCCGCGGCGGACGCCGTCGGTGACGACTCAACGCCCACGCACTATGTTGTTCACGTGACAGGCAAGCACTACACCACCGGCCGCTCGCGCTCCTACTACCTCATGCTCGAGCCATGGGGCCCCATCCAGCACTCCAACAGCCTCGGCGTCTCCAAGTCGGTGTACGACAAAGCTGGAGCCGGCGACCAGGTCTGCCTCGATCTCCGCGCCGGCCGCCTCAACGCCGCCTGGTACACGCAGGTCTCGTGCTCCAGCGAGTCCCCGGACTCGCAACCGTAGCCCGGCATCCGGCAACGTCCCACATTTATACTTCGACCTGTGATCCCAGCTCTTGATTCCATCGACTGGCAGAGCTTTCTGGCTCGCCCGCCGCTTTCGTCGCCATCGCCCTCCGCGATCGCAGCCCTCGCCCGTGAGCCCATTCTGATCACCGGCGCCGGCGGCTCCATCGGCTCTGCCCTCGCGCTCCATCTCGCCGCGCAGGGCGCGCGCCTCATTCTGCTTGAATCCTCTGAGATCAACCTCTTCGATCTGCAGCGCGAATTCGCAAACTCCGCACCATCCTCATCGTTCTACCTTGGCAGCATCGCCGATCGCGCTCTACTCGATGAAGCCTTCGCGCTCCACCGCCCGCGCCTCGTCTTTCACGCCGCAGCCTTCAAGCACGTGCCGCTCCTCGAGGAACAACCCTTCGCCGCCATCACCAACAACATCTTCGCCACCGAGACGCTGACCTCAGTCGCGTCCGCGCACAACGCACGCATCGTACTGCTCTCCACGGACAAGGCCGTCGCGCCCGCATCCGTCATGGGGGCCACCAAGCGCGCCGCCGAACAGATCGTGCTCAACTCCGGCGGCACCGTCCTCCGCCTCGGTAATGTACTTGCGTCGCGCGGCAGCGTCGCTGAGGTCTTCGCCCGCCAGATCGCCGCCGCGCAGCCCTTCACCGTCACTGACCCTGCCGCGCGGCGTTACTTCCTTACTCTCTGCGAAGCCATCGACCAGTTGCTCGCGGCAGCCGTTGCACCCGCCGCTCCATCGCTCTTCGTTCCCGGCCTCTGCACGCCGCATTTCATCGCCGATCTTGCACGCTTCATGGCCTGCACGCTGGCGCCCGGCCGCAACATCCCTATCGAATTCACGCACCTCCGCGCCGGCGACAAGGAGACCGAACAGCTCTGGTCGCCTTCCGAAACTCCGCACCCTTCGACACAAGGCAGCCTGGTCCACGTCGAATCTCCCGTACTCGCCGCCGGCCAGTTCAACAGCGGACTCGATCTTATGCGTGATTCCGTCCGCTCGCGCGATCTCACCGCCGCCATCGCCGCTCTCTGCTCGCTGGTTCCGGATTACATCCCGAGCCGCACCGTGCTCGGCCTGCGCGCAGCCGCGACTTCTTCGATCGCCCATGAATAGGTCAACGCACATAAAGAGGCGCGTCGCCGTCGTCACCACCTCGCGTGCCGACTATAGCCATCTCTACTGGCCCCTCCGCGAACTCGCCGCGCACCCCGCGATCGATCTCGGCGTCTTCGCCATCGGCCCGCATCTCTCGCCGCAATATGGCAACACCATTGCAGAAATCGAACGCGACGGCTTTCCCATAAAAGCCCGCATCGAGTGCCTCCTCAACTCCGACACCGACACCGGCATGGCCAAAACCGTCGGCGTGGCCATTCTCTCGCTCGCCGATGCACTCAGCGCCTGGCGACCCGACCTGATGCTACTCATCGCCGATCGCTACGAGATGCTCGCCCCCGCCAGCGTCGCCCTCGCCTTGCGCATTCCCATTGCTCACATCGAAGGCGGCGAAATCAGCCAGGGCGCCATCGACGATCAGGTCCGCAACGCCATCACCAAGCTCGCAGCAATCCACTTCACATCCACGGCAACCGCCCGGCGACGCGTCATCGCCATGGGCGAAGAGTCATGGCGCGTTCACCACGCCGGTGCCCCCTCGCTCGATCACCTCCGCCGGTCAAAGTTCCTCAGGCGCCCCGCACTCGAGCATCGCCTGGGCATCAAACTCGCATCCCCCACGATCCTCGCTGCATGGCACCCCGTCACCATCCTGCGCGACACCAACGCTGAAGCGGATGCGCTCTTTTCCGCGCTCGCCAAAGCCCCGGGCCAACTCATCTTCGTTTACCCCAACACCGACGCCGGGAGCCACGCGCTCATCGAACGAACCCACACCCTCGCCGCCACCCGGCCCGACACCCACATCTTCATCAACCTCGACGCCGTCACCTACTGGAGCCTCCTCGGCCAGGTCGACATCATGATTGGCAACTCCTCCAGCGGCATCATGGAAGCCGCATCCTTCGCGCTCCCCGTCGTCAACGTCGGCATCCGCCAGCAAGGCCGCGAACGCGCCCGCAACATCATCGACGTGCCCGCCGATGCCGCCGCCATCATCCGCGCCCTCAGGCGCGCGCTCCATCCGCCGTTCCGGCAAAAACTTCGCGGCATGAACAACCCCTACGGCCACGGAACCGCCGCCAAGACCATTGCCCGCATCCTTGCCACCATCCCACTCGATGACCTACTCATCAAACAACCCGCACCCCTTCGTCACCGACTACCGCGCTGACCCGCTAACTATCGGTGCCGAGCACCGACTAACTCGCAAATTTGGGAACACACGCTTGACTCCGCAAATCCCGCTCAGCTCTCCCGACATCACCGAAGCCGAAATCGACGCTGTTACCGCCGTTCTGCGCACGCCGCATCTCAGCCTCGGCCCCGAACTGGCCGCCTTCGAGTCCGCACTCGCCGCCTATCACTCCGTCACCCACGCAGTCGCCGTCAGCAGCGGCACAGCCGGCCTGCACATGGCCCTGCTCACTCTCGGCATCGGAGAAGGGGACGAAGTCATCGTTCCATCCTTCGCTTTCATCGCCGTCGCCACTGCTGTTTTTCAAGTCCGCGCCATACCCGTCTTCGCCGACATCGATCCCGTCACCCTCAACCTCACGCCGGCAACCGTCGAGCGCGTCCTCACCCCGCGCACTCGCGCCATCCTGGTCGTCCACACCTTCGGCATCCCCGCCGACATGCCTGCGCTTCGCGATCTGGCCGCACACCACAACCTTGCCGTCATTGAAGACGCCTCCGAAGCCATCGGGGCGGAAATCCAGAACCACCGCGCCGGCAGCTTCGGCGATCTCGCCGTATTCGGCTTCTATCCCAACAAGCAGATCACCACCGGCGAAGGCGGCGCCGTTCTCGCCCACACCCAGGCCCACGCCGACCATCTCCGCAGTCTCCGCAATCAAGGCCGAAGCCCCCAGCAACAGCCTTTCGTTGCTGGGGTGGAAGGTCGCGGCCCCAATCCCGCAACGGCACCACCCATCGGCTTCAACTATCGGCTCTCCGACATCGCCTGCGCCCTTGGCCGCGTCCAACTCAGCCGCATCGACGAAATTCTTGCCCTCCGCCGCGCCGCCGCCGAACGCTACAACGTCCTTCTCGCCAGCATTCCCGGACTCACACTTCCCCCCTTGACGCTCCCCAACCGCACCATCAGCTGGTTCGTTTACGTCGTCCGCCTGCCCGAATCCGTCCACCGCACCCGCGTCCAGGCCTTCCTCGCTGACCGCGGAATTGCCACCGCATCCTACTTCGCGCCGATCCACCAGCAGCCCGCCTGGAGCGATCCCGCAGCCTCACCCGATCTGCCGGTTACCGAGTCCTTCGGCTCGCGCACCCTGGCGCTGCCCTTTTTCACCCGTATTACCCCCGGCCAGCAGCAACGGGTTGCATCGACCCTTCGAGAAGCTTTACTCCCTCAAAAATAAGCACTTCCGCACAGTCCCTCCCTGTTTCCCTATTCGCCCATCGCCCCTGGTCGGCGCAAATTATCAAGAATTTGTTCGCGCTTAAACAACCTGTTCCTCCGAATCGTGCATCATTAATCGAGTGGACGTGCCTAACAACCGAGTTCGCCCTCGCGGCGGACTCTTCAGGCCGTTCAAACATTCACATTCGATCTAACGGTTGGGGAGTCAGCCAGGGCAGAACGATTTAGCCCGATCTGGAACTCGAAGAACAGCTATTCCCAATGAGGAACTGGCATGGCCAGTCTCCGGCTGGCCGCGCTTGTTTCTCACGTGTCCAATCAGCTTTCAACCGAAGATGATGTAGAGCAGGGACTCCTATGGTGGTTAAAACACAGAGCAAAGGTCATGGCATTACGGGATTGCATGTCGGCACGGACAACGTCCGCCGCTACTTTCCCAAGGGCACGCAAAACATAGAACTGCAACTCGGGCATCTCCGCATTCAGTGCGGACTCAAGCCCGACTTCTGGCAAGGCGAACCGGAAATCTACGATCCCAGGCTCTGCGCCTGGCTCGAATCCAAGAATCTTCACTGCACAGCCAATCGCACCGTGCCGCTGGACATGATTCCGGCCGGCGACAACTCGTTCCAATTACAACCAATGTCTCTCGCTCCTCGCTCTCATGCCAGGAAGCCAAACATCTCCGCTGCGTAAATCACAAGCCTGATCTCCTCGCAAACGGCGCCCGCCTTGATCGCTTCCGGCGCCGTTCTTCTTTTCCGGCCTCGGCTTCCTTTAAACCTTGGTCTGTGCGCCTCCCTCGCGACGCTTTGTTTTTGTCGCCACAGTGGAAGGTCTCACTCAACGAGTCTGCCTTGTAGCATTACCTCATGAACTCCGCCCAGCTCGAACAGGCCATCGACCGTCATTTCGCCGCCGGCGCGTCCGCTATCAACGATCCCGCCGCAATGGAGGTCTTCCTCGCACTCCGGGACGCCCTCGAACGCGGCGAACTCCGCTCCGCCTCTCCCGATCCCGCCTCCCCCACCGGCTGGCGCGTCAACGCCTGGGTCAAGCACGGCATCCTTCTCGGCTTCCGCAGTCGGCGCTCTACAGGACCTACCCGGCTCCAGGACTCTCGTTCGTCGACAAGCACACCTACCCCGTCCGCCAATTCACCGCGTCCGACGGTGTCCGCATCGTCCCCGGCGGCTCATCCATCCGCGCCGGAGCCTACGTCGCCCGCGGCGTCGTCTGCATGCCTCCCATGTACATCAACACCGGTTCATACGTCGACGAAGGCACCATGGTCGACTCCCACGCCCTCGTCGGCTCCTGCGCGCAGATCGGCAAGCGCGTCCATCTCAGCGCCGCCGCCCAGATCGGCGGAGTCCTCGAGCCCATCAACGCCAGCCCCGTCATCATCGAAGACGACGTCCTCATCGGCGGCAATTCCGGCGTCTACGAGGGCACCATCGTTCGCACCGGCGCGGTCCTCGCCGCCGGCACCATCCTCACCCGCGGCACTCCAGTTTTCGACCTCGTCAACGGCGCCACCATCCGCGCCACCGCCGAAACGCCGCTCATCATCCCATCGAATGCCGTCGTCGTCCCCGGCTCCCGCGCCGTGGCCAAAGAAAAAGGCCACCCCAACGCCGAAGCCTGGAGCCTGTCCCTCTACGCCCCCGTCATCGTCAAATACCGCGACGAAAAAACGGACCTCAGCACCACCCTCGAAGATCTCCTTCGCTGACTGGGTATCGCCATTTGTGTTCTTTTCGGACTAACAGCGCAAACAGCGCGAACCGCTGCTAGCCCCGCTAACTCCGCTGTCTCCTTGCTACCCTTATCCCGTGCCACCCCAACTCATCCGCTTCGGAATCATTGGCCCCGGCCGCGCCGCCGCTCGCTTCGCCCTCGGCCTCGAAGCCGTCGATCACGCCACCCTTGCCGCGGTCTGGGGCCGCAACCCCGAACGCACCCGCGCCTTCGCCCAGAAATTCTCCGTGCCGGCCATCGCCCCAACCCTCGAAGCTCTTCTTGCCACCGGCATCGACGCCGTCTACATCGCCACCCACCCCGACAGCCACGCCGACCTGATCCTTGCCGCTCTCGCCGCCGGCAAGCACGTCCTCTGCGAAAAGCCTGCTTCCCTCAACCTCATCCAACTCGAGCAAATCCTCGCCGCCGCCCGCAAACACGACCGCCTCTTCATGGAAGCCATGAAGCCGCCTTTCTTCCCGCTTTACAGAAAGCTGCGCGAGCACCTTGCCGCCGACCCCATCGGCCCCGTCGGCTTTGTCCGCGCCGGCCACTGCGACTCATCCATTGGTCCCGACTACCCGCTCCACTTCCGCGAGCTCGCCGGCGGCGGCATCATGGGTATCGGCCCATACGAAGCCTTCCTCGCAATCGACTGGCTCGGTTCGCTCCGCCGCGTTCAGACCATGGGCCGCCTCAGTCCCGCTGGCGTCGACAACTTCGCCCTCATCCAGACGGAGCACGAGCGCGGCATGGCCCAGCTTCACACCGGCATCGATCTGCTTAGCCGCGGCGACGCCCTGCTCTGCGCACCGCGCGGCTACGTTCTGCTCCATGCCAATTGGTGGAACCCCGCCCGCGCCACCATCCACTACGTTGAGGGCCGCATTGTTGAACTCGACGAGTCCTACACTGCCGGCGGCTTCAACTACGAAACCGGCCACTTCTGCGATCTGATTCGTGACGGCCTTCGCGAGAGCCCCGTCATCACCCACGATCTCTCCCGCGGCATGGCTCGCCTGCTCGAAAAAGCGCGTCTCGCTCTTGGCGTGCACTTTCCCGGGGAGTAAAACCGGCACCATCGCGCAAAGACAAAGACGCCCGATCCAAATCACATCGGACCGGGCACCTAAATGTCGAGACTCAGCTTTCGGTTGTGTTCGAATCGCGAACTGGATAACCAGCCAATTCTGCGCTCTATGTTGTACTGTTCGGAATCAGACGAGGTTTGGTGAGCTGGGCCGTAATCGCTCCAAATATCCCAGTAAGGTCCAAATTGGGATTGGATGCCGAGATGCACTGTCCCTTGTTCTGCGAAGCCGTGGCATCTGAATAGAACCGCGGCGCATTCGTCGCGGAAACATATCCGGTGGACATCTGCTGCAGCGTCGCACAGGGAGAGATGGCATATGATCCGGTGTCTGTAGAACACCCGGAAGTACTCGCTCCATAGGCAATGGTGTAGACAGTAGTGCCATTCTGGCTGGCGTAGTTCGCCGCCGTGATCGCCTGTTGACATTGATCCTGCAGGGACGGGTAGGAATTCCCGTTGTTGCCGACGTTGGAGCCGCTGGTGCCATTGATCATATGTCCGCTCGACGCATTAGCATCGCCGTCGCTGAGGATGATCATGATGTTGCGCGAGCCTGTATTCGCTGTCGACTGCGCTACCAGCGCCGATTGTGCGGCATAGACTGCGGCGGCAAAGTAGGTTCCCTGACCGCCCTGTGCCTGCACCCCGTTGCAACCGCCGGTAGGGCCACCAACCGTCTCCACCAGAGCTGAAGTGCTGCTTAAAGTTCCGCCAACCTGGTTGCTCGAAGTCCAGTCGCTCAAAAAACCTGCGATCTGGTAGTCTCCGGTCGAACCCGACGGCGCGGTCCATTTGGCCCCTTTTGCCGGCGTGGTGTACGGTAAAATGCTCGGACTCGTCTTGCTGCTGCAATCCTGATCGGCCGATGTCGTGTTGGCCGCCACATTTGGATACGTAAACAGGCTTACCCGATCATAGGGGGAGCAAGTCGCTCCCGACTGCGAAGTCGAAGCCGTGCACGGAGCAAGATACCCCAGCATCGTCCGAACACCTTGCAGCGCACAGTAGATGCGCGTATTTCCGCAGTTGGCATCCGTGTCAGCGTGCGTCATCGAGTTTGTCGAATCGACAATCATCGCCACGTTCACCTGGTCGTCCTGGCCGCTCGCCATAGTCGCCGTCGCAGTCGCAGTCATCGCAATCGACTTCGCTGCATTCACTCTGTAAAGAGTCAGCATGCCGATAAAATACGTCGGCACACTGGTTGTCTGTTCCACCTGGACAACGTTGTATCCCGTTCCCGATGCCCCGCACGGTGCCGCAACCATGGTCGAATCGGAAATGCACTTGAACGCAACCGTCGTTTGGGTGCCGGGCAGATTCGGGTTCACGTTTGCACCGCCTGACTGCGACGCGTACAAGTCAATTTGGTTTTGCACCGTGGTTGTTGTGGCCCCGGCCACACCCAATGCATAGGCGCCGGCGAGCGCGGCCGCATCCGTTGAAGCATGGAGTTGGCGGTAGCATACGTAGGCGTGACCAAGATCCACGGTCAAGCCTGCTACGCCAGTAATCAGGCCCGCCAGCAAAATCAGCCACGGGAATATCTGGCCGCCCTCATCCTGGATCAAACGGCGAAAGAAAACCGGTCTTGAATATCTCATTCGATTGTCTCCGCGACGTAGGAGTCCATGCTGCAACTTCCAAGCTTCAATCCGTAAATTCCAAGCGAGCACGGATACGTTGCGTGAATCTGCGCCGGCCAACCTGCCACCAATGGCGACGCGCCTCCGCTGCCCGCTGCGGTGCAGGATGCTCCATAGCCCGTGCCACCAGTGATCGTCCCGCTGGTGTTCGTCCCGCCAAGGGTGATGGTGAGTCCCATGCTGGTCTTCGACAGCGCCGGAGCGGCCGCATAAATCGCTGCCGCAGTATCAGCGCACGGATCGTTGTTTCCGCGCTCCAACGCCAGCACTCGTCCCCCAGCGCTCACAGCTTCCGCCAGTTGGAGTTTCTGATAAAACGCAACAGAAAACGAAAAAATGCCGGTCAGCATTACCATCATGATCGGCAGAGAGAGTGCCATCTCCACGAGAGCAGAACCGCGTTCGTTTGAATGAAAAAGACGGTAGGACTTTTTGCCTGGGAAACCAAATCCCTCGCAGGCAGTTTCACCTTTCGTTTGAACCCGCATAACGCACCTTCCCCCAACGAGTTGAGTCCTGAAATCCAGGGGGAAGATCTAGATCGAATGGACCCGAACGACCGGAATCGTTCGTAACTCAA
The DNA here is from genome assembly GCA_963774175.1 of uncultured Acidobacteriaceae bacterium. Taxonomy (GTDB): domain Bacteria; phylum Acidobacteriota; class Terriglobia; order Terriglobales; family Acidobacteriaceae; genus Telmatobacter. The sequence goes on from CAVZDT010000026.1 coordinate 24,949, forward strand.
GCGTAACCCTTTTTGGTGTGATTGCAATGGTACTAACGTATTACGATTTTCCATGTAAGCAATTCATTTAGCATAGACTTAGAGGCTAAAAAAGTGATCTGGATCACAAGTTTGACCATTCGGATTCTGTCCTAGTACCGCAGCCCCAGCCGCATCGGAAAACCATCCTCGCCTTCTTCCAGCTCCGCCTGCGCGCTGTTGATCCCCACCTGTTCGCGATGCCGATAACGAAACCACAAATGAATCACCAAAACCGCGATCGCCGCCACTCCGAAATGTACCCAGTTCTCTTCGATCCACTGCTCCGAGACCAACGCCACCGTAGTTACCACCGGGAAGAACGTGAAGAACTTCAGTAATGTAAATGCCAGGTTCGGCTTCTCTCCCGCAGCTTCGCCGGTGAAAGGCACAATCATCACATTTGCAAACGAGGCATCGGTCAGAATCACGCATATCCCCGCACCTGTCAGCATCTGCGCCGCTGCCGCCGGCCAGCTTAACAACTCCGGCGGAGCCATGATCCGCAACACCCCGAACGCCCCCATCGTCACCGCCAGGGAGCACAGCAGTACCCAGGTCTTCGCCGCCAGCAACTCGCCGATCGCCGCGTCAAAGTGTGTTGGCCTGCCATGGGTGACGCGGAAGACCCAGCTTCCCGGTTGATTCCCCGACGACACAAACGCAGTACGCAGTCCCACCGCCACCCAGAACGCCACAATGCTCAGCGCCATCCGAATCCCGTCCGCCGAAGCCTCTGCCCGCAGATGTCCGTGGCTCACGCTCAACCGCAACACCGTCGCAATCAGCACCGACAGCCCCACACCTCCGTACAGCACCAGGTAAATGCGGTACCGCGGAACCCGAAACAGTGTCTGGTTGATGAAGTGAAATACCGCCCGCCGCACCGGGATGCGCACCGCTACCAGATGCAGCAATCCATTCAGGGGTGCAATCATCCGGTTGCGCTTCACCCGTGGCGGAGCGCCCACCAGCAGATGCTTCACCCGCCGCAGATACGCCAGCGGATAACCGACAAGCGCCAGCACGCCCACAGCAATCAATGCCGACAGTCCCATTCCGGCCAGCTCATGAAACACCGGCGGCGCCACAGGCCCCTCCAGCAGCCTCTGGTACAAGCCAAGAAACCAGTACGGCGGAAACCACAGCGCGGCGCGATTTCCCGACTCGAGCAGCGCCGGCGTCACTCCGGACAAAACCGGAAACAGCAGGAGCAGCACTACGAGGATCGTCACCGCCGCGCCCTGCAGCGGCAGAGAAACCTTGCGAAACATCCGCTCGCCCAGCACCGCCAGCAGAGCGCCCTGCACCGCCACGATAATCGCCGCCGAAAACAATCCGCAGGCCGTGACCGCCGCAACATGTCCCATCAAAAACCGGCCCAGGTTCGGAGGGTCCGTCGCCATCGGCAAAAAAATAGGCGCCAGAAAGTTGGCATCAAACAGAAATCCGCCGATCAGAATGCCAATCGCAGCCACGCGCGCGAAAAACACCCGTCTCTGCACCAGCGGCAGCGTCCCCAGCACAAAAATGTCGAGCAGATCCGGGAAGAACAAGTCCCACTCAAACACCGTGATCAGGCCCAGCGCCACAAACGAATACAGCACAAAAAAGAAATGGTGATTCACCTGCACCCAGTAAGGCGGTGGGCCAGGAATTGTGCCGGGGTGGGGCGGGAAGACGATAACGGGGTGGTAAATGGGCCAAAGATAGATGGCCACTACAAACCCGGGCAGTCCGGCCGCAAACGCCAGTTGCACCAGTCGCGTCTTCCCGTCCCCATCCGGCGAAGCCGTCTCATGATTGAAAAACCGCTCCAGAAAATGCCGCACCAGCAGCTCAAACTGGCTGCGCTGCGGTTCGCGCACCGGCCCCATCGCCGCCTGCACATTCAGCGACAGCACCGCGGGCCGTGCGTCGCCTTCCACAAGCAATCTCTGGAATCCGTCACTGATGGCCAATCTGCATCACCTCCACGATCTTCTCCGCCGACGACCGCGTATCCTGCTGCTCCACAAGCTGTGCAAACACGCTCTCAAGGCTGGGCAATCCCTTCAACGACTTGAGCTCCGCGGGCGCCGCATCCGCCAGCACGCGCCCCTTCGCAATCACGATCACGCGATTGCAGACCTGCTCCACCGTTTCCAGCACGTGCGAGATATACAGCACCGCCTTGCCTTGCTGCGCCAGCATCTCCAGCAGATCCTTGAACAGCCGCGCCGACACCACATCCAGCCCCGAAAGCGGTTCATCAAAAATCAGGAGCTTCGGATCATGCATCAACGCCGCCGCAATCAGCACCCTCTGCCGCATCCCCTTCGAGTACGACGAAATCGGCGAATACTGCCACGATTCCAGGTTTAAAAGCTTCAGCAGTCCTGTTGCCTTCGCCTCAATCAGCGCCTCCGTCATCCCGCGCAAGCGCCCCACCAGTTGCAGATACTCGAGGCCCGAAAGGTAGTCATACAGGTGCGCCTCTTCCGGCACATATCCCAGCACCGCGCGATACGCCTCCATGTCCTCGCGGATATTTCTGCCCTCGAACAGCACTTTGCCGTCATCCGGCCGCAGCATCCCCGTGATGATCTTCACCGTGGTCGACTTCCCCGCCCCGTTCGGTCCCAGGAAGCCCACGATCTCGCCAGCCGCAACCCTGAAATTCACATCCACAACTGCGGGAATCGTCCGATAACTGCGATACAGATGCTGAACCTCAAGCAAAGCCGGCCTCCCGACACCCCTATGTAGCATTCAGCATAAACCGGCAAAACCTATTGTCAAGTAGATTGCTACATAGCTACAATTCCGGTCATGGCCACCGAGGCGAAACTCTCGCATACCGCCGCCATGATCCTCCAGGCAATCGCCGCCGGCTACGTCTACGGATTCAGCATCATGGAGATGACCGGCCTGCCTAGCGGCACCGTCTATCCCGCCATGCGCCGTCTCGAGCGCGACGAACTCATCCGCTCCCAGTGGGAACGCCAGTCCATCGCCGACACCGAGCAGCGCCCTCCGCGCAAGTACTACAAGCTCACCGCCGCCGGCAAAACCACCCTCGAAGCATCCCGCAGGCGCTATCCCCTGCTTGAGCGCCTGATCTCCGCCGAGGAGGCAAAATCCGTATGAAACCCACATCCGATTTCGTCTTCTCGCCCGCCCAGCGCGGCCTCATTCACACCGCGTCGCTCCTTGTGCCGCTCCAGCAACGCGAAGAATGGAGCCGCGAATGGCTCGCCGAGCTGTGGCATGTTCGCCACGCTCTCGTCCGCATCGACGAAACCATCTCGCTGGAGTCCCAGCGAGAAATCACCTGTTTCTGCCTCGGCGCATTTCCTGACGCACTCTGTCTTCGCACGCAGCCCGGCCCGGCAACCGCACCCCCAGCACATATTCATGGATCCGCGGGCCAAACCCTCCTGTGGTTGTCCGCGGCGGTGGCCATCTGCTGCATCATCGCCCGCCTGCTTCCCGGCGTGAACGCGGAAAACGAAGCGGCGCGCTTCCCCATCAAATCCAACGTTCTGCACGTCACCCTGGCCGCCGGCAGCAGTTCAGAGCCCGAGATCTCCACCCGGCAATTCCGCAACTGGAAGGCCTCGCCCCAGCGCTTCTTCGAGGATTTCGCCTTCTATTCCGTCTTTCGCGAATCGGCCCGGACCGGCCCCACAACCACCCACTGGAACGTCGCACACTCCTCGGAAAACCTCTTCGCCCTTCTCGGCGTTCCGGTCCTGCTCGCGGATCCATCAGACGACACCGATTCCGATCTGCCCGCCGCCGTCCTCAGTCACGACACATGGATGAGCACCTTCGCCGGCGATTCGCACATAGCCGGCCGCGTTCTTCACACCGGCTCCCGAAAAGTAAGGATCGTTGGCGTTGCTCCCGCCGCCGGGTGGCAACTTCCCGGGGCGCCCGACGTCTGGCTCCTCGAATCCGAGGCGCAACTCGCCTCCGACACCTCGTCGGAATCAACCGGCTTCCTCTTCGCCCAGCTTTCCAATCGTGGCCAGTCTGAAATGGTCGGCCCCGGCATCACCATCTCCGCGCGCGATCAGGACGTCGCGATCGATCTCTTTGGCGCGCCGATCATCGCCCCGGTCGAAGGCCCCTGGGGCATCTTCAAATTTGCGCTTTTCCTCGCGCTCGTCGCTCTTCCCGCGGTGATTTCGGTTTCGCTCGGCGACTCTCACGTCAGCTCCCATCGCCCCTCTGCGAAGCAGCGCGCGTGCCGCGCCCTGTTTCTGGTCGCGAAATTCATCCTCGTCGCAGCCCTCGGCCTCTATGCCTCCCTCGACGCGGCTTACTTCTCCACGACCGGCTTTTCACCCATCGGTGAGTTGCTCCAGCTCATGGCCTGCTTCTCCATCTGCCTTGCCGGATTCCGCTGGGCCATCGCCGATCAGCGCAGGAGATGCCCGGTCTGCCTCCGCCGCGTCACCAACCCTGCCACCGTCGGACTCGCCTCGCGCACCTTTCTCGGCTGGAACGGCACTGAGCTGATCTGCATGGGCGGACACGCCCTGCTCCATGTCCCATCGCTTCCCACCAGCTGGTTTAGCGGCCAGCGCTGGCTCTATCTCGACAGTTCGTGGGAGTTCCTCTTCGCCGGACCCTGCATCGATTGATGGCATCCATGTACGTTGAACTCGCCGCAGATGTGTCTTGAAATGTGGTTCTTCCGCAGGCCGCCGAAAAACCCGCAGGTTTGAAAGCGTACGTCTTCCTACTGCGGATTCGCCTCTGCCCCCACACCCAATTCCCCGTCAATGGTCTCCAGCAGCGCGCCTGTCGCATCGCCCGAGTACTCCCAGAACATCATGCCGCCCAGTTTGTGATCTCGAATGTATTTGCACTTCACTTTCAGCGACTCCGGGTCCTCATACGACACAAAGATCTGCTGTCCCGCGTTGTAGAGATAAGGCGCATTGGCCGCCGCATCCCAGTAGCGCGTGAATCCGTGACCCAGCATGTCGGTCGCAATCGTACTGTACTGCGCGTTCGCACCGTGAACCGCCTTGCCCGGCTGGAACAATCCGTGATTCTGATCCGGCACTTCGCCCCACTCCCGCCCGTAAAATGGCACGCCAAGCAGAATCTTCTCCGCCGGCACTCCCGCCTTCTCGTATGCCTTCACCGAATCGTCGGACGACGCTTTCTTCGGGTCGGCTGGATTTGCATACAGCGGTGCATGATGCCCCGTCGTCGGGTCAGAACCTGCTTCGTAGTAGTCATACGTCATCAGATTCACCGTATCGACATACCGCGCCACCTTGCGCATCTCCGTGTGCGCGATCACATCATCTGAAGATCCCATCGCCACCGTAAGGTACAAGCGCCTGCCCGTCCTCCTCACGTAAGCGTCAAAGCGCCCGCGCAGTTCCCGCAACAGTGCCGTAAAGTTCTGCTTGTCCTCCGCACGAAATGGATGCCCCGCACCCGGCATCCCGGGATACTCCCAATCGATATCCAGTCCGTCCAGGTTGTATTGCGCCAAAAACTCCATCACGCTGTCTTCAAACACTTGCCGGCTCTCTTCTGTCTGCACCATGTCCGAGAAGTTTGTCGACCACAACCATCCGCCCACTGACACCAACACTGTCAGCCTCGGATTCCCACTCCGCATGGCCGTGAGCAGCGCAAGATTCTGCGCATCCGCGGGCGCTCCCAGAACCATGCGCCCACCCTGGATGTTTGCGAACGCATAGTTGATTCGCGTCAGCTTCTTCGGGTCAACCTGGCCCGGGGCAAGCAGCATCTGGCGTGTAAACACGTACCCGGTCACTTCGAATTTTTCAGGAGTTTTCGATGCGGCAGGACAAATCGAAGGAGAAACAACCATCAACAGCAGTGCAAAGCATTGGAATCTGATCATAGCGGCGGTCCACAAACCACACTATCAGACTGCGCTTTGTGCAACTTCGAGAAGGGCCGCCTGCTGCAGGCGGCCCCAGTTGCATCCTCCGCTTACTGTTGATGTCCATTATCTTTCGGATTGAAAACGATGGATAAAAAGGTGCCGGCCAAAGTGTTGCTGCCAATGCCCGGGCCCACGGTGACGAACAGTGTGTTTGCTGGTCCATTAGTTGTGTTCCCGCCGCCGAAAGCGATTCCCCAAAGGTTGTTGAGGACGATCGGCTTGAAATGCTGGTCCCTCAACGTGCCGACAAACTTCCCGTTACTCGGATTGAACGCGTTGATGGTGCCGTCGACGGAGTTATTTGAAACCAGCAGAGTGTTGCTGAACGGACCAAAATTGCTGGGTGCCATGGCGACGCCCCAGGCTTGGTTCAGTGGCAGTCCGTGGATCAGTGTCCCCACAAGCGTACCGTCCTCCTTGAAAACGTCAACGAAACCGCCGGCGCCGACGTTCGGTATCGCGTAGGTGACGTAAACCATGCCCGCGATGTCTTGTATCCCAAACACAGAGAAGTTGGATGGAATCGACGGATCACCGAACGACTTCACCAGGTTAAAGCTGCCGTCGAACATATCCACGTGATTGTTGGTGTTGTCCGCTGCATAGAGGAAATTCGGCGAGGAGGTGTTGCTGGTAATGGCCAGTCCCGTGTACATCGCCTTGCTGGCCGAGTTGTCGACCGCGATCGTCGCCAGGTTTTTGTTCGAGCCCGGGAATCCGCTGATGGTTCCATCCAGCGTCGCAAAAAGGAAAAGCGATGGCACGCCGTCGATCTGGAATTCCGGTGATCCGTTGAAAACGACTCCGGTTGGTGTGCCCGGACCGTTCAGACCTGTCGGCGAAGTCGGTCCGTTTCCTGCGGTGGGGATCAACACCCGGAGTGCCACTTGTGTTCCATCGGCCTTGTAGAGGGTTGACCATCCGGTGATGTTATCGCTGATCCACCAGGGCGTTGTGGCGCCCCGGGTTAGTCCCCAGGCGTTGCCCAGCAGCGGATCGATTATCGGGGCTTGTCCGACCTGATTTGAAACTAGATTTGTGACTTGGTATTGGGCGCGGGCCGGGGCCGAAGCCATGAAAACAACAAGGCCGAAGCAAACGGCGACTGCGGTTCTGCAAACCTGCATAGTGGGGCTCTCCTTATCAAAGTCAGGGAGCAGAGGAAGCGTGACCATCATGGGAATGACGGGGAAAGACCTTCTCTGACCTACTGGCGTGATCGTAGGCGGACCCGCGACTCGGAATTGTCAGGAGGGTGTCACCAGTTTGTAAATTCTTCGAGCGGGAAATCGCGGAGTTGGTTCGCAAAAAACGTGGGCAGGCTATTGGATCCCCGCTCGTGGATTTCCAGTTGAGCGGACCCAATGGCGCGCGTCCCGCTTAAGGCCTTGCTCCAATCGGCCGCTCGTGAATGATCATCCACAACGTGCCGAATTTATCGCGCAGTTGCGCAAAGCGCGTCGCGAAAAACGTCTCCTGCATCGGCATGAACACCTCGCCGCCCTCGGCCAGCAGCGCAAATATCCGCTCCGCATCAGCATCGCTTGCCAACGACAGCGAAAGATATGCACTGCGCATCGGCTTGAACCGGTCCGGCGGCACATCGCTGGCCATAATCACGGTGTCGCCAATTGTGATCTGCGCATGCAGCACGGCATCCTTCATCCCCGGAATCATCATGCTGGGATCCGGCATCTCGCCGTGCTTCATCATCATCCCGACCATCGCGCCCAGATGCTGCTCATAAAATCGAAATGCCTCAGCGCAGTTGCCGCCGAAATTCAGATACGTGTTCACCTTCATTGATCGCTCCAGGAAAGGTTTCTGCCGCAGACCCAGGCCAACGCTCTGGCTCTCGCGGTCCGCCCCAACAGCATAGCCTACTCGCCGGCAGTGGGAACCGCGCCCACCAATAGGATCGGAGCAGTCGGCGTCGTCGATCCCTCGGCTTTCTCGATCGTCACTCCAAAGGCCTTCGCCGGAACGCCCCTGGGCAGCGGCGGCATCACCACGCTCGCGCTCCCTGCAGCATCCGGCCTGAACAACCCGGCCGGAATCGGCGCCTGCCCATTCGCCGGAATCACCCACAGTTCGTACGTCTTGTCCTGCGCCAGTTGCGCCAGGTCGTTCGCCTGGAAGACCAGCCCGCCGGTTTCTGCGAGATAAACCGCGCGTCCCGTCGGTTCCGGCTTGGCCATCGCCGCCGTCAGCAGAACATGCTTCGCCGCACGGGGCCGTCAGCACGTCGAGCACCTGCTGCGCCCGCGCATTCGCCGCCGCTTGCCCCGCAGCCATCTCCTTCTGCTGTGCCAACTCGTTATTCAGCGTGCGAACCTTCTGCTCCAGCGACAATGCAAACAGCAACGACGCCGCAGCCGCCAGCCATCCGATCCAGACCGCAGCCCTCCGCGCCGGCCGTTTCGCATCAATCGGCACCACCGGCGCTGAAGCCGCACCGCCTGTCCGCCGCGTATCGGCCGCCAGCCGCTCCACAAACCGCTGCCGTGCGCCCTCCGGAATCGGCCTCTGCTCCACGCTCATCGCCACCAGCGCCAGGTCGCCATTCACCTCCGCCAGCGCGCGCCGGCATTCGGCGCACCGGTCAAGATGCAGACGCACCGCTGCAAGCTCATGCGAGTGCATGGCCTGCATTGCGTAGAGGACCAGGTCCTCCTGCGGTATGTGTTCGTCCTGCATCATGCGCTGATCGCCTTTCTCAAAGTCATCAATGCCGACTCTGATCCTCGTCTTCACCGTCCCCAGCGGATCGCCCGTCTTTCGCCGCAATCTCCGAGTGGCTCAGCCCCTCGAAAAATGCCATCTCCACCGATTTCTGCTGTTCGGCCGGAAGATCCTTCAACACGCCCTCTGACTTTTTCCATCATCCGGTTTCGCTCGACTTCCGAAGCCAGATCCGCGCTCGACGCCAGCACCACATCGTCTACCGAATCGGTCGGTCTCCGCCGCCGCAGTGCATCGATCGCCCGGTTCCGCGCCATCACGGCCAGCCATGCCCCCAGCGATCCCCGACCCGATACAAACGCATCCGGATTGCGCCAGACCTGGAAGAAGATCTCCTGCATCACGTCTTCCGCCTGCCCCGGATCGTTCAGCACACGCAGCGCGACCGAATACACCATGCCGCCGTATCGATCGAAAAGCTCCGTCATCGCCTGTCTGGTCGCCGCCCTTCGCACGCGTCAAAAGCAACTCATCGCCCGCGGCACGATCTTGAGGGCCGCGATGAAGCTGCAGTCCCTATCTATGGAACGTTGAGACTCCGGTGTCGGATTGGAGGCGCTTTCACTCACAGTCGGATTCAGGAGGCCGTTGAAGAGACAAACCGTATTCTAGTGAGCCTTTGCATCGGTGCCTAGATGAATTTCGGCATATTTTTGAGCAACTTCGGCGCCGCCCCGCCTGCATCCAAGTACACGCGCAGGTGTTAGCATCAAACCTGACAGATGCAAACGAAAAAACTGAAAATCATCCCCCTCGGCGGCCTCGGCGAGTTCGGCATGAACTGCCTCGCCCTTCGCTGGGAAGACGACATCATCGTCATCGACGCCGGCCTCATGTTCCCCGAAACGGAGTTGCTGGGCGTCGACATCGTCGTTCCCGACATCACCTACCTGATTGAGAACAAGGAGCACGTCCGCGCCATCATCCTCACCCACGGCCACGAGGACCACATCGGCGGCCTGCCCTGGATTCTCAGCGAGCTCAAGGTTCCCGTCTACGCCACCGAATTCACGCTGGCCTACGTCGAAGGCAAACTCGAAGAGCACGAGCTGCTCGACGAAACCACGCTGATCGAGATCACGCCCAAGCGAAAAGTTCACCATCGGCCCCTTCACCATCGAGCCCATCCGCGTCACCCATTCGCTGGTCGATTGCGTTGCCCTCGCCATCGAAACGCCCGTCGGCGTCGTCATCCACACCGGCGACTTCAAAATCGATCTCTCGCCCCTCGACGACAAGGCCTTCGACCTGCACACCTTCGCCGAATACGGCAAGCGCGGCGTCCTCGCCCTGCTGCAGGACTCGACCAACGTCGAGCGCTCCGGCTACACGCCCAGCGAACGCGCCGTCATTCCCCGCCTCGACGAAATCTTTTCGCAGACCAAAAAGAAGCTCTTCTTCAGCTGCTTCTCGTCATCCATCTACCGCATCCGCATCGCGCTCGAACTGGCGCGCAAGCACGGCCGCAAAGTCGTCGTCCTCGGCCGCTCCATGATGGAGAGCACCGAGATTGCGCAGGACCTCGGCTACATCGACATTCCGCCCGGCCTGGTCATCAATCCCGGCCAGATGCGCGACTATCCGCCCGAGCAGTTGATGATCCTCATCAGCGGCACGCAGGGCGAGCCCATGAGCGCCCTCAGCCGCGCCGCCGTCGACAACCACAAGCACGCCCACATCGACGCCGGCGACACCGTCGTCCTCAGCTCGCGCATCATTCCCGGCAACGAAAAGAGCATCTTCCGCGTCATCGACCACCTCAGCCGCCGCGAAGCCAATGTCATCTGCGACGACGGCTCGCACGGCCTGATCCACGTCAGCGGCCACGGCGCCAGGAAGAGCTGCGCCTGCTCATCAACCTCGTCCGCCCCAAGTTCTTCATCCCCGTCCACGGCGACTACCGCAACCTGCGCCGCCACGCGCAGCTCGCCATGGAAACCGGCGCCGTCGAGCACGCCATCGTCATTGAAGACGGCGACGTCCTCGAACTCGACAAGAACGACGCACGCAAGAAAGACAAGGTCACCGCCGGCCGCATCCTCATCGACTCCGGCTCCTCGATCGATGTGGTCGAAGACCTGGTCATCCGCGATCGCCGCATTCTCTCTGAAGACGGCATCGTGCTGGCCGTGCTGGCCATCAACAAGCGCACCGGCAAGGTCGAGCAGCAGCCGGAAGTCATCATGCGCGGCTTCGGCGGCGCCGATATCACCGAAGAAGCCCGCGAAGTCGTCCTCAAAACCCTCGACGGCCTCAGCACCGAGCAGAAATCCGACTACGGCATGGTCAAGGAAAAAGTCCGCGTCGAACTAAAGCGCCTGATCCAGAAAACCACCGGCCGCCGCCCCATGATCATGCCCGTCATCCTCGAAATCTGACGAGGCAAGCCTCAAGCTCGGCCGTGTCATCCTGAAGGCAGCGCTTACCGCGATGAAACTCACTTTCGCAGTCGCCACCAACTCGGATGCCGCCGACCTCGCGAATCTCCACAGCGCTGCCGCCGAAGATCTGACCCGCCGTTTCGGCCACGGCTTCTGGTCATCGTCACCATCGGAACGAGGCATTCTCGCGAACATGCGCCTCCCCAAGTTCTCGCGAACCCTGATCGCACGCTCCAAGGGTCGCATCGTCGGCACCCTGCGTCTCGCCACGAAGAAGCCCTGGGCCATCGATACCAGTTACTTCACTCCGGCAGACAAGCCGCTCTATCTGACCGGCATGGCCGTCCATCCCACCCACCAGCGCAAAGGAATTGGCCGTCTCCTGATGAAGGAAGCTGCCGTCCAAGCGAAGGCATGGCCCGCGGATGCCATCCGCCTCGATGCCTTCGACGCGGCCGCCGGAGCAGGACCGTTTTACGCCAAATGCGGCTATCGCGAGGTCGCGCGCGTGGTCTACAAGAAGGACCCTCTGATCTACTTCGAACTCACTCTGCCCCGCTGATTTAAAAACTCATTGAGAACCGTCATCTCGAGGGACCAGGGGCAGGGGGGTAAGAGCAACCATATGGTTGCATGTCGTAAACATCTTAAATTCTGGCAAGTTCGACAGGATAAGGAACTTACGGACAAGGGGGTCAGCTAAACAGCTGAAGATAAATGACTTAAGATCTAAAGTCGTCAATTATAAAGACTTGCGGCCGGTTGTGGCATCTTCTGGCCGATCGGGCGAGGCGGCCTGGATAAATCGAAAGAGTCTGCATGTACGTTTGCGAAGTATTGCTTCGCTTGCTGATACAAGGATAGCGAAAACCGGGAAATTGCCTGCAAAATCCGCGAAATTTTTATAGCGAGTGTTTTGAGGCGGTTAAGGAGGAAATCGAGGGGAGCGGAAGTTGACAAAACCTTCGATCCCTCAGTCGGTCCAAAACTAACACACTCCCGAGCATCAGCATTCAGCACCAGCATTCGCTGCCTGTAAAATCCCTTCATGCGCCTCGCGATCTCGCTGTGCCTCGCCGCCTCACTTGCCGTAGCAGCACCCGCGCTGCACGCCCAGAACCCCGAACCGCAACCACCCGCCAAAGTCGCGACCTGCCTGGCGACGACGACCCTCGATCGAGCTGATCACGGCCATCGACGCCGCAGTCAGTGGACCCGCAAACAAGGATCGCACCTGCTTCCGCGCGCTCTTCCTGCCGGACACGCGACTCATCCCCCTGCGTCACATGCCAGACGGCAGCTATCAAGCCCACATCCTCACCGTCGACGACTGGATCAACGCGGTCGCCAAGCGCGGCACCGATTCCTTTACGAGCATCAGATCAAGGTCAGTCGGATACCTGCGACCACATGGCCCATCTCTGGAGCACCTACGAAACCGCACGGCTCCGATGGCAAGCCCCGAGGGAAGTGCGACCGCGGCATCAACAGCATCCAGGCCATCTTCGACGGAAAGCAGTGGCAGGTCATCGAGATCGTCTGGCAGGCCGAAACGCCCGCCGAACCAGTTCCGGAGAAATACTTGCCATGACCGTTGCCACTGACACCCTCGTCTCTCTCGACGCCATCCGCGCCGCCGCCGATCGCATCTCCGGCATTGCCGTCAAAACGCCTCTGGTCCGCGCACATTTCCCCGACGTCTCCGGCACAGAGTCTACCTCAAGGCCGAAAGCCTGCAGCCCATCGGCGCCTTCAAGATCCGCGGCGCAGCCAACAAGATTCTCCAGCTCACGCCCGAAGAAATCGCCCGCGGCGTCATCACCTATTCCAGCGGCAACCACGCCCAGGGCGTGGCCTATGCAGCCCGCGAAGTCGGCGCCAAGGCAGTCATCGTGATGCCCTCGAACGCGCCCGCCATCAAGCGCGCCGCCACGCTCGCCCTGGGCGCTGAAGTCGTCGACGTCGGCGTCGCCTCGAGCGAGCGCCTGGCCAAGGCCGAAGAACTCGTCCGCAAGCACGGCTACGTCGTCATTCCGCCCTACGACGACGAGCAGATCATCGCCGGCCAGGCCACCTGCGGCCTCGAAATCGTCGAAGATCTGCCCGACGTCGATCTCGTCCTCGCGCCCGTCTCCGGCGGCGGCCTGCTCAGCGGCGTGGCCGCCGCCGTCAAGCAGCTCAGCCCGCAAACCAAGGTCTTCGGCGTCGAGCCCGAGCTGGCCGGCGACACCGCCGAGAGCTTTCGCACCGGCAACATCGTCACCTGGCCCGCCGAGCTCACCAGCCGCACCATCGCCGACGGCCTGCGCACGCAAAGCGTCGGCGAGCGCAACTTCGCCCACATCCAGGCCTTCGTCGACGGCATCGTCACCGTCACCGAGGCCGAGATTCGCGCCGCCATGCGCGCCATCGTCGCCGCCACGCGCCTGGTTCCCGAGCCCAGCGGAGCCGTCGCCACCGCCGCGCTGCTCTTCCACGCCGCACGAGCTGCCGCCTTACAACAAGGCCGTCGCCGTCGTCAGCGGCGGCAACGTCGATCCCGCGCTGCTGGCCCAAGTGCTCACCGAATCCGACTGCGATGTAACGTCGTTCGACTATGATCTTTCCTGTGATGAATTCCACGATTCCGCGCTGCTCGCGACATTGCTGCGCTGAGCCTCGTTCGCTCTGCGCCGCTGCTGCCCTCGCCGCCCAGAAGAAAGCCGCACAATCGGAAAAGCCCATGGCCGGCCCGCGCGCCACGGCCCTGCGCGTCACCTGGCTCTACATCTCCGCCAGACCTCGGCGCGCAAAAAGTCGACCGCGTGCAGATCGGCCGCGAGATGGTGGTCGCCGAAAAGAGCGGCCCCTGGCTGCGCGTCTACGCCAACACCGACATCGAAGAAGCAACACACCAGCGACGCGCCCGATCTTCGGCACCGATGAAACCCCGCCGCCCATCTCCGGCTGGATGCAGGCCAAGGGCGTGGTCATCGAGAACACACCCAACGGCGACCAGATCCTGATGGGCGCGGCCGCCAACCAGGAAGCGCTGGCCTCCGATCCGCGCGGCCCCGCCAACGCCGCCCACAGCGCGCGCCTGCTCTATCGCCGCCTGGTCGAGATGTTCCCCAACTCGCCGCTCGTGCCTGAGGCCGCCTGGCGCGCCGCCGACATCCTGTGGCAGATCCAGAAGGCCGATGCCTCCAGCCGCCCCTCCGCCAAAGAACAGACGCCCTACATGCGCGAGCAGATGGATGAAGACGGCCTCAAGCAAAGTCATCAAGTACTATCCGCACACGCGGAGGCGGACCTCGCCGCCTACGAACTGATCGACAACAAGCTCTGCGGCGACTGGCAAGGCCAGCGAAAAGTGTCCGGAGAAAGAATCCGAGATCTACGAGAAGTATGCCGACGAGCATCCCGACGGCCCGCGCACCGCGCAGGCTCTCTACCAGGCCGTCTACCGCCTCGCCGTGCTCACCGACATGTACGCCGCCGACAGCAACGACAAAAAGAGCGACGATGCGCATAACCACGCTCGCGATCTCGCCGCCCGGCTCAAGGACAAATTCCCGCAATCGGATTACACCGCCCGCGCCGCGATGCTCGTGTTCAAATTGGATCAGGGGATTCCGGTGTACGGCATCGAAAGAGAAGAATAAAATTGACGTATAAATCGGTTTCCTGAAAGGGGCACTACTTCACGTTTGCAGAAATGCTCAGCACTCTTGGGGTCTTGTATCAGGGCACGGCTCTGGAGCTTGCTGAGAAACTCGATGAAACCGAATTTTTGTAACAAGGGCATGGCTTCAGCCGGGCCACAACGCAACAAAATGAGCATTGGGCTTTAGAGTGTGCTTGAAAACTGATTTTCGGTTTCCCCAGGGAGAATCAAGTATCTTTCATTCAAAGGAACAGCATGTTAGCGCCGCTCCGCGGCATAGCAAGTTAGCAAGTTAGCCATGAGATGCCGGTTCTCACGCGGGCACTTTAGCCCTGGGCGACGCTTCGTTCAAGATTTGGCCTTTTCAGCAAACTCTTTAGCCATGCCGTCGATGCCTCAGACAACGATCGGGCTTTTGCCCCCGCGCAACGATTCACCGCAACCGTTCATTCGTGCCGTGTTTCTGCTGGTTCATTTCGCTTTGCTCGCGCCGTTCTTCGCGCATTGGAGGATTTTTGAACGTCTATATTCAGTCCATTCTTTTGGGCATTGTTGAAGGACTTACCGAATTTCTTCCCGTCAGTTCGACGGCGCATCTCCGCATTGCCGAAGCGGCCATGCGCATCCCTCTCGATGATGCCTACTGGATCATGTACACCATTGTCATCCAGGCCGGCGCCATTCTCGCCCTTCTGCTCCTTTATCTCGAGCGCATCGTGGCATTCATCAAGAGCTTCCCCCAGGGCGAGAGCGGCGACCGCACCTGGAAAAACCATCCCATCTCCCTCACCCTGATTGCATTCGCATTCACCTCGGCCATCGCCCTGCCATTGCATAAGCTCAGCGAAAAGCATCTCGGCTCCGTCGCGGTCATGGCCTGGGCTCTCCTGCTCGGCGGCATCATCATGTGGGTGATCGACGCGCGCTCGTCCCGCTACGAGCCCAACACGCTGCATGTCGAAGAGATGAGCCTCGGCCAGTCCATCTGGATCGGCATCTGCCAGTCGCTCTCGGCCATCTTCCCCGGTACCTCGCGTTCCATGTCCACCATCGCCGCCGGCCAGATGGTCGGCATGGATCGCCCCTCCGCCCTCGAATTCAGCTTCCTGCTCTCCATCCCAACCATGATCGCCGCAACCGCGTGGGACCTGCTGAAGTCCGTTCACCCCGGAAAAAGCGCCCTGGCCGCCGGGGCGATCCCGCGTCCGACGTCGTCATGACCAGCCAGCGCTGGATCGTGCTCGCCATCGGCTTCGTTGTCTCCTTCATCGTCGCCCTCGGCGTCGTCGAGTGGTTCCTGATGTGGGTCCGCCGCCACGGCTTCACGGTCTTCGCCGTCTACCGCATCATCCTCGGCATTCTGCTGCTCGTTTTCGGCAGCCGCCTGCTTGGAAGCTAGAACAGGTCGGTTCAATGCCATCTGAAAGGGCACGACTCAAGAGCATGGTTAAAAAGTCCGAAATTTGAACGAAGCGTCGACCAGGGGTTAAAACCCCGCCGCTTTTTCAGTCCTTTTTCGGCTTGCGGCCCGGCTAAAGCCGTGCCCTTGTTACAGGGCCTCCTTCGATTGAGTTCTTCCGCAGCACCTAAAAGTCGTGCCCTGGACACAAACCCGCTCCGGCGGGAATTTTTCCGCAGGCTAAGTAAAACCCAGAACTCGTTTCGTTGCGTTTATGGCCTGGCTCACCCAGAGGGTTCCCGCATGCCCTTGTTACAAAACTCCGGTTTCATCGGCTTTTTCAGCAATCTGCTAGAAAGCCGAGAAGTCCACAGACATTCGGCTCAGGGGCTACCCCACGCGACCGCAGTCCCAAGCGATTCGTGAAACGCTTGAAAAGCAGCTGATTCCATGCTCCTGATCTCCTGCAACTCAAAATCAAATTCGGGTGAGTTTCTCAATTGCGTGAACGCTGGATCGTTCTCCATCGCACATGCGGACCAAAAACCCTCTCGTCGAGCGCGCTGCAGGAATTCAATTGCGAGATGTTTGGCATTGAGCATGCCAAGGTGCCTGGCCAGGTAAAACAGAATCTCCGGCTCTCTGAAAGCTTCGGCGTTTGCGATGAGGAGGAGTGCCTCCTCGCCCCTGCCATCCAGAATGGCAAGGAGGGACGCCATCAGGACCGACATCACGGGCCCCAACTCAGGCCTGGAAAGACGCGGACGCAGGAGAGCTGCAGCACGGTCGTGTGCACCCAAGGCTGCCCAGGCGGCGGCGTCGAGATAGTAGAGCGCACCTGTATACGTCTCGAAGACTCTGGCAAAGTCGCCCTGAAGGAAATGGGTATGCGCTACGCTGGTTTTGACTGTCGGGTCGAGCGCGACAGCATTCCGGTGTGCCTTGAGTGAGTCGTCAAGAAGTCCACAATATCGCAAGACCTGTACCAGTCCGGCCAGCGTTTCAGGCTCCTTTCCATGTGTCCTTAGTCTCAAAGCGAGTCGGCTCATCGCCTCTTGAGCGTGTCCAGTGTCGACCTGCAACTGCGTGTAAAACTGATGCGCACAGGCCAATTCCGGATCAATTGCAAATGCTCTCTGGAATGCGGCCTCAGCCAAGTCCGGAGTAGTTGAATGCCCTCCGAACTTCTCCAGCAGTCGACGGGTGCGACCCAGCCAGGCCCATCCCGGTGCAAAGTGGGGATCCCTGGCAAGGCAGAACCAGAACAAATCCTGAGCGCGCACGACGGCATCGGGAGATCGTTCCGCCAGGAGTTCCTTGCCTCGTACAAATGAAGCGTACGCATCCTGCGTGATTCCCGGTTCACCGGTGACCGGCAACGTGAATCGGTATCCGAATTTGGAAACAGTCTGAATCGCACCAGTCCCCACTGCTTTGCGCAGGAGCACAATCAGATTGGTCAGGCTCGCTTCGGTCACATGGACGCCGGGCCAAAGCGTCGAAAAAACCTCCGTTCGCGGTACCAGGCACTCATGACGGCGAACGAAGAGATGCAAAGCGTCGAAGGCTCTCGGAGGAAGAGGCACACTCTTTCCGCATCGCGCCAGTTGCCTCTCGCTGGGCGACAACGTGAATTCACCGAAGCGATAGATGCCGTCTTCCATCGTTTGATTTCCGTTTCATTTTATCTGCATCTTGTTTGAGCGCGGTTGAACCGATGTAGAGATACGATCTCCTCGAATAGAACGCTCGAATTGGAGGAGACATCATGAACTCAATTGCAACCGACACCAAACAGCTCGTCCTTGAGTACCTCTGGGCGATAAGCGGAAACCCAAAAACCCAGAATCAGTTGGATCTATTCGTCAGTGATCCCCGCCTTGTCGATCACATTCTGCAGGTTGAGGCGGCGTTTCCCTGCTATGAACTGATCGCACGCCAAGTGATAGCCGACGGTGACCTGGTCGCCCTCAGAGGCTCTTTCCGAGGAATTCACCGTGGGGAATTCGCAGGGATCGCACCAACGGGCAATCACATTGCGTTCGAGATGATGATTATCTACCAGATCCGCGACGGCCGGATTGCGGAACATTGGATGCAATTCGATTTCGGGGGCGTCGCCGATCAGCTTTCCCGAAGGCGGGCACGGAGCGGCTCGGGCCGGAGCCGGGCGATGCTCCAAAGAACTCAGTATGCGGGTGGCAGTGCACTTGAGCCCAACCGGATCGCATGCTGAAACCGACATCCTGCCACTTTTACCGACTGTTTTGAAACTCACCCTAACTCAAGGAGATGACCATGACCATCAAAAGCGCACTAACAGCAATCTGCAGGACAGGGGTTGTCCTTTCACTCCTGGCCTTCGTCTCTCTGAACCTCGCTCATCTGACTCCTGTTGCCCTCGCTCAAGATGAGGATGCGAATTCCTCCTGCGACCCCGTGGGTGGCGTTCTAATGACCAACATTGGGGCAATCGCGGGTATCACCAACCTGGGTCCGGTATCTGGCGATTTGGCCGGATCCGTCGCTGCCACAATCCTTGGACAAAACAGCAACGGCACCTACAACGTCCAACACTATTGGGTTACTGCGGCGGGAGACACGATTACCTTAAAAGTGGCGGTGCTGACTCCCACCTATCCAACAGGCGATCCGGGTGTGGTGGCCGTGCCGTGGGGAAACTACAGGTCCTACATCTCCGGGGGGACGGGCAAGTTCGCCCATGCAACGGGCTACCTGGACTATCTGGGGATGGCGGATTTTCATCAGAACACGCTGGTGCTTCGCTATCGCGGCGAGGTCTGCCACACGCACTAGCAGCTTGCTGCAGTCGGAGATTTGAACGAAGCGTCATGCAGGGGTTAAAACCCATCGCCTTTTTCGGCCCTTTGCGGCACCACTGAACAGCTTGTTGAAAAAGTCTGAAATTTGAACGAAGCGTCGCCAGGGGCTAAAGCCCGTACCCATTTTGTGGCGCTTATGGCCTGGCTAAAGCCATGCCCTTGTTACAAGACTGCCTGGCTCAAGCCATGCCCTTGTTACAAGACTGCCTGGCTCAAGCCATGCCCTTGTTACAAGACTGCCTGGCTCAAGCCATGCCCTTATTACAAGACTGCCTGGCTCAAGCCATGCCCTTGTTACAAAGCCGCGGTTTCATCGGTTTTTTCAGCAAGCTGTGAAGTCGTGCCCTGACACAAAACCGCTTCGATTTGGTTTTTCCGCAGCCTGTAAAACCCAATACTCATTTTGTTGTGTTTGTGGCCTGGCTCACCCAGAGGGTCCCCGCATGCCCTTGTTACAAAACCTCGTTTTCTCGGGTTTTTCAGCAAAATGCTAGAGCGCTTTCACTTCACATGCTGCCATTGGTGCAGTGTATGGGCCAGGCAAAGAGAGTTGAAAGGGTGACATGAGACAAGTCATCCTTTCAGCTTCAAGGCTCGTGCCCGCAAACACCGACCGGATCAGAGAATCCTGTATCTACCCGGAGTCCCCATCTCAACGAGCCCAAACCGCCAATCCCTTACAGACACCGTCCCCTGAGCCTCCTGGTGGCGTTCTGCCCGGCTGCTCCCTCCTCTGGTCCTGATCCCGAATGTGATCTGACTCACAGACATGTCTCCCGCGAATAGATTCCTCTACTGTTGGGGAAAACCCGCTCTATGCAGCGAATCCTGCGATTGGCCCCCTATTGCATCTCCAATCATTTGAACGGATGACATGAAAGTCTACCTGTTGAATCCCACGCTCAAAGACCACACGAAATTCATCCGTGAGGGACGTTGCATGCAAAAGGCGTCCTCATGGGCAACCGTCTGGCCACCCATCACCCTGGCCCTGCTGGGAACCATCGCGGAAAAATGGGGACCGGTACGCCTGCTCGATGGTGACGTGGAAGACGTGACTATGGATGAACTGATGCGCGACCTGCGCACCGTCGGTCCCGACCTGGTCGTCGTCAACACCGGCTTTCCCAGCATCGACAGCGACATGGCAATCGCCAAACGCATCAAGGAGGCGTTTCCCGAGACGCGGATACTGGCCTTCGGCGTCTACTTCACGATGCTCGAAAAGGAGGCGTTTCAAAACCATCCATTCCTCGATTTCTGCCTCGTCGGCGAGCCGGAGTTGACGTTTGCCGAGTTGTTGGAGAGCCTGCACGAAAAGCAGCCCAACCTCGCTGGGATACGCGGCCTGATGTACCGGGATGGAACCGATCTCCGCGTGAACCCGCCGCGTCCCTTGCTAGAAGACCTGGATCAACTGCCGTTGCCCGATCGTGGGCTGCTCAAAAACGATCGTTACCGGCTCCCTCACAACAACAAGATCTTCACGCTGATCAATACGTCTCGAGGCTGCCCTTATTCCTGTACCTACTGCATCGTGAAGACCTACTACGGCAAAAAACCGCGGCGTCACTCCCTGGAACGGATACTCGAAGAGGTCCAAAACTGCCGCGAAAAATTTGGAATTCAGGACTTCCTCTTCTGGGAAGAGGTCTTCTCACTCGACAAGACCTTTGTGCGCGGATTCTGCCAGGCGCTGATCGATAGAGACTGGAATATCCGCTGGGCCGCGACCACGCGAGTGACCGCCGTGGATGCGGAAACCTTGGCGCTCATGCGTCGCGCCGGCTGTTACTTGATCGGCCTCGGTATCGAGAGTGGATGCCAGTCCATCCTCGATGCAGCCAAAAAGAATCAGACCCTCGACGATACGCGGCGAGCCGTAAAGCTTGCCAAACAGGCAAAGATTCAAACCATGGGGCACTTCATCTTCGGCCTGCCCGGCGAAACGAAAGAAACTGCCGAGCAAACCATTCGCTTCATGCTCGATCTGGGTTTGGACTACATGCAGTGCTATTGTGCTGTTCCCTATCCGAAGACGGAATTGGGCGAAATGGCCAAGGCCCATGGCTGGATTCGCGGCGAGAAGTGGTCAGATTACGATTTCGGCGGAAACTCGATCCTCCAGACCGACACGTTAAAGAGCGAGGATGTTGATCATTTCCGCCGCAAGGCTTTTCGGCGCTTTTACTTTCGGCCAACCTACATTGCCCGCAAGCTTTTTTGCGATTTGTCCGTCCGCCAGACTCTACGCATGGCCAGCTTTGGCGATTGGATGAACCTAGTAGGACTTGGAACGAGGACAGATTCGTGAGCGATCCGCTTGTCAGCGTGGTAATCCCCTGCCTTGACGAAGAGCGCACCATCGGGGCCTGTGTCAAAGCCGCCAGTGGGGCCATGGCTGACATGCACGCCAGCGGCGAAGTGATCGTCGTAGACAACGGTTCCACCGATCATTCAGCAGAGATAGCCACGGCAGCCGGTGCTCGCGTTGTCCGCCACGAAGTCAAAGGTTACGGCAGCGCCCTCAAGCGCGGCTTTGCCGAAGCCAGGGGTCGCTATATCATCATGGGCGATGGCGACCTGACCTATGATTTTGGCGCCCTGCCTGATTTTGTTCACACCCTCGATGAGGGCGCAGATCTGGTGATGGGAAGCCGTCTCCGCGGCTCAATCGAGCCTGGTGCAATGCCATTCCTCCACCGCTGGGTCGGCACGCCTTTCCTGACCACGGTGCTGAATGTGCTGTACAAGACTCATATCTCCGACGCCAACTGCGGTCTCCGCGGTTTCTCCACCGCTGCAATCCGCAACTTGAACCTGAAGTGCAACGGCATGGAGTTTGCCTCGGAAATGGTGGTGAAGGCGGCTCAGAAACGACTGGCGGTTTCCGAGACGCCGATCCGATACCGCGCCGGTCTGCCGGATCGCGTGCCCAATCTGCACACATTTCGTGATGGCTGGCGGCATCTGCGTTTCATGCTGATGCTGGCGCCCAGGCACGTATTTCTGTTGCCGGGCCTCATCATGTTCGCGGTCGGCCTGGCATTTTCGCTCTTGTTTCTGGAAAAAAATATCAGCCTGTTCCACGTTCCGCTGGGTCTGTCGGCGGCCATCTTTGCCAATGCCCTGCTCTTCATGGGCATACAGATCGCCCTCTTCGGCGTGTATGCCGTGGTTTACGGCGCTTCTCTCGGGTTTACTCAAGAGGATGGGATAAGCCGCGCCATCCGGAAGTACTTCAAGCTGGAATGGGGACTGCTTGCCGGAGTTTCACTCCTGGCGTTCAGCGCGGTTCTGGGCCTGTTTACGATTCATGAGTTGCTAGCGATCGCAAAACCGCTCGCCCAGGTAAACGTCCCGGTCACCGAACTCTCCGCAATCTCTATCTTCCTGTTTCTGCTCGGATTGCAGATCATCTTCTCGTCCTTTTACCTGGGGCTGCTGGACCTTACGAGAACGCTCGAGTAGTTGCTTGTAGCTTCTAGCTTCTAGCTACTAGCTTCAAGCTGCTAGCTTCTAGCTTTTGGCTCTTTGCGGCGGCTCGGGCGCGCGAAGCGTTAATCCCTAATCCCTCAATCCCTAATCCCTGCTTCTCCCTGTTCCCTACCCTGATTCCCCCGCCTCTGTTTTGCCCAAAAACCCCACATTGCAACGGGGATAATATAGGCTGCTCTGGGATTTCTCGTCCGCGGAGACGGCTGATCGCATGGATCCCTGGTGATCGCGTCTGAGTGCGGCGGCCCAGAGCGGCGGAGGCGTTCCCTCAATGAAGCCGATCCCGATCAGCCAGTCCCCCACCCGCAGCCGGGCGCTGAACGTCTTCCTCGGCATGGTGCTGACGCTGGCTTCCGTCCTGCTCTTGCTGGCGCTCGCCACCTATCATCCGTCGGATCCGTCCTTCAATACCGCCTCCGGCGCCGATCCGGCCCACTCCATCCATAACTGGATCGGACTCTTCGGCGCATCCCTCAGCGACCTCCTGCTGCAATTCTTTGGAATCACCGTCTTCCTGCTGCCACCGTGGGTCGGCGGCCTGGGTTGGAGCTGGATTCGCTCGCGCTCCGCCGGATCGCCCGTTCTTCGCTGGATGGGCGCCGCCCTGGCCGTGGTCTTTTTGCCCGCGGTCTTCGGCCTGCTGCCCTGGCATTGGCACTGGATGCATGTAGTCCCCATCGAGGGCGTCATGGGCCGCGTGATGTCTGGCGCGCTGGTGGTTTATCTCAACACCCAGGGCGCGTGGCTGGTGGCCGCAGTGCTCTCGCTGATCGGCGTATATTTCGCCTCCGACATCAACTTCTGGACACTCAAAACCCAGATCGAGGACCGTTGGCTCAACCTCGTCGCATGGCACGATCGCTATCGCAACTGGCGCGATGAGCGCGCCGAGCGCAGGCGCGAACTGGAAGAGCGCATGGTCGAGCAAACTCAGCCCGGCCCTCCGCAGCGCCTGTTCTCCGGCGCGATTTCCGGCGCTGCGGCACCGCTGCCTGAAACTCCCGCTCCGGAAACGCGCACCAGCCGCCTGGCTGCATTCTTCGGAATGAAGAAGCGCGCCGCGGTGTCCGAGCCCGACCCGGTAGACGAAATCCCAGCCTTCCAACGTGTAGTAAAGACCGCGGAAGATCCGGCGACAGGTCCTGGCCGCTGGGGTGTTGAGCCAATCGCGCCCCGCCGCTCCAGCATCTGGGAGCGCACCGTTGCAGAGTCTGCAGTTCCAGTCGCCGCGAGCGCAGCCGCTCCTGCCGCCACGCCCGCGCCCCCGGTACCTGCTCCCGCACCGCCGGCAGCTTCCGCGGCAACCGCACCGGCGGTTCCCGCACGCAGCACGGTTGAAACCCGCTCCACGCCGCCGCCCGCCGCCCCACCCGCACCTGCTCCCGCCTCCGCGCCCGGAAGCATCGCCATCCACGAGCGCGCCGACGCCGACGAGCGCACCGTCACCGTCGCGCCCAAGAACGTCAGCGGATTCAAGCTGCCGGCCAGCACGCTGCTCAACGCCGGCGAGCGGCCCGCAGATCGTCCGCGAAGACGCGCTGCGCGACGAAGCCCGCGTACTGGTCGAAAAATGCGCCGAGTTCGACGTGACGCGGCCAGGTCGTGCAGATCAACCCCGGCCCCATGGTCACCACCTACGAATTCAAGCCCGAAGCCGGCGTCAAGTATCAGCCGCGTCACCGGCCTCGCCGACGATCTCTGCCTCGCCATGCGCGCCGAAAGCATCCTCATCGAGCGCATGGCCGGCAAGAGCACCGTCGGCATCCAGGTCCCGAACCACGAGCGCGAAACCATCCATCTGCGCGACGTGATCGAATCGCGAGACCTTCGCCAAGGCCAAGTCGCGCCTCACGCTCGCCATGGGCAAGGACATCAACGGCCGCATCGTCACCGCCGATCTGGCCTCGATGCCGCACGTGCTCATCGCCGGCTCCACCGGCTCCGGCAAATCGGTGGCCATCAACGCCATGATCATGAGCCTGCTCTATCGCACCACGCCCGCGCAGGTGCAGGCTCATCCTCGTCGATCCCAAGCGCGTGGAACTCGGCATGTACGAGGGCATTCCGCATCTCTTTACGCCCATCATCACGGAGCCAAAGCTGGCCGCCAACGCCCTGCGCAACGCGGTCCGCGAAATGGAACGGCGCCTCAAGCTGCTGGCCTCGCGCAGCGTCCGCAACATCGACCAGTACAACAAGCTCTTCGAGGGCTCCATGCCCTCGCTCTTCGATGACGGCAGTGAAGAGCAGCCGCTGCCCTACATCGTCATCATCATCGACGAACTCGCCGACCTGATGATGCTCGACCGCGCCAACGTCGAAGAATCCATCACGCGCCTCGCGCAGATGGCCCGCGCCGTCGGCATTCACCTCGTTCTCGCCACGCAGCGGCCCAGTCGGTCGACGTCATCACCGGCCTCATCAAGGCCAATGTCCCCACGCGCATCAGCTTCCGCCTGGCCACCAAGGTCGATTCGCGCACCATCCTCGATACCAACGGCGCGGAAGCGCTGCTCGGCCGCGGCGACATGCTCTTCCTGCCCCCCGGGACCAGCCGCCTGATGCGCCTGCACGCGCCCTATGTCAGCGAGAAGGAAACTGCGGCCGTCGTCGCTTTCTGGAAAGACCAGGGCCAGGCCGAATACGTCGAAGGCTTCCTCGAATCGCCCCGTGACGAAAAGCAGAGCCTTGAAGGCGGCTCGACAGACAACGCGGACGACAACGACCCGATGTTCGACGACGCAGTACGTCTGGTCTTCGAATTCGGCAAGGCCTCCACTTCTCTGTTGCAGCGTCGCCTGCGAATCGGCTATGGCCGCGCCGCGCACCTCATCGACCTGATGGAACGCGACGGCCTCGTTGGCCCCGCCGACGGCTCCCGGCCCCGCGAACTGCTGAAAGCGCCGGGCTGGCTGCACGAAATCTCGGTGGCGGAGGATTGATGCTGAAGCGATACGGGCTCAAGGAAGGCGTTAGAACATGCTCGGCATAGGCGAAAAGCAAGAACTTCCAACCGTTCTGCTGATCGACGACGACCTCGTCAGCCGCGAGGTGATCGCCACCGTACTGACCCTCCACGGCCACATGGTCCACACCTCCGAGGACGGCAACGAAGCTTTGCAGGTCCTCAAAAGTGGCGCCGTCAAACCCGCAGTGGTGTTGCTAGATACGCAACTGCCGGGCCTCAGCGGGACCGAACTGATTGCGAAGCTTCGCGAGTTGGGCCAGGACGAAATCATCCTGATCAGCGGCACCACCCCTGACGAAAACCTGATCGCAGCGGCAGATGGCTTTCTCCTGAAGCCGTTTGGCCCGGAGGATCTGCACAAGCTGCTCGGCCAGCACAAGCCCAAGATCGACCAGGCGGCAACGGATGCAGCCCAGGAAGTGGTGATCAACCCTGAGACCCTGGCCCAGTTCCGGCAGTTGATGACTGAGTCAACAGTGCGTGAAATCTATTCGGCCGTGGTAACGGACCTGCACAAGCGGCTCGCGGCCCTCCAAAATGCCATCGCCGCCGGCAATCAGGAGGAAATCCGCCGTATCGGCCATGCCATCAAGGGCGGTTGCGGCATGGCCGGTGCCATGCAGGCAGCCCGGCTCGGTGCCATCCTGGAATCCGAGAGTGACCAACTGGATAACTGTGCGCATGCACTACAAGAGTTGTATTCAGCTACCGAAAGGCTGGAGCGTATGCTAGAAAAGGAATTTCCTGCCTAGGGGTTTGTATGCCTTTTGTGTGTATCAGGGATTCCCTTATTGTTCTCGATTCGATCGGCTTACCCGCCGCTCGGGCCTAACGGAAGTCGTGGAGGCTAGGGGCTCACGTGGATCAACCAATTCGCATCGTACTTGCCGACGATCACCCAGTAGTCCGCATCGGCGTGCGGAACATGCTTACCGAGCGCGACGGTTTTGAAGTCGTGGGAGAAGCTGACGATGGCGACGAAGCCATTACCCAGACTCTGGAGACGACTCCCGACATTCTCCTGCTCGACGTGCAGATGCCGCGCCTGCCCGGCCTTGAAGCCATGCGCGCCATCATGAACGGCTCGCCGACCGTCAAGATCATGCTGCTCACCTCCACCATCACTACCCAGCAGATCATCGAGGCGCTCCACATCGGCGCCCGCGGCATCGTGATGAAGGATGCACTGGCGGGCGCGCTGCACACCGCCATCCGCACCGTGCACGCCGGCGATTACTGGATCGGCGGCAAGCGCGTGGTGAACCTCGTCTCGGCCCTGCACGAACTGATGCGCCAGGCCCAGCCGCCGCAGCGCAAGACCTACGGGCTGACTCCGCGCGAACTCGATGTGGTCGGCTGCATTGTCGAAGGCTGCAGCAATCGCGACATCGCCAAGCAGTTCACCCTGAGCGAGGAAACCGTGAAGCGCCACCTGTCGAACATCTTCGACAAAACCGGCGTCTCCACGCGCCTCGAACTGGCCCTCTTCGCCATCGCCCATCAACTGGTCGCGCCGCAGCAATAGTAAGTCGCGGTCTTCGCGATAGACCCACACACCACCGTTGACGCGAGAATGTCCATCGATCTCGTGGGATTCAGATGAGAAGGTGTTTGCTGATCGCAGTTCTTTCAGGATGCCCCCAATTGGGCCATGCGATCTACGGGCCATCTCTGATAAGGGCAGACCACGTTGCTCGGCCCTCGCCTGCCAACAGGCCAACTTTACCGATAGTACGCAAATCACGGGGCGATACGGGCCGGAAGCCCGACCTCAATCCTGAGCTCACTGCACCACGCTTTGGTGGAGTTGAAGGAAACCCCTACGACGTCCGACCTCTACCCTGCCAGGGCATTTTGCGTTCATGAATTAGTACCAGGCAGTCTCGCGGCAAACGCGGACGATGCTGAGAAAATCAAAAACGCGGATGCAGGCCAAACCGCGCGCTGAGTTCCTCCCACCCTAGACATCCAGAAACTGCTTCGCCAGCCCTTCCAAAAGCCCATCTGTCTTTTCGCACACCCCCGTGTGCACGGGCGAGGGCTGGATGATGGTGCTGCGCGGCGAGATGATCCAGTGAAATCGCTCGCGCTGCGAAAGGTGCGCGATCGGCTCCGCCGCCGGATCGCCATCACAAATCCGCCGCACCGCTTCCAGGTGCTCCCGCGCCATTTCAACATCGGCATCCGGCCACAGCGACCGCAGCCGGCCCTCATTCAGATGAATGCGCGCGCCCAGGAAGCGCTTTTCCAGGCAGAAGGCAACCACGCCGGCGTTGATGAACTCCTGCCGCTCCACGCGCGGCACCACGCGCAAAATCGCGTAGTCAAACGAGGCGGTTGTATGCACTAGTCGCCTCCTCTTCAAATGCGGCGGAAGACGCCAGCCGCCGCGTAAAGAACTCCACGTATCCCGCGCGTCTCTCGGCGGCATTCACGCCGCCGGGAATTGCCTCGAGCCATTGGTCCGGAACCAGGTTCACAATATCGTTCACGACCGCTTCTGTCAGCCGCTCGTGCGCCGTTCTCGCAGCTGTCCCAATCTCCCTCGCCCACGGCAGCAAAATATGGTGCTTGATCTCGGCGAACGGCGATGCAATCTTGTTCTTCATCGTGGGCCAGTCGTGGTGAAAGTAGAGCGCCGCTCCATGATCGATCGGGTACAGCTTGCGGTGCCATACCAGCAGGTTCGCGTTGCGCGGCGTGCGATCGATATTCTGCGTGAACGCGTCAAACCATACCAGCATCGAAGCCTCATCGGCCGGAGCCACATCGCGTGCCGCACGATCGAACATCGTGGACCCCGGCAGGTAGTCGAGCGCCAGGTTCACGCCGGTGCTGGCTTTGACCAGTCGCCGGATCTCGTAATCCGGCTCGTTGCGCCCCAGCGCCGCGTCGATTTCCATGAATACGATCTCCGGCACGCGCAGTCCCAGCGCCCGCCCAATCTCACCGGCAAGCAACTCCGCGATCAGCGCCAGAATCCCCTGACCAGCACCGCGGAATTTGACGACATACAGTCCCAGGTCGTCAGCTTCTACAATCGCAGGCAGAGAGCCGCCCTCGCGCAGCGGGACTACGTAACGCGTCGCCTTGGCGGTTCGCAGCATCGAAGATTCAGTTTAGCGGTACGCACCACCCGCAAGTCCTCGCTCGAACTCCAACGGGCTCGAAGTCGAGAGAAAGGACCGCTCCATGAAGATTGCATTTCTCGGCCTCGGCCACATGGGCATGCCCATGGCTCGTCGCCTGCTTGCCGCCGGCCATCAGCTCACCCTGTGGAACCGCACCCGCTCCCGTGCCGAGGCGCTCGCATCCACCAGCGCCTTCATCGCCTCCACGCCGGCTGAAGCCGCCCGCAAGGCAGACATCGTGATGACCATGCTCTTCGACGATGCCGCGCATGAAGACGTTCTCTACGGCGCCGATGGCGTCTTCACCACCCTGCCCGCAGATGCACTCCACATCGCCTTCAGCACCATCAGCGTCGCATTCTCTGAGCGCCTCACCGCCGACCACGCGCACCGCGGTCAGCTCTTCGTTGCGGCGCCCGTCTTTGGCCGGCCCAATGTCGCGGAAGGCGGCAGGTTGTGGATCGTGGCTGCGGGAACCGACGAGGCTGTCTTCAAAGCGCGTGAGATGTTCACGCCGATCTCACGCGGCGTCTCCGTGGTTGGCCGCGAGCCCCGCCAGGCCCACGCCGTCAAGCTGGGCGGCAACTTTCTCATCAGCGCCATGCTTCAGTCGCTCAGCGAGTCCTTTGTCTTCGCGGAGTCGCAGGGAATCGATCCTGCCCTATTCCTCGAAGCGGTGAACAACGCACTCTTCCAGTCGCCGTTTTACTCCGCGTACGCCAACGTCATGCTCAATCCCCCGGAGCACGCCGGCGCCAGCATCGATCTCGGGGCCAAGGATACCCGCCTGCTGCGCGAAGCAGCGGCCGCTCGCAACACGCGCCTCAGCCTGGCAGAAAACCTGGCCGAAATCTTCGATCAGGCAAAGCGCGCCGGCCTGGGCGATGAGGATTGGGCCGTGGGCCAGTACCGCATGGCGCAGCGCCGCGGCATTCTGAATTCGTAGCCCTGTCTCGAAAATCGTCTGGCGTAGTTGAAAATCGTCTGGCGTAGTTGCCGTCACGTTCTGCGAACGCCCAATTCGCTAAGATACCTGCATGAGCCTTAAGGGAAAGATCGTCTTCATCACCGGAGCCAGTTCCGGCATTGGCGCCGCCACCGCTCTCGCCTTTGCCGCCGAAGGATCCCGCCTCCTGCTGGCCGCTCGCCGCGCCGGCCGTCTCGCGGAGATCGCATCGCGCGCCAAGGAGCGCGGCGCTCCGGCCGTACACTCCATCGATCTCGACGTGCGCGACCACCGTGCCGTGCAGAACGCCATCGACGGCCTGCCGCAGGAGTGGGCCGAGATCGACATCCTAGTCAACAACGCAGGCCTGAGCCGGGGTCTCGAAAAGCTCTACATGGGCAAGATCGAAGACTGGGATGAGATGATCGACACCAACGTGAAGGGCCTGCTCTACGTCACGCGTTCAGTTGTGCCAGGCATGGTGGTCCGCGGACGCGGCCATGTCATCAGTCTCGGCTCGACTGCCGGCGAACTCGCTTACCCGAATGGCGCTGTCTATTGCGGCACAAAGGGCGCCGAGCGCCTGATCAACGATGGCCTTCGCCAGGATGTCCTGGGCACACCGATTCGCGTCACCAGCGTCGATCCCGGCATGGTGCAGACCGACTTCAGCCTGGTGCGCTTTCGTGGTGATACCGAGCGCGCTTCCAAGGTATACAAGGGCGTGAAGCCGCTCACACCCGAAGACATCGCCGACGTTATCGTATGGACCGCCAGCCGTCCCGCGCATGTCAACATCGCGCGTGTGGTTCTTACCCCGGTGCAGCAGGCCAACTCAATCCTGTTTCACCGCAACGAGTAAACCACAATCCTCAACTAGCCGGTGTCATCCTGAACGTTGCGCTTCGGGGCCCTGCGGACACGCCGTGTCCATGGGGTCGGCGTAGTGAAGGATCTGCTTTACCGCGAGGGCACGGCTTCACAAGTTGCGGAAACTCGATCCATTGAAGGGCCCGGCTTTAGAGGGTGCGGAAAGCGTTCTGCTGAATTCTCGTCTACTTCCCTGTCTCAGGCTCTCCGAAGAGCCGGAGCCGTTCGGGGCCCCTGTCCGATCCCGAAATCTGCGACAACTGCCCGAAGATGGCAACGAGCGCCGACCACGCCAGCAGCACGAGCCCAATGACCGTCAGCAAAATGCCGCCGAGGGCAGCCGGGCCGCTGGTATTCACCGAGAAGTGAATGGTTGAGCTCGAGACGGGAAAGCCGGCGCTGACCCCGGCGTTGCCCTGGCAATACCAGAGGGTCATGCAAATACCCGCAACCAGGAAAAGGATCGATGCGATGAGGGGGCGATCAGGTTTCATCGTTTCCTCCTACAGGGAGTTAGATGCCCTCCGCGCCTCGATCGCGTGCAGTCGGTTTTGGTTCCATGGATAGATCCTAAGTAGCGCAAATCCAATGCCCTGACTGGTCGTCGGCGTCCTTCGCCTCGTTAGGCAAAAGAGGCGTAATCGGAACCGGACAACGGTTCTGCATGCCCAACCGCCTGGGGCGCCCCCATCCAAGCCGGGGTCCCCGACGACGGGTTTTTTGTCGTTGGGGTGGTAAGCCGCTTAGTTGTGCGGCCTGGCTGAGAAAGCACGAGGTGAACAGTTTGGTAAAAGAATCAGCTTAGAACTTCGCTCGTTCGAAAGAGCGGCCCTCAGGGGCTAAAGCCCAATTCATTTTGCTGACTTTATGGCACGGATAAATCCGTGCCCTTTCAAAGCACGTCGCCGGAAAGGGTTTTTCACCAAGCTGATGAAGTCGTGCAATCGAGAATGATCTCGCGCTACTCCAGATCTCGCGCTATTCCAGATCTCGCGCTACTCCAGCGCGGCGATCTGCGACTCGATCTCCGTCAGTGCCATTTCCAGCGCGGCACGACGCTGCGGATTCGATGTCCGCTGCGACAATATGTTTTCCCGTTGCAGGTTCAGAGACTGTTTGCGTCGTTCACTTGCAGCACGCTTTTCGGCGGCGCGCCGCCGTTCTTCTTCGCTCATTGTGGCCTCATGGGCACCGGTTGGCTTGCGCTCGGCGGCGTTCGCCATCTGCTCTTCCACCGATTTACTTTCCCAACCGCGCGCCATATCTTCATTCTACGAGTGTTGGCAAATCCGGCGTCCCGCTCTCTGCCCACATCAAAACTATTGTTTCGGAGATTCCCCCATGCGCGTCTGGCAAATTCCCTCCTTCGGCATTGATTCTCTTGAGCTTGTTGAGCGGCCCACCCCGCAACCCGATCGGGGCGAAGTGCTCGTTAAAATTCACGCCGTCTCGCTGAACTTCCGCGATCTGATGATGGTCAAGGGGCTCTACAATCCCAAACTGCACCTGCCGCGGATCCCGTGTTCCGACGGATCCGGCGAAGTCGCCGCCGCTGGCGAAGACGTCTCCACATGGAAACCGGGCGACCGCGTGTGCGGTACTTTCTTTCAGAACTGGCTCGACGGGCCGCCGACTCCCGCGAAGGTAAAAGGCGCGCTTGGCGGCGACGTCGACGGCATGCTCGCCGACCACATCGTGCTGAAAGAATCCGGCCTCGTCCGCTTTCCCTCGCACCTCAGCTTCGAAGAAGCCGCCACGCTGCCTTGCGCTGCCGTGACGGCGTGGAACGCGCTCGCCGCCGGCCAATTGCAGCCGAATGCAACGGTCCTGATTCAGGGCACCGGCGGAGTCTCAATCTTCGCCATGCAATTCGCGAAGCTGAGGGGATTGCGCGTCATCGGCATCTCGTCCAGCGAAGCCAAGCTGCAGCGCGCCTGCGCTCTGGGCCTCGACAAAGGCCTCGAATACGGAGCGACACCGGAGTGGGATCGCTGGGTCGCTGAACAAACCAACGGAGAAGGCGCGGACCTGGTGGTCGAGGTCGGCGGCGTGGGCACTCTGCCGCGCTCCCTGCGCGCCGTGAAGATGGGCGGCGTGATCGCGCAGATCGGCGTGCTCTCCGGCCCCGCTGAACCGATTCCGATCCCCATGATCCTCCACAAACAGGCCCACATCCAGGGGATCTACGTCGGCTCGCGACAGCATTTCGAAGAAATGAACAACGCGATTTCAGCGGCAAGGCTCAGACCTGTTTTCGAAGCGCACCCGTGGACGGAAGCGAAGCAGGTGCTCAAGGAGATGGAGATGGCTACGCACTTCGGAAAGCTGGTCCTCACCGTTGCATGAGTGAAGGTTCAGCACTCCTGAACGGACTGGTTCGCTTGTGCCGCAATCCGCTCAGCTATTTTCTTTGCGCCGAAAAATGTGCTCGCTGAGAATTTCGCCCAGCGGCCATCTTTTCCGATCACGATGAATTGGTGTTCGTTCCCAACCCGCTTGTGCTGAACGGCGCTGATCTGATCCCATTCCAGCCGGATTGGCTGCGGATTCTTTTTCGTTCCGAATCGAAATTCCACTCCCTGCATGTCCAGCCGCACTCGGGAAAAACCGAGCCTCTGCGCATAGTCCGCCAGCGCCTTCGACATATATGCGAAGCTGACGGCGCTCAGCGACCACCAGAAAAAATTCACAGCTCGACCCAGCGTGAAACCATGCAACGGGAAAAAACAGGACACCGCCATCCCCAGCAGAATGGCCGCCATGATGCCGGCCGCGACGATCACCAGCCATGTAAAGCCCAGGAGCCATATCCCGTTCCGATACTCGACCGGTGTGGTCAGGTCCTCTTTCACTGAAAAAGTGGGAGCAGGTTTTGCAAGTGACAATTTGCGCGTCCCTCCGCCTGGCTATTTCCTTTCGTCTCTGTTTGTCTGACAGGAAAAGCGGGTGCGGATAAGTCTAGCTGAAGCCAAGCACCGGGTGCGGCGAATATGGCTCCTCCAGAGCGCGAATCTCTTCCGCCGTAAGCTTCAGCGAAAGCGCCGCCACTGCATCCTCAAGATGATTGGCCTTCGTAGCTCCGACAATCGGCGCCGTCACCACCGGATTATTCAGCAACCACGCCAGCGACACCTGCGCGCGCGGCACTCCGCGCTTTTCCGCGATCTCGCCCAGCCGGTCGACGACCCTTTCGTCATCTTCCTCGGTGCGCGAATACATCGTATTGCCAAAGCGATCTGTCTCAGAGCGCTTCGTCGTCTCCGACTGCCATGCGCGGGTCAGGCGGCCGCGCGCCAGCGGGCTCCACGGAATCACGCCGATCCCCTCTTCCCTGCACAGCCCCAGCATCTCGCGCTCCTCCTCGCGATAAAGCAGGTTGTAGTGGTTCTGCATCGAGACGAAGCGCGTCCATCCGTTCAGATCGGCGAGGTACAACGCCTTCGCAAACTGCCACGCGTACATCGATGATGCTCCGATGTAGCGCACCTTTCCCGCCTTCACCACGTCGTGCAAGGCCTCCAGCGTCTCCTCGATCGGCGTCTCGTAATCCCAGCGATGAATCTGGTAAAGGTCCACGTAATCGGTCTGCAACCGGCTCAGGCTCTGGTCCAGCTCAAACAGAATCGCTTTCCGCGAAAGCCCTTTGCCATTCGGCTCATCCCGCATCTCGCCGTGCAGCTTGGTCGCAATCGCCACCGCCTCGCGCCGCGCGTTCGCCTTCAGAAACTTGCCGACAACCCGCTCGCTGTCGCCGCTCGAGTACACGTTGGCTGTATCGAAAAAGTTGATGCCCAGTTCGAGTGCCTGCCGCAAAAACGGCTGGCTCTCTTCTTCATTCAGCGCCCACAGGTGCCGCCCGCCTTTCAGCTCGCCCGGCGCCGGCGGCTTGCCATATGTCATGCAGCCCAGGCAGATCCGCGAAACCTTCATTCCCGTCCTGCCCAGATTCACGTATTCCATCTCCGCTCCCCTCAAAAGAATGCTGCCGGCCGGCGGCACTCAAGCCACCGAAGCGCGCGGTGGCTCTGCCAGGAACTTCTCGTAGATGCCCAGCGTCTCGGCATCGAAACAAACAAACTTGACCACCTCGACGCCACTTGCCGCAACCTGCTCTCTCACAGTATCGATCGCAATATGCGCCGCCCGCTTGGGCGGAAAGTGGTACACCCCTGTGCTGATCGCCGGAAACGCGATCGACCGAACGCCGTGCTTCTTTGCAAGTTCCAGGCAGCGCGAGTAGCAGCCCGCCAGCAGATCGTCTTCAAAGTGTCCGCCGCCCTGCCAGACCGGTCCCACCGCGTGAAACACCCATTTTGCCGGCAGCTTGAATCCCGGCGTCGCCTCCGCGTTTCCCGTTTCGCATCCGCCCAGCTTGTGGCACTCCGCCAGCAACTCAGGACCAGCGGCCCGGTGAATCGCTCCATCGACCCCACCCCCGCCCAGCAGCGATGTGTTGGCCGCATTCACAATCGCATCCACTCTCATCGTGGTGATGTCGCCCTGCACGGCAATCAGTTCCGCCATGGCTCCTCGACTCCAATCTTCCGCTTTGACGATACAACAGTTGGCCGGGATGGACAGCTTTTGGGAGCAAATCGCGCTGCTCGCCTTGTCACATCCCGTCGGCTGAGTCCTGTGTTAGAGTGATCGCCCCAAAAGGAGAATTTGAAGATGCAAGATGGATTTCGACCTTTCGCGATTGCCGCACTGATTCTTTTCCCTGGAGCCTTGATCGCGGGTGAGCGCTTCGATGGGAGCTGGCTTACCAAACTCACTTGCCCGCCAAAAGGGAACACGCAGGGTTACACCTGGGAGATCCCGAGCGTAATCCGGAATAGCAATTTCCGCGCCGAGCGCGGCACCGCAGGAGAACCGGGCTACCTGCTGCTCGAGGGCAACATTGCGGAGAATGGCAGCACCAAACTTACCGCAAATGGAGTTGTCGCCAGCCGTCAATATGCCCGCGGAGTCTTGGCCCACAAAGGCGAGGAATATTCCTACGATGTCAAGGCGCAGTTTGGAGAAACCAAAGGGACAGGAACAAGAAACGAAGGGCTTGGCATTGTAGGCCGTCCCTGCACCTTTGAATTCACGAAACGACCGATCGGCCTCAGCACTCCGAACGGGAAATGAGTTGTTTGTTCGGCAATGCCGTGTTGGAGATGTCGCACTACTGGATGATGTACATCACCGAAGTGCTCGACATGTGGATCGAACCCTTCGGCATGAAGGGAATGTTGTACGGGAACACGTAGCTCACCACAACCTGCACCCGGCTGCCAGGATTCTCGTTTCCATCCGGATAAGTGGTGTTGGCCGTCAGCGTGCCATTGCCGAGATTCGGCCAGCCCAGACTTGACACAGCGCTGTTGATCGCCGAAGCCGATGCCGTGCACGATGCGCCAGTGCTCGTCTGGCATGTGGCTCCGCGCACAATCGCATAGCGTGTGCCCTCGCGCGCCGATTCTGAAATCATGCAGTCGCTGTAAAACACCAGGCAGAGCTCGATCATCGCAAACATAAACGTCACGATCACCGGCAGCGCAATGGCGACCTCGATAATCGCCTGGCCCGCCTCACCACCCCGGCGTTGATCCGTCGCTCGCGCGCCTCGCCTGAGGATGCTCCTCCCGCCCGCCAGTGAGCGCCAAATCGAGCGAAGGCATCCAGGGCTTTTCATTCCTGCACTTCCATGGTCGAAGACCCCTTCACCGTCCAAGTCTTCGACAGACCTGGAAGTTGCACCGGAGGCGTGATGTTCATGCTCGCAACCACATTCACAAATTGCAGGTAGTGATTGCTCGCGTTCGCCGGGCAGGCAGTGGCAGCGGCGGTCTGGGTCGAGTACTGCGAGCCATCCACGGCATTCGAGCATGCGTAGTAGGTTGTCGGCGTCACCGTCACGTTCGAGCCGAAATCGGCCGCCTCGGCCTGCGCGGCGCTCTGGATTCCCGCGCTGTCGGCGGCGAAAGTGGAACTCATCATTCCATACATGGCGCCGGCGTGCGCGCAGTTCGAAATTTCAATGGAGTCGTAAACCAGCATCGCGATCTCCGTGCTTCCCAACAGCAGCGGCGTTCCGAAGATGCCGAATGTTAATGCCAGTTCGAGTACCGCATTTCCGGCATCGCTCCGGAGATGCTTAAGGAGCCGTGCGATCAGTGTCCCGCGTTTTCGAGTTAAGTGGCCCATATCCGGTCTCCTATTCCGTCAGCTTTGCTACGGAAAGATTCAAAGTTCCCAGGCTTGGTGTCGCATAGCTGTTCAGCACCGCCCCGCCTGAGATCGACAGTGTGTTTACTACCAGGTCCATCGTCAGCGAGGTTCCCGTTCCGTTGTTCAGCGTGACTGCGGCATTCGGTGCGTAGACCATTCCGGAGAAATTGGAGGTCGACCCGCCCTGAATGGTCACGGTGCTGCCCATCGCATAAAACAGGGTCTGCGGAACGCTGTTGACCGTCGGCGCCGCAAGCTTTGCGGTTACGCCATTGGCGATGTTCACATTTCCACCCACATAAAACACCACGCCCGACCCCGTAATGGGCGCTCCGCCGCCGGTCGTGAAATCCCCTTGAACGTAATAGGTGTAGCCGGGCAGGAACGTCACGGATGCGGCATTGCTCGTATTGAGGCTCGTAAAGCAGACCACGCCACCTGAAGTCGTCTCACCCGACATCGGCAGCGTGTAGATCCCGGTGTAGTTGTTCGCGGCCGTCCAGCCCTGGATCGGATTGCTGTAACAGGGCAGCCCGCTGGGAAGGGTTGGCACCGTCAGCGTCGGCTTGCATTGCGTCGCGATGCCCTGGATCACCTTGGTCGACTGGGTGATCAAACCATTGTTGTTGATGTTGCTGTTGTTGTCCCATGTAGACGAGACGGTTCCCAACGAAAGCGCATTCAAGGTCGCGCTGCCCACAATCCCGACTGCGTTGCTGCTGCTCGAGTCAACGGTCACGCCGCACTGAGTGGCGTTTAACTGCCCGTTGTTGCTCATGCTCAATCCTTGTCCGGTCGGCGCTTCCACACAGACACAGGTCGGGCTGGTCAGGCCTCCTCCGGCCACCGCCCGGGCTGCCACCGTCAGGTTGGTCGCGTTGCGATCGAAAGCTGCAAGAAAGAACGTCGGAACCGGCTTCGACACATCCGCCTCGATATAGGAGGACGAGCCTGCATAATTTCCGACGCTCGGCGTCCTCAGCGTCACGGTCGCAGGATTCACCGTCGCGCCCGGATCAAACCCGTTCATCTTTGCCAATGCGTTGGCGACGGTCTGCTCGTTTGAAGTGTTTCCCGAACTGGCTTCCTCGGCTGCGGCAACGGCGGCAGCGTCGGCCGCAGCCTGCGCCATTCGCTTCTCATGAAACAGGTACCCGACATCGATTCCAATCGCCAGAAAACCGAGAATGAAAAGCCCCAGGAAGATCACCACCACCATCGCGGCTTGCCCGCTCTCATCATTCATCGCGCAACTCTCCTTCGGCTCCCGTTGGAAGCGGTGGCAGGCCTCAAAGTGGGGAGAATTCAAGGCACGAATCGGATCTGAAGAACGATCGTTGTGCATATAGAAGGTAACTAATCAACACTCACATTAGTACCTGATCTCGAGGTTACCTATCGCGGTACGCACCGTCAATTCTGCGGCGTGCCACTTTCGTGTGGTGGAAAAAACTGAGTTGGGTGTATCGATCTTGCCAAACAAGTGGGACAAGCTGATGTAAGCACCATCGATCGACTGTCTCAGGCACGCTCACTGAGTACCTTGGCAAGAGTGCCACTCGTTTCTGGTCATTCGGGTTTAACCTGAATGAGCTAACCTTAGGTAAAAGGTCAAGCAAGCCGTCATCGCCGGTAGCCAGAGTGTCCAGGAATTGCAGCGAGCCATTCAAATCACGACAGGTGTGGCACTTCCAGCCAATAGAGGCGCAACCCGACGGGTCCCGCTTCTCCGGCTTCTCTCCCTGTTCCTCTTCTCGGGCGTGGCCGTGCTGGCTGGCTGCGGCGCCGGATCCGTCACCGCAACCTCGGCCAATTCAGCCTTTTCCGTTTCTCCGGGATCGGCGCTAATCGATACGAACTGCACGGGTTGCAATGCCGTCAATGTGCACTCCAGCCCCGTCCACCAGTTCTACGCAACGCTTTCAAACGGCAGCCCGGCACAGGTTTCCTGGTCGGTGAGCGGCGGCGATCCAGCCGCAGGCTCCGGCAAAATCAACGCTGAAGGCCAATACACACCCCCCGGCTACCTCACTTCCGACCGGGCAAGGGTGCTGGTCACCGCGTCGCTGAAGTCCGATCCGGCGATCCGCGCCACATCTCTGCTCACAGTGGCGCCCGGATTCCTGCAACCGCTCACGCCCGAGAATGCCGCCATCGGAGCCGGCGGTTCCACCACCGTCACTGGCTATCTGGCCGAATCCGGTGGAACCGGCAACATCCGCTTCGCGCTCTCGAACACTCCGTCCGGCGACAGCGGCGGCGAAGGCACCCTCAGCGCAATCACCTGCCAGCGTCCGCGCCAGGCATTCACCTCCTGCTCCGTCACCTACACCGCGCCTGCCGCGGTCCCGGCGACGGGCGTCACCTACGTGGTTGCCACACTTGCCGGTTCGTCAGCCAGGGTCGAGACGGCGGTGCTTCTGAACGCTCCCGGGGTAGTCAGCAATCCGGCCAACCACCAGGATGCTCTGCCTGCGCCCATGCTGCTCGGCAGCTCCGGCGGCAATAACAATGACTACGACGAGAGAGGCAACACCATCGTCGATTGCTGCAGCGGAACGCTCGGAGCCCTGGTTCAGGATTCCACCGGTCGGCAATACCTGTTGAGCAATAACCACGTTCTTGCGCGCAGCGATCACGCCCAGGTCGGCGACTCTGTCGTCCAGCCCGGTCTTATCGACAACAACTGCACTCCCAACGGCGACGGCCCCGGAACCGTACCAGTCGCCGCGCTCACCGCGTGGCTGCCGCTTCGTTCGCCGCAGACCAACGTGGATGCGGCTATCGCTCAGGTAGCGTCGCATACCGTCGATCCCGCAGGCAGCATCCTCGAACTCGGAAGCCGCCAACCCGACGGCTCGCTGGGGGCGGCCCCTCCCGGCATTTCGTCCACCGACGGCAAGGGTGAAAACGCAACCCTCCAGTTGCGTGTCGCCAAGAGCGGCCGCACCACCGGGCTCACCTGCGGCCGCGTCACCGCGCTCGATCTCGACGTCTCGGTGGACTACTACCGCGACTGCGCCGAGACTCGTCCGTACCTGACCAAGACCTTCACCAACCAGATTGCCGTCAGTGGCGATCGGTTCGGGGACGCCGGCGATTCCGGCGCGCTGGTGGTCGACACCGCCAATGCGGAGCCCGTCGGGCTGTTCTTCGCGGGCGGCGTAGACGCATCGGGCGTAAGCCACGCAATCGCCAATCCCGCGCCCGATGTTCTCGGCGCGCTCGGCACGCAAACACCGGGGGACCCCGGTTTCTCCTTCGTCGGCGCCGCCGACCACGAAGTCAGTTGCCTCAGCTATGGCGACAGCACTACTTCCGCGGCACAGACCCGGACCTTGCCCGACTCAGAGATTGCGCGCCAGCAGTCCGCCATTAACGCCGGACGCTCCCTCGTGAACCCATCCACCGGTATCCTTGGTATTGCATCCGGAAAAAGCAGCGACGAGCCCGGAATCGCGGCGCTGATCGTCTACGTCGATGAGAGTCTCACGCCGGTCGTGCCCTCCACGGTCGACGGCGTCCGCACCATCGTCGTTCCCGCCACCGCTCGCTCCGTCTCGCTCGGATCGGCTCCTTCCACCGCGACCGCAGCCGGGCTGCCGCCGCTCCCAGCTTTGGCAATCGCGCCGGCGCTCGCCGCCAAGCAGCAGGTTGCCCACAGGCTGATGCAGCAGAATCCGGCTTTCTTTGCCGTTGGCGTCGGCCAGAGCCTCGACAATCCTCGTGAAGGGGCGCTCGTCATCTACGTGGACCGCACCCGCGTTCCCGCACAACTGCCTTCCACGATCAACGGTGTCAGGACGCGTTACATCTTCATGGATCGGCTGCACGTCACGCGTTCCTACGCGGCAAGTTTCCCCGCAACGCATCGCTGCGCGCCGCTCCCGGAGTCCGATACTCCCGACGCGGAACCCCTCTTCAAGCCGCGCGCTCTCGATTTGCCCTGATTCCCGCCCAGGTTGATTCGGGTGCCGTTTAAACCCGCCGACGATGCATCCAGAAGGCGATCAGCGCGCACAGCAGTGCGAACGTCAAAAACGCATCGGCGGGTCGATGCAGCACGAGGACGACGATAAGAATAGCCCCCGACGTCGTACCCATCAGCACCGCCAGGCCCACCGGCACGGTCTGCGGAATCAGCACAAGAAATGCGCCCACGATCTCCAGCGCGCCGGTGAAGTACCGAAACCACTGTCCAAAGCCCACGTTTTTGAAGAGCACTACCCACGACGCATTGGGGTCGGACGTGAATTTTCCTGCGCCAAAAAACAGGAATAAGGCGAAGATTCCTACCCGGGCCGCCCAGTCGGTCATCGAATTCGGAAACTTCAGCTCAGTCGGAGACGTTTCGGCCATGATCTTTCCGGCAAAACCAGATTTTACTTCGACCTTCAGACCAGCAGTCGCAGCGCATCACAAACCGCACACAGACAGGGCGCCAACTCGCGGCGCCCTGTCTCATGGAGTGGTCTTTTCCGTTGCGATTCAATTGGTCGAGCGAAGCCCGAAGTCATACACAACGCCAATCGTGACTCCCTGCGGATTCAAATCGCGCGGTCCGAAAATCGAATGCCAGAACTGGTAGTCATACTCGCCTCGAGCAGAGAAGCGGCTCCAGAACCGCACATCGACGCCGCCGCCCGGCTCGAACACGGCACGAGTGTCGTGCTGGTAGTTGGTATTGTCTGGAAAATCGATGCTGCCGATGCCCAACAGGTATTTTCCATATGGGCGAATCCTACCCTTACGCCGCCACTGGTATATGGGACCGCCCAGGGCCGTATCCATGCGATGGCCCGGTATAAAGGATGGTGTCCCGTAATTGATGTCGCGGCCTTCAAACTCGACCCCCAAACCATGCAACACCGGTGGCATGAATGGCAGCCGCCAGTCAGCCCACAGGGTGATGCCTGATTGCCGCGGATTCGAATATCCCCAATCGTCAGAAAAGTTCGAAAATCCCAAGCCCACCGTGAACGGCAACTTCCCTTCCGCGGCCGAATATGTCACCTGAGAATGTGCGGGCAATGCCGCACCTACTGTAAATAAAACCATAAACGGCACAACAATCCACTTCCATCGCATGTCGCTTCTCCTTCCGGAATCTCCACACCCCTGTTCCAGGCTGGCATAGGGGTTTGTCGGGTCCGCAAATCAAATTGGGAAACTACTGCATGCCACACGCCACAATCGCGCGCGGCGGGGAATTCGGCAAGCATGGAATCTTTAGTAAAGCAAGTCGCCCGCCTCTTCGTGCACAGCGGCTAAAAACGAGCGTAGCATCTCCCCTCGCGATTCAGCCATGGCCTTTGACGGTATTAGACACGTTTGGTTCGTTAAATGGTTAAGAGCATGATTTAGAACGGGAAGGATGGCACTGTAGTTGGGATAGCGCGTATCGCGGCCCACCTTCACAATCGCGCGCAGAATGCCGATCGCGCCCAACTGCTCGAGGATATCGGCGTCCCGCAGCAATGTACCTTCCACCGTGGTCGGTTGGTCCTTTGCCTGATGATTGCGAATCGCCTCCGCGACCCCGTCCAGCTTTTCCGGGGGGAATCCCCAGCCCGCCAGAAGCTCCTTGCTGCGGCGGATAGTGTATGGAACGTGATCCCACACGGAAAGTTGCTTGGGATCGCTCGGACGGTGCCCTAAAAATACTCCAAGGTCATGCATCCAGGCCGCCGCAAACAGGACATCGTCGTCATACTCCATCCCGTTGCCGATCTTTGTGGCAAGTGCATACAACCGCGGCTGATGGCCGAATTTGTCCTCCGGCGTCGCTTCGACGCGCATAAACTCGATCACCGATTGCCGCCAGGTCGCCATCGTCATGCGCTCTTCCCCGCCCATCGCGGCGTAATGCGAATCAACTCCAGTCCTCCGAGATCCTGGACCGCGAACACCGGCGATACCGCAGGCACCGCGACGATGCCGCGCGCCGGCAAATCCACCGCGGCGAAACTGGGGCTCGTCAGCCGCCCCGTTCCAGCCGCCGCAAACAGGTAAGCCAACCCAGTCTTCGGTTCATCCGCGCGCCGCAAACTCATGCTCGATCGGCTCGTCTCAACTGGAATCTTCTCCACGCTGAAATAGCGCGCATCCACCAGCACCGTCCTGTCGCGCAGAACCTTGGGCGCCACCTTGCCCGCCCCGGTCGCCAGTTGCGTCGCCTCCAGCGACTTCTCGATGTGCAGTTCCCGGCCCCGCCCGTAGTCAAACATCCGGTAGGTGGTATCGGAGTACTGCTGGGTCTCCAGCAGAATCGAGCCCGGCCAGATCGCGTGCACCGTGCCCGCATCCACAAAAATCAAATCGCCTGCGCGGACCGGAACCGTGTTCAGGCTCTGTTCCAGCGTGCCCGCGTCGATGCCCGCCCTTACCGCATCGAGAGTCACGCCCGGCTTCAGCCCCAGCGCAACCCGCGCTTCCGGTTCAGCGGCCAGTGCGTACCAGCACTCGGTCTTGCCCCGCGGCTCCCCGTACTTCTGTGCCATGCGATCGTCCGGATGCACCTGCACGCTTAGCTTCTCGCGGGCAAAGATGACCTTGATCAACAGCGGCGAATCGCCCGATGGAGCATCATCCCCAAGCATGGCTTTCGGCTGTTCTTTGAAGATCTCGCCCAGCATTTTGCCGGCGTGCGGACCGGTAGCAATCCGGCATTCGTTGCCCGTCAACCAGACCTCGCCGATAGGCTCCTTCTTCGCCACCCGGTCATACCAGGGACGAAGATCGTGCCATCCCCACACCCGCTCATCAAACCGCGGCTCAATGCGAAACGGAGCCATATCGGCAAACACCAATCGCTCAACCGAACTCACGCCAGATTGTCCTTCCCGAAATCAATGCACTGTGTGTAGCACGACCGGCAGACCCGGTTCCGCACGGCATCGCTCCATGCGGATTCTATCGCATGCGGCGCTGCCCCTCGCCAAACCGGCAAGACCCTTGAAAGCGACTGGCATGACTTCAGCACACATGAACGCGAAACCGCTGTATTCTCGCTTGCATGATCCTTACACCCATGTTCGACAGCATGTTTCACCTTCCCGTCCCGTTCGCTGAAAAACTGCTGCGACCGGTCGTCGTGTACCTGGTCCTCGTCCTGCTGCTGCGCCTGTTCGGCAAGCGCGAACTCGCACAGTTGAACCCCTTCGATCTCGTGGTTCTGCTCTCCCTCTCAAACACCGTGCAAAACGCCATCATCGGCGACGACAACTCCGTCACCGGCGGCATCATCGGCGCCTTCAGCCTGCTCGCCATCAACTTTCTTGTAGTGCGCATCCTTTTCCGAACTCCACGGCTCAGCCGTGCACTTGAGGGCCGAGCCGCGGTTCTCATCCGCGACGGCCACATCGATCTAAAAGCCCTCGCTCGGGAAGCGCTGACCCGCGAGGAACTGATCGCGATCGTTCACCGCCAGGGCTTCGAGCACGTCCACGACGTCCACCGCTGCGAGTTGGAGCCAAATGGAACCTTTTACGTTGAAGCGCGCGATCCCTCCATTGCCGACAAGCAGCACGCCGAGTTGTTGGCGCGCCTCGACGCGCTCAGCCAGGAGATCGCCGCCCTGCGCGCTCGCCCCGCGGAAAGCTAGAACCTGTCACATGAATCCACCGCTAACCTGCTAACCCGATAACTCCGCGCAGGGCGCTAACTTGCTGTATTTGGGATCCGTCATCCGCTCAAAGTGGTTGCACCGAGGCCGCCCTGCTCGCGATTGGCATTCGAAACCGTCTCAGACGTAGGATCGCACCAAGCAGGAGTCTCACCGGAT
This sequence comes from uncultured Acidobacteriaceae bacterium, assembly GCA_963774175.1. GTDB lineage: Bacteria > Acidobacteriota > Terriglobia > Terriglobales > Acidobacteriaceae > Telmatobacter. The sequence continues at coordinate 69,313 of CAVZDT010000026.1, forward strand.
GTTCTTTCCCCCCTGCTGCCGTTCCCCACTCGTTCTGGTTCCGGCAGTTTTCTCCTTCGCCGCTTTTGCTGGCGCACAATCCCTCGAACACCGCCCCGCGCCGCAGCCAGCCCAACCGGTGCAGCAGGCAGCGCCCGTCGAGCCGGTGCTCGCCAAGGGAACCAGCCTCCAGGTCGAAATCAGCCGGCACTATCCCGTCAAGGTTGGCGAGCCCATCGAAGCGCACCTCATGCATCCCATCTACGCCGGAGGCAAGCTCGTCGTCCTCCAGAACACGGTGCTCGAGGGCCGCGTCACCGCCCTGCAGCCCGACACGAAGATGCGCTGGCATGCCCGTCTGCGCGGCGATTTCACTCCCTACCACAACGTGCAGGTCCAGTTCGACAAGCTCATGCTGCCCTCCGGAGCTGTCCCCATCGCCGCCGCCGACGTAGCCAATGGAGCGCCTGTCCTGCGCCTCTCCGCACCCGGCGTCTCACCAAAGCAGTCGTTCATCGCGCGCCGCTGGTCCGAGGCCAAGGCCAACATGCACGACCGCATCGCCTATTTCACCGCGCCCGGTAAAGGCGATCGCGCCCTCCAGATGCTCTATCACCAGCTTCCTTACCACCCCGAGCGCATCGCCGCGAACACCGCGTGGTCTTTCGAGTTGACCGCGCCCGTAGACCTGCCCGACAACACTGCCTCCCTGCCCGCCCCTGCGCCAACCGTCTCAGGCACAGGCAAAGCCGAGGTCTGGTCCGTCAACGCTACACTCTCCCGCGACCTCACCTCCGCCACGGCCAAGCCCGGCGATCCAGTGGAAGCCCTCGTCGTCGAGCCCGTCTTCGACAAGGACAACCAGATCGTCGTTCCCCAGGGGTCGAAACTCGTCGGCAAAGTCTCGATCGCCAAGGCCGCACGATCCTTCGGCCGGAACGGCAAACTTCGCTTCACCTTCCAGCAGGTCCAGTTCCCCGAGGGCTATCACCGCGAGGTGCAAGGCGCTCTTGCCGGCGCGGCCACTGAAAAGACGCAAAACCTCTCGCTCGATGCCGAAGGCACCATCACCCCGCGCAACCAGTCCAGCGTCATCGCTCCCCTGCTGCTCACCTTACTGGCGGGTCGCGCACTCGACCAGGACGGCAACCTCACTGCGGGAACCGGCGTGGCGTCCAATGGTTTCGGTCTCGTCGGCCGCGTTGTCGGTATCGCCGCCGGTGATCGCAACCTGGCCGCAGGCATCGGCTATTACGCGGCCGCACTCAGCGTCTACGACAACTTCCTCCACTCCGGCCGCGATGTCGTCTTCCCCCGCGACACCCGCATTGAGATCGAAACCACTCCGCTCCGAGCGCCCGTCTTGAAACCCCAGGGTCAATAACGGGACCACCGCGAAGAAGAAACCCGCGATCAAGTCACCGGCTTCGTCATCAACGGTGCCAGCCATCACGATTCAACGGTCACCTGGAACAACTTTGCAGATCATTTCCCGCCGAAGGCGCACAATTTTACCTGGTGCGTCGTTCCGGGATGGTCTCGATCCGGTCCGCCAGACCCGGTTGGAAAAAATGGGAACACAATTTTATTTGCTTTTTATTCGCCCGATGTTTCGTACATTATTTTGCTACAACAGTTTGCTCAATTCATACAGTCATGGAAATGCACCTGTTAAGGTGCACTGCACCGCGGGTGGTGCAAATTCAACCGCCAACTCCGCGCCATGTTCTTCAAGGCGCAGAAATCCTTCAGGCGATTCCGCCTTTGAGTTTGCAGAATGATTTTTGGTTTACCGCGCCGCGACTGTGCTTGCCTGCCGGTCGAGCCGAGCCTTCCGCACCAGCACCGGAAGCCCGAAAGCCAGCCCCGCAACAATGGCCGTCGAAAGCAGGTCGTTACGGTAGAACGGCACTGCGGCGGCATAGCACGTCACAAGCCCCGCGAGGGTCCGCGGATACATGTCTCCGCCCACCCAGACCGCGTAGTTGGAGATAAGGAAGAACGACGTTGGGCCAAGCAGCACTCCCGCACCCACGCGGAGCCATGTGGTCCGCGACTTCAGCAGGATCATTCCCAGAACCATCACCGCCAGGTACCACGCCCACGTGGTCACGTAACCCGTCCACGCAAAGGGGTAGTGATAGGCATAAACGGTGAGGCAGTAGTCTGTAACCATCAGGGCGGCCAGCGGAGCCAGCATCTCGCGCCACGAGCGCCGCGCACCGAAGTAGAGCAGCGCGCCGCCGACGGCGGTGAAATTCATCCAGCCGTGGTGGGGCACCACGCGCGTCAGGATGGCAAGAGCCAGCAGCAGATAAGCGGGCATGAGCACCTCTGGTTACGAAATCCGGCGCGACTGCACCGGAAACATCAAAGTACATTGTAGACGTCCGAGCGGGTCGGTCAACCAGCCAGGCGCGCAAGGTGAATAAAAGTTTTCATCTCGTGGCATCGCAACCCCACCGGTGACGACGGTGTTGAATAAAGCAATTACCTTTTGCGCAAGGGCGTGATTTATGCCGTTGCGCCAAAAGACAAAATCCCTCATTGTTGAATCAGGAAAACTTTGCCGTGAGCGCTCTGAAATTATTTGGCATCGCCGGGTTGACCCTTGCCCTGGGTCTTCCCGCACTTTCGCAAACCGCATCCGGCACAGACGCCGCTTCGCCCGCGTCGCCGACGCCCGCAACCCTCTCCGCCGCGCCGGCAATTCCCGACGTCACCGTGAGCCCGGCTGTCCGCATGATCGAGGACTTCAAGGACTCGGACGTCAAATTCAATGTCAATGACCTCGTGGATATCCTGCGCGACCGCCGCCATGAAGGCTGGGTCCTGGCCGCTTATCCCGACCCCAAGACCGCGCAGCCGCTGATCGGTGCGGGATTCAGCCTTGACCTTCCGGCGCGCGAACATCAGCAGCCCGACGCAACGAATCCTCACCCTTTCCTGGAGCCTTCCTCGGCAGACTTGTGGCAGGCGGCCGGCTTCGAGCCTGCGCGGCTCGACGACATCCTGGGCGTCTTCTACCAGCGCAAACGCGAGTGGAGCAAGCGCACCTGGCGCCGCCAGCTTTTCAGCCTGCCCTCGCAGATCTCCGACGATGACGCAGTGCAGCTTGTTCGCGTGGGCGCAATCCAGGCGATCTATAACGCGCGCGCCTACTGCCGCGACTTCGATCAGCTCAGCGGACCGCAGCAGATGGCCATGGCCCAGCTCGTCTACCAGATGGGCGTGAACCTCGAGCACTTCAGCGGATTTCTCGCCATGATCAATCCCGGCCCCGGTCCCCGGGCAGCGGCAGTAGACTCGCCGACCCTGTCGCAGGACATGCCGGCCACGCTCGATCAGACGCCCGAATACTGGCAGAGCGTGCAGAAGTCCCTGATGACGACCCAGTGGGCGCACCTCTATCGCACCCGCGCGATCGCAGTCATCGCCATGCTCGATCCGGCCTACGGAGACGACCCATCCGCAGCCGAGCGCCGCGTCGGCGCAACCCTCCGTCCGGCAGTGGTCCACCGTCGCAGAGGCCACGCCGTAGCAACACGCGAGGTGGCAGCCACGACCCATCACCGCCCAGGCAAATCTCACCGCAGCGGAGCCCGCGCAAGAAGCCGCAAGCGCGCCTAGAACTGGTTGCAGAATTGCATTTTGAAAGGGCACGACTTTAGAGACTGGGGAAAGCTCCGTCCAAACGAGTTTTGTGTCAGGGCACGACTTTACAACTTGGTGAAAAACTCTTTCGGGCGAGGTGTTTTGAAGGGCACGGATTTATCCGTGCCGAAAGTGCCAATGTATTTGTGTCAGGGCACGACTTTATGGCTTGGTGAAGAAGTCCGAATTTTGAACGAAGCGTCGCACAGGGGCTAAAGCCCACACTCATTTTGCTGCGTTTATGGCCTGGCTGAAGCCATGCCCTTGTTACAAAACTCGGTTTCATCCGGTTTTTCAGCAAGCTGTTAGTCGTACCGAAAGAGCCCAATAAACACGCGGGCTTTAGAGCGGGCGTGAGAGCCGATTTCGAGGGATTTCGGGGGAGCGGTCAGAGATCTTTCGTTCAAGGAAATAGCAGGTTAGCGCCGCTTCGCGGCATGGCAAGTTAGCGAGTTAGCTATGATCCCCGAAGTAGTACTCAATAGCGAGGCGTCCTGGTTCTATCGGCACGATTAGCTCCCCGGGCATGCCTTGGTCGAAACGTGAGGCTACTTCTGCTCCCGTCCCCCCATCTCTTCCCCGCCATCCTCGCGGTTATCGATGATGTAAACCGCGCCACTCAGTCCGGCCGGCGGACGCGTATTCCCGGTTCCGCGAAAATCGTAGCCAAACCGCAGGTCGCTGAACTCCACCGTCGTCCAGGTCCGTCCGGGTGGCAGCCTTGGTGGATCGATCCCGACCTCCTGCACCTGCCCGATGTCCTCAATCACAGCCCACCTTCCCCAATCCAGATAAACCTGCCCGAGCAGCGTCCGCTTGGCTGCCTCCACCGCCGGCGTGTCCGGCGGCTTGCGCAACTGGTCGGTCTCGGGATCGCTGTCGATATCCCCGCTGCGCGTGTTCACTTCGGCAAACTGGTAGTAGTTCCGCGTCTCGACAATGACGTGCCAGCGGAACGGATTCCAGGGATACGGTTCCGCGGCAATCCGCTCCACCGGGTCGGTGGTGATGGGATTGTTGCGCACCATGCCCTCGGCCTGCGCGTGTTCCGCGTAACGCAGGCACCAGATCAGGAACATTCCGCTAAGCGCAAAAATCGCCCACCCGCGGCCGCGAAACGGCGTGCGCTTCGAACTCATTTCGCGCTCCGCCAAACCGAAGAGGCCGGGAACAATCAGCGCAGCCGCAAGCAGCGCCCAAAACGCGGGCTCGGCGATAAAGACAAAGCTGCCCTCGTACCATCGCGGATTGAAAGGAAAGAACGGGCGCACTCCATAGTTGTTGGTCCAGTCAAGCAGGATGTGGCTGAGCGCCGAGATGAAAGCAGCGATGTAGACCCACAGCCATCGGACCGGCTGCGGCTGCCGGCGCGGCGGCGCGCCTGGCTCCGGCGGAGGTAACGCGCGCATGCGCCGGGCGCGCCGACGCTCGACCCAGCGGTGATAAAGCCACGTCAGACCCACTGCAGCCGCGGCAACGAAGGGCACCGCGATAAACGTGTGCGTGATGCCGCGGTGATGCTTCAGCTCCTCGATCGGGCCTGCAAATCCCCACAGCACGTCCATATCCGCTGCCTCGGCGGCGAGTACGGCGGCCAGCGTGGCGTATGCGGTTTTGCGATTGAGACCGGCGCGTCCGATGCATGCGCCGGTCAGGAAGTGCGTGATGGGCTCCATGGCGTGCTGGGTCAATAGTAGCGGAGTTAGCGTTGCTGGCGGAGCGCCGCTAGCCCGCTGATCCCGCCCGTCACCGCCGCTCCCGCCCCACCCTATAGAATCCTGCCCATGGACGAGAAGAACAAAAAGAGCCACGACGCCAGGCGCATCGAGGAACTGCGCAGCCAACTGCGGCGGCACGAACACCTCTACTACGTAATGGACGCACCGGTGATCAGCGACGCCGAATACGACGCCATGATGAACGAGTTGAAGCGGCTCGAGTCCGAGCACCCCGAGTTGATCACGCCGGACTCTCCCACACAGCGCGTGGGCGGCAAGCCCGCTGAAGGATTCCAGAAGGTGCGCCACTCGCGCCCTATGCTCAGCCTCGACAACGCCTACACCGAGGAGGAGCTGCGCGACTGGGATCGCCGCGTCCACGAGCTAGCCGGAAACCTGCCCGTCGAGTACACGGCCGAGCTGAAGCTGGACGGCCTCAGCATTGCCCTGCACTACCAGGCTTCGAGCGATGGCGGATCGCATCTGGCGCGCGGGTTGACCCGCGGTGACGGCCAGATCGGCGAGGATGTCACCTTGAACGTGCGCACCATTCGCAGCGTCCCCTTGAGCATTGCGGCAGATCGCCTGAAGGAAGCGGGAGTTCCGCAGGATTTTGAAGTGCGCGGCGAAACCGTGATGTCGCAGAAAGCCTTCGAAAAAATGAACAAGGAGCGCGAGGCGCAGGGACTCTCGCCCGCAGTGAATCCCCGCAATGCCGCCGCCGGCACGCTCCGCACTATCGATCCTGGCATCGTGGCGCAGCGACGCCTTGACGTCTACGCCTACTTCCTGCTCGCGCAGGGCGAGTACGTGGCCATCGGCCAGGAAGCGACGCTCGATGCCCTGACTGCGCTTGGCTTTCGCGTCAATCCCCATCGCGGTCGCATGCACACCGTCGAGGAGATGATGAAGTTCATCGAGTCGACCGAGAAGCGCCGCGCCACCCTGGGCTACGACATCGACGGCGTGGTCTTCAAGGTGAACGCGCAGGCCACTCAGCAGCGGCTGGGCTACACCGGTCGGGCGCCCCGCTGGGCCATCGCCTACAAATTCTCGGCCGAGCAGGCAGTCACAAAGATGTACGACATCATGATCACCGTGGGCCGCACCGGCAAGCTCACGCCCACGGCCATGCTGAACCCCGTGTTCGTCGGCGGCGTCACCATCAGCCGCGCCACCCTGCACAACGCCGACTGGATCGAGAACATGGGCCTGAAGATCGGCGACTTCGTCAAAGTCGAACGCGGCGGCGACGTCATCCCCAAGGTCGCAGAGATTGTGGAAGACGCCGAGCATCCGCGCGGGACGCACCGGTTCCGTTTTCCGACCACTTGTCCGGTGTGCGGCAATCCGGTCGTGCGCGAAGAAGGAGAGGCTGACTATCGTTGCGTCAACGTCGATTGTCCTGCCCTGCTCCACGGAACTGTCGAGCACTGGGCCAGCCGCGGGGTAATGAATATCGAAGGACTGGGCGAAGCGTCGGTTTACGAACTGACGAACCAAAAGGTTGTGAAAAGCGTCGCGGACCTTTACTCACTGAATGAAGAAGTCCTCGCGGAGATGAAACAGGAGGTTGAGCGCAATGGCGTCAAGAAGCTGCAGCGCGTCTTCGGGCCGGTCGAAATTAAAAAGCTGCTGAAGCAGATCGAGAACTCAAAGCACGCGGGACTGGCACGGGTCCTGATGGGTCTAGGGATCCGCTACGTGGGCGAACGGACTGCGGAGTTGCTCGCGCAGGACTTCGGCGACATCGACTCCATCATGAATGCCCCCGCCGATGAACTCGAACGCGTCGAAGAAGTCGGTCCGCGCATTTCTGAGGCCATCACCGACTTCTTCACTCGCCCGGCAAACCGCGAACTCATCGCGCACCTCAAGTCCGCGGGCGTAAAGATGACGGCGGAGAAAAAGCACCGCACCACGCAGCTTGCCGGTATGACCCTGGTGCTGACCGGCACGCTGCCCAACCTGTCCCGCGATGAGGCCAAGGCAAAGATCGAAGCTGCCGGTGGTAAAGTCTCGGGCTCGGTCAGCAAGAAGACCACCTACGTCATCGCCGGCGAAGAAGCCGGCTCAAAGCTCGACAAGGCCCGGGAACTGAACATCCCCATACTCGATGAGCCCGGATTGATAAAGCTGCTGAAAGGCTGAAGCAGGACAATTACAGACGCGGTTTGTGACGGCTTGAAAGGGCGCGACTTCACAGTTTGGTGAAAAGTCCGAAATTTGCACGAAGCGTCGAGCAGGGGTTAAAACCCCGCCGCTTCTTCAGTCCCTTTTCGGCTTGCGGCCCGGCTAAAGCCGTGCCCTTGTTACAGAGCCTCCTTCGATTGAGTTCTTCCGCAGCAGCTAAAAGTCGTGCCCCGGACACAAACCCGCTCCGGTGGGAGTTTTTCCGCAGGCTGTAAAACCCAATACTCATTTCCTTGCGTTTGTGGCCTGGCTCACCCAGAGGGTCCCCGCATGCCCTTGTTACAAAACTCCGGTTTCATCGGCTTTTTCAGCAAGCTGTTCAGCCGCGCCGCAAAGCTCACCCCACCCACAAAGGTATCCTCCTGAGCGGAGCGGCTTTCTTAAGCGAAGCGTTACGCAATCGACCTCCGCTCCCCCGCTCGCTGCTGCCGTTCCCGTTCCCGCTTCCATGCATCGGCGCCCAGGCGATTCGGCATCACTGCCGCTCTCCTGGTTGGCGCTTCTGGCGTCAGCAGGCGAGCGGAAGACTCGATCTCTCCGGAAGAGGAACCCACGATGGGCCGCTGCAGGATCGGTAAAGCGGCGGGCGATGGTTGGGCATGGCACAGTCCGGCCCTCGCCGTTTGCGAGCGGCACACGCATGGTCCGCGCCGTGAAGTCATCCACCAGCTTGTGCAGGCATTTGTGCCCGCAGATATGCCTTGTGGCCGACCGCGGCCGCTTCCTCCCATCCCATGCGCTGATGCGCAGTTCCGCCCCCATTTCGCGGGCCACAAACCAGTGGTTGGCATTCAGCATCTCTGCTCCGCAGATGTCGCACGAAATGGCCTGGCGGATCACCGGAATCCCTCCCTTCCATTTCATCTCGGAATCCGGCAGGCAGGAACCGCGCCCGGCAAAAGAATGACGGCGAAAGCCAAATCAGGAGTGAGATTGCGCGCACGTGCAGAAACGGGAAACGCGAGCCAAAGCCGGCTCGCGTTTCACACCTCTATGCCCGGTCTGGTTAATCCCTGGGAGCGAAATAGCCCTTCCTGGTTCTCACCAGGTATCGTCGATCATTGCAGAAGAGGTAGATGGGCCGGAATTGTCCGTTGGCCCTGAAATCCGCCGGGGTGTACGTCAAGGCGTACTGGCTGCGCAGTTCTTCTTCAATGTTCTTGAAGCTGTTCGACATCTCCTCGACCGAAGGCGGAAAGAACCATTGGCCGCCGGTATCCTGGGCAAGCTGTTGCAGGACCTGGTCGCCACGGCCGCGGCTCGGAGTCCAGTTGGTGCTGATGGCATATACGATCGTGTCGGCCCGCTGACACTCTTTGATCGCTTCATCCAGGTGGACCCGGCTCTGGTTATCGTCACCGTCAGAGATCAGGATCATCGCCTTCCGTACAGGCTCCTGCCCGCGCGAAACATCGAGCAATTTGTCGCGACACGCGGTGTAGACCGCGTCGAACATCGCGGTGCCGCCGCCGGGACGAAGGCGGTTGATGCCGGTTTCAAGGGCGTCGATGTTGTTGGTCCAGTCGGCGGTCACTGTCGGCGTCACGTCGAATCCCATGACAAACGCCCGGTCGCTTCTGGCTTTCAAAATCTGCAGCAGGAATTCAACCGCCGATTGCTGCTCAAACTCGAACCGGCTGCGGATCGAGGTACTGGCGTCAATCACGATCCCCACGCGCAATGGCAGATTGATCTGCTGGCGAAAGTCGTTGATCTTGGCCGGTGCTTTTTGATCGTCGAGCAGCGCAAAATCGTTCAGCTTGAGATTCGGAATGTAGTGCCCGTGCTTGTCGGTCACGGTAAAGATCAGGTTGACTTCGTTGACGCCAATGTGGAGTGTCGGCACGTTCTGATCGGCCGCCTGGTCCTGTCCCTGCTGCGCTCCGGGCGCGGCTTGCGCGGGCTGCTGAGTATTCGGAGCCGGGGTTGAAGGAGTTTGTGCCGGCCGGGGCGCAGGCGGTTGCGCAGGCTGCTGGGCCTGCACAGCGCCGACACACAATGCCGCCGCAAGTGCAAAGGCGGGAGATTTTGTACTCATATCACTCCTTATTTTATCAACGGCGCGTCACAATCCTGCACAACTCAGGTTACAGAGGTATTGACGGAATCTGTTCGGCCTTCGTCAACCTGCGCCAGGAAAGCCACAAGCTCCTCAGGAAGCGGAGCTTCAAGCTCAAGCAGCTTCCCGGTCATGGGGTGTGTGAATTCAAGCCTCGCGGCATGCAAGAAATTGCGTTCGAGTTTCAGACGCTCCGGCGGGGATTTGCGACGGCTGGCTCGCGAAGCGTTCGTAGCCGACTGGTCAGTCAGTCGCGAGGACGCGCCGTAGAGCGTGTCCCCGACTACGGGGTGTCCGATGGAGGCCATGTGCACGCGAATCTGGTGCGTGCGGCCCGTCTCGATGCGTACGCGAACCAGCGTGAACTTGCCGAAACGCGACTCAGTGCGGCGGACAACTTCGTAGTGGGAGACAGCGGAGCGGGCGTTCTCTGCCGGGCGCGTGGTCATGCGGGTGCGGCGCACCGGATCGCGGCTGACCGCGGATGTGATGGTTCCCTTCTGGCGTTCAACCCATCCCTGCACCAGCGCGATATATGTTTTGCGAATCTGCCGCGCGGAGAAAAGCTCCGCGAGCTTTGCATGCGCGGCATCGCTCTTGGCCACGATGATCAGCCCGCTCGTCTCCTTGTCGAGCCGATGCACGATGCCCGGGCGCAAGTCGCCGCCGGTCGAGGAGAGTGCCTTGAAATGGAAGAGCAGCGCGTTGACGAGCGTGTTCCTGTTGCGGGCGTCCTCGGTTTCTCCCGCGCCGGCGTGCACCATCATGCCGGCGGGCTTGTTGATGACCGCAAGATGCTTGTCTTCGTAGATGACGTCTAGCGGGATGTCCTGCGCCGTAGCCCTCAGCGGCGCCGGATGCGGCTCTCCGGTGATGACGATCTGCTCCCCGCCGCGCAGTTTCAGCGATGCCTTGGCTTGCGCGCCATTCACCAGCACGTCGCCCTGGTCCAGAAGAAGCTGCACGCGCGAACGGCTCACGCCTTCCAGTTGCGTCGTGATGAAGTGGTCCAGCCGCTGCCCTGCGGCCTCCGCCGGAACGGCGATCGTGCGCGGTTCAGTCATGCGTCGGCCTCTGAACCACAGGAGGGGCAGGCTGTGCTTCTTCACGAGCGGTGTGCGTACTGGAAATGCGTTCCGATTTGCGCTCCAGCAGAAGCAGTGCTCCAGCCAGCACAAGCACGACACCCGCGGCCTGCGGGCCTTTCAGAATTCCCTTGAAGATGACCCCGCGCCCGATCGGATCGCGCCAGAACTCGGTGATAAACAGAGTTGCGCCCGCGGCCATAAGAAAGATACCAGCGAGATCCCCATTCTGGCGGCGATGCGGCAGCCACAACATCAGCGCAAGTGCGATTGCGAAAAAGCACAGCGCGGCATAAGCCTGCACCGGATGCACCGGTATGCCCAGCGGCGCATCGCTCCATCGCTCCGCCAGCGGATCGGTGTAGGTCACCGCCCAGGGCAGATGCGTCCCGGTACCGTATCCCGAGCCCGCCAGCAGTGCGCCGATCTGTTCGAAGCCCAGCCCCAGCGCGACGGGCGCAGCCAGAACGTCTGCAGTCGCGCGCAACGGCAGATGCCGCGCGAGAGCGTACGCGCCCGCAACAGCGAGCGCGATCAAAGTCCCGATCCCGGCCATCAGCGGATGGTGAATCATCGCCAGGCTGAGCATCCACATGGGATGGCGACGCAGCACGGTCCAGTTGGCGGCGACCAGCAGCAGACGGGATCCGAGCAGCGCGGTAAAGAGCGTGAGGATGGAAAGATTCCAGATGCGATTGGGATCGACCTCAAGCCTGCGCGCGGTGTGGACCGCAAGAATCAGCGCAAAAAGCACGCCGAGTGCCGCAACGGCGCCGTATGAGGGAATAACGAAAGCGCCAACGTGAATGAGGACAGGATGCACCTGAGCAAGGATACCTGCTAGCGGTGCGAGTAGAGAACACGCATCAGAGGCGAGAGAACCAAGGCAACGGGAGATCGCAGGTCAGATCGACAAAATCCGAAGGATCAGGCAGAACTGGGTCCTGATCCTTGAGGACTTTTAGAAATCCGGCCCACGGGGCCGTGAGCGATGCGCTGGTGAACCCGTCCTAAGACGGCGGAGCTCCCCGCGGTTCATTAGGCATTCCGGACTGGCGGACACGGCACACAGAACCGTTATGGACGAGTCGAGCTCCTGTTCAATGAATGTTGGTTCAACCAGCGTTGACCACCCACCTGCTTTGCAGGCCGGCTTCTATTGCTGACTGTATGGATGTTCGCGAGGAATTGCAAGTCTTGTGCGGGTCACCTCATTTGTGCTAGTAACTTGCATCCTCCGCAGAAAATCCAGAACTATTTTCCAGCCTGCCCAACCGATGAGCCGTTCCCGGTGCACGGGTCCCAGCCCTTCTGTGCATACCAGCCGTCGTAATATCCGCAAGTGCCGTAGGTAATGTCGCGATAATCTCGCGAGTATGAGCTCGGAGTTGCGGCCGTGCTGTAGATCAGCGAGAGCTCTGCGGCGCTCGATGCAGTGAACGAGCCGCCGTGGTTCACGATGCCCGCCCACAGAGGCGTGGCCACGCTGGTGCCGCCCAGAATGTTCCACGGCTCCAGAACCCCGCCATAGGTGTTCTCGTAGCTGTCGTAAACCCACACGCCAGTGCGCGGATTTCCGTCCGCCGCAACGTCAGGAATACCGCGGCCCGGCAGTTCGCTTGCAAGGCTCTTCTGGAACGAGGGCAAAGGCTCATACTGGCTCACGCCGCCTCCGCCATCTTCCCAGCTGATCTCTCGCTCAAAATCGAGTGTGTAGGGGCTGCGGGTTACCGTGGTCCCGCCGACCGCGACCACGTTCGGCGAAACCGCCGGATATTGGGTTCCTTCCACGTCGCCTGTGGCCGCAAACATCACCGCCTTGCTCTGGTTGAATCGCCAGTCCTCGCTGGTCTCGGTGCTCCACTCGCTTCCTCCCCAGCCCATCGAGACTTCTCCGCCCCCGGCAGCCTTCACCAGCGCGGCAGCCTTCCCTACCGCCGTAAACAGGTCGCTGAAATTATTTGAAGCCGCTTCAACCAGGTAGATGTGCGCGCGAGGTGAGGCAGCATGCGCCATCTCGATGTCGAGTGCGGCTTCCGTTGCCCAGCACTGCCAGCCGCCAATGTTCACGCAGTCAGGATCGGGCGATGGCTTGCTTCCAACCCACGTAATCGTAAAGTTCGACGAGGTGGGCGCCGGCAAGACCGAACTTGCCGGAGTAAGCCTTCAGGTCGGCAAACGCGGTCGGATAGTCGTAGGCATCGACAATCGCAATCACCCTCGACCCGCCGCCTGCGTCGTTGCTGTTTGAAAGTGCAATCGGATTGCAAGAGTCGCGAATCGCAGTCAGGCCGTAGAGACATGCGAGCGATGCCGGAGTTTCAGCATAATAGCCATCGACCGGCGAAGTCGTGCCCGCGGTTCCATTTGCATTGACCTCGCTATCGGCAAATCCATTTTCATTCCGGCCTGCAGGAACAAAAATTCTGAAGTTGGTGTGGGCGCGCATTCCGATGTCCTCATTTGCCTGCTTGCTCGACTGGGGCAGAATCGTTTGTCCTCCTCCACGCAGGTGAGGCGAAGACAACGCCGGGGATTCATCAGACTGCTGCGCACAAACCGAAGCAGCGCCAATGGCGAAAGAGAGTAAGCAATAGCCGACGATTGTGTTTCTCAAGCAGACCTCCATCCGGCCTGCGACAGGGATTCGCATTGGGCCAGGGGCGCCTCACGGGCGCGGGTTATGCGGCGATGAAGAGGGTCCTGCTGACGGGCAACGACCTCAGAATCAGGGCCGGGGGATGAGGTACGTGCAAATTCAGGGTTATCTTGGACGTACAGGCCGGGGTCGTTCAGGTATGGGACAGCGCTCGGTGGCTGAGCTTGCGCGAACCGGGAGATTCAACTCCGTGCCGGTCCCAAATGGCACTGCCACGATAGGAGCACGAATTCGATGCGGGCGTCAAACCGCTCGGCACGCGACGCAGCGGAGCGAAGAACTCTCCCGTTTACTCTGAGCCGACCGGCGCTTTGTCTGAAGACGCCACCGGGGCTGGACGATCCTGGAGGCCCGGCGCGGATGGCTTGCCCTTGCCGCTCGCGCCGGCAAGCAACTTCTTCAGCTTGCCTTCGATGTCTCCATCGCCCACGTGCTGATCTTCAAGAACGCCATCGGTATCGATGGTGAATGTCGCAGGGATCGCGGTGACGTTGAAGCTTCTCGCGATTGGACCTTCGAAGCTGCCGTCACGGTACTGCAGCCAGGTCATCTTGTTCTTGGCTACGAATTCCTTCCACGCTTTTTCATCTCGATCGAGACTGATGCTGATGACCACGAGCGGCTGCTCCTGAAAGCGATGGGCGATGTCGCGGATGTGCGGCAAAGCCTCGCGACACGGACCACACCAGGTGGCCCAGAAGTCGATGAGGACAACCTTGCCGGCGAGGCTGTCAAGCGAGATTTGCTGGCCGTCCAGGGCGGTCACGGAAAAGGCGGGCGCCATGCGAGCACGAGCCAGTTCGACGTGATCGAGAAAGCGCTGGGCGCGCTGGTGGGCGCCTGGCGTTACCGTGTCGGTGGCCAGAAAGGCCGAGAACTCGGCGCGGGCTGCATCGTCCTGGTGCAGATGCGCAAGCGAAATGCCCAGGGCGTAATGGGTGGTTGTCAACTGCGGCCCCAGTTGCAGTGCGCTTTTGAATTCATCGCAGCTTTCGTCGAAGCACTTCTCTTTCTTATCCTTGATTGCCTGCTGCTGGAGCGCGAGAGCAATGCGATAGTGCACGACGGCGCGTTCGTCATCTGAAGCAGCAATCGGCAACCAATCGCGAGCTATCTGTTCGGCGTCCTTGTAAAGCGCCAGTGAATACGCCAGGGAATAAGCCTGGCGCAGGCACTCGCTGCAGTGGCCGTCTTGTTTGGCTGCTTTGCGAAAGGTAGACATTCCCTCTTCGCGTTTGCCGACCTTAAGCCAGTCGAGAGCGGACTGATAGGTTTTGCGGGCTTTTGGATCGGTGGGCTCGCCCGGCTTGGGCGTGCCGGATTGAGGAGCATCCGCAGCCTGAAGCCGTAACGTGGGGATCAATAGTGCGATGGCGACCAGGCTGAACCGCAGACACAACCGGAACGAGACGGCGAACATGCTCCCCCCTCGAAACTGGCGAATCCGAGACGGAACCAAGTTTAGCGCATGTTTGGCGCCGACGTGATGGCAGTTTCGAGGGATCTGCTCTCAGCCCGTCTTGCGCTCGTCTTCCAGAACCTCGTCCAGCATGTTGCGAAGATGCGCCGCGCGGGCACGCCCCTCGCTGGCGTCCGCCCCGGCCGTCTGCGAAAGCTCATCGGCCAGGTTCAGTGCGGCCAGCACGGCCACGCGCAGTGAATCCACGGTGCGCCCCTGCGAAGCCACGGCCCGCATCTTGCTGTCGACCAGGTCCGCGAGCTGGCGGATGTGGTCAGGGTCCTGGCCGCGCAGATGATACGACTGATCGTAGATGCTGACCGTGGTGTAACCGGAACCGTCAGGCGGAGTTTTCGTGACCATGCTCTACCTCAGATTTCAAGGGAATCCAGTTGCGTGAGCAGCTTCTCAACACGCTGCCGCACCTGCTCGCGCTCGGCGTTCAGCGCGCGAATCTCATCCTGAAGCGTCTTCACCAACCCCAGCTGCTCGCTGAGCTGCGTGTCGAGTGTCTCGGCGCGGCCCTCGGCCGCGGCACGCAATTCGCGCTCGCTCTTCACCAGCCTTACGGTGCGGGCAACGCGCTCCTCGAGGGCCGAGAAATCGGTGCTGCTGAGGGCAAGATTGCCCTGGTGCTCATGTTCATGAATTTCGTGCTGCTCGGTGCCGGGATGTTCCGCGATCTGGGATTCCAGGGATGATTGCGACATGTATGAATACCTCCGCGCGAATGCGCTGTATGCGGGAAGTATAGCTCCCGGGGCGCACTGCGGGAGGCTGAGGGAAACTGAGGAGAAACTAGGCTGCCAACTGCTAACTTCGCAGTCGCGCGCCCGCCTTGCTGACCGCATCGACAACACGCGATTGGAACGATTGGAGTTCCTCTTCGCGCAGCGTCCGGTCGGGTGCCTGGAACGTGGCGCTCACCAGCAGAGAATAATCCTGCGCTCCGAGACGAGCGTCGCGGAACACCTCGGCCGCGCGCCACTCCACCAATTCCGGAATCTGCAGCGACCGAAGCGCCTCGTCGATGCGCTCCCACGGAATGCCCCGATCGAGCACCAGCGAGAAGTCGCGGCGCACCGGCTGGAAGCGGGAGATATCACGCGCGACAGGCTTCCGCAGCGGCAATTTGTACAGCCGGTCGAGATAGATTTCACCGACGAAAACCGCGTCCCTGATTTTGCGTGCAGCCGCTTCATTGGGATGCAACTGGCCGAACCAGCCGACCGTCAGCCCTTCAGCGACCACCCGCGCGGCGCGGTAGGGATGAAGCCAGGCGGGCGTGAGGCCGGAGTCGGCCGGGAAGCGATCGAAGTAGATATCGCGTGTCTGGAAACGCGAAAGAAGTTGCTCGACCGCGCCTTTGAGGTCGTGGAACTCAATGGCACGCGAGGGATGAAGCGAGCTCTGGTCGGGCAGCGCTCCTGTAGCGCCAAACGCAAGCGCAGGCCGCTCATCCACTTTCTCTGTCGTCCCGCTGAATACCGTGCCGAGTTCAAACAGGCGCACATCGCTGACGTCGCGATTCAGATTGCCTGCAACCGCGTTGAGGATCCCGGGAACAAGCGAAGGTCGCAGCACGCCGGCTTCTTCGCTGAGCGGATTTCCGAGCGCAACAACCTGGCCGGGAATTGGCGCAGTGAGCGCGGCTTCATGAGCGGAACAAAAGGTGCTGCCGATGGCTTCGTGAAATCCCGCAGCAAGCAGCGTACGGCGGACCGCAGCTTCGGCCTCAGCCCATGGCAATGCCTTCACGCCCTCGCCAAATGCCGGAAGCGTGTTGGCAAAGCGGTTATAGCCGTAGACGCGCGCGACCTCTTCGATCAGGTCGATCTCGCGCTCCAGATCAAGCCGCCAGCTTGGTAGCGTGGTGTTCCACACCTTTCGCGTTTCGGACGAGCTTTGTGGCGATACCTCCAATCCGCACCCCAGGCCGGAGAGGATCGATTCGACGAGGGACGAGGTGATGCGCTCCTTGTCTTCGGTCTCGCCGAGGATGCGATGAATCTCGCTGAGCGCGAGCGTGATCGGCTGCCGATGCGCTGTGCGCGCTTCCCACGCGGGCACGCGAACATCGACGAGTTCGCCCTCGATGCTGCCGCCATTCGCAATCAGGATGCGGCTGACGAGCGCCGATGCGACGGGACCGGCGTTGAAATCGGCGCCGCGCTCAAAGCGGTGGCTGGCATCGGTGTGCAGGCCGTGGCGGCGCGCCGTCCGGCGTACGGCCATGGGCTCGAACCACGCGGCTTCGACGAGGACGTTTTTGGTGTCGGCGTGATCATCGTGTCCCAGCCGCCCATGACTCCAGCGAGACCCAGCGCTTTGGCGTGATCGGCGACCACGAGGTCTTCGGCATCGAGCGTGCGATCGACACCATCGAGTGTCTTGAGCTTTTCGCCTTTGCGCGCGCGGCGCACGATGATGCCGCCCTCAATCTTGTCGAGGTCGAAGGCATGCGTGGGCTGGCCCATCGCGAGCCACGCAAAGTTGGTGGCGTCAACCGCGTTCAAGATCTGCTTCTGCTCCAGCAGCCCGAAGTACGTCGAGATTTCAGCACCCGGAAACCAGTCGCGCGAAGGTCCGATAGTGATGTCGCGAAGGATGCGCGCAGTGAACCGGCCGCATGCGTCTTCGGCTTCGATCTTCACCGGGTACGGCTTGGCGGCCGGGCTTGTCGCCGGGAGCGTCGCTTCAAGCCGCTTCAGTTCGACACCATAAATGGTCGCAGCCTCGCGAGCGATGCCGTAGTGGTTCATCGCGTCGACGCGATTCGTCGTGATGTCCATCTCGTAGAGCGAGCCGTTGCCCGGCCCAAGATCGAAGATGCCCTCGACTGCGATCCCGCGCAAGGTTAAATCCTCTGCAAGCTGAGTATCGCTGACAGGCAGTTCGGGTAGATAACTACGAAGCCACTTGGTAAGAATCTTCATTGCGTCGTCTTAATCTCCTCGCAAGTTAGCCGCGCTTCGCGCGATTGCAAGTCAGCAAGTTAGCGTGGTTCCTGCTCGAGCACGCCTATTAATCCATTGATCAATTTGGCAACTTCGGTTGCGAGTTCGATGAGTCCGTTGGCGGTCTGATCCTGAATGAATTTGAGGCTTGCCGCGAGTTCGAGCTGTGTCTGCAATTCACTCAGAGAACCACGTGCAACGCTGAGCGATTTGCGATTTTCTGCATCTGTAAGACGACCATGTCCCTCAGCGATGTGAGTTGCGGTATTAACAGCTGACCGCCGCAGTTGCATTCGGAGTCCGAATGTTTCAGAGTTGCGGGAACTCTTCGGTCGCCGCATAAATCGCACGTGCGAGTTCCATCGCCCTTTGCCATGCGATCAAGTCTCGATAATGTCGTGTCCTGCTCATCCGCTGACCCGCTAACTTGCTTGCGCGACTTGCTACGCGAACTGACCGAGAAATCTCATATCCCCCGCATAGAACTGGCCGATTTCGCTGATGCCGTACTTCATCATCGCGATGCGCTCGACGCCCATGCCGAAGGCGAAGCCGGAGATCTTCTTCGAGTCGTAGGCCGGCTGTTTCTCCGCGGCGAAGGCGAAGACGGCGGGGTCGACCATGCCGCAGCCCAGCAGTTCGATCCAGCCGGACTGCTTGCACTTGCGGCACCCTTTGCCGCCGCAGAAGATGCAGCTGATCTGCACATCAGCCGACGGCTCGGTGAATGGGAAGAACGACGGGAAGAAGCGCGTCTTCACCGACGATCCGAAAAGAGCTTTCATCGCGTGGTCGAGCGTGCCCTTGAGGTCGCTGAAGGTGATGTTGGTGTCGACACACAGCCCTTCCACCTGATGAAAGATCGCCGAGTGCGTGGCGTCCTGCGCCTCGTTGCGGTGGACCTTGCCGGGGATGACGATACGCACGGGCGGACGCTGCTGCTCCATGGTCCGCATCTGCACCGGCGAGGTGTGGGTGCGGAGAAGGAGGCGATCGCGCTGAGGGCGGCGCTCCTGGTTTGCGACAACGAGAGTATCCTGCGTGTCGCGCGCGGGATGACCGGGCGGGAAGTTCATCGACTCGAAGTTGTAGAAATCGGTTTCGACCTCCGGGCCGACGCCAACTGAATATCCGAGCGCCGCAAACACCGAGACAATCTCGTTCATGCGTGCGCGTGATGGGATGCTCAGCGCCGGTGAGGCGGCGTGTGCCGGGAAGCGTGATGTCGATGGCTTCGGCGGCGAGTGCGGCATCGCTGGGTCCGGAGCCCGACGCCTGATCGAGCAGCCCCTCGACAAGTTCCTTCAGCGCCTTGAAACGCTCGCCGACAGATTTCTTCGCGGCCGGCGGCGCCGCTTTGAGCCAGCGCGCGGACACATCGTTGAGACGGCCTTGTTTGCGGCCGACCCAGCGCAGGCGGAAACCTTCGAGATCGTCGGCCGTGGCGATGGCGGCCGCTTCGTCGGTGGCCTGTTTGGCGAGCGCGGCAAATGCCTGGTCGAGCGCGGAGTCCGTGTACTCCGGCAAATCGGGAATTGCATCGTTGGTCATTGCGAAGTCCCAGAATAAATCACTGTGTGGAGTTAACCCTTGATGTGCGCCGCATAAACAACAACGGCCCGAAGCTAAGCTCCGGGCCGTCGATACGGCTGAGTGCAGCGCCGGTGCTTAGGCTGCCTTGGTGCTGGCGAGAGCGGCCTTGGCCTGCTCCACCAGCTTGGTAAAGGCTGCGGCGTCGTGCACGGCGATGTCGGAGAGAATTTTGCGGTCGAGCTCGATGCCGGCCTTCTTCAGTCCGTTGATGAACTGCGAATAGCTGGTGCCGTTCAGCTTGCAGGCGGCGGAGATGCGCACGATCCACAGCGAGCGGAACTGGCGCTTCTTCTGGCGGCGGCCGGTGTAAGCAAACTTGAGGCCGCGCTCGACGGCTTCCTGGGCTGCCTGGTAGAGCTTGGATTTTGTAAGGAAGTATCCGCTGGCTCGCTTCAGAATCTTCTTGCGGCGGTCACTCCGCTTGGTACTCCGTTTTACACGGGGCATGGTGTTTCTCCTTTTGCGTTCGTCAGTCAGGCGGCTGGAGGCAGGAGGCGCTTTCGCGCTTTAGGCCTCTTCACTCGCTCTCGTCAAGCCTTGATCTCTCGCCGGTCAGGACGCATTTCATACCGGCGGGGGGCACTGCGTGCCGCAACCCTTTGGACAAGGGTGCTCAGGCGTAGGGAATCATGCGCGCGACCTTCTTGAAGTCGCCATCAGACACAAGCACCATCTTGCCGAGCTTGCGCTTCACTTTTGGCGATTTCGAAGAGAGGATGTGACGCGTCTTCGTCTGGTGCCGCTTGATTTTGCCGGTACCAGTCTTGCTGAAGCGCTTCTTCGCGCCCGTATGTGTCTTCAACTTGGGCATTTTCTTCTCGTATTGGACGGGGTTTGGTGGCCCAGCCGCCAGGACTCTCGGAATGCAGGGCTTCCCCTGCCCATTCAAGCCTTTATCAGTATAGCAAACCGCAGATTTTGAGCGATTTTTCGGCGCTTTTTCGTCCGATTTATCAGGTCAGATCAGCGAAAAGCGCGGATCGTTGACCCGAGGGAATTCTGTGCACCGGAGAATTGCAGCCTGGGCGCTCGTTGGGTGATCTACGGCTTCGCCGGCGTGCTGTTTGGGTCGTTCCGGAGAATCCTCCGCAATCAGGCGTCCGCTACTCGTACCGGTAAACCTTTGCTTTCTCCACATTTACCTTGCGCGAGTCGAAGCGCCAATAGCCGCCCTGGTCATTTTCGTCGCCGTTAAGGCGGCGTCCGGGAATCCATTTGCCGTCTTCGAATTTGCCCTCGTCGATGGAGGCGATCCCGACGTGCTGGGCTGTCGGCGAGACCGGCACGAAGCTGACGCGGAACCCCTTTCCCGCGCCAAGGAACTCATCGGGACCGGCGGCCATGATGAGCCCGTAGCCAGAATCCGTGTGGGAGCCGAAGATCGAGTCGAGCGAGACGTGCAACGTGTAGGCACCAAGGGTGAAATCTGCGTCGGGATGCTCGCGGTCGAGCGTGAAGCCGTGAACATCACCGGCAGCCTGATGCTCAAGCAGCAGAGGGGCGATCTCCGCGATGGTCCGATAGCTGACGGCCAGATCCTGCTTGGGATCGGTTTCGTCTTCGATCGCGAACGGGGAGAAACCGAAGCCGGCCTCCTCGCCAACGGCGTAGAAGACGTTGGCTGCGCCGGGAGCGCCTCCGCGGGTTTCGGGCATGAAGAGCGGATTGCCGTCGCGGTGATAGCGCTTGCACCACTTAACAAAACTGGGATCGTAGAGATCGGGCGCGTAGAAGTCGATAGCGGCGCCAGCGGCGCGCCATACGTCGATCACCCATGGCTCGGGACCGCCGCTGGGATAGTTGCCGGGGGCGGTGTCATCCCCGGCCAGCCAGGTATTCACATACATGGGAATGCCGTAGGCGGATTTGCCTGCGGCGGTGACGGCCTGAATGAAGCGCGCGTAGTGCCAGGCCATGAATATCTCGTCGGCACGGGCGGTGTTGCCGAAGATTTCGGGCCACGTGCCACTGGTCTTGCCGCCGTTTTCATCCCACAGCTCGCGGAGACGCGGATAGAGCGTGTCGTGATGGGCTTTCAGGTAGCGGGTGAGTTCTGCGGGAACCGGCGAGGCAAAGGCGCGGTCGGCCTCAGCGGAGCGATCACGTGAGTCGCCCAGAACACCGACTTCATTTTCGACCTGCATCATGAGCACGGTGTGGTCGCGACCGTCGACTTCGCGGATGTGTTGCATGAGCGCGGTGAAGGCGCGCGCGTCGGCCTGTTCGGTGGCTGCGGCGGCGGGGCTGAGGAGTTCGATTTCCCTGCCCTTCACCATGACGCGCGGAAAACGCTTCGTATCCTGCTTGACCCACACCGGCGCGTAGCTCGACATGCCGTTCTTCCAGGTGGCGAGCCAGAGGAAGACGATGCGTTCGTGGGATTCGCGGGCCTGGGTGAGCAGGCCATCGACAAACGTGAAGTCGTATTTCCCTTCGGCCGGCTCGATGAGTTCCCAACTGAGCGGCGTGACGACCGTATTAAGGCCCATGCCGGCAAGCTCAGGCCAGATCGGCTTCATGTAGTCGAGGCTCGATGAGGAGGAGTTGTGGAGCTCGCCGCTGAGGATCAGGAAAGACTTGCCGTCGACGATAAGTTGCGTGGTTGTGCCGCGCTTTTCCAGGTGCGGAGTAGTGTTGGTTTGCGCAAAGAGTGCGGTAGATTCGATGGCGACAATGAGCAGAAAAATAGAAAGCGTGCGGCTCTGGATTCGCATGGCGAAATGGAGGATAGCACGCGAGCGGAGTTAGAGGCGCATCGCGCCGTTAAGGGGGCTTCAGGCGTTGCTTGTGACCCTGCCATCGAGTCCCGAAGGGTATGCAATCACCTGAAATGCGTCATGGTAAAGGACGTTGGCCAAACGCCGGCTGCCCGAATCCTGCATCTCGTAAGCCGCGGTGAATACCCCTTGCGGTTTATGTGAGTCCTCGTCAATGAACGTGACAACAAAGCGCAGGTACATGGCCAGCACCCACTCCGCATCTATGGCTTTGCAGGAGCGCTTGCCGGCGGCGGATTCGGCGAGAAGGCGGCGTCGATGAACTTCACGATGCGCTGGCGCACGTCGTACCCGTGCCAGGGTTCGGGCGATGGGTGACCGAGCATGCCGATGGCCAGCGGGCCGTGGTTCTCGCGCGGATAGGTGACGAGTTCCACGGGAACACCCTCCTGCCGCAGTGCCCGGTACATCTCTTCCGATTGGCCAACGGGGTCGGTCGTATCGTTCTGGCCCTGGATGAGCATGAACGGTGTTTTGGCATGGGCTGCGCCGGCGAGCGGACTCTGGCGCCATGCATCGGCCATGTGCTCCCACGGCTTGCCGAAGTACCAGCGGTCGTACCACGAGCCGCCCTCGGTGCCGTATTCGCTGAACTGGTCGATTACGGGTGCGCCGCTGATGATCGCCTTGAAGCGGCCGGTCTTGCCCTCGACAAAGCCGGCCATCTCGCCGCCGTAGCTGTAGCCCATCAGCGCGAGCCGCGCGGAGTCGATGGGGTAGTGCGCAAGCACGTAGTCGACGCCGGCCATCACATCCTGGTAGTCGCCCCCGCCCAGGTCATTCTTGTTGGCCGCGGCAAACTTGACGCCGTAGTTCGATGAGCCGCGCGGGTTCGGCCGCAACACGGCCCAGCCGTGGCCGACGAGGAAGTCTGCAAAGGGATCGTTGCGGTCTTCCCACGCGCCGAAGGGCCCGCCATGAACATCGACGACAAGCGGAGCCTTGGCCGATCCGGTGTCTGGCGGCAGATAGAGCAGGCCTTCGACGGTGAATGGGCCCGACTTCCAGTGCACCAGCTCAGGCGCGACGGTGCGCAGGTTGGCGGGTACAAGGTCGGGTGTAGGCAACGTGGAGCAAGGATCGCCGAGCTTCGCGGTATAGCAGAGGCGCATAGGATGGCCGCCGGAATCGGCAAGCCAGACCCAGCCGGTCTGCTTGCGATTGGTGTTGAGACCGGAGACGATAGTGCTGCCCAGATCGATGGCCGCCGGCTGTCCCTTGCCATCGAGGCCGATACGCACAATGGTGCTGCGCACTCCCACCGCCGCCGGTGCGATGAGATCTCCGTTGGAAGCGAAGTAAAGTCCCCCTCCTCGCAGCTGGCCGGCAAATCCGCGGGTCAGGTCAAGCGGCTTTGCGCTCGCAGTCAGAGGAGTGAGAACGTAGAGGTCGTCGTAGCCGGGAGGCGCGTCCTCAGCCGTGGCAGCGCCGAAAACGATCGAATCTCCGTCTGCATTCCATGAGCCGCTGCCAACCGTCGCCGGGACCGACTCCAGTTTCGTTGGATTCGCTAAAGCCGCAACATCCACGATCCACGCCGTACCCGCAGGACTGAGGTCAGACAGGTCGTTGGGGGCTTCGGTGAAGACCAGAAGTTTGTCCGCCACCGGCGACCACATTGCTCCGTGCACGTCGGGCGGAACGTCAACGCTCTTCAGATCGTCGTCAATGGCGCCGTCCGGTTTGAGCGAAGCGAGATAAAGCCGTGACAGATGGCGCTCGTGATTGACCCAGGAAGCATCGATCTTCGCATCCTTTTGCTTCTTCTCTCCCGGCGTTTCCGGATCGTGCGCCCAGAGAGCGAGGTACTTTCCGTCGTCGCTGATCGCGTAACCTGCAACGTCGATCGGCTGCGGCTCGGTCTTTGCGTCAGCGGGTTTTTTCTCGTTTTTCTTTTCGCTCGATTCGGGCGCCGCCGGCGGGTTGATGGCGTCCTTGTCTTTCGATTCATCGACGGGCGGAACGATCTTCAGGTCATACGGAGCAGCTTCGCCGCCACGCAGGTCGAGACGGAAGAGCTGCGTGTTTTCGCCGCGCTTGGCGAGAAAGAATATCGCGGAACTGTCCGGCGCCCACGCCGCATTGTGCTCGCCGCGCTTGTCTGCCGGGGGCGAAAACGTAAGCTGGCGCGCCTTGTCGCTTTCGCCGGCAGAAACAGGCACGATCCAGAGATGGCTGCCCGCTCCGCCGGCGGTGTCATGCGTAACCGTGAAGAGCACATTCTTGCCGTCAGGCGAGAGAATCGGGCCGGAGAGCGCCTTGATGTGGCGCAGGTCTTCGTTGGTGGGGAAATGCGGAGACGATGGCGGCGCCGTCGCGGCAGGCGTGCCGGCCTGCGCGACTAGAACTTGCGTGAGCGCAGTGGAAGCGAAACAGACGAGGAGAAGAAGCGGCGGCCTGAATCGAAGCATGGAGGAAGGATACAACGGCGCCATCGAGCAGGCCGCATCTGGATCAGCTCAAGCAATCGTGCAGCGCTCTTGCCGTTCTCTCCAGAGACAATCGGGTCTGGCATTGGAAATGGCTCCGACGGAATAGTGGAGGACACCGTTCGTTACAGCCACGTGCGCTCAGATGCATGATGCCGACCGCTGATCGGCATCTCATGCATCTTGACGATGAATATATCCGGGCTTACTGCGCCGGTGGTGCGGGCGGGCGCGGAGGCTGCTGCGGCGGCGCGGGCGGCTGCGGTTTCTTCTGGCCCTCGGGGCGCTTGTTGGGCGCGAGGATTGCGTGCAGGATAGTGCCTTCCATGCGCGGCATAAACTCGACCACGGCAATATCACCAATATCCCTGATGATGCGGTTGATGATGTTATAGCCCAGATCGCGGTGGGCCATCTGGCGTCCGCGGAAGCGGAGGCTGGCCTTCACCTTGTCACCACCCTGCAGAAACTTGACGGCCTGATTCTTCTTGGTCTGGTAGTCGTGCTCGTCGACGGTGACGGAGAATTTGACTTCCTTGACAACGATGATCTTCTGCTTCTTCTTGGCGGCGCGTTCTGATTTTTCCTTTTCGTAAAGGAAGCGGCCGTAATCCTGGATGCGGCAGACGGGAGGGGCGGCATTGGGTGAGACTTCGACCAGGTCGAGCCCGCGCTCGCGGGCGATTTTCAAGGCTTCAAAAGGAGCCAGGATGCCGAGTTGCTCGCCATTCTCGTCGATCACGCGGATTTCGCGGGCGCGAATGCGATCGTTGATGCGGATAAAAGACTTGGCCGAACGTTTGTCGAGTGCGATGGTTCATCCTCCAAAATGGTCGGGCGCCTGGATCCGGAGAGCCCTCCGGAATTCTTGCAAGGCGCGCGAACGCACCCTGAGTATAGCACTGGTTTGATGCGGCAGCCGACCGCCGGTACGGGTCTTTAAAAGGCGTTTTCGAGGATCGGCTCAGCCTGGGAGGCGCCAGGACCGAAATGGGAAATCTTGGCAGAAGCGGCTGAAAGCGCAGTCGATCCAAGGAGCGCATTATCCGGAGCAAGGCCGCTGACGCGAACGCGCAGAAGCTGGTTTGCCGGAAGCACAGCCGCGAGTTCCACAGGCAGAAAGTTCTCGGTCATCGCAGTCGTTCGCCCGACGCCTGCGGTTGCCGGCGCGGTGTGGAGCGTGATCGCGTCGAGGTCCGTGCCGATGAATTGCGCGCGATGGCTGCGGAGCTTTGCGGCGGCAAGGGCGCGCAGGGCGGTCATTCGCTCGTCGACAACACCGGGTGCAACCGGGCTTTCGGCGTGGAGAGCCCATGCCCGCGTACCCGGCCGGGGCGAGAACGGAAACAGGTGCAGGTAGCCGAAGGGGAGCGAGCCGACGAGGTCATAGGACTCCTGGAACTCGCGATCGGTCTCGCCCGGAAAGCCGACCATAACGTCGGCGCCAAAAGTGATCTCGTGACCCGCGGCGCCGCGCAACTCCGCAATCTTCTCTGCGTAATGCCAGGGCCGGTAGCGGCGGTGCATGCGGCGCAGAACTGAGTCTGAACCGGACTGGAGCGGCAGATGTGCATGGCGGGCCAGACGACTGCCCCCGAACTCCCGCATCAGGCCGATGAGGTCCGTTTCCCAGTCCATTGGCTCAATGGAACTGAGGCGGAGCCGCGGCAGTCCGGTCTCGTCGAAAATGGCGCGGATCAGCGCGGAAAGCGTGCGAACCCGCGATTGCGCCGGATCCAGATCGCGACCCCAGCGGCCGAGGTTGATTCCGGAAAGCACCAGCTCATTGCCGCCGGCCGCAACGAATTTGCGGACGTGATTCAACACGACAGCGGTGGGCAGGCTTCTCGAAGAGCCCCGCGTCTGGGGAATCACGCAGAAGGAGCAGCGGTTGGAGCAGCCTTCCTGGATCTTGAGGTTGGGGCGGGTCTGCGCGCGGGGCACAAGGGGCGCCTCTTCCAGAAACGAGTGAGCGAAGGTATCGTCGACAAGCACCTGCGGTGCCTGAATCTGGACGAGTTGATCTGTCATCGTTGACGAGCTTGAGTTCGACCTCATCAATCCAAGCGCGATTTCGGGCGCGAGCGCCTTGTGGCTGTTGCCGACAACAGCGGCAACGCCGGGCAGTGCTCCCAGCTCTTCCGGGGCGCGCTGAGCGTAGCAGCCGGTAGCGACAATCCGTGCCCCCGGATTGAGCCGGTGCGCGCGACGAATGTAGGCGCGGGCCTCGCGATCGGCCTCCGCAGTCACGCTGCAGGTATTCACGATCACCACATCGGCCTCCGGAGCCTGCGCGATGTCGTGCCCGGCGCCGCTCAGAATCGCGGCTATCGCTTCACCGTCGGCACGCGCCGCGCGGCAGCCGAAGTTCTCGATATGGAACGAAGAAGGCACAGGTAAAGTCTAGCGGAGTTAGCGTGCTTCGCGCCGGTTAGCGGAGTGAGCGGGGTCAGCCGAGATGTATTAGAAATCAGTCGCCGGTTGCGAGGTTGAAGACAGACTTTCTTCTCGCCAGTGCCAGCACAATGCCCAGGGCCGCAAGAACGCAGAGCAGTGCGAAGAGAAATACGCTCCGATAGCCAAACAAGCCGATCACCGCACCTGCGACTGGGCCGACCATGAAGAACGACACATCGGCGAAAACGGTGTAGACGCCGAGAGCGGTTCCGCGATTCTCGATCGCGACGCGCTCCACTGCCTCCACTCCGAGAGCGGGAAACACCAGCGAGTAGCCGAATCCCGTCAGCGCCGCTCCAAACATTGCCATCCATGGAGAGACCGACAGCCAGAGCAGCAGAACACCGACCGACTCGACTATCAGGCAGGCCTTGGCTACCGGGAATCCGCCAAAAGAACCGATGGAGCGGATGAACAGCAACCTCGCGGCAATGAAAGCTGTGCCGAATGCGGTAAGGCAAAGCGCCGCTCCGTTCCAGTGGCGGCTGGCGTAGAACAACGTCACAAATGTAGCCAGCGCGCTGTAGCCGACTCCGCCAAGCGCCAGGCCCATGCCATGAGGCGTCACGCGGCCGAGGACATTTCGGAATGGCAGATGTTCGCCGGGGGCAACAGGGACCGGCTGCTTCATCGCGGCGAAACCCATGGCCGCGGCGCACACGATGATGGTGAGAATGGCAACGGATTCCAGGCCCCAATGCGTC
This sequence comes from uncultured Acidobacteriaceae bacterium, assembly GCA_963774175.1. Classification (GTDB taxonomy): domain Bacteria; phylum Acidobacteriota; class Terriglobia; order Terriglobales; family Acidobacteriaceae; genus Telmatobacter. The sequence continues at coordinate 97,036 of CAVZDT010000026.1, forward strand.
TCCATCACCACGCCCAGCGGCGCGCCGAGTGCGAGTGCGCCGTAGGTGCTCACGCCGTTGTACGAAATGACCTTCGCCGTGTACTCAGGGCCCGCGCTGGCAATACCCCAGAGGGTCGCGCCGGTCGATCCAAGGCTTTCACCGACACCAAGCACGAGCCGGCTGGCGATCAGGCTGGTAAGGCTAAGCCATGCCGGATCGCGGTGGAGAGCCGCCGCGCCCAGCAACAGCAATCCGCTAAGCGTGCACGCGCCCATGCCCCAAACCGCTGAGACCTTCGCACCCTTGCGGTCGGAGATGCGGCCGGCCCAGGGGCGGCTGAGGAACGTGGCGATGTACTGAATGCTGATAACGAGCCCCGCCAGCGCGGCGTGATAACCCATCCGGAGGTGGACGTACTCGGGCAGAATAGCCAACGGGAGGCCGATCGCCAGGTACACCACAAAGGAAAGCGCGGTGAATCCGACGATATGCCGGGCGCTGCCATTTGAAGACACGGAAGGCGAGGCGATCTCGGGGCTAGATATAGTGTTTTGCATGAGTTATGGAGGATTGCGGCCGGCGCTTGCTCTGCTTCCATTATAGCTGAATCTGCGTTTTTGAACCGTGCCCACGACGACGCCAAAGTGTCGGAAACTCCCAATCAAGTTCCCAGGTTCAGCGACAGCGAGTCAAACGCTTTGTAGGATGGTGGCAGACGGCGGAGGTGCTGGTAGTGAGTCGCAGGTTTACGTGGTCAAAAGACCTTTGGTTGGATGTGCGCTTCGGCGCCCGGCAATTCCGTCGCTCACCGGCATATGCAGTGTTCACGGCGCTGGTGCTGGCGCTGGGTATCGGGACCGTAACCGCCATGTTCACCATCAGCTACGGCGTTCTGCTGAAGCCGCTTCCCTTCCGCGCAGACCGGCAACTCTTCGGAGCCAACGAAAGAACCACCAAAGGCGACCAGGACCTCGGGGCCTCGTATGCGGAGATCTCCTCCTGGCAGCAGGCGACGAAAAGTTCGGCGGATGTCGGATTCGCATGGGGCGGAGTAAACATCCTGGATGCACCTTCGGGGGCCGAACTGGTTTCGACGGTCTCATCGAGCCCGAACCTGTTCTCGGTGCTCGGCGTTCAGCCGCTGATGGGGCGCGGATTTCAGTCCAACGAACAGGAGACGGATCATCCCGACGTGGTTGTGCTGAGCTACTCCGTGTGGCAGCGTAGTTTTGGCGGCGACCGCAACGTCCTGGGCAAAACGGCGCACATCGGCGGCGTGTTGTTCACCGTGGTCGGGGTCATGCCACCGGAGTTCCTGTTTCCCGTGTATGAGGGTCGCCCGGAGGTCTGGGTTCCGCTCGACCGCAGCACCATGAAGATGGCCACCAGCGATCCGTATTCCGCGGTTTACCAGCCCATCATTCGGCTCCATGCCGGAGCGCGGCCGGAAGCCGTGGAAGCAGCGCTGGTGAACGCCCACGCGCCGTACGCGACCCCGGATGAGCATGGTCAGATCCAACTGGTGCGCCTGCGCGATCTGCTGGTGCGCGATGTGCAACCAGCGCTGTTCGCCCTGGAGATCGCCGTTGCCGTGGTGTGGCTCATCGCGTGCAGCAACGTCGCCGGACTCATGCTGGCACGCGTGGCGGCGCGGCGCGGAGAGATCGCGGTGCGGTCTGCGCTGGGCGCGGGACGGCGACGCATCGTCGCCCAGTTCCTGACCGAGAGCCTGTTGCTGAGCATGGCCGGAGCCGCCGGAGGACTTGCACTTGCGACTGCGATGCTGCATGCGTTCCGGCATGTGCTGGGCACCATGCTGCCTCTCGCGCACAACATCGGACTCAACTGGGCGGTCTTTGCCAGCCTCGTGGCCCTGACGCTGCTGACATCCCTCGCGTTCGGAACCTTTCCCGCGCTGCTGGCTGCGTGGATGGGCGGCGAAGCAGGATTGCGGAGCGGCGGACGCAGGCAGGCCGGCGATCGCGGGCAGAATCGCGCGCGAACCGCGCTGCTTGTCGGGGAAGTGGCAATGTCGATCGCGCTCCTGATTGGCGCGGGATTGATGATGCGCACCATGTACGCGCTGCGCCACGTGCCGCTCGGTTTCCGTACCGATCACCTGGTGCTGACCAGCCTGACGGCGCCCAGCGATGAATATCAGAACCGGGATATCGGAACCGCAGCGTGGCAGCCCCTGCTCGAGAGAGTACGGAACATGCCCGGTGTCGAGCAGGCGGCTCTTTCCACCGTCATGCCGCTGAATCATCCCGTTGAGTGGTTGACCGTGGTCTACAAAACAGACTGGACGGCCGGAAACGTGAGCGCCATGGTGCGCGCGGCCTCGCCAGACCTGATGCAGACGCTCGGCATCCGCATGCGCAGCGGGCGCTTCTTCAACGCGGGGGACACGGCAACCAGCTTGCCCGTCGCCGTCGTGAATCGCGTCTTCGTCGATCGACACCTGGGCGGAGGCGATGCGCTCGGAAAGCAGATTCGATTCGGACGCGTTCCGCGAACCGCAACGATTGTCGGCGTCATCGACGACGTGCACCAGGACAACCTGACGGGAGCAAGCGAGCCTGAGTTCTACCTCTGCATGCCGCAGATTGGACCCGATCATCCGCTCTACCGGGCAATGCTGGGCCGATACATGCAACTGGTGGTGCGAGCCGGAACCGCACCGGACGCAATGGTTGACGAACTGCGGCGAGGGATTCGAGAGACGAATCCGCGCCTGGCGATCGGAGCGTTCAGCACCATGGCCGAAGCCGTGGAAGATTCGATACAGGCACAAGAGCTGGCCGCGGAAGTGATTGGCGTTTTCGGCGGGCTCGCCCTGCTGATCACGGTGGTGGGCCTCTACGGGCTGCTGAGTTACCTCGTCGAACAGCGCACCCAGGAGATTGGCATTCGCATGGCGCTGGGCGCGGATCGCGGCGCGGTTGTGGCGATGATCATGCGGCAGACACTGGTGCTGCTCGCGGCCGGCGTCGCGATTGGCGTGGGCCTGGCGATGTGGAGCAGCCGCCTGCTGCATGGCTTCCTCTTCGGCGTAAGCGCGTCCGATCCGTGGACCATGGGCCTGGCACCGCTGGCCCTGGTGATCTGCGGAGTGCTGGCCGCCGCCCTGCCCGCACGGAGAGCGGCGAGTGTGAATCCGGTGGAAGCGCTGCGGGCGGAGTGAGTAGAGTTGGGGACTGGGGACGAAGGGACTGGGGACGAAGGGACTGGGGACGAAGGGACTAGGGACGAAGGGACTAGGGACGAAGGGACTAGGGACGAAGGGACTAGGGACGAAGGGACTGGGGACGAAGGGACTGGGGACGAAGGGACTAGGGACGAAGGGACTAGGGACGAAGGGACTTGGGACGAAGGGACTAGGGACGAAGGGACTTGGGACGAAGGGACTGGGACTGGGGACTGGGGACTGGGGACTGGGGACTGGGGACTGGGGACTGGGGACTGGGGACTGGGGACTGGGGACTGGGGACTGGGGACTGGATGATATGCAACCGTTTGGTTGCGGGATACCCTCCCCCCCCCGGTTTTTGAGAGCAAATCATCTGGTTTGAATGGGTTAGGGGCGGGTGGCGCCGTAAGTATTTCTATTCATTTCACTTAGCCCGCAGATATTTCTTGTCAAAGAACTTAGAGCGTGGAGAGTGTGCGTGAGAACCGATTTTCGGGTTTCCCCGGGGAGAATCAGATTATTTTTCGTTCAAAGGAACAGCAAGTTAGCGCCGCTCCGCGGCATAGCAAGTTAGCAGGTTAGCCATGACATGCCGGTTCTCACGCAGGCACCTAGAGCCGGGCTTTGGTTTCCTGGTTCCCACCCGCAGGTTGCCGCGTAGGAGAAGCGAATTTGGTTGGAAGGCAGAACGGCCACCCCGAGGGGTGGCCGCTGAGGTTAGCTGACGTGCGATTTAGTGGTTTTCGCTCTTGCGCCAGTTGATGAGATCGCCGAGGGTCGTGGTGGAGCTGGAGACGGGCTGCTTGTGCGCGTGCTCCTTGTAGTGCTCGACCTGGGCGCGGCTGGCTTCGTGGCCGGAAACTGCGCGAAGGCTGAGACCCACCTTCTTCTCTTCGACGTTGATCTTGATGATCTTGAAGTCGTGCTCCTGGCCGATTTCGAGCTTGGAAGGCTCACCGGGCACGTCGCCGGCCTCAGAGATGTGGCAGAGGCCCTCAACGCCCTCGGCGATCTCAACGAAAGCGCCGAACTGCGCGGTGCGGAGCACCTTGCCGTGGACCTGATCGCCGACGCGGTGAGAAGCAAAGAAGCTCTCCCACACATCGGGCTGAAGCTGCTTGATGCCGAGCGACAGGCGGCGGTTCTGCCGGCTCCACGCCGAGCACAACTGCCTTGACCTTCTCGCCCTTCTTCACGATTTCAGAGGGATGCTTGACGCGCTTGGTCCAGCTCAGGTTGGAGACGTGGACGAGGCCGTCGATGCCATCCTCGATTTCGATGAAGGCGCCGAAGTCGGTAAGGTTGCGAACGCGACCTTCGACCACGGTGCCGGCGGGATAACGCTCGGTGAGGTTCTCCCACGGATTCTCCAGCAGCTGCTTCATGCCGAGCGAAATGCGGCGGTCGGCGGGGTTGACGCTGAGGACAACCGTGTCGACCTCGTCGCCGGGCTTGACCAGCTTGGAGGGGTGCTTGAGCCGCTTGGACCAGGTCATCTCGGAGAGGTGAACCAGGCCTTCGATTCCCTGCTCGAGCTCGACGAACGCACCGTAGTCGGTAACCGACAGAACGCGGCCGTGAACACGTGCGCCGACCGGATAGCGCTCCGCGGCATCGAGCCACGGATCAGGCGTGAGCTGCTTGAAGCCGAGCGAGACGCGCTGCTTTTCTTTGTCGAACTTGAGCACCTTCACCTGGATCTCGTCGCCGACGTTGACCAGATCGCGGGGATGCGTGAGGCGTCCCCAGCTCATGTCGGTGATGTGGAGCAGGCCATCGATGCCGCCGAGGTCAACGAACGCGCCGTAGTCGGTGAGGTTCTTGACGGTGCCGGTGAGGATCGCGCCCTCGCCGAGATGCTCGAGAGTGGTGGAACGCTTGGCGTTCTGCTCTTCTTCGAGGATCTCCTTGCGGGAGACGACGACGTTGCCGCGCTTCTTGTTGAGCTTGATAACGCGGACTTCGATCTGCTGGCCAAGGTAGCCGTCGAGGTTGCGCACCGGACGGATCTCCAACTGCGAGCCAGGCAGAAACGCCTTCATGCCGATGTCGACGGTGAGACCGCCCTTGACGCGGCTGACAACCGTGCCGATGATCGGGGTCTTGTCGTTGGCGTGCTTTTCGATGGTGTCCCACACGCGAAGGCGCTGGGCCTTCTCGTAGCTGACCAGATAGCCGCCCTCGGGTTCTTCGCGTTCGATCACCACGTCGATGACTTCGCCGGGCTGGAACTTGACTGCGCCGGTGTGATCGACGACCTGTTCGAGCGGCACAAGGCCCTCGGACTTGAGACCCACATCGACCACCAGGTACTTTTCAGTCTGCTTGAGGACGGTGCCGGCGACGACCTTGTCGCCATAGGCTTCGACTGCGGCAGCTTCAGCGGCTTGCTCGCGCTCAAAGGCTGCGAGGGCAGCTGAGAAATCGTCGTAAGGAATTGGAGCCGTGCTCGGAGAGTCGATGCGGCAACAGGAGCGGCTGGTTCTGCGTAGGCCGTGCGGCCTCGGGTTGCGCGGGTTCGGCCTCGACTTGAGGCTCGGTTGGGGCATCGGCGTCCATCGCGGGTGTTTCGACTGCGGCAACTTCTTCGGCGGTCTCGGGGTTGGACGTGGATTCGGACAACGGCTGTTCAGTTCTCGCAAGAGAATCCGGCTCCGTCGCAGGATCTAGGGTAGGAGTTTCGAGTTCGGTGTTCAGGGTTATGCTCTCGGGTTCGGGATTGAGGACGTTTGGCATGTGACAGCAGCTCCGCGATTCCTTTGCCCGCGACGTTGACGCAAGTCGGCACGGATGGCATTTGCGCCGGTTGCAATTACACGGAAGATGCCTGGACCGGACCTCGGTGACGCGATACCTGATCCAGTGGATGTCTTCGCAGAGACGAGGCTTCAGCCGGCAGAACTGGCGTGGGAAGCGACTCGTCTCCTTGGGAAACACCAGGCAGGCAACGGCTGGCTGGAGGGCGGCCGCAGCTAACTGCTGGAATCCGCGCAGGAAGCTACGCTTTCAAGTGTAGCAACGGTGCGATTTTGCCGTCAATGCAACGGTTTGGGAGTTGTGAGAAGGTTTGAAGAATGTGTCCCAAAAATGGTGCAGTAAGAATGGAGATTCGGCTCGAGTTAGCCGCCGGGTGTGACGGCGATTACAGGTGTATGACGAAATATTCACGATCTGGCGCGCAGATCTGCTTTTCGGGTCCCAGCCGAGTGCGGAGTTCGAGCCGAGTCGGGCACTATACTGAGGTCCGACGCAATGGCTGAAGCGGAAGACTGATTTTTATGGAGCAGCTCTGGAGTCCGTGGCGATTCGCGTATGTAACTACTGCCGATGGTGCGCCGCGGCTAGGCGTGCCCCTGCGGCTGAATGCGTGGCCCGGCGACCTGAGCTGCGTCTTCTGCAACCTGATCGCCAGCGTGGATTACGCGATTGAGCACGGGATGCCCGCCGACGAAGCAGAAGAGGTAGCCGGTCTCGTCCTGCGGGGGAAACACTGCTTTATTTGCCTGAATGCGTACCCATACACCTCGGGCCACGTGATGGTGATGCCTTACGCGCACCTCGACCGCATCGCGAAGCTGGACACTGATGCCGCCCACGAACTGATTGATCTGGCGCAGATGACCGAGCGGGCCCTGGAACGGCTCTACAAGCCGCATGGGTTCAACTTTGGCATGAACCTGGGGCAGGCCGCGGGAGCCGGAGTGGCCGGCCACCTGCACATGCACGCCATGCCGCGATGGGTGGGCGACACCAACTTCATGACCACCGTGGCGGAGACGCGCGTCTTGCCCGAAGACCTGACAATGACATGGAAACGATTGCGGGCAACGTTTGATGAGTTGGAGAAGCAGCGGAGTTAACGCGGCTGCGCGGGTTCACGACGATCACAAATCGGCGCTGTAATCGGAGACATCGCTCTGGTACATGCAACCCCACGGTTGCACATCTCCTGATGGAATGTCTGTTCGCGGTTGCCGCCGAAGAGGGTTCGCTAATTCTTGCGGCGGGTCAGGGCTGCAAGGGAAGACGCGAATTCCTGCCACTCGTCTTCGACAATCGGACCAGGCGGAAGCGCCGCTGGCTTGATCGGATCCGGGTTCTTGCTCTCCGGTCTGCTGGCCGGCTCCGTCTTCGGGCCCTCTTGTGGTTCCGGCTTCTTCGTCGCCGGTTTGGCGATTGGCTCCGGCTTCTGGCTCGCCGGTATGTTGACCAGCGCCGGGATTGGGTTCTCGTTGCCGTTCGGCCTGGGCTCATCCACGTTCGGCTTGGGAGGTTCCGCAACGGGCAGCCTGAGGTTGTCCTCGATCGACTTCAGCAACTTCTGGATAGCCACGTCTGCAGATTCGACCGGAGGAGTCGGATTCGGCAGCTGAGCAGGAAGGTTCTGGCTGGACTCAGCGATCCTCTCGGACTGCCTGATCTGCTCGCGATTCAACTCGTCCGGTCCCTGCAAACGAGAGAATTCCTCCGTGTGTGCGCGAAGTGCAGCGAGTTCGGCCATCTGGTCGTCCAGTTGTTCGCGCAGCGTGAATTCGCGGGCGTCTAAGGAAATGCGCTCTTTCTCGATCGCCTCTTCGATCTGCGACCTGAGCTTGGAGCGGCCCCAACGGTATCCAAGAAGGAGACAGATCAGGGCGATCGCCACCGCGACCGCACCCATGATTATGGCGGTGCTTCCCATGTGTCTCTAGTCCCTCTTCTTAGTCTAACTTCCTAGTCTAAGCAATGTCGGATGGTATTCGCCGGGGGGCAACAAAGACCGTGTGGGACAAAAGTAACGGGCAGGGAGAAATGCTGTTCCTAAGTCCGTGCATTGAACAGTCTTACCTTTCAACTTGGCCTCTGCTTCGCCAATCGGTTTGCGAAGGCGGAAAGACTAACCTTCGTCCTCTGGAGTCTGGGCTTCGACGGTCAATGCGAGTTCCGCCTGGTCAACAGCGGCGCGGTCAAGAATCTTTCTCGGGATTGTTTTGTTCGTACGGATGCCCAGTTCTTTGAGCTTTTCTACCTGACCCACCAGGTTGCCTGGTCCCTCCGCCAGCTTCTTCATCGCATTCGTATAGTTCTGGTCGGCTTTGCGAATGCCGTCGCCGATCATGTCCATGTCAGTGACGAACCCGGCGAACTTTTCGTAGAGCTTTGTGCCTCGATCCATTATTTCCCGGACACTGCGCGCCTGGCGCTCCTGCTGCCAGAGCACGTTGACGATGCGTATCACGTAAAGGAGAGTCGTAGGGCCAACCAGCAGTATTCCCTGCTTGTAGGCATCGGCCCAGAGGTCGCCATCGCATTGGAGAGCCATCAGGAACGCGGGTTCGACAGGCACAAACATCACGACGAAATCCGGCGCTTCAATTCCGGGAAGGTTGTGATAGCCAGCTTTGGCAAGCGCCGAAATGTGACCGCGGACGCTGGCAAGATGCGCCTTCAAGGCGGCTTTACGAGCATCGTCGTCAACCGCATTCACGCAATCGGTGTAGGCGGTGAGCGAAACTTTGGAATCGATCACCAGATTGCGGCCGGCGGGCAGAAAGATAATCACGTCGGTGCGAACCGAGCGAGTGCGCTCGCCAGCTTCGCCTTCGATGCCTGAGAAGGACTGCTGGAAGACGTACTGTTCGCCTTCGCGAAGACCGGCCTTGTCGAGCAGGTCGCGAAGAATGAATTCGCCCCAGTCGCCCTGTGCTTTTGCAGAGCCGCGAAGCGCGGTACTGAGATTGCGTGCTTCTTCAGTGAGCGCCTGATTGAGACTGCCGAGAGTGCCAATCAGCGTTTTCAGCTCGGTGACGCCGGTAGTGGATTCGGTTTGAACTCGTTCCACTTTCTCGCGGAATTCTTTGATCTGTTCACGGAGGGGAGCAAGAAGGGTGCCTAGCTCCTTCTCGCTGTTTGCGGAGAAGGACTTGGATTTCTGATCGAGAATATCGGAGGCGAGGGCCTGGAACTGATCGGCCAGGCTCTTCTTTGCGGTTTCGAGCAGCTCGATTTTTTCGCCGAGGTTTTTGCGCTCATTGTTGAGGTCAGCCTCGAGCTGGCTGACGCGGGCATTCAAGCGTGACTCGTTCGTGGCTTTGGAAGCGAGATCGGCGCGGAGGCCGGTAATCTCCGTGTTCAGCTGCGCAACTGTGCCGGCGCGTTCGGCTGCGAGCGACTCGAAGCCGGCGCGGGAGGCTGACTCCGATTGCGCCTGCACAAGCTGCTTTTGCAGTGCACCGAGAGCTTCGAGCGCCTCGCGATTACGCTGCTCAAGGAGCGAGAACTCGCGCCGGGCAAAGATGGAGCGGATGATGATGCCAAGCACAACCCCAGCGAGGATAGCGATTCCAGCATAGAAAGCCTGCATGAGATGCCTCTGTACCTCTTCGCCTAATCTACGCCTTTTGGATGTGCAATACTTGGTCGAAACTCGGGAATTTCGAAGAGGGTGGCCGATGAGTTACACAACAGCCCCTGTTGCCGCTAGGTGATTGATTTATTTCCACTCTGTGCGACTTTACACACCGGGAGTGGCCCGGTAGACTTGGAGATTCGGGGCTGGGCATGTTCTTATTGGCGCGGCGGGTGTGTTTGTGTGCCGACTGCCGGTATTTCAGGCGGACAGCAGGGAAACGGTTTTGAGTCCCCGGATTGACCCTGGGCATTCATTGAACTTGGAATCAACACTGAGGAGAATCAGGCATGGCGGTAGAAGAAAAGGTTAAACAGATCATCGTCGAGCAGTTGCAGGTAGACGAAGCCGAAGTCACGCCCGGCGCGAGCTTCCAGGAAGACCTGGGAGCGGATTCGCTGGACGTCGTAGAACTCGTGATGCAGTTTGAAGAGGCGTTCGACCTGGAGATTCCCGACGAGGACGCGGAGAAGATCAAGACTGTCAAGGACGCAATTGACTATATCGAGAAGAACGAAAAGACCGCGAAAGGCAAGTAGCCGGTGAACCGAAGAGTCGTGATCACCGGCCTGGGGCTGGTGTGCGGTGTGGGCAACACCGCACCGGAGGTGTGGGAGAAACTCGTAGCGGGTGCCAGCGGTATGGCCCCGATCACGGCCTTCGACACAGCCAACTTCCCTGTTACCTTTGCCGCCGAGGTCAAGAACTTTGACCCGCTGAATTTTGTCGACAAGAAGGAAGCGCGCAAGATGGGGCGCTTCATTCATTTTGCCTTTGCAGCCGCTGAAGAGGCCCTGGCCCAGTCCGGCCTCAAGATCACCGAAGAAAACGGGGATCGCATCGGCGTCTTCATTGGCTCGGGCATTGGCGGATTCGAGATTATCGAACGCGAGCACGCCAACCTGTTGTCCGGCGGCCCGCGCAAGATATCGCCCTTCTTCATTCCTGCGACGATCGTGAACATGGCAGCCGGGCAATTGAGCATCCGCTACGGAGCGCGGGGGCCGATTTCGGCCACGGCGACGGCATGCGCAACCAGCGCGAATTCGATCGGCGACTCGGTGCGCATGATTCTGCACGGCGATGCCGATGCGATGATTGCAGGCGGATCAGAAGCATCGGTAACCGCGCTTGCCGTGGGCGGATTTGCAGCGATGCGTGCGCTCTCGACGCGCAACGACGAGCCAACGAAGGCCAGCCGGCCGTTCGACAAGGATCGCGATGGATTCGTGATCGGCGAGGGCGCGGGAATCCTGATCCTCGAGGAACTGGAGTTTGCGAAGGCGCGCGGCGCGAAGATTCTGGCCGAGGTGATCGGCTATGGCATGAGTGCCGACGCGCATCACATGACGGGCATCGCTCCTGAGGGCGCCGGCGCCCAGCGCAGTATGCGCGCGGCACTGAAGGATGCGGGCATTCGGCCGGAGGAAGTGGGCTACGTGAACGCGCACGCCACGTCAACCCCGGCAGGCGATGGCAACGAATCGCGCGCCATCGAGCTGGTGTTTGGCGAGCACGCGTTGAGCCACCGGCTCAAGGTGAGCGGAACGAAGTCGATGACCGGGCACTTGCTGGGCGGAGCGGGCGGACTGGAGGCCGGCATCTCGGTGATGGCGCTGCTGAACCAGGAGTTGCCGCCCACTATCAATCTCGACAACGCCGATCCCGAGTGCCGGCTCGATTACGTGCCCAACAAGGCCATCAAGCACAGCTTCGATATTGCGTTGTCGAACTCGTTCGGGTTCGGCGGGATCAATGCCACGCTGATCATACGGAGATGGACGGAGTAAGAAACAGCCTTCAGCTATCAGCTCTCAGTTTTCAGTAAAAACACAACGGCGCACATCTTGCGATGTGCGCCGTTTGAGTTTTGAATGACAATCCTTGGCGCCTTAGCGAAATTCTGAACAATCAGCCGGTAATGGCGGCAAAAACGACGAAGACCAGGGTGACCAGAATCCACCAGCCAAACACAGCGATATAGCCGGAGCTGCGTTTAACTCCGGCGACCATTGCGACTCCGATGGATGTAATGACCAGGCACCAGATTGTCGGCGCATCCAGCGCCGAGAGCAGCACATACAAGGCCTTGCTTGTATCTGCCTGGTTCAAGAACGCGGCAGCGTTGGTGGGGGCTGGATTTCCGACGTTGAACCCGTCAGGGGCCGCACCCGCAAACAGTGCGATGCCTCCCAAGAGAAGTCGGATCGGCCAGAGAACCAATCCCGCGTACATGATGACAGCAAGAATGGATCCGTATTTTGCTTTTCCACCAAAGCCAAAGTTGATGGTAGGCCAAAGAATAAGGGCCATGAGCAGGTCATAGAGAAGAAGGCCTAGAGGCGAGAGCGCCCAGGTGATGGCCTGTGTTTTGGGTCCGCGAGCGTCCGCCGCCGCACGCTGTTCCGGAGGCATCTGCTCCATCATGCGCTTGGCGAATTCCGGTGCCAGCTTTTGCTGATTTTCATAAACCGTCTTCCAACTCACCTGGGCGGAGATGGCATACCAGAGAAAACCGCCGCATAGGATGGTGATGAGAAACGGCAGCCACCAGCTCTTGTTGCCGCGCTTGATGTCTTCAAAGGTCTTCGACGGCGCGGCGAACGTATTGATCACGCGCTGCACCTGGGACAGGCCCGGGGCAACTTCAGTTGCCGGTTGCTGCATTAACTCATCAGTCATTGTTCCACCTCTTTGAGATCACTTGCAGAGATCCGCCTTGAACCGGATTGCGACGAACCGGTTCGAAGTTCTTCCCAAAAAAACGCCCCTGTACGCAGGGAAGAACTGCGTTCGCCGCGATTGTAACGCTTCAGGTGCAGTTAGGAAATGAAATTACGCGTGAAATACAGGAGCGACAGGAGTTACTGGTCCTTCGCAACGGCGTCGCCAGGTCCAGCTGGGAGGCTGGCAGGAGCGGCGGGAGTTGCCGCATCGCGCGCGGGCCTGTGTGGCTGCGAAACCGAATCGTAGTTCTTGTAGACCGTGATGTGAAAGCAGCGCTGGTGGAACTCTTCTTCGACATCGATGACGCCGGCGTTCTGGAAGGCGAGCAGTTCGCCGCGCATCCATTCCATTTCGCGCCGCGAGAGGCCCGACTTGGCGATGTCGATGGTGGCGCCGGTAACATGCGGGCTCACGATGTCGCCCTCAGCATCGGCGGCGTTGTGATTGATGCGCATGAGGCGCTTCTGGTACTCCACGGTACGAACGGCAGAGCTGACCACGAGCGGCGTGTGGAACTGCGCCTGATGGGCGCGGGAGAGCGTGGTGAGAAAGTTGGCGGTCCAGGGACGGCAGTAGCGGCGATCCTCAGGCAGATCCTGATTGACGGTTAGGGCGCTCGACTCCGGTACGCGGACAAGGAAGCCGCGGGCAATGCGATCGTGGAGGTCGGCGTCGTCTTGAATGCGTTCGAGGGCCTCTTCGTCGGAGCGCGCATTCTGGCGGACCAGTGAATCGTGGGTGCCGCGAAGCGTGTAGCTGGAAACGTGCGAGTCAACCGGGAAACGGGGGAGATGAAGCTCGGCGATCTGGCCGGATGTGGCGGGGGCAGCAGCAGCGACCGGCGGAGCGGCCAACGGATTGCCCGCTGTAGATGCATCGGCAGACGGCGCGGGAGCGGTATCGGTTTCTGCGGGGGCAGGATGATCCAGGCCCGCACGCGATTCGGACGACGGAGCGTGCTCATTCTCCGCCGTCGGCTGGGCTGGCGCGGTTTCGGGCTCCGAACTGGCGGTCTCCGCAGCGGCCTCGAGGCGCGACCGGGACTCGTTTTGAGAAACAGGCACCGTGGCCAGCGGAACAAAATGAGCCCGGGCATGGCCTCCGCCGTAGCGAGTGCGCCGCAGGCTGGCCCGGCTACGAGGCGAATAAGTCGAATGCCGGCTGGCAGTGGAGTAGCGCGTGGACCGGCCGGACGTGGAGCGTGAAGGACTTCTGCGCTCCACACTGCGAGTGCCGTGCGCCGTCGCCCTGGAAGAATGTGAAACAGCGCGCGCAGGGCGATGAATGCGGTGCACCGTCGATTTGTTGATGGAGGCGTGCGCCGGCGGCCGCGCGTCAATGCGCGACGCACCCGCGGATGATGCGAGGAACGGAACGACGAAAAGAACGATAAGAACGATGCGCACCATAAGGGGCACGCGGAGATTCCAGAGCATCACCAGTGTAAGACGCAGCAGATCGAATTTGGAGTGCTGAACGTGGTTCGGATTTGTCTGATAAGTCGCAGCATCCGGAACTAACTCCAGAGCGAATGGCTTTCGCAATAGAAGCCGATGGAGTATGTGCCTCATTCAGTTGGCTTAACCTCCATCCAGCGGCCGTCCAGCTGCGCCGCACGCAAAAATGGGACCCGTAGTCGCATCAGTTGGCGGCGCATATGGTGAGATGCAGGGCGGGAGCGGCGCGTTGGCGGGCGGAGGGGCTCAGGGGTTCGAGTCTTCACTTCCCTGGATTGTTGGGCGAACATTCACGGAGTTTTTCAACGTCAGCAAGATCTTGATAACGTCCCACAGCGAGTTTGTTCTTAATAAGGTGCTCCCGCGAGATGATATGCGCGGGCGTATTTATGTCCAGTAGTCCTTCGACGCGGCACTCCCACGCTTCATCAAAATCGACACCCGCAATGCCTTGCAGAATATCCACACGCGCTGGAGGAACGCCCATCTGGAAAACTGTCGTTGGCTTATCGTTGAAGTCCGCGGGAGACAAGCCAGCAAGCGGCGCGCCATATTCAGCTAAAGCAGCGAAGATCGCCCTGCTGTTCTCTTCATCGGCCCTGATGAACACGTCAAGGTCCTTGGTGCCTCGGGGTTCGGCGTGAAGACTAACAGCGTGACCACCAATGACAAGGTACTTCACATCGTGCGCGTTCAGTTTTGCCAAGATTTCTCGATGATCCTTGAGCATCTACCACATGACCTTTCGTGATTACTCTATTTGACCGCCTTCCAATCGGGGCGCAGGACCCGAATGATTTTCCTGTCTGGTTTTCGATCTTCGAGATCGATACCCTTGGAAAGATATGCGTCTCGGACCAACTCCGTAACCGCATCCATTTTTTCCATGAAGCTGCGAATTCGCCAGTATTGATAGGTCTCGTCTTGTTGCGCCGCGAGATCGGTGACGCGCCGGATAGTCTTGTCCATGCCTGACACCTAACGTGATCTGCCATCCTTTTCACGATACCGCCTTGCGAAGGACGGGAAGCCCGGGTTCTTGCACGAATGACCGCCCTGGTCATCGAACGAATACAACCTACTGGATCAGGGTGCCCTGTTCGTCGTCTTTCCCGTTCACTTCTTCCGGCGGAATGATGACGGCGGCGGCGACCTTGTCGTCGGCCTCGAGGTTGAGAAGCCGTACGCCCTGCGTGTTCCGCCCCGCGGACCGAACGGTATTGGTGTCGATGCGAATGATCTTGCCCCACTGGCTGATGACCATCAACTCCGATGTTTCATTGACCAGCAGAATCGACGCAGTTTTGCCCACCTTGGGGGTCGCTTTCAGGTTGTTGACTCCCTGAGCGCCACGTGCTGTCAGGCGATACTCGTCCACATCCGTCCGCTTACCAAATCCGTTCTCAGTCACGGTCAGAATCAGCGATTTGCTGACGCAGAGTTTGACGTCGAATTCCTTCAGCGCCTTTTCCGCATCGTCGCGGCGTTTTTCCGCAGCCTTTACCGCAGTGCTTCGAGACTCATCATTCTTGGGACCCGACCGCTGATCCTCCCTGGCTTTTTGAAGGCGCTCTACGGCTTGGGTTAGAACCTGTCGCAGCTCGGTCAGCTTCTTTGTCAAGCCAAGCTTTGCCGCGCATTCATCGCGTTCCTTGTCACGGGTAGCATCGGAATCCGTAACTGCTGCTCCGATGACATAGTCGCCTTTCTTCAGAGAGATTCCCCGATTACCTGCCGCGTTGCGCCCCATTGGCCGCAACCCCACCCCATTACGTTCGGGATCGTATTCTTCGTCGAATCGGATCGCCATGCCCTCGCGAGTGCCCAGGAAAATGGTCTGCTTGCCGTTGGTCAACTCCGCCGCAATCAGATCGTCGTTTTCCTCGATGCCGATGGCGATGATGCCGCGGGCCATGACGTTGGAGAAGTCCTTGAGCGGCGTCTTCTTTACCGTGCCCTGGCGCGTTGCAAAGAAGATGTACTTGCCTTCCTCTTCGAGATCGCGGATGGGCAGGATGGCGCGCACATTCTCGCCGGGCTGCAGGCTGAGCAGGCTCTGCATCGACTTGCCCTTGCCGGCAGCGCTTACGTCGGGAATCTCGTAGACCTTGAGCCAGTAGACGCGGCCGGTGTTGGTGAAGCAGAGCAGGTAGGCGTGCGTCGAGTCGATGATGAGCTGGGAGACGAAATCTTCTTCGCGCGTCTTCATGCCGGTGCGGCCGGTGCCGCCGCGGCGCTGCTGGCGGTAAATCGAAATCGGAGTCCGCTTCAGATAACCCTGGTGACTGACGGTTACGGCCACCTGCTCGTCGGCGATCAGGTCTTCAAGCTGGATCTCGGCGGACTCGTCGATGATCTGCGTGCGGCGCTCGTCGCCATACTTGTCGCGAACGGCTTCGAGTTCCTTGATGATCACGTTGCGCAGTTTTTTGTCGCTGGCGAGGATGGATTCGTACTCGGCGATCTTCTCGCGAATTTCGTTCAGCTCCTTGAGGATTTCGTCGACCGACATCTGCGTGAGTCGATAGAGCTGCAATTCGAGAATTGCATCAACCTGCTTCAGCGAAAGGCCGCGTTCTTCGTTGGCAAGGCGCTCGCGATCGAGGTTGATGACGATGTCAGTTCCCTTGCCCCAGGCGTACAGATTTTCCCGTGCTTCGGCTCGAGAACCGGAGGCGCGAATGATCTTGATGACGGTATCGAGATTGTCGAGCGCAATCTTGTAGCCTTCGAGGATGTGCTCGCGCTCGCGGGCCTTGCGCAGGAGGTAGGCGGTGCGGCGCTGCACCACGTCGATGCGGTGATCGATGAAGGCACGGATGGCGGCATCAAGGCCCAGCTCTTTGGGCTGACCATTGAGCACCGCGAGCAGGATCATCGAGAAGCTTTCCTGCATCTGAGTGTTCTTGTGGAGCTGGTTGAGGACGATCTCGGGCTGCGCGCCACGCTTGAGTTCGATGACGATGCGCATGCCGTCGCGATCGCTCTCGTCGCGCACGTCGCTGATGTCGTCGATGATCTTTTCGGTGACCAGTTCGGCAATGCGCTCGATGAGCTTGGACTTGTTGACTTGGTAGGGGATCTCGGTGACGATGATCGCCTGTTTTTCCTTGGTCAGGTTCTCGACGGCAGCCTTGGCGCGCATCATGAAGCGGCCGCGGCCGGTTTTGTAGGCCTGCGCAATGCCCGCGCGCCCGTAAAGGAATCCGCCTGTGGGGAAGTCGGGGCCCTGCACATGCTTGAGGATTTCGACAAGGCCGGCCTTGGGATTCTTCACCAGTTCGATGGTGGCGTTCACGATCTCAGTGAGATTGTGCGGCGGGATGTTGGTTGCCATGCCGACAGCGATACCGCTGGAACCGTTGACGAGAAGGTTGGGAATGCGCGTGGGAAGAACGGTGGGCTCGAGCGTGGACTCGTCGTAGTTGGGAACGAAGTCGACGGTTTCCATGTCGATGTCGGCGAGCAATTCGCCGGTGATGCGCATCAGGCGGCACTCGGTGTAGCGCATGGCCGCGGGTGGATCGCCATCGACGGAGCCGAAGTTGCCCTGGCCATCGACCAGCGGATAGCGCAACGAGAAGGGCTGCGCCATGCGGACCAGCGTGTCGTAGATGGCGGAGTCGCCGTGGGGATGGTAAACACCCATACACTGACCCACAACCTTGGCGCACTTGGTGTATTTCTTGTTGAACTCAAGGCCCATCTCGCTCATGGTGTAGAGCACGCGGCGATGCACGGGCTTGAGGCCGTCGCGAGCATCAGGAAGCGCGCGGCCGATGATCACGGACATCGAGTAGTCGAGATACGACCGGCGCATCTCCTCTTCGATATTGATCGAAATGACGTTCGTGTTATCGCGTGGTGGCGTACCGCCATCGAGAGGGAGCTGGGGGTTCTGATCGTCGGCCATAGATGTCGTTTACCCGTCGGAGAGGCGGCAAAAAGAAACCGGAAATGCGGGCCGTGAGTTCTCGCGGGACTACCTATTCAGTTTACGCTTTCCCGAGGGTTGAAGCAAGGCAGAGAATTTGAAATAACTCATTCTATTACATGGGTTTATGGCAGTCGCTCGCTCTCACTCCCAGAGCCGGACTCCGAGAGATAAAAGAGCACGTTTCAGTGTGTGGATTTTGGGACCGGGAAGAGCGGGAAATGCATGCGGAAGCTCATTGCACTGTGCTTCGTTTTGGCTTGCCCAGACGCATGTTGAATCCAACGATGCTGCCGTAGACGTTGATTCCAAAATCCTCATATCTCGGTTCAGACAAGTAGAAATTTGAAACGTGCATATAGGTCATCCCCGCGGCGATGCTGTATTTCGAATTGAAGTTATAACGCGCGCCACTGCCCATCATGAGGGTGAAGGTCAGGTCCTGCCCCTGCGCGTATTCCACGCCGTATGGTCCTTTGGCATTGATATTCCCTACGCCGCCGCGCGCTTCATAGTAGGGCACAATTCGCCACCTGGGTTGGACGAAGTTACGCCGGATGCCGTAGTCAAAGGCGAAATAGCGGGTTTCGGCGCCTCGCGGAATTGCAGTATAGGAACCACTGAAGGTCATGTCGGTATTGCCGCGAAACACTGAGCGGCCCCAGATATTGTCAATATGCCATCGCAGAGATGCGATATTCGGCACCAGCGTGTAATGAAGCGGCCAGGCCGTGTACGGGCTGTTGACGATGAAGTCAAACACGAAGGGAATGTTGTTCGGGAGCCATCCCGTTTCAAGGGAGAACTCAAGCTTGTTTCTGTAATAGATATCGCGGTTGAAATCGGGTGCCTTTGCACTGTAGACGGGTGCTACCGTCGAGTCGGTTACGGAATCCTGGCCGAATGCCGGTTGCGGCAAAAGCTGCGGCACAAGTACGAATAACGGGAGGTATCGTGCGTAGAACCCAATGTTCTTCATGCTCCGTATACCTTAATTAACCCTGAGAATCAGGCAATGGCCTCTCTGGCAGAGGGCGATTGCTTTTTTCAAATTACCTTGACGTGCTGATAGTAGAGTATTACGCCGTGACAGTGGAGTATTACGCCGATCGAAGGGGATCACAAAGTGTAACGAGTGCTGTGATCCGGTTTCATATCAGGCTCGCCAGCCTCGTGATGCAAACAACGATCTGTAACGCAACGAGCGAAGCGGCGGCGACGATGAAGATCTTGCCGCGCCCCGACTCAAAGGCATCCGCGAAGACTCCGCCGATGAAAGTCAGCAGGAAGGGCAACGCCCAGAGCCAGGGAGTTGATTGCACTCCAGTTGTGACCACGACGATGAGCACCGCGAAGCAGATCAGGGGAGCGGTATTGCCGAAGTAGCGCGAGCGACTTACGCCAAGATAGAGCAGTGCGGAAGCGCCCGCGGCGACGATGATGCCAGCGTTGGAGATGTTGGTGAAGAATCCTCGCGCCGGATCGAACGATACGGAAAGAAAGCCCGCAGCGGACCTGAAAACATAACTGAAGGCATCCGGCGAGAAGCCGTAGCAGGCGAAGACAAGCAGCAGCGCACCCGCAGAGGCCAGCAGAACAACGGGAAGAATCTGGCTGCGCCGCCCCTCGGCGATCCAGAGCATGAGCGCGAGCCCGAGGAGAGCTGCGACCGGCAATGCCACAATGTGCGAGGCAGCGGCAATGCCGAAGACCACGGTGAGCAGAATGATGCGCGGCCGCCACTTGCGGCGCGGGCCCAGCATGGCGTGGGCGACGCCGACGCACGTGTAGATACCGCCATAGACGCCGAGAGCGGTGAAGATCTCCGGCGAGGGAGCGACGCAGGCCTTCAGAATCGCGGGAGAAAAGCAATAGAGCGCCAACGCTACATAGCCTCCCAGGTTGCCGTAGAGGCGACGCGTGACCCACCACAGCCCTCCGCCGAGTACGCATCCGCATGCGAGAAACGGCAGGCGCAGCAACAGCAGCACATGGGTCATTTGATGGCGGAGTTCCCAGAAGCTGGACGACCCCACAGACGAAGACCCGTCTGCCGGTGCACCCGAATCTCCAACGGGCTGGATCACTCTGTCTTCGGGCTTACGGAAGAGATCGAGACCGCGCTCGACAAGGAGATTCACTGTGAGCGGCAGTCCGGCAATACGGTAGGCCAGGATGCCGTCGCGGATGTTGCCGCAGGTTGTGTAATAACCGGCCAGCGGGGACGGCTTCTCCCAGGTTTCACGTCCGCAGCGAGCGTACTGGTAGTCGAGATCCGAGAGAGTCTGATGGCCCGTTATCCAGAGACCCTGGATGAGGAAGAGCGCGAGAAATCCCGCCGCTACGCGTTGCGGAAAGTTGAAGTGGAAGCGGCGAAGACGTGCAAACCGGTGGGTCATCAAGAACTGGCAGCGGACTCTTCCAGTCTAAACGGTGAGTCGGGGCGAAACCGACGAAAAGCCGCTCCGCCGCCAAAATCAAGAGAGCCGCCTCGCGAGGCGGCTCTCCTGGTTGGGGTTGGGAAGTTATCAGTTGAAGATGGCTCCGACAGTGTCATCGGAGGTGAGCACGACCTGGCAAGTGTTGGGTCCACCAGCAGTGACGGGCGTGGTTACGGTGCAGTTGGTCGACCATCCACCGAATGCTCCTGCTCCAGCCGGGGCGGTCAGCGTCACGGTTGATCCCACGGGATAGGTTGCCGTGCACACGGAACCACCGGCTCCCGTCCAGCCCGGACCGCAATGAATCACATTGGGTGTGCCCGTCGCGGAAGACGCCGTGATCACCCAGTTGGTTGTGTTCAGGCCTTCGTTATAGACGGTCAGGGTGGAGATAAGCGCCGACGCCTGTGAACCCGGGAAGCAGGAACCAGGAACAGGAGGCGTGGCGGTCGGATCGGGCAGAACCAGCGGACAGCTGAATGTCGCTGTTGCAGTCTGGATCGTACCGCTGGTTGGATCCGTCGCCTCGGCAATGATGGTGGCGCTTCCATTGCCGAATGCACTCGCAACTCCGGCATTCGACTTACCCGACGACGTGCTGTTGTTCGAAGAAACCGGGAAGCTGTTCGGGAAAGAGGAAAGCCACTCCACACTGTCCGTGAGATCCCGGACCGTGGGTTGCGTTGAGAAGGTTCCGATAGCCAGGAACTGTCCCGTGTCCTGAAGATTGCCGACCGAGATCGAACTCGGAATGATGATGAGAGAGAGCAGCGGCTCCGGCGCCGGAGTCAGGGTCACGTTGAGGGTGGCGCTGCTGGTGACCACGCTGCCGTCCGAATTTGTCCAAAGGGCCGTGATCGTGGTTGCACCTTGGCTTACGCCCTGGGCAAGCCCGGTGGCGCTGACCGTGGCGATGGACGGGATGCTGGACGCCCAGGTAAGCTGCGTCGAACCCGTCACGTTCTCGCCGAGACCCGCGCTTGTCGTTCCGATAGCAAGGAACTGGCCGGTCTGGCCCGAAGCCGACAGCGATTGCGAGCCAGGGAGGATCGTCAGCGCCGTAATCCCCTCGTTCGATGCGCCGGCGCCCACAACCACGGCTGCCGTACCGGTCGCAACAGTGCCATCTGCGTTGACGTAGACGGCCGTGATGGTTGCGGTTCCCGCACTCACCCCGGTGACGAGGCCCGAAGCGTTCACTGTAGCGATCTGGACGCTGCTTGAAGTCCAGGTTGCCAGATTGGTCAAATCCACCGTGGATTTCGAGGTGGTTGTGCCGATGGCAATGAACTGCGCGGTTTCGCCGGGCGCCGCAAGCGATTGGCTGCCGGGAATGATGGTGAGCGAGGTCACATCACCGCCGGTGGTACCTCCACCCCCTCCCCCACCGCTAGAGGGCTGGGTGACGTTGACCGTCATGGTGCCGGTAATCAAACCGTTGAAACCGGGCATGCTGGCGGTAACAAGAATGCCTGAGCAAATATTCTGGCCGGAGGTGATGAGGCCCGTGTTGCTGACAGTGACGCACTGGGTCGTGGAACTGGCCCAGGTAACTTGATCGGTAATATCCTTGGTTTCTGCCGGATGGCCGGGATGCGTGTAGGATCCGATAGCGGTTAGCTGCGTGGTGGCACCTGTTCCACCGAAGTTCACCGTGGTCGGTGTGACCGTGATGGACGTCAATGACGGCGAAGTAGTACAGCTTGTGAAGGGCACCACTAGACCGAGAAGAAGTAAAGCAGGCAATAACGAACGATCACGCATTCCAATCTCCTGGCGTTTCCGCCCGGCTGAACCATATCGACCCGGTCAGCACAACCAACTTGGCCGGCAACGGCAGATAGATCTGTCCAACTCTGCCGTCTCCTCATTGAAGCTTCGTTGCGCGGCGTTTGCGCAGAAACTTGCGCGCCGCGCACTCTCGTGGCAAATTTCACGAATTGGCCAGCCCGCGAAGCACACTTCGCGGCGTTTCAGCCGGTCAACACATGTTTCCTCATGAGAGGTGGCCCAAGAATACGGCACGTTCAACAGTCGAATCAATAGCAATCTTGGGTCAAAGGGCCTGATTTGTTACGCGCGTAACTTGCGAAATCGCCGGGGGTTGGGAACAGTAAGACAATCAAGCTACGCCGGATCTACAAAGAAGCGCCCGTCGGGAATGAAAGTGGGCTAATCCCTGTAAGTCATGGTGTTTTGCCGGGAGTGGCTGCAACCGCTACACTGCTGCCATCATGGCGATTGCGCGCGATAACTCATCTGACCACCCCAAGAGCAAAGACCGGTTCCTGGGGACCCCGGCGGAACGGCTGGTCAGCGCCTCGCGCGCTGAAGAAGAACAGAATTTTGAGCTGAAGCTGCGGCCGCGATGGCTGAAGGAGTTCATTGGCCAAACCAAGGCCAAAGAACAGCTCGCGATCGCCCTGGAAGCAGCCAAGTCGCGCGGTGAAGCGCTTGACCATGTGCTACTGTTCGGGCCGCCCGGATTGGGCAAGACGACGCTGGCTACCATCATCGCCAACGAGTTGGATGTCGGCTTTCAGCAAACCTCGGGGCCGGCGCTGCAGATCCAGGGCGACCTGACTGCGATCCTTACCAATCTGCGCGACCGGCAGGTACTTTTTCTGGATGAGATTCACCGCATGCAGCCAGTGCTCGAAGAGAAACTCTACACCGCACTGGAAGATTACAAACTGGACATCATCATCGGACAGGGTCCGGCGGCGCGTACGCATGTGATGGAGATCAAGCCGTTCACTTTTATCGGCGCTACCACGCGGCCCGGATTGCTGAGCTCGCCGCTGCGGTCGCGGTTCGGGATCCTGCTGCGGCTCGAATTCTATACCGAGGATGAGTTGCGCGTGATTGTTGAGCGGTCCGCTGAGGTGCTCAGTGTGCCCATCGATCCTGATGGCGCAGCGGAGATTGCCCTGCGCTCGCGCGGGACGCCGCGCATTGCCAACCGCCTGCTGCGGCGTGTGCGGGACTTTGCACAGGTGCGCGGGTCCGGCAGCATTGACCGGCCCACGGCGAATGCGGCGCTGACCATGCTCGAAGTGGATGCGCATGGGTTCGACGAAATCGATCGCAGGCTGATGCTGACGATCATGCAGAAGTACGACGGAGGGCCGGTAGGACTGGGCACGCTGGCAGCCACGCTGGCCGAGGAAGAAGATGCGCTCGAGGAAGTTTACGAACCGTTTCTGATTCAGATTGGCTTTCTCGATCGCACGCCGCGCGGACGTGTGGCAACGCGGCTGGCGTATGAGCACTTCGGTGTGCCGCTGCCAGGCAGGCAGGGCGGGCTGTTCTAAAGGCAGCTTCTAGCTTCCAGCTACTAGCTACCAGATGAATTCAGGAGTTGAGTTATGGCAATTCAGGAGTTGAGTTATGGCTTTGACTGAATCGACGATGTTGGATCTGGGAACGACAGCGCCGGACTTTGCGCTGCCGGATGTCGTGACTGGTAAGACTGTGCAGCGGGATGATCTGCGCGGGCAGAAGGGGCTGCTGGTGATGTTCATCTGCACGCACTGTCCGTATGTGAAGCATGTCGAGAAAGGGCTGGCGCAGCTGGGCGCGGATTACGCCGGGAAGCTTGGAATTGTCGCTATCAGCAGTAACGATGCGGAGAATTACCCGGACGACAGCCCTGCGGGATTGAAGGCGCAGGCAGAGCGGCTCGGCTTCAAGTTCCCTTACCTCTACGACGAGTCGCAGGAGGTTGCGCGTGCTTATAACGCCGCATGCACACCCGACCTCTATCTCTTCGACAAGGATTTCAAGCTCGCTTATCGTGGGCAGTTCGACGGCAGCCGGCCGGGAAACGGCGTTCCGGTGACGGGCAAGGATCTGCGCGCGGCAATGGATGCGGTGCTGCGGGGAGAGAAGCCGGGCGCAAATCAGCAAGCTTCGATCGGATGCAACATCAAGTGGAAGGGATAGCGGAGTTAGCCGTTCGCTTCGCGAACGTGTTAGCGGAGTTAGCGGAGCTAGTGAAAAACGAGCTGAAGGCACAAGGAACGGGCCTGCCAACAAGCCGCGCAGCGCCTGCTAACACCACTAACTCCGCTTCTTACTAAAGCGGCAAACTCTTCAGATACTCCCGGAACTTCTCGCCGAACTCGGGCCGTTTGAGCGCAAACTCAACCGTCGCCTGCAGCATTCCGAATTTGTCGCCGGCGTCGAAACGCTTGCCTTCGAAGGTATAGCCGAAGACTTTCTCCTCTTTCAGCAGCGCCTTGATGCCATCGGTGAGCTGGATTTCGCCGCCAGCGCCGGGCGTCGTCTGCTCGAGGAGTTCAAAGATCCGCGGCGTAAGCACGTAGCGGCCGATGATGGCCTGCTTGGAGGGCGCGTCTTCGAGCTTCGGCTTTTCCACCATCCCGGTGCAGTTGTAGATGCGCGGATCGTTGGGATCCTGCGAACCTGCCAGCACTCCGTATGCGGAGATTCCCGGGCCTTCGACGGTCTGCGTGGCCAGTACGGATCCGCCGCTATCGTTGAACACGTCGATCATCTGCTTGATGCACGGCACTTCAGAGTCGATGACATCGTCGGGCAGGATGACGGCGAAGGGCTCATTGCCGACCAGCTCTTTGGCGCAGAGAACGGCATGGCCCAGGCCGAGCGGCTCGCGCTGGCGCACGTAGCTGACGCGCGCCAGCGTGGAGACGCCTCGCGAGACCGCGAGCAGTTCCTTCTTGCCGTTGCGCTCAAGGGTGGCGTCGAGTTCGTAGCTGATGTCGAAGTGGTCTTCCATGGCGACCTTGCCGCGGCCGGTGACGATGATGATGTGCTCGATGCCGGAAGCGACCGCCTCTTCAACGCCGTACTGCATGATGGGCTTGTCGACCAGGGCCAGCATCTCCTTGGGAATGACCTTGGTGGCCGGCAAGAAACGCGTGCCCAGTCCGCCGGCGGGGAAAACCACTTTCCGTACCTGTTCAGCCATCAACTGTTCCTCACTTGGAAACTAAGCCAGCTATACCTTGCCCGCGATGAATTCTTGTTCATTTCAGAGCGTCGGTGAATCGTCACCAAGGAGCGCCTCGCGAACAATCTTGATCGGGGGAAAACCCTGGCTGAGAAATTCATCGTGGAAATTTTGTAACGAAAATGAGGCACCCTGCTTCTTCATCAAATCTGCGCGCAGCTTCATGATCTCAAGTTTTCCCAGCGTGTAGTAAAGATATGTGGGGTCTCCGGCGCCGCGCCTGGCCTCGACTTCAGCGGTTTCCTTGGGCTGGTAGCCTTGCTTCTGGAAGAATTCAACGGCCTGATCGTAAGTCATGTTCCCTGTGTGCATTTGGATGCCGACAATAAACCGGGCGTTGCGCAGCAGGGCGTCCTGAAGCTGGCCGAGGCGGAAGAATTTGGCTTGACGCTCATCTTTTGCCCCAGTCCCCGGCTGTCCATAGCCGTTGTCGAGCATCATCTGCTCAGTGTAGTGAGCCCAGCCCTCCACATTGGTGTTGGCGCTAAGAATCTTGCGCACGCGGCTGGGAAACCGAAGCGAATAGAGGTACTGCACATAATGCCCTGGATAGGCTTCGTGGACTGACGTGGAGATGACCGTGCCCGTGTTGAAGGAGTGCATGTAGCCCTCCACCTGTTCGCGCGTCATCGATGGATCGGGCAGCGTGACGTTGAAGTAGGAGGTGGTGGCGTGGGTTTCGTAAGGACCAGGCGAATCCATGCTGGCCTGGGTTGTGGCGCGCATGAAGGGCGGCGTCTCTTCGAGCACCGGACGCACGTCCGAAGGAATGGTGACGATGTGGTGCGAGCGGATGAAGTCGAGGAGGCTGGTGAAAGTAGCCTGGAAAGCATTGAGGAGCTGGTCGGGAGCGGGATGCTGGCTGCCCAGTTCTTCGAGCACCTCGCCTGGAGTCTTGCCGGGCTCCAGTTGGTGAGCCACTTCGGCAAAGTGCTGCTGGTTGCGGCGCATGTCGTTGTAGCCGATCTCAAGCAGCTTTGGCAACGGCAGATCGACCATCTCGTCGTACTGGAGCTTCTTTGAAAACGTGTCGGCGCCAATTCGGAAGTCGCCGTTGGAGCGCGGCAGCAGGTCGGTCTTGAGCCAGGCAAGGTAATCGTTCAAAGCTTTGATGACAGCGGCATTGGTCTGCGCGAATTCCGCCTTGAGCGCGGCGTCGTGCGCGTCGGCGAAGGCCAGCGGGACATCGTGCTCAAAGAAGCTGATGATGCCGGGAAGCTGGTCAATGGCGATCTCGGTGAAGATGCGCGGCGGATTTTCCAGATTCGTGTGTGCTTCAGCGATGAGGCCGGGCATCTGCTTTTCGCGTGCGATCAACGAACGGAGGCGATCGTCGGCGGGAGCGAATTTACGCTCCATCAGCGTGAAGGCCGATCCGGCACAGGTGCTGGAGTACCCGTCGGCATTTTTGACCCATGGGCGAATCGTCTCCAGGGTAAGCAGGTGCGAGTGGATGTCGTTGAGCACCATCTGGCGATCGCCGCGCGTGGTCTGGTCGAGCGCAGCCGGGGAAATCACGGAGATGCGCTTCTCGAAGTCCTTGAGTGCAGCCACTTCCGCGTCTATGGTGGCATGCGAATAGTCTTCAAGTTTCGTATCGTACTGGTGGTAGCCGCTGACTGTGCCCCCGGTGGGCTGATAGGGAAAGTAGACCTGGTCGAAGTACGCATCCGACACCCGCTGGAACTGCTGAGATGCGGTTTTGTTTCCTGCTTGTGCAGCGGCAGTAAGGGTCATGCAAGCTCCAAGGGCGAACAGCGTAGCGGTTTTTCTCACGATCCCTCTCGAACGAGTGAATTATGCCGTGACGGCATCCGGCGCCAGTTTGGTCAGCAGCTCACGAATCTCCAGTAGAACATCATCGGAACGGGTCGCAGTCAACGGGAATTTGAGCAGACCCTGCGGCGTGAACTGCGCGCCCCGCTTGGCATTGCGCGCGACCAGCCGCATCAGGTGCTGCGGATCGACGGCAGCTTTCTCGGTGAAACGGATCTGCAGTTCCGCGCGCTTGCGGTCGATCTGCGCGATGCCCATGCGCTCGCATTCGAGGCGCAGCGCGGCGGCTTCGAGCAGGTAGACGGTGGCGTCGGGCAGCGCGCCGTAGCGGTCTTCCATCTCGGCGCGAAGGTCGGCGATGGCCTTTCGCTTTCGGCGCCGGCGATCTTCTTGTAGAGGCGCAGGCGCTGGTTCTCTTCCGCCACGTAGCTCTCGTCGATGCGCAGGGCGATGCCCAGGTTGAGCTGCGTGCTGGGCCGCTCTTCGTCACCTTCGCCCTTCAGCTCCTTTACCGCAGCCTCGAGCATGGATGTGTAGAGCTCGAAGCCGACCGCCTCAATGTGGCCGCTCTGCTCGCCGCCGAGCATGTTTCCTGCGCCGCGCAGCTCCAGATCGAGCGCGGCAATTTTGAATCCCGCGCCGAGGTCGCTGAACTCCTTGAGCGCGGCCAGGCGGCGACGGGCAATCTCGGTCAGTTCGGGCTCGGGCGGGATCAGCAGATACGCATAGGCGCGGCGATTGGACCGGCCCACGCGTCCGCGCAATTGGTAGAGCTCGCTGAGACCGTGGCGATCGGCGCGGTTGATGATCATGGTGTTGGCAGCGGGATGTCGAGGCCGTTTTCGATGATGGTGGTGGCCACCAGCACGTCGAATTCGTGATGCATGAAGGCGAGCATGACCGAGCTCGAGTTCCTTCTCGCCCATCTGGCCGTGTCCCGCGACGACGCGCGCGCCGGGCACAAGTTCCTGGATGCGCGAGGCGATCTCGTAGATGGACTCAACGCGGTTATGAACGAAGTAAACCTGGCCGCCACGTTCCAGCTCAACTTCAATCGCCGAGCGAATGATCTTCTCGTCGAACTTGGCCACGACAGTCTGAATCGCCATGCGATCCTTCGGCGCCGTCTCGATCACCGACATATCGCGCAGCCCCACCAGCGACATGTGCAGGGTGCGCGGGATGGGCGTGGCAGACATGGCAAGCACGTCGATCTCCTTGCGAAGCTGCTTCAGACGCTCCTTGTGGCGCACCCCAAATCGCTGCTCTTCATCAACGACGAGCAGGCCGAGGTCCTGGAATTTGATGTCTTTCGACAGGATGCGATGCGTGCCGATGAGGATGTCGACCTTGCCGGTTTCAACCTTTTCGACAATGACTTTCTGCTCTTTCGGTGAGCGAAACCGCGAGATCATCTCGACCGTAATCGGGAATTGCGCAAATCGCTTCTTGAGTCTCGAAGTGCTGGAAGGCGAGAACCGTGGTGGGCGTGAGCACGGCGACCTGCTTGCCATCCTGCACTGCTTTGAAGGCTGCGCGCATCGCCACTTCGGTTTTGCCGTAACCCACGTCGCCGCAGAGCAGGCGGTCCATCGGCGTCGTCGATCGACGTCCTGCTTGATGGCAGCGATGGCGGTGACCTGGTCGTCGGTTTCGCGGTAGTCGAATGAGTCTTCGAACTCGCGCTGGAAGTCGTTATCGGGCGTGAAGGCCGTGCCCTGCGCTGTGTGGCGCTGCGCGTACAGCTTGAGGAGTTCGGCGGCCAGGTCGCACCTTCTCCGGAACGGATAGTGACCGGCTCAGGTACA
>CAVZDT010000027.1:0-330933 GCA_963774175.1 uncultured Acidobacteriaceae bacterium
TCGAATGAATATGCGTGGTTTGTCCTGTCCCCCTCTGCTGCTTGCAATGACGTTCGTGGCCATGCCTCTGCTCGGGCAGATTCATCATCCGCCACATTCCCGCTATCCCAATTCACCTTCGAACGACCCGCAACTGCTGCTCCCGACCGACCAGGCGCAGTCGTGCTACACGCCCGACAGCGAGCGTTCAGGCTACGACCAGTTCGAGCAATTTGACAGCTTTCCGCAACCTGCGAGCCGCGGCTACCTGTGCATCAACATCCCACCGGGAAAAACATTCGTGATCGATCATCTCTTCGCCGAGGCCGATTACGACCAGCCGCTGCCGGTTGGTCCGGAATGGTATCTCGATACCGTGACAGGAATGAACGAGACACAGATTGGGTTTGCGGTCACGCACGCGGGGTCTGTCACGCAGAATGCGCATTACCTGGTCTCAGAGCCCGTGCACCTGGCTGTGAACGGCGGGACGCGTGTGACGCTGATCATGCACGATTTTTATGTGAACGCGAGCACGCGAGTGGTTGAGACGCCGGGAACGGCGAGCCTGTTACTGGCAGGACACTGGGAATAAGAAAAGGGACCAGGGACGAAGGAACCAGGGAGTAACAAATACCCCGGAGGCGAATACGGCGCGGACCGTTGTCAGCGGCCGGTGCGGAACTGGATGATGCGACGGCGGTCGCGCTTGGAAGGGCGGCGTTCGGGGAGCGGAGCGAACTGCTGTATCGCCTTGCGTTCGGCGGCTTCGCGCAGGCGTTGCTGTTTGCTCTCTTCGGTTTCGCGATAGAGCCCTTGCGCAACGGCGGCCGGCCCGCGGATATCGCTCAATTGCAGGACCTCGATGTGGAACTCGCCGCCTTCGTTTCGCACGCGCAGCATGTCACCGACGCGCACATCGCGCGCAGGCTTGGCTTCGATCTCGTTGGAGCGGATGCGGCCGAGATCGCAGGCCTTGGACGCAAGGGCGCGCGTCTTGAAGAAACGCGCCGCCCAAAGCCACTTGTCGATGCGAACGGAGTTGCGGGATTGCTCAGCAGTCACAACTGGACCGTCAGGAATCTTTGGGAGGGGTCTTCCAGATGTAGAGAAACTCGGCATCACTGGAGGTCGACACCTCGACACCGCGCTGACGAGTGGCGCGGTTCAGGGCAGAACGAATGTTTTCTTTGCTGTCGGACAATGCTACGAGCGGGACCTTGAGCGCGTGGTCGGGTTCGAGCTGATCGAGGTCGTTCAAGATCTGGGTTATGGCTTTCTTATGTTTGCCGTCTCGGCCTTTTGGAACGTCTGCCTGGTCGATGGACTGGTATTTCATGGGTGTCCCGGACTGTGAAGTGGATGCCATATTGAATCCCCTGATTGATTTTTTCTCCACTGGTCGAACCGGAGACATGTTGCTAACGTACGCTTAACCTGCCGTAAAACGATTCCTTAAACCGCCGTAAAACTAACCTTATCTATTTGCATACTGATCGTCAAGCAGAAGAATTAAAACCCTATTCTGACCTGTAAAGCTCTGAAAACTAACGTTCTCGAGTTCAGACGGTGAAGCGGTCTGAGGCGTTTGCATCGTTTTTGAGCGTACCGCCAAAGAGGTTCCCCGTATAAAACGAAACCTGCTAGGGTGATTTCAAGAGGTGAATACACGTGAGCAAGAATAAGACTTTCCCCACTATTCCGCTTCGAGAAGTTCCCATGTATTTCGGTGACACGCGATTGGACGAACACCGCCCGGTGGTTCTGGTTGTCGACGATGAGAGCGTAATTGCCGATACTTTGGCGGAGATCCTTACGCGAAGCGGATATCACGGAATTGCAGAATACGACGCAGACAGTGCACTGGAGACAGCGTTGCTGACTCCGCCGGAGATGCTGATCACCGATGTTGTTCTGCCTGGCATAACAGGCATCGAACTGGCCATCAAGGTACGGCGCATCTTTCCCGACTGCAAGATCATGCTGTTCTCAGGGCAGGCCTCGACGGCCGATCTGCTGGCAACCGCGCGCGCGGACGGACATCACTTTACCCTGCTGAACAAGCCGCTTCATCCGCAGGATCTGTTGCAGCGGGTGTCAGAGGGATTGAAACCGCGCAAGCAGACTCCGGTCGAAGCGCAATAAGCTGCAGAACGCAAGCTGCGCACTGCGCAGTCGAGCACGCATTCCTGGCAGAGAATGAAACGGGCGCCGCTGCGGGCGCCCATTCCATTTTCAGTTGGCCAGTACGGCCCTGTAGCGCACTTTGTTCTTCTTGACCTTCTCGATTGCCTCGTTGGCCCTGGCCATCGCGAAGAGTTCGGTCGTGGCTTTTACGCCGTGGCGAGCCGCGACATCGAGCATTTCGCGAATGCGCTGTGGGCTGCCGATGGGGCTGCCGGTGACGGTGCGAATTCCGGCGACGAGCGGGAAGGCATGCAGCGAAACGGGCGAGGGCGGAACGCCGACGAAGCACAACGTGCCGGTGGGGCGCAAGCGCCTGGATGTAGACGTTCCAATCCTGGTCGGCGTTGGCAGTGTTGAGGATGAAATCGAACGAGCCGGCCACTTCCTTCATGGCCTTCGATTCGCGTGAATTCACGAACTGGTGCGCGCCGAGCGAACGCGCCTCATCTTCCTTTCCGGCAGAAGTGGAGAACGCGGTGACTTCCGCGCCGAAGACGCGGGCGAACTGAATCGCCATGTGGCCCAGGCCTCCGATTCCGACGATGCCCACGCGCGACGAGGGATTGATGCCATGGTCGCGCAGCGGACTGTAGACGGTGATTCCGCCGCAGAGGAGCGGAGCGGCCTGTTCGCCGGGCAGGGAATCGGGAATGTGCATGACGAAGCGGGCGTTGGCGCGGACGCGGTCGGCATAGCCGCCATTGCGATGAACGCAGGTGGCCTCCATGGACAGGCACAGGTTTTCGAGGCCGCGGCTGCACCATTCGCACTCGCCGCAGGAATTGGACTGCCAGCCGAGGCCGACCCGCTGGCCCAGCTTGAGGGTGCGGACCCCGGAGCCCACGGCGGTGATGGTGCCGATGATTTCGTGTCCGGGAATGAAGGGATACTGGCTGATTCCCCAGTCGTTTGAAATGAGGTGAAGGTCGCTGTGACAGATGCCGCAGTGGGTAATGCCGATTTCGACTTCATGCACACCCAGTTCACCGGGGTCATAGCGAAAAGGCAAAAGCTCGGCGCCCGCGGCGTGAGCTGCTAGTCCTTGAATGGGAGCCATGGTCGTTCCGCAGTCCTCACGGGGTCAAGAGGGCCGAAACCGGGCCGTCGGTCCAAATTAGTGCGGTGCAGGTTCAGTCTAGTTTAAACCGCCGCCGGATTCGATGTGCAGATTAAGGATTCGAAACCCGCTAAGCATTCCACCGGCCGGTGCGTCGCCGGCCACAACAGCAGATTCGCCGTTGAGAGTCACGTCCTTTTGGGTGCGCAGAGGTTCAAAGGCATTGGCGACGGAAAGCGGAAGAGTGGAGAGTGTCTGGCCATCTACGCCGGCCTGGGCATCGGGCAGCAGGAGACTGACGAAGATGCGATCGGCGGGATGCTGATTGCGTGCCTGTGCCAGGACCGTTTCAAGGTCCTGGTTGCGGTTGGAGATGCTGGGCGGATTCAGGGCATGGTCGAGGGTTCCCGCATCGGACACGAGCAGGCGCAACGATCCAGCGGGGAGGCCCGGAGGCAGGTTGATGGGGATGCGGATATTCCGTGCGGGTTGCTGCC
This sequence comes from uncultured Acidobacteriaceae bacterium, assembly GCA_963774175.1. Taxonomy (GTDB): domain Bacteria; phylum Acidobacteriota; class Terriglobia; order Terriglobales; family Acidobacteriaceae; genus Telmatobacter. Next base: position 3,721 of record CAVZDT010000027.1, read on the forward strand.
AGGGGCGAACCGTAGCCTCAACGATGACGGAGTCGCCGGAATGTACGATGTCGCCGGTGTCGATGCGCGCGGTTTCCAGTTCCACTTGGGCCCGCCTGGGAATGGAATCGACATCGAGGTCGATGGCTTTGATTGCACCCTGCCGTGCGCCGTTAGCGTAGAGCTGGGCGAAGCTCTGATCAGCTTGTAAAGCGGCGGAAAGCGCAGAGCCCTGGTCGCCCGCGGGAGCCCAGAGGTCGAGCGGCGAAGGCGGATACCCCTCGATGTCGACACTGCCCTTGAGGTGGTAGCTGGTTTCAAGGCTGCTCAGGTTGTCTTCAAGCAGTACGTCGTAGAGCGAAACCAGCACGGCCTGCGGCGTGAGCGAGGGCAGATCGACGATTTCAATGTTCAGCTTGCGGTCATCGCCGTCACCATGCACGGCAATGTGGAGCGGAATCATGTGCGGCTTCACTCCCAGCACGCCGCGAATGGCGGAGTCGCGATCCTCGGTGAATGTGCCGATCGGGTCGCCGGTGTTGACGATCTTGAAAGCGTTGAGCGGAGAAGCCAGGGTGGCTACGACATCCGCCGTCGTCATGGGAAGCGAGACCGGTCCGGCCTGCAGGATGGGGTGGCCGCAGGCGAGCAGTTGTTTGGGATCGATGTAGGTGACGGTGCAGGTGGCGGAGATTTCAAGATCGCCGCGGACCAGCTGCGCGCTGACGGCCGATCCGGGAACGACGGAGGCAAGGGCGGATCGCGGATGGTGTGACGAGCCTGCCGAATCCGGCTGGATGAGCCGCTGCCGCACCGCCGGCCGCGACAATGTCGAGTCCGGTGCCGGCCATTTCCTTTTGCCAGAGACGAATCGCTTCGGGACGAAATCCGCTCATCACGAGGGGTGTTTCCATGGCCTGAAAGTTCATTCCGCCGGGTGAAAGGCTGCCGGATTGCGGCCCCGGCGCAGCGGAGGACGTCGAGGCCCATTGGGTGCTGACCGGCATGTCCTTCACTTCGAGCATTTGCTCGATGGGAGTGATGCCGGCGATGGGATCTTTGGCGAATTCGCCGATGCGGTAGGAAAGTGAGCCAAGGAGCTTGTTACCGATGTAGACCGGGCTGCCGCTCATTCCGGCGACGACGCCGGTGTATTCGGGCTGGGCGCCGTGAAGCTGTGCGAGAATCATGTCCTGTCCGGGACCGCGCGCACCGCGAAGCACGCCAAGGATTTCGACCTGCATGGGCTCGGGTGTGGAACCGCTGAAGACGGTCCAGGCGGTGGCAATTTGTCCCCGATGGACCTGGCTAAGCGGGTAAAAGCCTCCGCCAGAGGGCGGTGGGGCGGTCGACCCGGCTGGATTCTGGGCCTGGTCAGACGCCGCCAGGGCAACGGCGAGCAGAAGAGCTGCCAGGGTTCGGGGTGGGGCCGGGAATGCCTTAGGGCAGAGTTTCACGTCTATAAGATTAAACCGATGATGCGTTGCATCGGGAGATTTGAATATCTTTCGATTTGCCATGCTCGAAGGTTTTGACGCCCAAAGCTGAAGGATGTCTCCGCTGCTCGACTGCGTCCCTTGCCGATTTCTTTGGGCTATCCCTATGCTGTAAACACAGAGGTTGTCATGCCAACGAAGCGCCTGTACGAGATCGTCCGATTGCGTTTTGCTCTATTCACGCTGCTGGCTGCCATGGGGCTTGCTTCCGTGGCGTGGGCCCAGAGCACGCCGCCGGCCCAGCCGCAGCAGCAACCGCAGCAACCACAGCAGCAGCCGCCGGATCAGACTGCTCCCGATGCAGGTGGTCCTACTGGAGACAACGGGGCGATTGCTCTGCCGAAAAAGAAGGACCAGCCGGAAGCCGCTCCACCGCCGGCTCCAGCAGAGCCGAAATTCAAGAATCCTGAAGGAGCAGGCAATTTCTCGCTGCGTGTCGACGTTCCCGAGGTGACGTTGGACGTGGGCGTTCTGCTGGAAAAGACCGGCCAGTTCGTTCCCGGCCTGAAGCCGTCGAACTTTCGAGTGTATGAAGACGGTGTAGAGCAGAAGATCACGGGGTTCAAGCGCGTTGAAGCGCCGATTACCGCGCTGCTGCTGTGCGAGTTTGCGAACAGCAACTACACCTATGCTTTCCTCCGCGATATGCAGAATTCAGCCTGGGAATTCGCGCAGCAACTTCGTCCGCAGGATTATGTGGCGCTGATGACCTTCGACATGCGTACGCAGATATGGCTGGATTTTACGCAGGACAAGCGGCAAATCCTCAATGCAATTCAATCGCTTGTGATTCCCGGATTTAATGAACGGAATCTGTTCGATGCGCTGTATGAAGCCGAAGATCGGTTGAGCCGGATCGACGGACACAAGTACATCATCCTGATCGCTTCAGGCCGCGACACCTTTTCGAAGATCACGCTCGACAAGATTTACCAGAAGGTGAAAACCACGCCGGATATCACGATTTTTGCGATCTCCACGGGCGGCGCGCTGCGAGCCATGACCGAGGGTAGTGGGGGCCTGGGCGCGCAGATGCGGGACATCGACTACCTGCAGGCGGATAACCAGATGAAAACTTTCGCCAAGATGACCGGCGGAATGTTTTTCCAGCCGCGATTTGTGGGCGAAATGCCCGATGTTTTTTCCGACATCAACAAGGCGATCCGCTCGAAGTATGAGCTGGTGTACCATCCGTCAAACGCCAAGCAGGACGGGACTTTTCGCAAGCTGCGTGTGGAGTTGGTGGACGACGAGGGACATCCGCTGCGCTTCCAGGACGAGAAGCACAAGCCTTTGAAGTACGACGTCATCGCGCGTGATGGCTATCGTGCAAAACAGGAAGTCGAGTAGACGAGAAAGATTAGAGGCTGAAATAAGACATGGGACAGCCGGTTGGCTGTCCCATGTCGTTTTTGGGAGAGGGCAACTGCGTTCTACTTGAACTGGTTGTAAATATCGATGATGTAGTAGCCGATTACGAACAGCGTTGCAACTGCAGCGATGATCTCCGAAACCTTGATGAGCGGCTGAACCTTGCTTACCCTGGTGGCGATGGCCACCTGGTTTGCTTTTTCCTGGCTCAGCGAGTCACCGAGAAAAAGCTGGTCTTCCTCGTCGCGGCTGAGGCGGGAGCGATAAAGGAACATGGCTACCATGAGCAGAACTGTGAGGCCCCAGATGGCCCACATAACTGGAACAAACGTCATAACTTACCTCCAAAGAAATCCCACACATCGCCCGGTCGCTTGAGGTCGCCGCGGGACTTCCGGTGGGTTTACGGCTCAAATCATAGCCTGAACAGAGAAGCTGTCCCGTGACACGAGTCACAGGTTATTTCGATGAGCTGAGGATCAGGGCACCGTTGAATCAATGGATGACAAAGGGGTTGTTTCTCAGGAATCCACCGGGATTTGACGCGACTTTCGTTGTCCGCTGGCATCGAATGTAGTGAGGTGACCGATGGGTCTTGTGCGGGACCCGCGGGCGCAGTAAAGTACCATTAAGGAAGTTCAGGAGAACCGGAGAGATCATGGCGACAACCACAACAGCACCAACGCAGGAAACTGAAAAGAAGGCCCCGCTCATGCTTACACCGCAGGCCATCGGCAAGGTGCGTGAGATCATGGCCACCCAGGACCCGCTTCCTGCCGGTCTGCGCATTGGCGTAGTTGGCGGCGGCTGTTCGGGATTCCAATACTCGATGGCGTTTGAGAACCAGGCAGGGATGATGGACAAGGTCTTCAGTTTTGATGACCTGAAGGTCTTTGTTGATTCCACATCACTGATGTATCTGAACGGTTGTACTGTGGACTACGTGGAAACGCTTGAGGCGGCCGGCTTCAAGTTCGAGAATCCCGCGGTGAAGAGTACCTGCGGCTGCGGATCCTCGTTCAGCGTGTAAGGTTCTTCCCAATTCAAGCATGATGAAAGCCCGTCCGGGTGGATGGGCTTTCGTGCGTCTGGAGCGATCTTGCGACCGCTTACTGCTGGGGAGCGGTGGGTGGGGTTGGCGTCGGCGCGAAAGGTGATGTAGGTGCCGTAGGTGTTGTTGTTGGGCCCGCGCCGATTGGAGTCGTAGTGCCGCCGGCCGGCTGGCCGATCGCCCCAGCATTTCCGCCTGCCATCGTCTGCTGATCTTGGAGCGGGCTATAGAGGAACTCCCATTCGCTGTAGTGGTTCTTCTTCTTATAGATCAGGATCGACTGTTTCGGGCTCTGGGGCGAAAAGCCGACAATGCCGGCGCCACCGAAGGTCTGGCCGTTTCCGGTGGGATTGTTGGATGAGCCGAATGCGGAGCCAGAAGAACCGGTGGTTCCGGTGCCCGTCCCGGTGGTTCCTGTACCGCCGGTTCCGCTCGTCGGATTTCCGTTGGCGTCAGTGCCCGTGGCCCCGGTCTGGCCGCCGGCCGGTGGTGTTCCAGAATTGGTTGAACCGGTCGGAGGGGTGTTGAAGAGTCCGCCACCTGGTCCGCCGCTTGCTCCGCCAATTGGCGAGGTGCCAATTCCTCCTCCAATTGCGCCCGGGCCGCCAGCCGTGTTGTTCCCGCCCGGGCCGATGCCTCCGCCGCCGCAGGTGGCCCCTGCCAGTGGCTGCCCGAAGAAGCCCATCGCCATCGGCGTCTTGTTCTGGCAGTAGAGGACCGGCTTCCATTCATCCTTGCCGGTAGTGGGATCGATGTACTTCTTGCGCAGGAAGCGGATGTCGTTGGTCTTGACGAGCGCGTCAATGTTGGGCGGATAGGCATTGAACTTGCGGTAATAGAGCTGGATGGCGCGGATGTACTGCTTACCGCGCTGCATGGTTTCCTCGTCGCGGTCGCGCTGGATGCTTTCGCGCACCTTGGGCAACGCTACAGCAAGCGAGAGGATGAGCAGAACCATCATGAAGATGACGGCGACAAGGACGTAGCCTTCTTCAGATTCCTGCGGGCGACGGGATGGGGGAGTTTGCATCATGTGATGGACCGGTTCTCAATCGCTTATTCTGGACGGCTCAGTTCACGGACAGGGGTACGGTCTGAGTGTTGTTGTAGCCCAGGTCGGTGATCTGCACGGCTCCCGGCAAGATGGAGTCGACCTTGTAGCGGTGATCGACGATTTCTCCGGCCCGCGCCATGAAGATGTCGTCGCCGTGGACGAGGAAGGCGCGCATTGATTTGTCCGAACTCTGCGAGTAGCCAAAATATTTGAGGTCGATGGCGGGCGGCTGAGGCGTCAGTGCGATCGGGTTTGGGTTCATGTGCTGCGGGTTGGGCCGTGCGGGGGCGATCGGACTTGGAATAGGCGCCGATTCAGCCGAGAAGATATTGCGGCCGGTTCCGGAGTAAACCACATCTTCGCTCTGTGCCAGCTTGTCGAGGTGCAGTGCGGGGTCGATGTTGTTGCTGGCGACCCGCTGTGCCTGAGGTCCACCGGCGCTCGCCTGCTGCGAGGTTCCCGCGCCGGGCCGGCGGGCTGGAGAAGTCGCATTATTGGCGGGCTGCGTCGCGGTGGTTTGTGCCGGTGTCGAAGAGGAGCCAAGATAGCTGTGCAACTCGTATCCGCCCGCCACGACGATGACAATTGCCAAAGCAACCACGATGTAAACCTGGCGTTTGTTCTCAGTACCGAGAGCGATCGCCATGGCTATTCGCCCTCCTGTGACGGCGGGGCAGCATCGGCGGGCGACTGGGTCGGCGTGGGCGCCAAACCGGCTAGGCACATCGCCGGGGCGCATCCAGGTGGATACGCGCAGGCGCAGGCCAACCAGGCCGCCCTGCTGGCCGGTGAAGGCCATGGCGCGGATGATGAAGAACGATTTGTCGCGCTCCAGGCTGTTCACAAAATGCATGATCTGCTGGTACTCGCCATTGATGCCGGCATCAAGCGAAATTTCGGTCAGGTCCCCGGTGGTTGTGCCCTGCGTGTACGCCATGCGTGAGAGTCGGACGCCAGACTTGACGGCGAGTTCGCCGACTTCGGCCGCAATCGACGAGTAGTGCGCGGGGACTCGGTCGGCATAGAAATCCTCGATCTGGCGGCGCGAGTCGACGACGCGTTGATCGAGGCCGCGCAGTGGAGCGGTTTGCAGTTCCAGGGTTTTGAGTTCGATCTGCTTGTTGATCAGCGCGTCGTTGGAACTGGCGTCGGTGGCCGACCAGTCGAATCCGAGGCGGATGGCGAGGCCAAGCACAATGAGGATCATCGCGGCGAGCCCGATGTAGTGCCAGGTCAGGGGAGAAGCCAGCCGCTCACGCATGGTGGCAGAATTTTGTGGGCTCATTGCGGCACTCCTCCAGAGGGTTGCACGGGCGGGCGTGGACGGGGCGTGCCAGTGTATGCGGGGCGTTTTTGCGTTCCGCCGGCCTGCGGGTGCACGCCGTTTTCTTTGCCGCCGTGGGACTTTGCCGCGGCAGAGGCCTTGTCGTGGGCGAGCTTGCGCTCTTCGGCGGTGCCGGGACTGTAGTCGGCCTCCACTTCAAAATCAACGCGGTTGGAGACGCTGACCGGCTCGGCGCGCTGATTGGGGCCGCCGGTGGTCTCGGCGTTCTCACCCGCGATGCGGGGCAGGAGGAAGTGGCGCGAGTGCTCGAGATTCCGCACCAGGTCCACATTCTTGTCGCGAGGGCCGATGACGCGCAGGCGCACCGAGATCTGCCCATCCTTCACTGTCGGCTCCAGGGTTGTGACCTGAACGCCGGCCGGCAAGACAGTCTCCAGGTCTTCCATGGCCAGGGTCCAGGAGAATGCTTTTTCGTCGAAAAGGCGGTTCAGGCTCTCAGACTGCTGGAGGGTGCGTGCGTTATCCGGCTGGCGCATCATGGCCTGGTACTGCTCTTGCTCTTGTCGGATCTTCGCGATCTGTCCATCGAGAGAGTGATCGCGGGCGCGAGCGGCTTCCGCCTTGTCGTGCATGGCATGAAGTCCCAGGGCAAGAGCTGCGGCGACCAGTACCAGCACGCCGATGGCAACGCGCAGGTTCTTGAGCGCCGGAGCGATGTCGGCAAAGGGCCGCGAGGCGAGATTGATGGCTACACGCAAGCTACACGGCTCCTGACAGTGCGCCGTTAAGACCGGCGATGCTCATATTCGACAAGGAGGTCGCGATCCCCGAAGCGGGGCGAGGCGCCAGGTCGATGATCTTCAACTCCGAGGTGCCAAACCAGTGTTCGAATTCCGCGGCCGACCCATTTCCGGCGAAGTACAGCTCCTTGGGAAGCACGGAAACCTTGTCCTCATAGTAAGCCGCGGCCACGGCGACGCTGCGCTGGACTTCAAGCAGGCGCTGTCCCGGGTCTTCCGGCAGGTCGATGGTGCGGTAGAGCAGCAGGTCATCGCCGCGCGTGATGGAGGTGGTGATGGCGATCTTACTGAGGCAGGCAGCGAGCAGCGGCTCAGAGGACTCGAGCGTGGCCAGGGCCGCGAGTGCCGAGGGCATGACCGCTCCCGGTTCATAGCCGGCGGCGCGAACCACGGTCTCGTACTCTTCGAGGATGTTGCTGGGCAGAACGGCGACTAGGACCCGGGCTTCGGTCTTCGACTCGGAAAGAACCTGGTAGCTGAGGCCGGCGTGTTCCACGTCGAAGGGAACCATCTTGCGCAGGCGGAACCGCAGCACCGGAATGGCCTCGGCAGCTCGCCCCGGAATGGCATCGAAGTCCAGCACGAAGACGCGTACCGCCGTATCGGGAACGACTACTGTGACGAAGCGGCTGCGAGGAGAGACGCTGTTCAATGCGCTGCGGATGGCAGCGGCGACAGCCTCGGGCGAGCTCATGTTCAGCTCGCTGATCGCCGGTACCAGCACACCGGGTCGCAGCGGCTCGAAGGCGTAGACCGGCTCCTCGTTTTTGCTGGCGAGCGATGCGGCCAGCACGCCCTCCGGGGTCAACTCGATGGCTGCGGAAGGGCGGCCACCGTAATGCAAGGCCGATTTCGATCTGCTGAGAATGGGACTCACTATCGCGATGCCTCGATGAAGGTGACTTTGTTGATCTCCTTGATTGTGGTCAGCCCGCGACGAACACGGTCGAGAGCGGATTCACGCAGGAAGCTCATACCCTCGCGCTGCGCCAGCTTGCGAATCTCTGAGGTTGGCTTCTTCTCAAGAATCAGCTCACGGATGGGGTCGGTCAAGTCTAAAAGCTCATGGATGGCAGTACGTCCGCGATACCCCGTGCCGCCGCACTCGATGCAACCGGTGCCTTCGCGGAAGGCGAAGCCCCGCCATTCGGCGGGATTCATGCCGCTGGCGATGAGGACTTCGTCGGGATAGCTGACCGTGCGGACGCAGTGTTCGCAGACGGTGCGGACGAGCCGCTGAGCCAGGATGCAGTTGAGCGCGGAGACGAAGTTGTAGGCTTCAACGCCCATATTGAGGAATCGGCCCAGCACGTCGACCACGTTGTTGGCGTGGACGGTGGTGAAGACGAGGTGGCCGGTAAGGGCGGAGTTGATGGCGATCTGCGCGGTTTCCTGGTCGCGGATTTCGCCGACGAGGATCTTGTCCGGATCGTGACGCAGGATGGAGCGAAGGCCGCGGGCGAAGGTCAGGCCCTTCTTCTCGTTGACCGGGATCTGCGTAATGCCGCGGATCTGGTACTCGACCGGGTCCTCGATGGTGATGATTTTGTCTTCGTCGCTCTTGATCTCGTTCAGCGCGGCGTAAAGGGTAGTGGTTTTGCCGGAGCCGGTGGGACCGGTGACGAGCACCATGCCGTAGGGCTCGCGAATGTAGCGGCGGAAGCGGCGCAGGTCCTCTTCGGCGAAGCCCACCACGTCGAGCGTGAGGTGGCGGAACTTCTCGCTCATCGATTCCTTGTCGAGCACGCGGAGGACGGCGTTTTCGCCATGCACCGTCGGCATGATGGAGACACGGAAGTCGATGAGGCGACTCTTGTAGCGGACCCGGAACCGGCCGTCCTGCGGCACGCGGCGCTCGGCGATATCGAGCTCGCTCATGATCTTGATGCGGCTCAGGATCGTGGTGTGGTGCTCGCGGGCAATGGGCGCCATGGCTTCCTGCAGGACGCCGTCGATGCGGTACTTGACGTGCAGCGAATCGTCGTAGGTCTCGATGTGGATGTCGGAGGCGCGGCGCTCCAGGGCGGTAAAGATGGTGGTGTCGACCAGGCGGATGATGGGGCTGATGTCTTCGTCGCTGGTCAGCTTCTCGATGGAGATGTTTTCGTCAGGATTCGAGTCATCGCCGGTGACCACGTCGAAGGTGAGACCCTCGCTGGCTTCGTCGAGGACGCGCTGGGACTGCTCGGTTTTCTTCAGCAGGTCGGTGATCTGCGACAGCGTGGCCACGCGGGCGATGATGCGATGGCCGAGCAGGCCGGCGATTTCGTCGAGCACCATGAGCCGCGAGGGGTCGCTGACCGCGATGACCAGCACGTCGGCCTGCTGCTCAATGGGCACAAAATTGTAGCGGAACATCAGTTCCACCGGAACAGTGCGCAGCAGGTCGTGCTGAATCTTGAAATTCTTTAAGTCAACGAATTCGGCGCGATAACGCGCTGCCAGGGCCTCTGCCTGGGCACGCTCGTCGAGGCCGCTTACTGCCGGCCCGGTCGGCACCGCGATGGTGGTATCAGCCATAGATACGATTAACCCTGTCCTCCGCCAGCGGCCGATCCGAGCGAGAAGATCGGCAGATAAAGCGAGATAAGAATAAAGACGACCACGATACCCATGACGATCAGGATCGCCGGCTCAATTAATGACAACGCGGCAGTCAACGCGGTTGCTACGTCCTCTTCGAAGAATTCGGCGACGGAGTTGAGCATCTGCGGCAAGGCTCCGGTTTGTTCGCCCACCGAAATCATTTCGGTCGAAAGGTCTGGAAACACACCGGTGTTACTCAGCGAATCGGCCAGGTTCTTACCTTCGCGCACAGAGACGATGCCGGTGCCTACAGCCCTCGAGACTCGCCGCGATGAAATGGAACGCGCTGCGGTTTCGAGCGACGGAACCAGCGGTAAGCCGCCGGTGAGCAGCGTTGAGAGCGTACGCGAAAACAGCGCGACCTGATACTTCAGCCAGATTTTGCCGAAGATCGGCATTCGCACGCGAATGGCATCCACTGCATCGCGGCCTTTTTCGGTAACGGAAAACCGCCACAGTCCCACGCCTATTGCAAGTACGGTCAGGGCAATCCAGAGGATGTTGTGCTGGGTCCACTTTCCGAAATTCAGAAGACCGATTGTCATGGCGGGCAGCTTGGAGCCCATCTGGTCATAAAGCTCGGCGAACTGCGGAATGACTACGGTGAACATGAAGACCAGCAGGCAGCTCACAATGGTGAGCAGCAGGCCGGGGTAGATGAGCGAGGCGGTGAGTTTCTTGCGGAAGGTGAGCGAAACACGCTGGAAACCGATGTAGCGTTCGAGCACTTCCTGCAGATTGCCGGAGCGTTCGCCGGCCAGCAGGGTGGTGGTGTACATGATCGGAACGCCGGTCTGTGCTTCAAATGCGGCGGAGAGCGCTTCTCCGGTTTTCACGCGGTTGGCAACATCCTCCAACTGAGTTTGGAAGTAGGCGCCCTTCTGGATCTTCGTGAGCATCTGCAGGGAGCCCAGAATCGGCAGGCCGGCCTTGATAAGTGTAAGAAACTGCTGGTTGAAGACCAGGAACGGCTCGAGCTTGACCTTGCGCCGCGACATCCCGCCCAGGCTCGAGCGCGCTTTGACTGAGAAGACGTGGTAGCCCGCATGGGAAAAGCGCAGACGAAGCTCGTCGGCGCTGGAGGCAGTCTGCACCTGCTCCTGTACGCGGCCGCGTTCATCCGCCAGCTTGATAACGAACTCTGCCATAGGTCAGGGGGTCCCGGCCCACAGGCCGGCATTCCGGTTCGCTTTCCTGTTCAAGGTTAACAGTTTCGCTCACATGATAGACGCAGATTCACCCGAATCGCTCGCTCTTTGTTATTGCCTGTCCGATTGGGCTTAACGGGCTGGGTACTTAAGTTCGAATCGCGCTTAACTGGCGTCTTTTCCTCGGCGTATGCTGGACTTGAGCGCGGACCACTCCCCCCATGGACCACACCGCAAAATGGACCCAATCCGGCGGCGAGGGAATTCCGCCGTCGCAGGGTGCCGAAAAGGGAAACTGGCTCGGAATCAGCCCGCAAACGGCGGCGCTGGCCGTGCTGATCCTGCTGGCGGCGGTAATGGGAACGTCCTACTTCACGGGATTCCCGGCCAAGCTTCGCAGGGCGGCAGCCCCGGCGCCGTACCCGCATGAGCTGGCGCGGGTCAGTTTTGCGGTTGCAGGAGACGTGATTCCACATGAGCCTGTGCGGGCGGCAGCCGACGCGGCCGGAGGAGGCGCGGAGGGGTGGAGTTCGCTGCTGGCGGACGTAAGCGACGTCCTCAAGGGGGCGGATTTCGGGTTTGTGAACATGGAGACGCCCGTGGCGCCGGCACACTCCAAAGGATCGAAGCCGTTCATGTTCGATGCGCCGGTTGCGCTGCCCGAAGCGCTGAAGGCCAGCGGCATCAAGATGGTCTCGTTCGCCAATAACCACGTGATGGACCAGGGCTGGCCGGGATTTGCCGAGACACGGGATCACCTGCGGGAGACCGGATTGCAGTTTGTGGGGTCAGGCGATAACTCCGGACAAACCTGGCAGCCGCTGATCGTCGAGGCAAACGGGATCAAGGTGGGCTGGCTGGGAATGACGCGCTGGCTAAACGGGAACCGGAATCCGGACAAGGACGACCAGCCGCATGTGAACTTCTTTCCCTATCCCGGAGAGGCGGGCGGCGCGCCGGGTGCCGACGAAGCACAGGTTCTGGCTGCCGTGAAGGCGGCGCGCGCGCAATGCGACATGCTGGTCGTCTCCGTTCATTGGGGGACGGAGTACGCGACGGCGCCGCGTCCAGAAGATGTGGACATCGCGCACAAGATGCTGGATGCGGGAGCTTCGGTGATCGTGGGTCATCATCCGCACGTGCTGCAGCCGATCGAGACGTACACCACGGCGGATGGGCGAATGGCGGTCATCTTTTATTCGCTGGGGAACTTTCTCTCGAACCAGTCGCGCACCTACGTGGACGGACTGATGCCGGACAAGGACGGCGATCCGCGCGATTCGATGATCGGGCTGTTCTCGGCGGTGCGCAATGACTACGGGCCGGCAGGTGTGCGCGTGGAACTTGGGCATGTGGGCATGCTGCCGGTGTGGGGCGAGAACAACCGGAATGCAATCGCGGCAGGCAAAGCCAGGACGCCGAGCATTCATCCGGTGCTGATCGATCGCGAGATTCCGCTGGTACAGGCCAAGCTTGATGAGCTGAATAAAGCCACGGAGAATGGCGCGCAGATGGACGCGGAGCAGAAGCAGGAGTTCATCGACCTGAACAAGGAACTCAAGCTGCTGACGGACCGGCGTGGGCAGATCCTGGCGCGCACTGGCGATGAGTTCGTCACCGATCCGCCGAAGGTGACAGCAAAACCGTAAGGCAGGCTGCGAGCTTCGTGAAAGAGCACGACTTTACAGCTCGCTGAAAAACCCGAGAAAACGAGGTTTTGTAACAAGGGCATGCGGGGACCCCTGGGTGAGCCAGGCAGTCTTGTAATAAGGGCATGCGGGGACCCTCTGGGTGAGCCAGGCCATAAACGCAACGTTTTGTAACAAGGGCATGGCTTCAGCCAGGCCATAAACCCCACAAAATGGGTACGGGCTTTAGCCCCTGCCTAACGCTTCGTTCAAATTTCCGACTTTTTCACCAAACTGTTTAGTCGTGCCGGTAAGGGCGAAAAGTTGAGGCGTTTTACAGCTTGCTGAAAAACCCGAGAAAACGAGGTTTTGTAACAAGGGCATGCCGGGACCCTCTGGGTGAGCCAGGCAGTCTTGTAATAAGGGCATGCCGGGACCCTCTGGGTGAGCCAGGCAGTCTTGTAATAAGGGCATGCGGGGACCCTCTGGGTGAGCCAGGCAGTCTTGTAATAAGGGCATGCGGGGACCCTCTGGGTGAGCCAGGCAGTCTTGTAACAAGGGCATGCGGGGACCCGCTGGTGAGCTAGGCAGTCTTGTAATAAGGGCATGGCTTCAGCCAGGCCATAAACGCCACAAAATGGGTACGGGCTTTAGCCCCTGCCTAACGCTTCGTTCAAATTTCCGACTTTTTCACCAAACTGTTTAGTCGTGCCGGTAAGGGCGAAAAGTTGAGGCGTTTTACAGCTTGCTGAAGAACCCCGAGAAAACGAGGTTTTGTAATAAGGGCATGCCGGGACCCTCTGGGTGAGCCAGGCCATAAACGCAACGTTTTGTAACAAGGGCATGGCTTCAGCCAGGCCATAAACGCCACAAAATGGGTACGGGCTTTAGCCCCTGCCTAACGCTTCGTTCAAATTTCCGACTTTTTCACCAAACTGTTTAGTCGTGCCGGTAAGGGCGAAAAGTTGAGGCGTTTTACAGCTTGCTGAAAAACCCGAGAAAACGAGGTTTTGTAACGAGGGCATGCGGGGACCCTCTGGGTGAGCCAGGCCATAAACGCAACGTTTTGTAACAAGGGCATGGCTTCAGCCAGGCCATAAACGCCACAAAATGGGTACGGGCTTTAGCCCCTGAGGGCTTCCTAATACCCGTTTGCCACCAGCCACGCTTCCGTCAGGTCGAATTCCGGCTTCTGGGCCGTCTGCATCTGCTGCCAGGCGAGTTTGATGAGAACATCGGCTTCGATATTCACGGGCGCGCCAACACCCAGAGTGTGCAGGTTCGTTCGCCAATAGGTGAGCGGAAGAATGGCGACGGAAATCGTGTCTTCTTCAACGGCGGCAATCGTAAGGCTGATGCCTTCGATGGCGACGGAGCCTTTGTGCACCATCCATTGGCGTAGATCCCCGGGCACGCGGACTTTCAGGGTCCAGTCAGTGGTTTCGCGATTGAAGTCCGGCCGAGAGAGCGGGACCAAGGGATCAAGGGAACGGAGTTCTCCTGTGCCGTCGACATGACCCTGGACGATGTGACCGCCGAGTGGGCTTCCCGCCGCGGTGGGCAATTCCAGATTCACTTTTGCGCCGGGCTTGAGTGCGCCCAGCGAGGTGCGGTCCAGCGTCTCCTGCGCGACGTCGGCGTGGAAGTAGGCCGGGTTGACGTCGAGCGCGGTAAGGCAAACGCCGGAGACGGCGAGCGAATCGCCCTCGCGCAGGCGGTTGGCGATGCCTGGGGCTTCGACTGTGATGCGGCGGACGCCGCCGTGGTCGGTAAGGCTGACGAGGGTTCCAGTCTGTTCGATGATGCCGGTGAACATGGAATTATTTTAAGGGACTAGGGACTAGGGACTAGGGACTAGGGACTAGGGACTAGGGACTAGGGACTAGGGACTAGGGAGTAGGGACTAGGGAGTAGGGAGTAGGTTGGATATGCAACCGAATGGTTGCCTTGGGGGGTACCCCCATACTTCGTGAAGAAGTTATCCGGTTTCAGAGGGATACAGTCAGGATGGGCGGCAAGATATTCCTGTCATTGGACTTGTCTGTAGAGGTTTCTCAGGAAAGGACTTAGCGGCGCTCTTTTATTGCTGTTTGATTCGTGACCGCTGTCTGCCCGGGAATCCGGCCCCATTCTCCTTAGTATGCGCTCAGGGCTGGAAATACCCTGCAAACCGGTGGAGAAAATCGTTCGTTTGGATTGTTCAACTTGCAGAGTGTCGAACGAGAATTGCTCTTGACAGCTATTTGCCGGTGATTCAGCGGACGGCTGTTGCTTCGCGGTGGTCAGATCAACGGATGGCTCATCTTGCGGAGAGCCACGCGAGTGTCTCCCGCAATACGCGGTCGCCCTGGTCGGTTTGGAACAAGAACTGAGCGTGGGCGGAGCCATTGAGGACGATGAGGTTTTTGGGCTGCGGGGCCTTTTCGTATTGGGCGCGAATGCCGGGAAGCCGAGGGCCGTCATCGTTAGCGTCATCACGGGCGACGATGAAGAGGGCGGGAGATTTCAGCTTTTCGGCGGGGCCGTCCGGAGCAGCGCCGAGCAAAACGATGCGGCCGATTTCGCCGGGGCGCGAGGCGATGGACGCGTCGCCTGCGGCTGTTCCACCCATGCTTCCGCCGACGATTGAGACGGTTTTTGCGCCGTGTGCGTGCAGGTAGCGAACCGCTGCCAGCACGTCGAGCGCGAGCTGGGCATCGGTGGGGTAGGGTTGGCCGGGGCGCTTCGACTGGCCAAAGCCACGCAGGTCGATGGCGAGCACTTCGTAACCGGCGGCGACAAAAGCGGGGACCTGCGGAGCCCAGCTTTCCTTGGTGAATCTCCCGCCGTGGACGAGCAGCACGGCGCGATCGCCGGCGCCGTAGAGGTTCGCGGCGATGACTGCACCGTCCTCAGTCGGAAACGAAATGTGTTTCTGCGCGAGCGCGGACTGGACGATCAACAGAGCTGCGACGGCGAAGAAAATCCTGTGCACAGCGCCAATGTACTACGGCTGGGCAGTCGGCTCTAATGGGTTTTTGATCCAGCCATCCCTTGCAGGGGAAGTTGGCGGCCGGAAAAAGCGATGGAGAGACGGGAGCAGGTCAAGCTGCTGAGCTGGTTGGAGATTTGGCGTTCGGGATGCGCTGCGAGGCTGACTTTATTCCGGTCGTTGCCAGGGATCGCGCAGGAGCGTGCAGAGGCCCAGGTCATTGCCGTAGCGCTCGACCTCGACTTCGGCCATGCGGATGGCATGCGAGATTCCCTTGAACGCGGGCACGGCGTCGGAGCCCATGATCTGCGGGGAGACGAACAGGTGGACGCGGTCGACAAGTCCTTCGGCCAGGAGGGCGGTGTTCAGGCGCGTTCCGGTTTCAGTGAGCAGGGTGAGGATGCCTTCCTCGCCGAGTTTGTCGAGCAACTTGCCGAGTGGGACGCGGCCGCTTTGCCAACCCGTCGTCGAGGGCCTGTCGGCAGGGGCGCGCGTTTCGGTGGGCAGGACTTCGACGCGCACGCCGCGCTGGCGGAGTTCGTTGACGCGGGCTTCGTCTTTCGAAACTGTGAAGATGACGAGATCGTTCTGGACGCCGCGCACCATCTTGGAGTCGAGCGGCATGCGCAGGGCTGAGTCGAGCACCACGCGGAGCAAGGGGCGGCGACGGCGGAGGCCGCTGCGGTCGGTGAGCATGGGGTCGTCGGCGAGCACGGTGTCGACGCCGGTAAGCGCGGCGTCGGCCTGCCAGCGTAGCGGCTGCACGGCGGCGCGAGCGGCTTCGCTGGTGATCCAGTAGGGCTCGCGCGCGGCGTGCTGTCCAGCCGGGCGGCGCGATGCGGCCGTCGAGGGTCATCGCGACTTTCATCAGGACCAGGGGGCGCTTGTGCTGGATCCAGCGGGCAAAGCCTTCGTTGAGGCGGCGCGCTTCGGCTCTCGCAGATTCCGATTTCTGTCTGAAGGCCGGCCGCACGCAGTGCTTCCATGCCGTGGCCGGTGACGTTGGGGTTGGGATCGACGGTGGCGGCGACCACGCGCGCCAGGCCCGCGGCGATGAGGGCTTGAGTGCAGGGGCCGGTGCGGCCGGTGTGGTTGCAGGGCTCGAGGGTGACGTAGGCGGTGCCGCCGCGCAGACGGTCCTCTTTCTGATAGGTGAGGGCGTGCTGCCGGGCTTCGTTGAGAGCGACGACTTCAGCGTGGTCGAGCAGGTCGTACTCGTGCCAGCCCTCGCCGATGACCTGTCCGGCGCGATCGAGGATGACGCAGCCGACGGCGGGATTGGGCGAGGCTGACGCCGATGCCGCGCCGGGCGAGCTCCAGGGCGCGTTGCATCCAGTAAGTGTCTTTGTCGGCGTGCGGCATAGTCTTCAGACAACGAGAAGTGTAAATGCTCAGGCTACGATTGTTCTTTGGAGGTATGCGATGCCGACTCCTTTCGAAAGCGCTCAACTGAACCTCAAGCTTTTCGAACTGCGGCGAGAGCCGATCCTGCGGGAGGCGCGAAGCTGGTTTGTACGCCAGTTCAACCCCGAAAGCTTTGATGATCTAATCGCCGGCGTTCGCGGCAGGCGCAACGACTCGTTTCGAATGGTGTTGAGCTATTGGAATATGGCCGCATCGCTTGTGACTACTGGCGCCATCGATGCCGATGCTTTTCGTGCTGCGCACGATGAGATCTTCGCCACGTTCAGCAAGGTTCATCCGTTTCTCACTGAACTTCGCACCGCCAGCGGTGAGCCGGAGTTCTGCAAGGACATCGAATCCGTGGTGGTTGCCGCACCAAACGCGGCGGCCATCCTGGAACGCAGAAGAAGGGTATTGAGAGCGGCGGCGGAGACAGGAAGACGCAGATCAAAGCGCGAGACCGCGACGCGGGCAAAACGCAAAGCGAATTAACCGAGCAGCGCGTCGACGAAGGCTTCGGGGGAGAATTCCAGGAGGTCGCTCATCTGCTCGCCTACGCCTACGAAGCGGACGGGCAGGTTGAGCTCGCGGGCGATGGCAACGGCGATGCCGCCTTTGGCGGTGCCGTCGAGCTTGGTGAGGACGATGCCGGTGGCGCCGGCGGACTGGGTGAATTGCCGCGCCTGCTGAAGGCCGTTCTGGCCGGTGGTTGCATCCATGACCAGCAGGACTTCATGCGGGGCGCCGGGAACGAGCTTGGCGGCGGTGCGGCGCATCTTGTCGAGCTCATCCATCAGGCCGGACTTGGTATGGAGGCGGCCGGCGGTGTCGACGATGAGTTCGCCGATACTGCGCGCCTTGGCGGCGCTGGCCGCGTCGTAGAGCACGGCGGCGGGGTCGCCGCCCTGGCGGGTCTTGATCATCTCCACGCCGCTGCGTGCCGGCCCAGATCTCGAGCTGCTCGATTGCGGCGGCGCGGAAGGTGTCGGCTGCGCATAGAAGCACGGACTTCTCTTGCGCGCGATACCAGGCCGCGAGCTTGCCGCTGGTCGTGGTTTTGCCGGTGCCGTTCACGCCGACGAGGAAGGTGACCTTCGGCGGCGCGGATGGATTGGCGACGGGATGTATGGGAGCTTCGAGAATGCCGCGAAGTTGCTCTTTCAGCAGCGAACGCAACTCTTCGCCGCCGGAGATGGCCTGCTTGCGGGCGCGTTCGCGGAGAGCCGCAATGATCTCCGTGGTGGTCTGCACGCCGATGTCGCTCATGATGAGCGCGGTTTCGAGTTCTTCGAGAGCGGACTCGTCGACTTCGCGGGTCAGGGCGACGATGTCGTTGATGCGGGAGGAGAAGTTCTCGCGGGTGCGGGTGACCGCTTCGCGCATGCGCGAGAAGAAGCCCGATTTCCGTCCCGGTTCTTCCTCGCCGGCCTGGGATTCCTGTTCTTTCTTTTTATCTTTTGGCTCTTCGTCGTAGCCGGTAAATAGCGTAATCATTCAAGTAGGTTTCCAGTCTTGAGTCTAGAGCATTGTGCGCCTGGGCGCGAACCGGCAGGGAACGCGGCGCGAATCCGAGCAGACCTTTACGCCGGGGTGAACTAGGATGTTGTGCAACGAATTGCTGATGATCTGAACCACTGTGAGAATGCTATGAGGACCCCAAGACATTTTCTGATTGCCGCTTCTGCCGCAATTCTGCTGTCGGCTTCGGCAGTTTGCCAGAACCCTCCCGCGCCACCGCCGATCCCGCCGGTCAGCGATATTCACCAGGGATTCATCTACCAGATCGTGACGGATCGATTCTTTGATGGCGATAAGAGCAACGACGATCCACCGCAGAGCGCGGGCGAGTTCGATCCGAACGGATTCACGAGTCCGACGAACTGGCGCGATTACTGGGGCGGCGACCTGGCGGGGATCACGCAGAAGATCGCGTATCTGAAGTCGATGGGCGTGACCGCAATCTGGATTTCGCCGCCGATCGACAACGCGAACAAGCCGGACGGCGGCGGGGCATCGGGCTATCACGGCTACTGGCCGCGCGACATGATGCGGATCGAAGAGCACTTCGGGGATGCGGCGAACAGCTGGGCGGCATTCGACGCGCTGACCGCGGCGGCGCACGCCAACGGGATGAAGGTCATCGTCGATTTTGTGGCGAACCACACCAACGATATCGGCGTGGGCGAAAATGGCGCGCTCTACGACAACGGCGTGAAGGTGACGGACTACTCGAGCGACACCGGCGCGACGCCTTACTACCACCACACGCCCAACATGACGAACTTCGAGGATCGGTACCAGCTGCAATACGACACGTTGTTCGGGCTCGCGGACCTGGACCAGACGAATCCGTGGGTGGACAACTACATCAAGTCGGCGATTGCGCAATTGCTGGCGCATGGAGCGGATGGATTTCGTTTCGACGCGGTGAAGCACGTGAACTGGGGCTGGGAGTACAGCCTGACAAACTCGATTGCAAACTGGGGCGGCGCCGGCAGTCTGCCGACAGCAACGGCGCGGCCTTTTGTGTTCGGCGAATGGCTGGAAGGCTCGGGCGATCCACTGTATGCGGACTCGGTGAAGTTTTCCAATCGCAGCGGAATGAACCTGCTCGACTACCCGCTGTATGGGCCGATTGTGGATGTGTTCGCGAAGGGCAACAGCTTTCACGAAATCGACAACGAACTGAATCTTGAGCAGGCGGGGGACAGCAGCCGCAATGCGCAGGCCTTCGCGCAAGCCAACGACCTGGTTACGTTCTTCGATAATCACGACAATCCGCGAATTGAATCGATGGGTGCGGACGCCATGGCGGTGAAGCAGGCATTGAGCCTCATCTTTACCTGCCGCGGCATTCCCGTGGTGTATTACGGGGACGAGCAGTATCTGCACAACGATACGAGTGGTGGCAACGACCCCTACGATCGCAACGCGATGACCAGCTTCGGCGCGACCGACGCGGTTACCCTGATCCAGTATCTTGCGGCGTTGCGCGCGACCAATCCTGCGATTGCTTACGGCTCGATGCAGCAGCGATGGATCAACGATGACGTCTACATCTACGAGCGCAAGCTGGGCGGCAGCGTGGTGCTGGTGGCAATCAACAAAAGCACGACGAACGACCAGGCAATCAGCGGGTTGCTGACGTCACTCCCCGCCGGGAACTATTCCGATTATCTGAACGGGAGTATGAGCGGGGTCGGGCTTACTGTCTCCGGCGGCGCGCCGGGCGAGAATCCGGCGGCTGGGTTTACCCTGCCGCATCGCAGTGTGTCGATCTGGGTGGCTCAAGGGAAAGCCGGACTTGCGGTTGGCAGCATTACGCCGCGGGTTGCCAATCCGGGAGTCGTGGTGACGATCAGCGGCGCGGGATTCGGCGCTGGAGCGGGAACGGTGACGTTCAGCCAGGGCACGGCGAAGAAAACCGCGAAGATCGTGCATTGGGCAGACGGGCAGATTGCAGTGATTGTTCCGGCAATTGCTGCCGGGCCCGCGCAGGTCAGCGATCGCGAGCGGAGCAGCCTTGTCGAACGCGGTTCCTTTCGTGGTGAGTTCGGGGAAGCTGATCCCGGTGAACTTCTCGATTTCGGGAGTGCCTGCACTTGCAAGCGGCGATGCTGTGATGCTGACCGGGAATGTGGCGGAGCTTGGGAACTGGTCGACAACATGGAACGGCGCTGACGGGCCGGCCGTGATTCCGGCGAATGGATCGGCGCTGTTGACGGTTTCGGTTCCGGCCGGCGGTAAGGCGGAATTCAAATTTTTTGTCCTGCACCCGGATGGATCGGTGACCTGGGAGAGCGGATCGAATCACATTTATACGATTCCCGCGAGCGGCGTGGGCGCAATCACGGTGAACTGGCAGATGTAGACGCCTGCCGGATGATGGCGCGAGATGGCCATCTCAAAACATTTACACAGTCTCGACTTGAATTCCCGGGGCGCTTGCGGAAGAATCTCCAGACGGCCCGCGATCTGATGCATTTAAACAGTCGTGGGGGAGGAAACGAGGAAACATGAGTCAAGTACGGGTGCTGGTCGGAACACGCAAGGGCGCATTCATTCTCACCTCGGACGGGAAGCGGGACAAATGGGAGGTCAGCGGCCCGTTCTTTGCCGGCTGGGAGATTTATCACTTGAAGGGCTCGCCGGCAGACCCCGATCGGATTTATGCGTCACAGACCAGCGGCTGGTTTGGCCAGCTGCTGCAGGCGTCAAAGGACGGCGGCAAGACATGGTTCCAGCCGGGCGTGAAGCCTGAAGACGCGACGCCACAGTTTCCGCCGGTGAAGAGCAATCGCTTTGTTTATGACGCGTCCGCGGAGACGGGCAAGCCGCTCACCACGCATCAGTGGTACGACGGATCGCTGAAACCGTGGGAATTCAAACGCGTGTGGCATGTTGAGCCGTCGCTGACCGATCCGGATACGGTTTATGCGGGCGTTGAAGATGCGGCCATCTTCCGCTCAACCGATGGCGGCGAAAGCTGGCACGAAATGCCGGGGCTGCGCGGACATGGGACAGGCCCTGACTGGCAGCCGGGAGCGGGCGGAATGTGCCTGCACTCGATCATTCTCGATCCCAGCAATCCGAAGCGGATTTACATCGCGATCTCGGCGGCGGGAGCGTTCCGCAGCGACGATGGCGGCGCCAGCTGGAAGCCAATCAACAAAGGCCTGTTTTCGAAGTACATCCCCAACCCGACGGCCGAGGTCGGCCATTGCGTGCATCACATTGCGATGAATCCCGCGCGGCCCGATACGCTTTTCATGCAGAAGCACTGGGACGTGATGCGATCGGACGACGCCGGTGACAACTGGACGAAGATCAGCGGCAATCTGCCCACGGATTTCGGCTTTGTGATCGATGTGAACACGAACGATCCGGAAACGATCTATGTGGTGCCGATCAAGAGCGACTCGGAGCACTTTCCCATCGACGGCAAGCTGCGCGTGTATCGCAGCCGTACGGGCGGAAACGAGTGGGAGGAACTGAGCAAGGGTTTGCCGGAGAAGGATTGCTACGTGAATGTGCTTCGCGATGCGATGGCCGTGGATAAGCTTGACCAGTGCGGCGTCTACTTCGGCACCACCGGCGGGCAGGTTTATGTCTCGCCGGACGGCGGGGATTCGTGGAAGGCGATCGTGCACGATCTTCCGGCGGTGCTTTCGGTTGAGGTGCAGACGCTGGGTTGAGGCACAGGGATCAGTGAACAGTGAGAGAACGAGCTAGTCGCAGCGGAGGCTAACACGAGACAGGTACGCGTGCAGATTCCGTATCACTTGCGCAACCTTGCGCACATCGATGGGGATGTGATGCTCGAGGTTGGCGAGCCGGTCACCATCCGGTCCGTCCTCGACGCGCTCGAGGCGCGCTATCCCATGCTGGCTGGGACGATCCGCGAACACGATACGCACAAGCGGCGTGCGTTCCTGCGATTCTTTGCGTGCGAAGAGGATCTGTCGCACCAGTCGCCCGATGCGCCGCTCCCGGACGCTGTTGCCGACGGGAAAGAGCCGCTTCTCATCATTGGCGCCATTGCCGGCGGTTGAATCGGCCGAGTGCAAGACCAGAGACGCGGACTCAAAGTTGCAAGTCTATCCCAGGTACTTTTTCAGCGGTCCCCAGTACCGCGTGTTCCATCCGAATGCCAGGTGATCGTAATCGCCTTCAGGAAAGCCTGTGTGGTCAAGAACAAGCAGGGTTTCGGCGTCGCGAGGCTTCAGTTCGAAGTGAACAACCGAATAGAGCCCCGCATCCCAGGACGCAGGGCGCCACGCCTGCACGATGCGCTGGCCGGGAATGAGTTCAACATTTCGTCCTTCAATCAGTCCGCCGAATGTCTTGAATACTCCGCCGGGCTTTGGGTCGATGTCTGCCGGCAATCCGGTGAAGGCGGCGAATTCCTTCGCGTCAACCAGCACGTTGAAAATACGCTGGGGCGCGGCTTTCAGATCGATCTCCTGGTGCAGGAAGGTGCGGAATTTGTTTGCGCCGGTCGACGGTTTTTCGTCCGTGGGCCCCTGCTGCGGACGGGCGCTTCTTGAAACGACTGAGCCGATGAGCGCAACCGCTCCGCCGGCGATTGCGTTTCGGCGTGTAAACGGGTTTGTCATACGTTGCCTCTTCCTCGTGTCGAATGCCGTCTTTTGTGTCGCTTCATCAAATCACGCAGAAACGTTATGTTCAAGAACATATTTTCATCGACAGCCTGAAGAAAACTGCGGGATACTCATGCGCACAGGAGAGCATTTATGCCGTACGCAGAAGGCCATCACGCCGCCACAAAGAGAAAGATTGTCGACAGCGCGCGACGTTTATTCAACCGGCATGGTTTTGACCATGTGTCGGTGGACCTGATCATGGGAGGGGCGGGGCTGACCCGCGGCGGCTTCTACTCGTATTTCGAAAGCAAGAGCGATCTGTATGCGGAGGTGCTCGGCTGCTTCTTCACTGATCCTGAGTGGAAGAATTGCTGGGAAGGCGTTGAGGTTGATCTAAAGTCGACTGATGTTGCGGCGCAGGTGATTCGCGCATACCTGTCGCGACATCATTTTGAAGATGTAGAGAATTCGTGTCCGATGGTTGCGCTGCCCACAGATGTCTCACGCAGCGGGGTCAAATCGAAGCGCGCGTTCGAGACGGTTTTCGCTGCGATGGTGAGCGTTCTTGAGCGAAGCTTGCAAGCGGACGTGCGCGATCCTCACACTGTGGCGCAGGCCACTGCCGCTCTGTGCGTGGGAGGAATGGTGGTCGCAAGAGCGATGGAGAATCGCGCGTCCGCTGACCTGTTGCGCGATGCATGCATGGCGGCTGCCCTCGGGCTTGGCGGTTGGGATCGCGAAGCGAGAAGTCCGCGAAAGGGCCGCAAACGAACAGAGACCTTGGCGAGTGTTCGTTAGTGCTCGCCTTTGCCGGGGCGCAGCATCAACTCCCGGATGGCTTCGCGCGGGTCTTTGCCTTCTTCGAGGATGAGCGCCATCTGCTCGGTGATGGGCATCTCGATGCCTTGCTCCCGGGCCAGCCCCAAAGCGGCCCGCGTGGTCAGCACGCCTTCCGCGACTTTGCCGCCGAGGCTCTCCAGGATTTCGGGGAGTTTGCGGCCCTCGCCGAGAGCCTGACCGACGGTGCGGTTGCGGGAGAGCGAACCGGTGCAGGTGAGGACGAGGTCGCCCACGCCGCTCAACCCGGAAAGCGTTTCGCGCCGGCCGCCGCAGGCCACGGCGAGACGCGTGATCTCCGCGATGCCGCGCGTGATGAGGGCGGCGGTGGAGTTGTGGCCCAGGCCCATGCCCACGGCGACACCGGCGGCGATGGCGATCACGTTCTTCAAAGCCCCGCCCAGTTCTACGCCGATCACGTCGGTCGAGGTATAGAGGCGCAGAGTCTCAGAACCAAACTCCTGCTGTATGAACCTGGCGATCTCGCCATCGCTGAAGGCGATGGTGACGGCTGTGGGCTGGCCCTGCGCAACTTCGATGGCAAAACTGGGACCGGAGAAGGCGCCGATGGAAACGAGAATCCCGGCTGGTTCGAGGACCTGCGAGATCACCTGCGTCATGCGGCACTGTGTGCCCTTCTCCACACCTTTTGTCGCGCTCACAATGAACTGACCGTTATGCAGATGGCCTTTTACGCGATGCAGCGTGGGACGCAGAAATTCGGAAGGAATGACGGAGACAACGATCTGCGCCTCGGCGATGGGAGCGACGTCTGCCGTCACCGTGAGTTCAGCAGGAAGAGGGAAGCCGGGCAGGAAGAGCGTGTTCTCGCGTGCGCCGTCGATCTGGCGAGCTTCGTCGTCGCTGTGCGCCCACAGGGTGACTTCGTGGCCGCCGCGGCGGCAGAGTGAGAGCGCAATCGCGGTGCCCCATGCGCCGGATCCAAGGACGACAATGCGGCTCATGCGGGCTTTCTCTCCTGCGTGTGCGTGCCGAAACGGTTTTCCGTGCCGGTTACGAGCCTGCGAATGTTCTGGTGATGTTTCAGGATGATCAACAGGGCAACGATGATTTGCGCGGCGATGAAGAACGCGGGCTTATCCCCGCGGACCAGGAACCACGCGAAGATCGGGAAGCTGCCTGCGCCCAGAATCGATGCCAGAGAAACGTAACGGCTGACCAGCAGAACGACGCCGAACAGCGCGATCGCAGACAGGGCAGCCCACGGAGCCGCAACCAGGAATACGCCGAAGCCGGTGGCCACTCCCTTGCCGCCGCGGAAGTGCAGCCAGACCGGGAACATGTGTCCGAGAACAGCGACGACGGCGGCGAGAGCTTCAAGGTCCCGCGGAGGCACATCAGGGGCGAACCGGGTTGCGATCCACCCGGCAAGAAGGACGGCTGCGGCGCCTTTCAGGACGTCGAGAAGGAAGGTTGCCGCGCCGAGACCTTTTCCGCCGGAGCGAAGCACGTTGGTGGCGCCAATGTTGCCGCTGCCGACGGATCGAATGTCCTCGTGGCGAAACAGCCTCACGAGCAGGTAGCCCGTCGGGACGGACCCCAGCAAATACGAAGGCAACGCAATCAAAAATCCTGCAAGGAGCATGACCAAACAGAGTTTAGCAGGAAAGGCGGCGCGAGAATGGGATGCCGGATTGGCCCGGGATTGATCCTAGGCGTACTCGTCCGCGGAGGGACCATAAATCGCCGGGACCTTTGACTCGAGCAGCCGCAGGTAGACGGTGAGCTGGCCGCGATGATGCGCGAGGTGGCTGAAAACCGCGTCGGCGATCATGATGCCGCGGGGTTGCTCGGAGACGGTCTTGCCCTGCATCTTGAAGGCCCACGGCGTAGCGAGATGTTCGTCGGTGGTGGACTGGAGAGCGCGGCGCGCATTGGCAACGCCGGCATCGAGGCTGGCAAGCAGTTCGGCCTTGCCGGCGAGCGGTTTGGTGCGGAAGCCGGCGGACTCAGCCTCGTCGAGATTCAGTTCGTTGCGGTCGATCATGAGTGCGATCCAGCCGAGCATGCCGGAGACCAGCGCGGCGAGGTAGCCGAATTCCATCGATCGCTCGTGCGGCTTGAAGCTGTTGTGTCCGTCGGGGACACGCTCGATGGCTTTGCGGGTTGAGGCGGCTTCGCGGTCCAGCTGGGCGAGGAAGTAGTCCTTGAGAATCATCTGGATCTCCTGGAGTGGATTTCGTTTTTTCGTTGCGGTTTTGTTAACGGGCCATAGTGTCTGCGTGGGAACTTCGATGAGCCGCTGTTTTGAAAGGGCACGACTTCAGTCGTGCCGCATAAGCCTGATAAAAGGGCGAGGGCTTTAGCCCCTGAGGGACGCTTTCGCTGCACCAGATGCAATACTCACGCACGGGCCATGCACCCCGCCAGTTCGAGGTATCGTGAGGCATCGCCAAACTTGAAGAGGGCATACCATGCTTCGAGTGCCGAATCGGTGTAAAGGTTGAGCGCGCGAAAGATCTCGCGGGAGAACTCGAGCGGCGCCGTACCCGACGCGGTAATGACATTTTCGTCGGTAATGGCGGGGACGTCGCAATAAAACTCACTTCCGCGATAGCCGGTTGCGGCGAGGTATTCGCGACTGTTGCTGGTGTGATGGAAATCGTCGAGCATGCCGGCACAGGCGAGAGCCCGGGTAGCAGCGCAGATGGCGGCGATGGGCACGCCTTCAATGAAAAAGACGCGGGCAAGCTCGATGGCTTCAGTGTTGCCGCCGGACTCCCACAGATCGCCGCCGGGAAGGATCAGCATTGCGGCGTCACGGGGATCGACGTCGAGAAGGGTGAGGTCGGGAATGATGCGCAGGCCTCCCATCGTGGTCACCGGCTGCTTGCCGGCGCCTACCGTGAAGACGCGATACTGCCCTGGATTCTGCTGAAATCGAGGGTTGTTGATGCCGGCGATGGCGAAGGATGCTTCCCAGTCCGCCATCGAGTCGAAGACAAAGAGGTAAACATTGCGGTTGTTCATCCAGTAGTGACCTCCGATCCGCAAAAACATGATCGAATACCATATATGACATTTGGTGTCATATATGATCTGAGAAAGTTGTAAATGTTTGACGAAAGCCATTGCGCATGAAAGCTGACCGACTGATGTCCGTGCTGTTGCTGCTGCAGGCCCGAGGGCAGGTAACGGAACGCGAACTGGCGGAGCAGCTGGAGGTGTCGCAACGCACGATCCATCGCGACCTAGAGTCTCTGAGCGCGGCACGCATCCCGGTCTCGGCTATGCGCGGCGCGCAGGGCGGCTGGCAACTCGAAAAGGGCTGGCGGACGCACGTTCCCGGCCTGGATGAGGCCGAGTTGCAGGCGCTGCTGATGGCTCAGCCTCGCTCGCTGGGAAGCCCGATGCTGTCGGCCGCGGCGCAGAGCGCTCTGAACAAGCTGATGGCTTCGCTGCCCGAGCCGATGAAGGCGCAGGCAGCGCACATGCAACAGCGGCTCCATGTCGATCCGACGGGCTGGCGCGATACGGGCGAGGACCTCTCGATGCTCTCGACGGTGCAGGATGCCGTGGCTCGCGATCGGAAGCTGGCATTTGACTACACGCGCGCCGATGGCGAGCAATCGAGCCGGACGGTCGATCCGATGGGGCTGGTTTCGAAGGGGCTGAACTGGTACCTGGTGGCGCGGGCGGCAAACGGGATGCGGACCTTCAGGGTGTCGCGGATGCGGCGTGTGACCGTGCTGGCGGTGGCATTCGAGCGGCCGGCGCGGTTTGATCTTGCGGCGCATTGGCGCACATCAACCGCCGAACTGGATCGCAAGAGGGGCAATTACCGCTCCGTGCTTTCGTTGACAGCCGAGGCGGCTGAGCGGGTGCGGGGCTGGTGCGTTACGCGGGATGCGAAGGGCTGGAGCGCAGACAGCAAGAGGACGGTGCTGGAGGTCGATTTCGACTACGAGGCACAGGCGCAGTTTGTGGTGCTCGGATTGGGGACTGCTGTCCAGGTTCTTGAACCTGAATCTCTGCGGCAATGGGTGGTGGATGAGGCGAGGACATTGGCGGAAGGCGCCGGACGAGGCTGAAAGTTTTTGCGTGGCAGGCGCGCTAAGCCGGTTGTATACTTCACGCCTCTCCGGTTCCCAAATCTGAATTTCCTTGAAAGGCGGAAACCCATGCCCAGTTATCTCGTGCAGGTTGCCTACACCTCTGAAGCAGTCGCCGCGTTAATCAAGAAGCCACATGATCGAGGCGCAGTTGTAGCCAAGGCAATTGAAAAACTCGGCGGCACCTTGAAGTCGGCGTGGCTGTCGTTCGGTGATTACGACACGATTGTCGTGATTGATATGCCCGACAACGCAAGCGCGGCGGCGTTTGCAATGGCGATCAGCGCGGGCGGCTCATGCAAATCCGTGAAGACCACGCCGCTGATGTCGGTTGACGAGGGAATTGCTGCGATGAAGAAAGCAGGCGGCTCAGGCTACAAGCCGCTTTCGAAGTAGCATCGGTGCGGGCTCAGACAGCAATGGCGCGGCACGAGTAAACAGCCTGCTGAAAAAGCCGATGAAACCGGAGTTTTGTAACAAGGGCATGGCTTGAGCCAGGCCATAAAAGCAACGAAATGAGTACTGGGTTTCAACCCCTGGGCGACGCTTCGTTCAAATTTCGGACTTTTTCAGCAAGCTGTAAACTCGTGCCTGACACAAACCCTCTTCGACGGGCTTTTCCGCAACCTGTGAAGTCGTGCACTGACACTTGCATCGATTTACGCGAACGGCTCTAATCCACCATCACTTCGCCGGGCAGGATGGGGCGGGTGCGCGGCAGTGCGCCGTTGTAGGCGGCGGCTCCCATCAGAAGCAGCACGCTTGCATAGACGACAAGCTTGACCAGGTCGGTGGTCGGCGTCTTCGGAAGTGCTTTCCACAAAATCAGAAGCACCGTCTGCGCAATGGTCACGGCCCACACCGAGCCATAGAAGTAGCGGCGCTCAGTGCCTTCGCTCTTCGTTGACTTGCCAACGCGGGGAAGTTTTCCGAACGCGCCCAGAATGAGGATAAGAAAGCAAAGAGGGAAGTAGACGTATTGGTAGAGCTGCTTCATCGTCCACACGCCGGTGATGACAGCGATGACTAATCCGGCCAGGTTGAGGAGCGCGAAGTTGAGCACGGCATTCCACGCAAAGGTGTAGCAGACCTTACGGTAAAGCGGATTGGGCCGGTCCTCATCGAAGCGCAGGATGTAGGGCGCGGGCTCGACGCCGGGGAGCTGGCCGTAGACGCCGGCAAGCCCGGTTCCGAGCAGCACCAGGGCGAGCCAGGCCCCGTTGGCCATGCTGAACCCATGGGCAAACAGGCTGAAAACCAGGGGCCCGGGGGCGAGAAAGAAGACCCAGATCCAGATGGGCCAGTGGAGCACCCGGTAATAGCCCTTGTTGCGGGTGCGCATTTTGCGAGCATCCGCATATTCAACTCTGCCGCTGTATCGCATAGGCTGAGTTTTTCAAACGCCGCTTGAGAGCGTCAACCCGATCAGGCGGTGGCAAAGCGGCATTACCGGCGCAGACCGAAGCAAGGTTCTGCGGCAGTCTTGGAACGAGCAGGCCGCACACACCTCCCGGTGCGATCAGCGCGCCGACCGCTGCAAGGATGACGCGTCCGGTCTCACCCCAGATGACACCTCCCGTGCAGTGTCGAACTCAGACGTGAGCTTCGACCGGCGCATCCTTTGCCGCTCGACGCTCGCGACCGCTGAGCAGGTAGATGGCGGCACGCAATTCGAGCAGCGGATCGCCGGATGGCTCGATGCCGTCGACGCGCGGGATGGGATCGAAGATGATCTGCTTCTGCTGGGCGATGCTGTCTTCAAGCACGCTGGTCAGCTCGATGACGCCGAAATCCAGAAGCTGCCGGCCTTCGGGCCAATGCACGGTTGCATCGTCGGTCACGTCGTCCGGCGCCGCCAGCTGCACCTGAACTTTGAAACGAATCGGCGCCTGTTTCACGCGCTCGACAAGCTCTTCGTAGTGATGATCGGGCCGGAGTTTTGCGACCTCATCGTTGTTCAAGTAATGATTGCCGGCTTCGGGAACGATGCGATAGCGGCCGTAGCGGCTATTTCCCTGGGCATTGGTGAACTTGAAAGCGGTGACCGCGAAGTAGGTTTCGCGCGCCAGGCTCGAAGGGAACGGCTTGGGTGCCTGCACGAATCGAAGCGCCGCGGGATGCGAACCCAGGAATTGCTCGATGGGCTTGGGCGAGGGAACATCGGGTCCGCTGGCTACGGCGGCTTTCAGGAACGCAAGAAACTCGGCGCCATCGCGGGTTGGGAAACCGTCGGTGGAGTGGCTGACGATGTCAGTGTGCACGTGCTCGGCGAGGTTGAAGCGGATCGCGAAGCCGCGGGGATTCGCATCGGGCGAATTGTCGGGAATGGCGGGAAGTCCGGTTGAATTGGAGAACCGCACAGTGACCGGAGTCGACTCGCGCGTGATGTGCGGCGCCCTCGTGAGCGACGTTGCGCCGGCGGCAGGTTTGAAGGTCCCGTGAAGCATCAGGCCCTTGGCGTGAGCAGGGCGGAATCCCGGATGCGGCCCGAAGATTGTGTGAAATACACCCAGAAGATCGTTGGCGAGGGCGACGATGCGCTCATCCTGCGGTAGAGGCATGTGGGGAAGTCTCCATTCTCGGGCAGGCTATGCTTGTGCCCAGTGCTGTGTTAGACAAGATAATTGGAGCGCGCTGCGGGATGCGCGAAATTTTCGAACAAATTTCCGGGGCCGCTGTTAGATCAGCTTGCGACGCACCAGGTCGAGCGCCTGCTGGCTGGCCCACTCGCGGACGCGGTTGCGGTCGCCGCGGAAGTTACGCTCGAAGCTGTCGGTGCTCTGGGCGTCGCTGACCGCGATGTAGACGCGGCCCACGGGCTTGTTGTCGGTTGCGCCTCCGGGGCCGGCGATACCCGTGATGCCGAGCCCCAGAATGGCGCCGGTCTTTTTGCGAATGCCTTCGGCGAGAGCCGAGGCCACCTCAGACGAAACCGCGCCATGACGCTCGATCAGTTCCGCAGGAACGTCCGCGAATTTGGTTTTCATTTCGTTTGAGTACACAACCACGCCGCCCAGGAACGACCTCGAACTTCCCGGAACGGATGTGATCCGCTGCGCGATCATGCCGCCGGTGCAGCTTTCGGCGACGGCCAGTGTTGCCTGCCGCAGTCCGAGATAATACAGAACGATCTGCTCCAGGGACTCGCCTTCGGCCGAATACATCCAGTCGTCAAGCGCCTCTTCGAGCTTCGTCGCCAGTTCTTCGACGCGCTGCTCAGCCTGCTCTCTGGTTGCCTTGGAGCAGATGAGGGTGAGCTGAATGTCGCCGGCGTGGGCGAGGATTGTTGTCTCGACGTCGGTATAGGTGGTGTAGATGGGCGCCAGCAGCTTGTCGGCCTGCGACTCAGGGATCATGGCGGCCTTCAGCGTGCGCTTGGCGAGGTGGCGGACGGGGACGATCTTCAGGAGACGCGGCAGGCACTCATCGTCGAAGAGCGGCTTGCACTCGTGAGGCGGTCCGGGAATCAGCATGAGGATCTTGCGATAACCGGAGTAGGTTGTCTCCAGCCACTGGCCGGGTGCGCTGCCGTTGGGATTGGTCAGGAATGCCGCGCCCTCGATCAGGTCTGCCTGCTTGAGGTTGTTTTCCGGCATGGTGATGCGCCATGAGGCGGCGCGCGCATGCAGCGCAGCTACCTGCGGGGCATCGCGTTTCAGTTTCAGCTTGAGCGCTTCTGCAACCGCTTCGCGGGTCAGGTCGTCCTCGGTGGGGCCGAGGCCGCCCATGAGAATGACGATGTCAGTTCGGCCGAGCGCATTCTTGATCACGCTGACCAGGTCTTTTTTCCGGTCGCCGACGACGGTTTTGAAGGCTACCGTGACACCGATCTCGTTGAGCTTCTCAGTAACGTGAAGAGAATTGGTGTCCTGGCGGAAAGGCGTCAGCATCTCAGAGCCGACTGCAATGATTTCGGATTTCATAAAAAACAGGGATCAGGGGTCAGAGATCAGGGATCAGTGGCCTGCTGATGCTATCTCTTTACAGCTTACGCGAATCCGAGCGGTGGTGCCGGCCAGCGATACGGTGGATAAGTAACCCCCGAAAGCCGAGGGCTGTCAGCTAAAAAACACTCATTCCTTCTACTCCCAAGTCCACATCATAAACGGCGTCGTTATCGGCGAGGACCGTGGTACCCAGCGGAGAAAAGGCCACGCCGACCAGGTTTGCGCCGGCGACGACGAGTGTGGCCTCGCTGTCGGGCGTGATGCGCAACAGCCCGCGCCTGCCTTGCAAGCTGGCCGTGACGTAAATATCGCCATTCGAAGCGAGGGCAAGACCTTGAGGGCGTCCCAGCCCGCGATACCAGATGCGCGCCTCGCCGTGCGTATTGATGGCCCAGATAGCGTCGTTTGACGAGAGCGTAGGGCCGGTTACGTAAAGTGTGCCCTCGGAATCCACAGCCAGGTGATAGGCAGACACGCTGGGCTCGAGCGTGGCGTAGACAAAGATTTTGCGTTGCGGATCGATCTTGAAGATGGTACCGCTGCGATCGCCGATGAAGAGATTTCCCGCAGTATCGAAGGCGGCACCGGTGGCTACTCCCATTCCTTCGGAGTAGAGCGTCGATTCGCCGGCTCCGTCGATGCGGTACACGTTGCCCTCGGCGCGCGAGGTAACGAACAGATCGCCGGCGGGGCTGAAGGCCAACCCGGTCGCATTCAGGATGCCGGTGGCGAACGGAGTGCCGCGGCCATCGGGGCTTACGCGCACCACCGAAACCGGGGTCTGTTTTCCGCGCTGGCCCGAGATGGTGGCGTAGATCATTCCCGAGCGGCTGACGGCCGGATTCGTGACTGGATGCAGCCCGCTGGAGAGTTCACGAGCCACGTGGAGCTGAACGGCGTTGCTGACGCCGCTCGGGGTACGTACCTCAACCAGCCCGGTTGTCGCATTTTCAGGCACGCGGAAGGAGATGCGGCCCGGCCGGCTCATCAGAACCATGGCTGGATGGGTTCCTACAACTACGACAGGAATTCCATTGGAGTGCGGACCAAGATTGCCGCCGGTCAGTTCCACTTCGCCCTGCGGCAGGGATGCCGGCGGCACAACTTCATCGATGCGCGGCTCTGGTGTCATCTCTTCCCGTGCGGATTGAATGCGGGTTCGGGGCACGACTAACCTCAGTGAATCCAAATGCGGAGCAGCGACGCCACACCCAAAGCATACAGCCCCGCTGCGACGTCATCGAAAACAATCCCCCAGCCTTCTGGTAACCTCTCCAGCCGGCGGACAGGAAAGGGTTTGGTGATATCGAACAGGCGAAAAAGAATGAGTGCAATCAGACCGTGACGCCAGTCGGGCGGGGACCAGAGGAGCGTGATCCATTGCCCTGCAACCTCGTCGATGACGACGAAACCGGGATCGTGGCGTCCGCTTTCTCGCGCCGCAATCGTCGCTGCCGGGACACCCAAAGCTATCGTCAGGAAAACTCCTGCAAGCAGTAGAATCAAAACCATT
Source organism: uncultured Acidobacteriaceae bacterium (assembly GCA_963774175.1). Lineage (GTDB taxonomy): Bacteria > Acidobacteriota > Terriglobia > Terriglobales > Acidobacteriaceae > Telmatobacter. The sequence goes on from CAVZDT010000027.1 coordinate 36,968, forward strand.
TGTGCGGATAAGTGGAACACGATCGCCGCCAGGGACCAGAGCAGGAGCGCGGCGACGGATCCCCAGGTGCCGGGACCGGGTTTTCCGAGACCTGCGCCGAAGAATGTGGCGATGGTCCACGCCCAGAAGGTCTTGCCTGTTTTCACTTCAACGCCCCGCGAACCAGGACTTGTTCGCTTGGACCCCGGTTCAGGCGCTGTGGCCGGACTATTCGTCGTCACGATGCTCGCCCCGTCTGCCCAACTCGCCCAGATCTTCAAGGACTTCTGGATCCAGGACCGGCGAGCTGATCTTGTAGACACCGGTTGCCCACTTGCCAAGGTCGATTTTGCGGCAGCGGTCGCTGCAGAAAGGGAAGTCCTCATCTTTGGCGGTTACGAGCATGCCGCAAGTGGGGCAATGAAGGAGTTTTGCGGATTTTTTCTTTGGGGCCATGGCTCTGTTCCATTATCGCGCGTGCAGCACTCTTCATCATGGTCTTTCAAATATTGAGATGATGCACGAAGTCGCTGAGATGGTGCAGCCACGAGGACCAGTCCGCCGTCGCTACGCTATCGCCAAGTCTCCCCGCTGCTCTCTTAAAGGCTTCCTGCGCAATCTGTTCGATGAATTGCATGCTCTTCGAGAGAATCGTATGGTCGGGAGCCTGCTTTTTGAGTTCGGTGGTTGCTGTGCGAATCTCCGCTTCTAGTTTGGTTGACTGCTCAGGCTCCATGGCCAGATCGGCGCGATGTTCATCGAGTTTGCGGAGCAAGTCGAGGATTTCTGCCGGTTCGTTTACTGTCTGCCGAAAGTCGACGGTTGAGTTTCCGCTCGATATCACGACTCCAGTGACCGGCGCGCTGAATACATTCGTTGGTCCGCCTGCGGTCAGCATTGCCCGCATCAGCTTTTCCGAAAGGAAGTCTTCGAGGTACTCCTTCTGGATTTGAAGTCGCACAATCTCCCGATCGCGAAGGGCCAATTGAGCCTGCTGAATTCTCTCCGTGTCTGCCTTGATTTGTTCAAAAGTTTCGGGATTGGAGTCGCCGACGCTGATCGCAATCTTGGCCCCGCCGCCGGTTTCTTCAATCGATTTGAGCCGAATGTTCGCGCCCCGGTGCAACGAGGCCAGATGATGCAGGAGCGCGGGCAGTGTATTTAATTCGAACTTGGAAATTCCCCCCTGGTAGAACAGCTCGACACAGACCTGCTCCGCGTGAAGCCTCTCAAATTCGCCGGGCTCATAGTTAGTCGGCTCCAGTGCATCCTTGTCCCAGAAGGCCCGCTTGCAGACAATGCCATCGATCTTCCAACCCGATCGCTGCGACTCCCACAACTTGACATCGTTGGCAACGCATCCGTTCAGCTTAGCTTGCAGCAGGTTGGCAGCGCGGAGGTCCGCCCCGGTCAGCGTTGCTCCGGACAAGTCAGCGAGATTGAGGCCGGTTCGGAACAGCGTGGCTCCCCTCAGATTGGCGCCGCTCAGATCTGCGAGATCAAGGCGGGCAGTGCGCACATCGGCTCCGCTGAGGTCGGCTCCGCAGAGTTTTGCAGATCGCAGGTTGGCGTTATTCAGGGTTGCTCCGGCGAAGTGAGCCCCTGTGGCATCCGCGTCTTTCAGTTCCGCTCGTACCAGGTTCGCCATTTCCATGCGGGCGCCGCGCAGGTTTGCCTGCCACAACTTCGCATCGGTAAGGTCAGCCTCGGCGAGGTTTGCCTCTCTCAGATCGGCTGATCCGAGATTGGCGCCGGCCATGCGCGCCCTTGTGGCGTCCACTCCGACGAGATTGGCTCCATGCAGGTCGGCATCCTCGAGGTTTGCATCAACCAGACGGGCCCGGGACAGGTCGACGCGTACTTTCCAATTTTCGGTTTTCCAATCATTCCAGTCACGGACTCCATTGAGGAGTCTCGATAGATGGTCTGGGTTGGCCATGCGGGGAGCATAGCAAGGGAAACGCTCTGAGGCACGAACAAAAGAAGAAGGACTACAGCGGGCCGCTGACCACCCGCGCCACGAGGTCGTAATCGTGTGCCTCAGTGACTTCGGCGCGATAGAATTTGCCGGCTTCGAGCGCATCGAGATTGCCGAAATCGTTGATGAAAACCTTGCCGTCGATCTCCGGCGCGTGGTACTGCGTACGGCCCTCCCATAGAAGATCCGTCTCAGAGCTGGCACCTTCGGCGAGAAGGACGAGTTCGCGGCCAACCCATTGCTGCTTGGCTTCGCGCGAGATTTTCTGCTGCAGCTTCATGAGATTGCGCTTGCGTGCTTCGATGGTTCGTTTGGGGACCTGCGCGGTCGAGCGAGTAGGCCGCAGATCCTTCTTCATGCGAATAGGAGAAGACGCCGAGCCAGTCGAATTTCGCGTCGCCAATAAACTGCTCCAGAACTTCGAAGTCGCGGAGCGACTCGCCGGGGAAGCCGACGATGAAGGAGGTGCGCAGCACGATTCCGGGAACGGCGGCGCGAACCTTTTCGAGAGTCTTGAGGAAGATATCCGCGCCCGCGCCACGCTTCATGCGTTTGAGCACATCGGGCGATGCGTGCTGAAGAGGCACGTCGAGGTACTTGCAGATGTTGTCGTGCTTCGCGATGGTTTCGAGCAGCCTGCCCGTGATGCGGTTGGGATAGGCATAGAGGAAGCGCAGCCAGCGCAGGCCTTCGATCTTTGCCAGCGTATCGAGGAGCAATGCGAGGCCGTCTTTCAGGCCCAGGTCTTCGCCGTAGCAGGTGGTGTCCTGGCCGATGAGAGTGATCTCCTGGACGCCGCTGCCGACAAGCTTCTGCGCTTCCGCGACCACCGACTCAAATCGCCGCGAGCGGAATTTGCCGCGCAGGTTCGGAATCACGCAGAAGGTGCAGGGGTGGTCACAGCCCTCGGCGATCTTGATGTACGCAGACGTGCGGCCGGTGGAGATGAAGCGCGGAGTGTCTTCGGTGTAGAGGTAGGTAGGCAGCATGTGCGCTGCGCCCTGCCACTCTTCGCGGCTGAAGCGGCCCTGCTTTTCGCGTAAGTCCCCCTCCGGCCGAAATTCAACCTTGTGCGTTCCCGCGCCGGCTTCGCGTCCAGACCGCACTGCGGCGGCTTGCATGCCGGTGAGGATGTTGAATGGCGATGGCGCGACAGCTGGTCGCGCGATGCCCGCGGCTTCGAGAATCGACTCGAGTTCGCCGGTGCCTACCACTGCATCCACTTCCGGAATGCTTTTGCGAATCTCGTCGCGATAGCGTTCCACCAGGCATCCGGCAACAATCAGCTTCTTCGCGCGGCCCTCGGTTTTGTATCGAGCCATCTCGAGGATAGTGTCCACGGATTCCTGTTTGGCCGTGTCGATAAAGCTGCAGGTATTGACGACAAGAATCTCGGCCTCTTCGGGGCGAGAGGTCAGGCGTGCTCCACCGCGGTCCAGCAGCCCCATCATGACCTCGGAATCGACCAGGTTTTTGGGGCAGCCTAACGAAACAAAGCCCACGGTGGGAGCCGTGGGTTGGGAAGATTTGCTCACAGTTCTATTGTACCGGGAATGGGATTCCCGCAAAAACTCGGGGCCTTGAAAGGGCACCGCTTCACAGCTTGCTGAAAAATCGATGAAACCGAGGTTTTGTAACAAGGGCATGCGCGGACCCTCTGAGTGAGCCAGGCCGCAAACACCATGAGATGAGATGGGGGCTTTAGTGTCCGCGTGAGAGCCGGCATCTCATCGCTAACTCGCTAACTCGCCAGGCCGCAAAGCGGCGCTAACCCGCTATTTCTTTGAACGAAAGATCTCTGGCAGCTCCCCCTGATCCCTCGAAATCGGTTCTCACGCGCGCTCTTCAGCCCCTGTGTGACGCGTCGTTCAAAATCGGATTTTCTGATGTCAATACCCGCCTCAGCCCAAAATGTCCGCATCTGTCACATCCCATTGCGAATAAGGTTCTTCGGAATCTTGCATGCTATTTTGCTCGAATTCGTATACTCGTCATCGCTAACTCGCTAACTTGCCATGCCGCGAAGCGGCGCTAACCGGCTATTTCTTTGAACGAAAGATCTCTGGCAGCTCCCCCTGATCCCTCGAAATCGGTTCTCACGCGCGCTCTTCAGCCCCTGTGTGACGCGTCGTTCAAAATCGGATTTTCTGATGTCAATACCCGCCTCAGCCCAAAATATCCGCATCTGTCACATTCCATTGCGAATAAGATTCTCTGGAATCTTGCATGCCATTTTTCTCGAATTCGTATACTCGTCTTAGTGACAGAAAACTGAATAGCACGGTCCGGATTGACCCAACAATCCAGCCCACTAACCGCATCCATGGCCAACGCATCACGTGATGGAACAATCTGCATCGAAAATGGTGCAAATCGGCGGAAACCCCAGCTAACCGTTTATTTTTGACGACTTTAGATCTTAATCCGTTTGTTTTCAGTGTATTACGGGGCCCCCTTCCATAGCTGACTCGTCTGGAATAAGGAACTTGGTCTCAAAACAACATTTTCTCAGCCAGCGACCGGCAGAGCGCCCCTCGAGCTCGCGGCATGACATTTTGCCTCGTTATCTGTGGCATAATGTAGATGGAGGTTCCAGCGCATGAGTGCCGCGCACGCACAGATCGGAGAGTGGCTTGGAGTCCAGATCCCCGCGAACGACGCGGACCTTCTCTCGGTCGTCGAAAACCGTTTTTCGCCCGAGATCATCAACCGGCTTCTGAAACTGGGCCTCGGCCGCGGAGAGCTGGACAAGGTCGTCATCGCGTCGCGCACGCTGCAACATCGCCGCTCGCGTCGCGAGAAGCTGAGCGTGGAAGAATCGGATCGCGTTATGAGAATTGCGCGCGTGCTCGCTGCCGCCGAGACAACATACGGCAGTCGCGAGCGTGCGCTGGAATGGCTGAGGACGCCGATCGCCCGCCTCAATAACCGCAGCCCCCTCTCTCTGCTCACAACGGAAACCGGCACGCGGATCGTCGAAGAGACGCTCACGCAGATCGACGAAGGAATGTTCGTGTAGATGATCCTGTGGCGCGTGAGCCGTTTTCGCGATCTGAAGGGAATCGGCGGGCTGAGGGCGAGCGCCCGATGGCATACCGCAGGGCAGCCGATTGTCTATCTTGCCGAGAGCCCCGCGGGAGCCGTTCTTGAAGTCTGTGCGCACACGGCATCGAATAGCATCCCGCCTGCGATCACCATGCTCGAGATCGAAGGTCCGGATGTACCGCTTCCGTCGGTTCAGCCGGATGAACTCCAGGGAGACTGGATCAAAGACGTTGATGTCTGCCGGGCGATTGGAGACAAATGGCTCGCGGAAGGGTCGGCGGTTCTCCTTCGCGTTCCGAGCGTCATTGTGCCGAGCACGTTCAACGTTCTTTTCAACCCGGTTCATCCGCAGGCAGCAGAATTCGAAATCGTTCACGTGTATGTGTATCCCTTTGATGTCCGACTCAAAAAATGAGCGGCTGCGCGCAGTCACGTTGTCGCGCGGCTGGGACGCTTCACAGGTGCTAAAATCGATCAGTGCCGGGTCCTACGCGACGTAATCCCGCCAATCCCGCCAGGTCCGGAAGGAAGCAACGGTAACGGGCTAGTACGGGCGCAGTAGGTCACCCGGTACTTTTTTGCGACCGTTGGTCGTTTTACTCTTTGATTGGCTTGGGACGGAATCAATCAGTTTTCCCACCCTTGCCGTAAAGACAGAATCGCGGCAAGGATGGGGCACTGGGTGTCCCCGATTTCGAGCTGCAAGGAGAAATGCATTGAGCCTCGCCGTGCGTCCCGTGGTGGGCAGGCGCGCCAAGATCAGCGCGCTCGGCACCTACGTACCCCCCAAAGTCCTGACCAATAAAGACCTCGAAAAAATGGTGGACACCAACGATCAGTGGATCGTGGAGCGCACCGGCATCCGCGAGCGGCACGTGCTGGAGGCGGGCAAGGGCGTCAGCGACATCTGCGTGGAAGCCGCAAAGAAGTGCCTCGCAGCGCGGGGCATCGCGCCTTCAGAGCTTGAGGCAATCATCGTCGGCACGGTTACCCCGGATATGATGTTCCCCTCCACCGCCTGCCTGGTGCAGGACAAACTCGGCGCGAAAGGCGCGTGGGGATTCGATGTCTCTGCCGGATGCTGCGGTTTTGTTTATGCGCTCCAGGCCGGAGTGAAGCTTGTGGAGAGCGGGGCGCACTCCAAAGTGCTTGTCTGCGGCGTCGACGCCAACACGCGCATGACCGACTACACGGATCGCGCCACGTGCGTGCTTTTCGGTGACGGCGGCGGCGCGGTTCTGCTGGAGCCGGCCGGCGACGGCGAGATCGGCATGATCGATTTCGTGCATGAGATCGACGGTTCCGGCGGGGTTTCTCTCAATCTGCCGGCCGGTGGCAGCCTCAATCCGCCGACTCACGAGACCATCGACAAAAAGATGCACTTCATCCACCAGGATGGCCAGGCGGTCTACAAGTTTGCCGTTCGCAAGATGGCTGAAGCCACAGTAAAGATTCTCGAGCGCAACGGCATCACGGGCTCCGATCTCGGCTGCTTCATCCCGCACCAGGCCAACAAGCGCATCATCACTTCCACGGCCGACCGGCTTGGCATGGACCCCGATCGCGTCATCATCAATATTGAGAAATACGGCAACACCTCGGCAGGAACGATTCCCCTCGCGATGGAATCCGCGATTGAGGAAGGGAAGCTGAAAAAGGGCGACCTCGTTCTGCTGGCTTCGGTAGGCGCCGGATTTACTGTCGGCGCGGTTCTGCTTCGCTGGGAGATCTGAGAAGCAGCAGCTGGCCCGTGGCTTCCAGTTCGGTCTTTTCAGATTGCAAATTACCGGGACTCGTGCAGGATCCTTTGTTGCGATCCGAGTTCCGGTGCGGCATGACCACCGGCTCTCAGCCCTGCCGGCATTGTCCGTTTCCGCACACTCTTTTGCACTTCCGGCCGAACGCACGGCGTTCGTTATCTCATTCCATTCCATTTGCAAGAACCTCCCGTGGCAAGTGATGTGCTCCAGAAATGAGTGGACTTCTCCTGCCCGGGAGGTGGTGATGTCTCTTCTCCGCGATTTTCGGTATGCAGTTCGCCAATTGCGTAAGTCGCCGGGGTTCACCGTCATTGTGGTCCTGATGCTGGCTCTCGGTATCGGAGCCAACACGGCGGTCTTCAGCGTCATGAACGCCATCCTGATGCAGTTCCTCCCCGTGGGCCGGCCGCAGGGACTTTACTACGTTCACATTGGCGCGGATCAAAACCAGGCTCCAGGCGGGTGGAACACCGGCGACGGAGACACTTCGTTCACTGAGGCCACATTCGAGGCCTTCCGTCAACGCACCGATGTTTTTGAGGATGTCATCGGCTACGTGCCCCTCAGCGATTCCGGCAAAGTGGCCGTGCGAGTCGGCGATCTGCCCGAAGAAGCCGAGGGCGAGGAGGTAAGCGGCAACTTCTTTTCAGCGCTCGGCGTGCGCATCGAGCGTGGCCGTGGATTCAAACTGACTGATGAGACCACGCATCAGCCTGTCGCTGTGATCAGCTACGACTACTGGACACGCCGCTTCTCGCGCGATCCCGGAGTTATTGGCGCCACGATCTACGTCAAGGGTATTCCCATCTCAGTCATCGGTGTCGCCGCTCGCGGTTTCAAGGGAATTGAGCCGGCCAGTTCTGCCGACTTCTGGATCCCCTTGCAGAACCGCGCAGAGCTGAATGCGTGGGGAACTCCAGCCGACGACAAGACTCTCTACGGCACCGCGAATTGGTGGTGCCTGCGAATGATGGCGCGGGTGCGCCCGGGAGTGACGCCGCAACAGGCAGAGCAAGCAGCAGCCGGGACATTCCTTGATGCGGTATCGCAAGCGCAAGGCAAGATCGACCCGCATCAATGGAAGCCGGTGCTTGAATTGGTTTCAGCGCGGGGCATCGAGGGTATGAACGTGGATCTGCGAGAGCCCATGCGGGTTCTCATGGCGCTGGTTGCCCTGGTGTTGATCCTGGCCTGCATCAACGTGGTCATGATGCTGAATGCCCGCAACACGGCCCGGGAGCGCGAGTTCAGCATCCGCATGGCTATCGGCGCAGGACGGCAAACCATATTCCGGCAGTTGCTGTGCGAGAGCCTTCTGCTGGTCGGATCGGGGGCCCTGCTGGGATGGATGTTTGCCGTGTACGCAACGCGCGTGCTTGCCGTGTGGTACGGGGTCGAGTCGGGCCTTACCCCCGACCGTAACGTGCTGCTCTTCACTCTCGCCATTGCGTGCGCCGCATCGTTTCTCTTCGGACTTACGCCCCTGCGCGCTGTGGTGCGTACTCCAGTCGCGGGAGTTTTACGCTCCAGTTCCACCGGGCTTACGGCCGGGCGCAGCCGCGTGCTTGGCGTCCGCGCCGCGCTTTCCGCACAGGTAGCCATTTCGCTCGTCCTGCTGATGGCTGCCGGTCTGCTCCTGCGTACCCTGCGCAACTACATCACCGAAGATCTCGGCGTCCAGTCCAACAGCCTGCTTGTCTTCGGCGTCACGCCGCAAACGCACGGCGACAACCACCCGTTCTATCGCACGCTTCTCGAGCGCATCCGCGAGGTTCCCGGCGTCGAGTCGGTCTCAATGGCGGAGAACCGCCCCGGTTCCGGCTGGAGCAGCAATGATCTACTCACTCTTGATGGCGTACTTGAGAAGGGCGCCTCGCTCCGCTGGAACGGCGTCGGTCCGGATTTCTTCCAGACCATGGGAGTTCCCATCCTTGTCGGGCGCGATATCGGCGTGCAGGATGTTGCAGGTACACGGCGCGTGGCCGTGGTCAACCAGACGATGGTGAAGCGTTATCTGGCCAACACCAACCCCATCGGTCACCAGATCTGGAGCAAGAATCCCGCCACGATCGTCGGCGTCATTCCCGACATCAAGTATCGGTCTGTGGACGAGAGTCCGCGGCCCATGGCCTGGGTTGCACAGATGCAGATGCCTTCGATCGGGACCATGCACATTGAGGTGCGTGCGCGTGGAGACGCCATCGCCCTGCTCCCCGAGATGCGCAAACTTGTCTCCGAAATGAATCCGAATATTCCCCTTGAGGCTCCCATGACGCAACGCGATCAGTTTGACGAGTCCTTTGATCAGCAGCGGGTGTTCGCGGCAATCGGCGGCGTCTTCGGCCTGCTGGCGGCGATGCTGGTGGCCACGGGGCTTTATGGCATGCACTCGTTCCGCGTGAGCCGCCGGACTACAGAGATCGGCGTGCGCATGGCTCTTGGTGCTACGCGGGCGCAAGTGCTGGCGATGGTTTTGCGCGAAGCCGGATGGGTGCTTCTCGCCGGTCTTGCCGCCGGCATTCCGCTTACGCTGCTCGCGGTGAGGCCGCTCAAGTCGATGCTCTATGGACTCTCTCCGTTTGACCCTGCGAGCCTGGCGCTGGCCGTAGGCGCAATGACGCTGGTGTCAACGTTCGCTGCGCTGACCCCTGCCCGGCGGGCTGCGTCCATTGAGCCCGTGCGAGCTCTGCGCTCGGAATAGAGGGAAGCGGGATCCCTATCGCCGGGAGACGATCGCGAGCTGGCCGGTTTGCCGGCGTCCGCCACGGCGAATTCCACGGATTCGTAACGCCGTCGTTTGCGGAACTTGTCAAAAGACCTGTTGTGTGACCGGGAGAGCGTATTCCGGCAGGACCCCCGCTTCGGCTGCCATCCGGAAGAATCCTCGCATCCCCTCTACGCATTCTTCATCGAGCACGTAGTGGATGTTCGCTGTGAGGTACGAGCGGATGGTGCCCTCTGACAACGGCAGCTGCCGAGACCAGTGCGCCACCAGCGCATCGATGTTTTGCAGGCCGTGATCGCGGGAGCGAATGAAGTCAGCGGCAATGCTCTCATCCAAAGGTCTTCCGTCTGCAAGACCCCAGACAGCGGAGATGAAGGGAAGCCCGGTCAGCGCGCGCCACTCTTCGGCGAGGTCGTGGTAGACCAATACCTCGCTGGTGCGCTCGAAGCGATTGGCGCGTTCTTCGAGAGCCATCAGGGCCGGGTCGCCGATCATGATGGCGGCATCGGCGTGATCGAGCATGGCGTCGAGATCGGCGGCCATGGGAACAAACGGCACCTCCGGATTATTCCAGCGGTGAAACATGATGCGGGCGTAGGCCAGGGTTGTTCGGCTGGCCGTGTCGGCGGCCACGCTGCGAATGCCAGCGAGGGGCTGTGCCGCGCGCCGCACCAGCAGGAGTGAGCGCACCCGCTTTTTTGAGGCGATGGTGCAGCCGGGCAGGATGCGCAGCCCCGGCGTTGTTGCCAGTGCCGCAATCGGAACAAGGCCGATGTCGGCAGTGCCGGCGGCCAACTCATCCGCGCACTGGGAGGGAAGCATCCAGTTGATTTCGTAGCGTTCAGCGAGTTCCGCGTTCAGGGGCGGATGCTCGAAGTCCCACATCAGGGGTGCGGGATTGAGGAAACGTATGGCGGCAATGCGAAGCCGACGATGCGAACTTGAATTCACTCTATCCTTTAGACTATCAGTCCACTCCTTCGGATTCTTTCAGGGGTGTGCCCGGCATCCTTGACTTCCGGTTCGGGTCAGCTTAATGTGAGCGTCAATTACTCCATAGGTTATCTCGAAGGAAGCTGCCCGTGCGCCCGTGCACGAGCGCATATTGAAGATGTCGCTATCGAAAGACGCAAATCCAGGTTCCGCCGCAACTCACCCCGGGACGCAACTGAATGAAAACAAGCTGGCCATGCTGGCGCTGGCGCTCACTCCCAACCTGGGACCAAAACGCATTGTCGATGCCATTGCGGGGTTGGAGTGCGCGGCCCAGATCTTTGCCTTGACGCTTACCGAGCTGGAGGGCCTGCGCTTCCCGGCCGAGTCGGCGCAGTTCATCTTCGACGGCAAAGCGCGACGTGCCGCCGAAGAGGAAGCCGAGCAGATTGTGCAGCAAGGGGCCACCGTAATTACACTCGCGTGTCCGGAGTATCCTGAGCGTCTCAGGGAGATCTACGATCCGCCGCCGGTGCTGTGGGTGCGCGGAGCGAGCCGATCTTCTCTCGCGTCCTTCGATCGCCATCGTCGGCACACGCCATCCTTCGCCTTACGGCACCGGCAGTCGCGGAGGTACTGGCCCGGGATCTCGCCGCACGCCGCCTCATCATCGTGAGCGGAATGGCGCGCGGAATCGACACGTGCGCGCACAAGGGGGCACTTGTCGCACGCAGGCCAACCATCGCGATATGGGGAACGGGCGTCGACGTGGTCTATCCCAAGGAGAACAAGAGGCTTTCAGAAGACATTCTTGCCGCCGGGGGCCTCATCGTCAGCGAAGTGCCGCTGGGAACCTTTCCTGCGCCGCAGAACTTTCCTCGCCGCAATCGAATCATTAGTGGGGTCAGCATTGGTGTGCTTGTGGTTGAGGCCAGCGAGAATTCGGGGACGCGCGTCACTGCGCGTTGCGCAGCCGAGCAGGACCGCGACCTGTATGCGGTTCCGGGCAATGTGACCGCGAAGAACTCGTGGACCCCTAACACGCTGATAAAGCAGGGCGCCAAGCTTGTGGCCAGCTGGGAAGATGTATGGGAAGACCTGCCTTCGCGAGGTGCGCTTGCAACTGGAGCAGGAGGCGGGCAATGAATCCAAACCGGAAGCCGCCGCATCTCTTCTGGCGGACCCGGTGCTGCGACCAGAAGAGTCGATCGTGCTTGGGGCGCTGCGCACGGACGAGTCCCTGCAGATCGACGAACTGCTCGAGAAACTGGAGACTCAACTGACCTCGTCCGAGGTTTTTACGGCGCTGTTCGAGCTCGAGATGAGCGGTCGCATACGATGCCTGCCCGGCAAGAACTACGTGCGCACCCTGTGAAGGACGGGACTCCGCAGCAAAATTTTGCGGGTGAACCTTTGTGCGAGGAACTGCACATTTCAGAAACTTTGCGCGCAACCACGCTCGCGATTTTGCGTCGTGATAAGTCGAAGGGGAGTGGAAACAAGGACGTATTCCATGTTAGCTTGCAAATCTTGCAGCCTACATTGATCGCGAAGAACCGGCGAGGCAACTTGAAGGCTCTTCGCTCCTGAACGTTTTCACGCCGCACGAAATGGAAACAGAACGACCACAGTCCGAGTCCAATAGGCCGGATAGGGTACAGTAATACGGAATCAAGGATGGCAATGAGCAAATCACTGGTGATCGTCGAGTCGCCCGCGAAAGCGAAGACGATCGAGAAATATCTAGGCAAGGGCTTCGAGGTCCGTGCGTCCATCGGGCACATCATGGATCTGCCCAAGAATGACATCGGCGTGGAACTGAAGAAGCGCACGTTTGTGCCCGAGCTGATTGTTTCGCCGGGCAAAGAAAAGATCGTCGAGCAGTTGAAGAGAGCCGGCGAGAAGGCCGATGAGATCTTCCTCGCCCCTGACCCTGATCGCGAGGGCGAGGCCATCGCAGCGCATCTCGCGTTGCAACTTGGCACGAATGCCAAAGAACGCAAAAAAATCCGCCGCGTCACCTTCAACGAGATCACCAAGAAGGCCGTGCAGGACGCGTTTCAGCACGCCCGCGACATCGATGAGAACCTGGTGGATGCGCAGCAGACGCGCCGCGTCCTCGACCGCCTCGTCGGCTATCAAATATCTCCGCTGCTGTGGGACAAGGTGCGCCGTGGCCTTTCCGCAGGCCGCGTGCAGACTGTTGCTGTTCGCCTGATCGTGGAGCGCGAGCGCGAGATCGCCTCCTTTAAGCCTGTCGAATACTGGACCCTCGAAGCGCAATTGCACCCCGAACGCCGCGCAGATGAAAGCTTCAAAGCCAGGTTCGTTGGCATCGACGGAGAGCCTTCCCGCGTGCCCAATGGGCAAGACAAGGAAGGCAAAGACCAGTTCATCGCCAACGCGCTGCCTGACAAGCAATCGATGGACGCTACGCTCGCCGCGCTGGAAAAGGCGACGTGGACGCTTGCATCGGTGCAATACCGCGAGCAACAGCGCCGCCCGCTCGCTCCCTTTATTACCAGTCAACTGCAGCGCGATGCCGCCAGCAAACTGGGGTTCAATGTGCGCCGTACTATGGGTGTGGCGCAGCGCCTTTACGAAGGCATCGATATCGGCGATGAGGGCACCACCGGCCTCATCACCTATATGCGTACCGACTCGCCGCGTGTCTCGCCCGAGGCGATTGAGGGCGCCCGTGCCTGGATCGGCAAGCAGCTTGGCAAGCAATACTTGCCCGACTCGCCCAACGTCTACAAGGGCAAAAAGGATGCACAGGATGCGCACGAAGCGATTCGTCCAAGCGACGCTGCCCGCACGCCGGAGTCCATTGCCCGCTATCTCAGCGACGAGCAACTCAAGCTCTATACGCTGATCTGGAAGCGCTTCATCGCTTCGCAGATGGTGCCGGCGGTCTACGACATCACAACTGCGAAGATCGAGGCCAAGTCTGCACTAGACCGCAAGACTTACGATTTCCGTTTGACTGGCTCGGTTCTGCGCTTTGACGGCTTCCTCAAGGTCTACGAAGTCTCCGAGGAAAAGAAGGCTGACGACGAAGAGAATGCTCTTGCCAACAAGCTGCCCACTCTCGACGGCGTGAAGAATCTCCAACTTGAGAAGTTGCTGCCGGAGGATCACTACACCGATCCGCCGCCGCGCTACAACGAAGCGTCGCTGGTGAAGGAACTGGAAGAGCGGGGAATTGGGCGACCGTCGACATACGCATCGATCATCAACACGATCCAGGATCGAGAGTACGTGGTGAAGCATGGCGGATCGCGCGGACGCTTCTACCCGACCGAAATCGGCATGGTGGTCTGCGACCTGCTCGTCGAAAGTTTCCCCTACATCTTCGACACCAAGTACACGGCGAAGCTCGAGGAAGAGCTCGACGACATCGAAGAGGGCAAGGAGAAGTGGACCACCCTGCTCAACGGCTTCTACGACCACTTCGAAGACGAACTCAAGGACGCCGGCAAGACCATGCGGAACGTCAAGCGCATGGAGCAGGAGACCGGCGACAAGTGTGAGAAGTGCGGAAGTCCACTGGTTCTCAAATGGGGCAAGTTCGGCAGCTTCTACGCTTGTTCAAACTTCACGCGAAAGAAGCCGGTGACGGTTGCGATTGGTCCGTGGAAGAAGGATGCGAAGGCGGTAGTACAAAAGATCACGAAAGCGCTGCACTTCCCAATGACGGTTCACGCTGCCGTCGATGACACAAAGGTCTATTCGAAGGAAGTTGCAAGTGCAAAGGAGTTGGTTTCCGCGATCGCAGAGGCGGTAGATAGCTCCGCAGAGAAGGGCAAGAAGATTTCCGTCGAGCAGGTGAGTTGCGACTTCACGAAAGAAAACATTGCAGCCAAGCCTGACTTGAACACGCCCGAGGCTCAGGAAGCCGGGGACACCGAGGAGTACTGCGAAAACTGCGGCCGGGTAATGGTATTGCGCCGCGGCCAGTTCGGGCCGTTCATGAGCTGCCCCGGCTACAACGAAGATCCGCCCTGCAAGACGATCCGCAAGCTGAGCCAGAAGCAACAGCAGAAACCACCCGAGCCGACCGGAGAGGCCTGCCCGGCCTGCGGCAAACCGCTGGTGCTGCGCCAGGGAGCCTACGGCGAGTTCGTCTCCTGCTCCGGCTATCCCGGATGCAAGTACGTGAAGCAGAACCTGATTGAAGGCATGAAGTGCCCGAAGTGCGGCGAAGGCGACATTGCCGAACGCAAGGCGCGGCGGGGAAACATCTTCTGGGGATGCACGAACTATCCCAAGTGCGACTTCACGTCGAACAACAAGCCGGTTGCAAAGAAGTGCCCCGAGTGCGGGAGCCCGTACCTGGTCGAGAAGACGCTCAAGTCGGGCATCTACCTCGAGTGTCCCAACAAGAAGAAGGGTGCCGAGGAAGAAGCCAGGCCGAAGAAACGCGGCAAGAAGGGAGCCGAGCCCGAGCCGGGCGCGGCGATCGTCTGCAGCTACTCGAAGCGCATCGGCGACGCTCCGCCGCCACCGACCGTGGAGACGCACGGGCCGGTACTCGAAAAACCAGAGAGAAAGGAACTGCAGCCAGCCTGATCGAGGATCACCTTGAAAGAGATTGTGATCCTCGGCGGTCCCAATGGAGCAGGGAAGACGACAACGGCGCGTATGTTGCTGCCGACGTTCATTCGCGTCTCGGACTTTTTTCAATGCCGATGAAAATTGCGCGCGAGATCTCTCCTGCGAACGTGGATGCGGCTGCTCTGGGAAAGATGAAGAAGGCGGCACAATGAGATCAATGACCTCCAGCGAGATTCACCAGGGAATTCGCAAGGCGCTTGCTCAGGTGTCACTGCGCCTCGCCATGGGTAAGCTTGACCATTCGGGTCGCTACTATCCCGAACCCGAATTGCGCATCAGCGGCTTGAATTCAAGGTTGCGCAGCAAATCCGCCACCCGTTCTCGCACCTCCTCTTCCCGCCGCAATCCAAAGTCCGCCTGAATCCGTTACCATGGGCATTCGGAGAATCTGCTCATGGAACGAATGCTTGCGACGCCGGCTGACGCTGAAATCATCCTGAAACTCTACCAACTCCGCACCGAAGCCGTGATGCGGCAGGCGCGCGCCTGGATGACGGGCGAGTTCTGGCCCAATACGGTGGAAGAATTCTTTGCTGTCGCGCAGAACTCCGCCGATCCCCACAATGCATACTTCCGGCAGGTCACTAGCTACTGGGAGATGGCCGCGGCCATGGTCCTGCACGGAGCCGTCTCGGCCGAGCTTTTTGTCGACTGCAATGGCGAGGGTTTTTTCATCCTGTCGAAGTTTGCGCACATTCTTGACGCGATTCGCGAGAGGATGCCGAACTTCATGAACAAGACTTCGGAGTTGGTCAACCGGTTCACAGCCGCCGCGGCACGGTACGAGATGGCCTTGAAGAATGCGGAGGGACGGCGGCGCACGATGCAGCCCAAAGAACAATGGCATGTAAAGTAGTTCATGCCTTTGAATCCGCATCCGAACGCAGCTTGTGCCTCGTACATTCACTAGAGCATGATTTAGAGTGGTACGACGTTAGATCTCCCGGAGGTTACACACATGAAGCGCATTGCAGCAATCACTCTCGCGGCTCTTACCTTCGCCGCCGTCGCGGCCAATGCCGCCGACTCCAAGACCATCAACGGCTGGATCTCTGACTCGATGTGCGGCGCCAAGCACGCCGGCTCCGGCTCGATGTGCGTGAAGAAGTGCATCGACGGCGGCATGTCGCCGGTCTTTGTAGACGAAGCCAAGAAGGAGGTCTGGACGATCGACAATCCCGATGCGGTGAAGAGCTATTATGGCGACCATGTCACCGTGCAGGCCACTGCCGACTCCGACAAGAAGTCCGTTCACATCGATTCGATCGCCGCAGCCAAGTAGTCGAGCAAAACCGCCCGGCGACACATCCCGGAAGGGGGAGAGCCCTTTCCAGCGAGGCCCTTCCTGTCTTCAGGCTCGCTGCTTTCACTTCGCCTTTACCCCGCGGACCAAGACCTGTCTGCGGGGGCCCCAGGTTGCTCCCAAAAAGGGGAGCGCCAAGGGCCCTCCAACAAGGAAGACCGGCCGGTGGAGACCCCGCGAGGGATCGGGCTGGTGCGGTTCGAATCCCCGGCACTCGCCACCGCGTCAAATGTCTGTTACTGTTCTAACGATTGTGTCCGCCCGGGCTCCTGGAGCAGCGGCGGAATGCGGTGTTCAAGACCATGGCAAAAGCGATTTGGAACGGCAAAGTGATTGCCGAAAGCGAGACGACTGAGACGGTTGAGGGAAATGTCTACTTCCCGGAGAACAGTCTCAAGAGGGAATTCTTCCGCCCCAGTAGCACCACCTCAACCTGCCCCTGGAAGGGACAGGCACGCTACATGAGCCTCTACATTGACGGACAGGACAATCCTGACGCAGCCTGGTACTATCCTGATCCCAAGCCTGCGGCCCGTAAGATCAAAGGATATGTGGCCTTCTGGCGCGGAGTTGAAGTCGAGAAGTAGGTTCCCGAAGGCCTCTCAGGAGCACCCATGCACGTCCGTTTTACCCTTATCGCGCCGCTTCTGGCGCTCGCGCTGGCAGGGTGTGCTCACAAGCCGGTACAGGCGGTGGCTCCGGCTACCGCCGCTCCCACGCTGCAAGGGGATGCGGCGCATCCGGGGCTAACGAAGGGCTGGGTCGACACCAGGCTCTACTTTGGCCTGGGTCCGGCGGATCATCCCGAGCAGGGCGTGAGCGAAGCGGATTGGCGCAGCTTTCTCGACCGCGAAGTGACGCCCCGGTTTCCGGATGGCTTCAGTGTGCTCGACGTCTACGGTCAGTGGCAGGGGAAGAATGAGACGGTTCCGGAACGACTGCGTACCAGGATGCTGATTGTGGACTACCCGGATACCGCGCAGAACCGGGCCAAGGTGGACGCGATTCGCGCAGCGTGGAAGCAGAAGACGGGCGACCAGTCGGTGATGCGCGTGACCGAAGGGGCGGATGTATCGTTCTAGACTGCCAATCGGGATTAGCGACTGGCTAGAACCGCTAATCGGGATTAGCGCTGGGACACACGGCCGGCGCGAAACTCTTGCGTGCGCCAACTGGCCTGTTGCGTCGGCATCAGGGCCTTGGCGAGGAAGAACAGAAGGTAGGACGAGCAGGAGATGACGAGGTGCAGCATGGCGTGGCTCCGTCGGTTTGAACTTAGCCCGATCTTTCCTGAGGCTACACATACGGATTGCACGACGCGTGCCAAATCAGACAGACGAGGTTACGTGAGTGCGGGAGCATTGCGTCTGTAGGATTTAGGCGACTTGCTGGTCCAGCGGGATTACCAGTGTCGACGAGCGTGACGAAGTGACGATGACGAGATCTCGTCACGGTGACGTTGGATCGTCAGGCGGGTCTTCCTGATGCGGCTATGGATCCAAAGGCGCATGGGAGTTTGCGTCAGGAGGGACTGTACATTAGCGCACGCGCATCGCGCAGCTTCTACGGGGCAAATGTCTGAGTCTGTCGGGATCGATTCGACAGGGCGCGAAAGCTCCCTGGTCACAGACAGCGGACGTAGCTGAAGACGTCGCTTTTCTTTTGGGGTTTTAGATTGGGGAAGACGAAGTGTTCGCGTCGAACCTCCTCGCGATTGAAGCCGCACTTTTCCAGGACGTGAGCCGACGGCGCGTGGCCGGCGTGGCAGATCGCCTCAAGGCGCTCGACGCCGGTTGTGCCTGCCACGTCGACCATCGCTTGCAGAGATTCCGTGGCGTATCCCTGGCCCCAGGCTTCGCGTGCGAAGACGTAGCCGGTGACGGCGCGGGTGGGGCTCTTGTACATGAGGCCGGTGCTGCCGAGGATGGTTCCTGATGCGCCGTTTTTGCGCGCGAGGACGAGGTAGGGCCCGGCGGGCCAGCGCTGCCACTCGTCGTCACTCATGGCCAGGAACGCCAATGTGTCCGCGACGCTGCGATGCGTGGGCCAGCTCAGGTAGCGGGTGACCTCGCGATCGGACGCATAACGCTGGAAGACCGCCTGGGCATCGCTCTGCTTCGGTCGGCGCAGCAGGAGGCGTTCGGTCTCGATCGTCTCCGGGGCTTTCACGGTTTTAGTCCTCCTTGAGAGGTTTGCCGATTTCCCAGTGATGTCCGAAGGGGTCGACGATGCGACCGATGCGCCAGCCGTAGGACTCGTCGCGAACAGGGCAGATGGAAGAGGCGCCGGCGGCCACGGCGCGATCGAAGACCGCGTGCGGATCGTCGACAATAAGGGCCATGCGGAAACTGCTGCCGCCGAGGGATTCGGGGCTGAAGTTCTGGTGAGTGGGGGACTCGTCGGCCAGCCAGAAGCGCGCGGCGCCGATAGCAAGCTGCGCAACCACGCTTCCATCTTCGGCGTCGATGCGGTTCAGCGTGGTCGCGCCAAAGGCACGCGTGTAGAAATCGATGGCTTCGGCGCCCCGGCGCACGTTGAGCAACGGAGCGATTGCAGTCTCAGTTTTCTTTTCGGTAGACGGGGGATGTGCCACCGGAACCTCCTATGGTTTTGGCGAAATGCCGTTGTCCACAGAGAGCAAGGTTCAATACGCCTGCAGCTGATCCAGCGGCAGGCGGACGCGGAAGCAGGTCGAGCCGGGCTCCGACTTTTACGCTCAGGTGGCCGCGATGCTTGCGCACGATGCGCATGGCGTTGTCGAGGCCGAGGCCGAGACCCTGGCCGGGCGCCTTGGTGGTGAAGAACGGCTCGAAGATGCGGTCCTGCAGTTCGGGCGGGATGCCGGGGCCGGTGTCCCAGATTTCGACCAGCAGCATTTCGGCTTCTGAGCCGGCGGAGATGCAGCTGAGCTTGCCGCCGTGGCTGGTCGCTTCGGCGAGGGCGTCGAGCGCGTTTTCGATCAGCGCGGTCCACACCTGGTTCAGTTCGCTGCCGTAGGCGCTGATGCGTGGGCAGGTCGGGCTCGTAGTTGCGCTCGACCTTGACATCTTGTCATGCGCGACTTGAGCATCTGCAGGGTGGCGTCGAGGCCGGCGGGCACATCGACTTCGAGAATGGGCGCGCGGTCCATGTAGGAGTAGGCCTTGATGGCGCTGATGAGGTCGAAGATGCGCGCGGTGGAGTTGACCAGGGTTTCGACGGACGCGTGGAGCGCAGGTAGCGGGCGAAGAACTGCAGCAGATGCAGATTTCGCGTGGCGCCGAGCAGGGTGCGGAGCTCGTCGAGATCGGCGACGGTGACGGCGCTGCTCGGCCAGCTGCGCGGCAATCTCCCAGGAGTCGTCGCAGCCGATGCCGTTGAGCCAGTGCGCGGATGGCCTCTTCGCGCGGGATGAAGACTCGCGGCCTGCTCGCGCGAACTGGGCTGCGCGCCGCGGTCGAGGATCTTCTGCTCCCAGCACTTCGATGGCGTCGATCTGTTCCTCGGTCGAGGCAGAGGTTGACGAGCTTGAAGCGGTTGTCGCGGTTGGCGCGCAGCTCGGCGACGAGGCTGGAGGCGGCGCGCTGCGCGGCAGAGGCGGGATTGTTGAGCTCGTGGGCCAGGTTGCCGGCCAGCTTGCCGAGCGCGGTGAGCTTTTCCGCCTGCTGCTCGATGCGGGTGACTTCGCGCACGCGGTCAAGCAGCGTGGAGACGACGCGCTGGCGCCATGGACGGGATGGCCTGCAGCATCTCAGGGAAGAGCGACTTGTGGATGGATGAGAACCCAGACAGGCGAGACGGCGAAGCCCTGGCCGCCGTAGCTCTTCATGCGCGAGAAGGGCAGCAGCCCGGTCATTTGGCCGGTGCGGCCGATGAACAGCTCCATGGGGCCGCCGCGCTGGCGGCGCACGTGGATTTCGCCCTTGAGGATGAGCATCATGCTGCTCGGCCGGAGCGCCTTCTTCGAAGAGGATGTCGCCGGCGTTGCGCGACGATTTCCTCGCCGTTGCGCGCGAGCCAGAGGCGGTCTTCAAACGGCAGCCGTGCAGGGGCACAATGCGATCGAGCGCTGCCGCGATCTTCTTCGGCGGGGGTGGGACAGGCAGGCGCGGTTACGGCGGGGGAGAGCATCCGGAACCTCCGGCTACTGCTAACGTCAGTTTCAGGATAGACGATACCGGGCTTTAAACCTGTTAAGAAGTGTTCTGAAACGGCTGTGGAGCGGCGTGAACGGCGAAAGATCGATCGTCAACTGCCAGAATCGCAGGTGACGTTGCTATGATGAGTGGTTTGTTAATGCGAAGGCAGGCGAAAACATGAGGTTCCTGAAGAGTATTTCAGCGGGAGTTGTGCTCTCCGCGTCACTTATGGCCGTGGCGCAACCGTCGGCCGTGAGCTATGACGAAGCGACGAAGATGTTTCGGCTGGATGGCGGCAACGTGACCTATGTCTTCGGCGTGAATGCGCGCGGCGAGCTGCAGCAGCTTTACTGGGGCGGCCGGCTGGCGGCGACGGACAGCTTTGGCCGGCGGTCCAGCGCGCGGAGTGGGCTTCGTTTGATTCGTCGTACACGACTACGCCGCAGGAGTATGCGGGCTGGGGCGCGGGACTCTTTGTGGAGCCGGCGCTCAAGGTGACATTTGCCGATGGCAATCGCGACCTGGTGCTGCACTACGACCACACGAAACGGCAACAAATGGTTTCAATGTTGTGCTCAAGGACATCAAACGGCCGGTCTTTGTGACGCTGCATTATACGATCGATCCGGAGACCGGGATTCTGGCGCGGTCGGCGACGATTGAGAACCGAGAGGCGCAGCCAGTGACGATTGAGCAGGCTGCGGCGGCGGCGTGGGCGCTGCCCGCGGGTCAGTACACGCTCAATTATCTGACCGGACGCTGGGCCGGGGAGTGGACGCTGAAGCAGGAGCCGCTGCGATCCGGGCGAGCGGGTGATTGAGAGCCGTCGCGGATCGACGGGGCACCAGGCGAATCCGTGGTTTGCGATTGAGGCGGGAGATCGGCCGGATGAGAATTCGGGAGAAGTGTGGTTTGGTGCGCTGGCATGGAGCGGCTCGTGGCGCATCACGGTGGAGCAGGATCAGCTGGATGCGGATTCGCGTGACAGGCGGGTTCAATCCGTTTGATTTTGGGTATGTGCTGCATCCGGGGGAGTCGCTGGAGACGCCGGTGTTTTATGGCGGCTACACTGCGCACGGGCTGGGCGGGGCGTCGCGGATGCTGCACCTCTACGAGCTGGAGCACATTCTGCCGCATCGGATGGGCAGGGAATGATGCTGCGCCGAGGCCGCGGCCGGTGATCTACAACTCGTGGGAGGCGACGGAGTTCAACGTGAACGAGGAAGGGCAGATGGCGCTGGCGGAGAAGGCCGCGGCGCTGGGCGTTGACCGCTTTGTGATGGACGACGGATGGTTCGGCCAGCGCAAGGACGATCACGCCGGCCTGGGCGACTGGTATGTGAATCCAGCAGAAATTTCCGCACGGGCTGAAGCCGCTGATCGACAAGGTGCACTCGCTGGGGATGGATTTCGGCTTGTGGGTCGAGCCGGAGATGGTGAATCCCGACTCCGATCTCTATCGCAAGCATCCGGACTGGGTGCTGAACTTTCCGGGACGGCCGGACACGGAGCAGCGCAATCAACTGGTGCTGAACCTGGCGCGGCCGGATGTGCGGGACTACGTGCTCGGCTTTCTCGACAAGCTGCTGACCGAGAACGATATTGCGTTTCTGAAGTGGGATTACAACCGCAACTGGAGCGAGCCGGGCTGGGACCAGGTTGCCGCCGGCGGAGCAGAAGGAAGTGTATGTCGCGTTTTCACGCGCAACCTCTACGGGATTCTTGCGGAGCTGCGAAGCAGGCATCCGAAGGTGGAGATCGAGTCGTGCTCGGGAGGCGGCGGGCGCGTGGATCTTGGGATTCTGGAGTATGCCGATGAGGTGTGGCCGTCGGACAATACCGATCCGTTTGACCGGCTGACGATTCAGGATGGATTCACGCTACGCGTATACGCCGCAGATGATGATGGCGTGGGTGACGGACTCGCCGCACTGGCTGAACAAGCGCTCCACGTCGCTACCTTACCGGATGTTGAGTTCGATGCAGGGTTCGCTGGGCATTGGCGCGAACATCGCGAAGTGGACGCCGGAGGAGATGGCGACGGCCAAGCGGCTGATCGCGGCCTACACGCAGGTGCAGGCGACGATTGTGCAGGGCGACCTGTACCGGCTGATTTCGCCGCGCGACGGCAGCGAGTTTTCAGCAACGGAGACGGTGAATCGCGGACAAGAGCCAGTCGGTCGTGTTCGCGTTCATCCATTCCACGCAGGAGGGGCGCGGGTTTCCGCTGCTGAAGCTGAAGGGACTGGACCCGAAGGCGGATTACGCACTGAGCGCCGATCGAGGGCGCGGTGCGAAAGGGATACGCCCGACGACGGCCAGCGGGGCATGGTGGATGAACCACGGACTGGAGATGGATAAGGACTTCAAAGGCGATTTTCAGGCCGCGGCGTTTCGGCTCGACAAGAAGTAGAAAACGGCTTTGTGAACCGGATCGCTATCCGGAGCGTAGTCTTTTCGTATCCAATCACGACTTCAGGGGGACGGCATGTCGCATCGCATGATTGCAGCGGTTCTTGTATCCGCGTTCGCATTCGCCGGTACCGCCACAGCACAGACAAAAGACGAGGCCGTCGTAAAGACGCGCCTGGAGCAGATTGCCAATTCCTATACGCCGAATAACGCCTTTATGGGCACGGTGCTGGTGGTCGAGGGCGACCAGGTTTTGCTCGACAAGGGATATGGGATGGCGAGCCTGGAGTGGCAGGTGGCGAATGCGCCGGATGCGAAGTTCCGGCTCGGCTCACTGACCAAGCAGTTCACGGCGACGCTGGTCCTTTTGCTGCAACAGGACGGCAAGCTGAACGTCAACGATCCGGTCAGCAAGTACCTGACCGACGCGCCACCGGCATGGGCGAAGATCACGCTGGCAAATCTGCTTGGGCACACTTCGGGGATACCAAACTTCACGGGGTTCAAGGAATTCTCGACGTGGTGCATGAGTCCGCACACGCCAGCAGAAGAGATTGCGTTCTTCAAAGACAAGCCGCTCGATTTTGAGCCCGGCAGCAAGTTTGCCTACAGCAATTCCAACTACATCGCACTCGGCGTGGTGATCGAAAAAGTGAGCGGCAAGAAATATGGGGATCTGCTGCGCGAGCGCGTCTTCGATCCGCTGGGGATGAAAGATACGGGCCTGGACAGCGACGACCTGGTGCTGCCGAAACGGGCCGAGGGGTATCGGCCGGGTTCACATGGGCTCGAGCTTGCGCGGTCTGAGTCGATGACGATTCCGTGGTCGGCCGGGGCCATTTATTCGACCACAGGCGACCTGCTCAAGTGGGAGCATGGGCTCTTCGGCGGCAAGGTTCTGAATGCCGACTCGCTGAAGCTGATGACTACGCCGGGCAAGGGCGACTACGGCTTCGGCGTATTCATTCAGACGCAGGATGGCGTGCGCATCGTCAGCCATGGCGGAGGCATCGAGGGCTTCAACACCCAATTGGAGTACGCGCCGGAAAAACAGATCGCCGTGGTTGCGCTCAGCAATGTGAACGGAGGCGCGCCGGGCTCAATGGGCGGCCAGTTGATGGACACCGTGCTGGGCAAGCCCGTGGTTCTGGCCGGCGAACACGAGGCCGTCCCAATTTCGAAGGAGGAACTGGCGAAGTTTGTGGGCGTGTACGATCTGGCGCCGACGTTTTCGCTGACCATCGCCATCTCTGGCGACCATCTCACGGGGCAAGGAACGCACCAGCCGGCGATCGACATGATGTACCAGGGCGTCAAGGACGGACACCCGACTTTCTTCATTGCGCCGGTGAATGCGGAGATCGAGTTTGTGCCGGATGCCAGTGGGGCAATGACTTCGCTGATTCTGCACCAGAACGGGCAGAGCATGCCGGCGAAGAAGCACTGAGGGCAGACCATCGAAGTTAAGGCTTGTAGTCCTGCCAGACGTATTCCAGCGCTTCGGGCAGGGTCTGCATGTTGACGGCGCGATCGACGTGGCCGGCGTTCTCGGCGAAGACGAACTGGTAGTGATACTTCTTCGCGGCCAGCACTCTTGCCATGCGTTCGTTGGCTTCGACCCAGTCGTGCATGTTGTCGCGCATCACGTTGGGATTGTAGAGATCGCGGTCGCCGACCTCCATCCAGATGCGGATCGGCTTGCGCGGAGTTTCTGGCAATCAGGTGCTCGTGGAACTCCCACGCGCCGTGCGGAGTCTCGGGATTCCATGGCCACTGCTGATTGACGTAGGTGCCGGAGTAGGTGAGCACGCGGTGGTAGAGCTCGGGGTGATACCAGGCCATGATCAGCGCGCACGATCCACCGGAACTGCCGCCCATGGTGGCGCGGCCGTCGGGATCGTGCGTGAGCTTTACATGCGCTTGGACTCGACCAGCGGCAGCACTTCGTTCTCGACGAACTCGGCGTAGTGGCCGGACATGGTGTCGTACTCGAGGCCGCGCTCGCTGCCCTGCGCGTCGCCGCTGCCGTTGCCGATGGAGATGGCGATCATCACGGGCAGTTTGTGCTCGGCGATCAGGCTGTCGAGCGCAGTGAAGAGCCGTCGGTCGGGGCCGTCGGCGCCGACGATGAATGGCGCTGTCGGTGCCCGCCACGTACTGCTTTGGGCACGTAGACGGCCACCTTGCGTGTGTAGGGCGCGGGATGACTGGCGGTGACAATCAGCTTCGCAGGGTTGTCCGGATCGGGAGTTCCGAAGGTTCCCTTGTCGCGCGCGATGCCCGGGTAGTATTTGCTGTCGGTGGAGCTCATGGTGAATTCGACGACATCGCCATGCGTCAATTCCTGCGCGGTCATCTCAGGCGCCGGTGTATGCGTGGGGCCGATGATGAAGTTGCCGTCAGCGTCGGACGGCGGAATTGTGCCATCGGGCAGTTCCTTGGCCTGCACGTATCCGGGGGTGTGGGCATCGCGAGTCGGGGGTGCAGGGCGCGCGGTCTGCGGCTGCGGAGCAGGCGAAGGAGTTTGCCCGAAGCCTACCCCAGCGACAAGCGAGAATCCTGCGAGGACCAAGGCCGATCGTGGCGTGAAGAATTTCATTTTCGAATCTTATCCTGATTCACTTGGTTCTAAATTACGGGGTGGCTGGGGTTCGGGCGATCCCAGGTCTCAGAAGCGCAACCTGGGGCACCCAGATTCGCGGTCGCGCAGATTCATTTCTCGTAGGTGTAGAAGCCGCGGCCGGATTTGCGGCCGAGCCAGCCGGCGTCAACCATGCGGACGAGCAACGGGCACGGATGGTACTTCGGATCGCCGAAGCCTTCGTGCAGCACGCGAAGAATATCGACGCAGACGTCGATGCCGATGAAGTCGGCGAGGGTGAGCGGACCCATGGGGTGGTTCATGCCCAGCTTGAAAACCTGGTCGACAGCCTCCGGCGTGGCCACGCCCTCCATTACCGCAAAGGCAGCCTCGTTGATGAGCGGCATGAGCACGCGGTTGGAGACAAAGCCGGGAGCGTCGTTGACTTCGACTGGCGTCTTGCCGAGTTTCACGGCGAGGTCGCGAACGGCAGAGAAGGTTGCGTCGCTGGTGGCCATTCCGCGTACCACTTCGACCAGCGCCATCACCGGTACCGGGTTGAAGAAGTGCATGCCGATGACCTGGGTGGGGCGCCGTGTGAGTGCGGCGATCTTGGTGATGGAGATGGATGACGTATTGGAGGCGAGGATCGCGGGTTCCGGCAGGATGCGGTCGAGGGCGTGAAAAACCTGCGCCTTCAGGTCAAACCGCTCCGGCGCAGCCTCGACGGCGAGGTGCGCGCTGCCTAGCGACTCCATATTGACCGTCGTGGTGATGCGGTTCATTGCCGCTTCGATTTCCGATTCGGGCAGCTTGCCTTTTGCGGCTTCGCGGCCCAGGTTGGTGCGAATCGAGCCGATGGCGCGATCGAGAAAGCGCTGGTCGACGTCGCAGAGGGTGACCGGAACGCCGGACCGCGCAAAGACATGCGCGATTCCCGATCCCATAGTGCCGGCGCCGATTACAGCTACCGATTGAATGTCTGCCACCTTATCCTCCGGGCACAACGGAGTTTAGCAGGGCAGGCCGCACGTCAGTAGAAAACGCAGGCCCGTGCAACCTGCCGGGATGGGCCTGCATCGTAATTCCGACCGAAAGCTGCGCATTGAGACGAGCAGGTGTGGCCATTCTTCTGCCGATTTGGTTTCCTGCGAACAGAGCTCTGCGGGTCTGGTGATTGGCTACTTCGACAAGCATTGGAGCACCAGCATATGGCAACAGTCCCCGGGAAATCGCCTGGACGGGCAAAGTCGGGAGACAGCCTTCCAAGCCAGCTTCACCTGAAGCAACCGAGGATCGAGGAATTGCTGGCATATGCGCCCGCGGCCATCGGATTCCTGAGCGGGCCGGAATTGCGGTGCTCGTACGTGAACGAAATGGCGGTTCGCGCCACGGGCCGGACATCGGCCGATCAGCTTCTGGGATTCACATTCAGGGAAGGACTGCCGGAACTCGAAGGTACGGGGGTTTTTGAAATCGTAGATGAGGTGGCGCGGGCGCGCCAGCCGTTCTGCGGCCGCGAGTTCAAGATTCCCTTCAGGCAATTCAAGTCCGGCGAACTCGAGGACAGGTATTTCGACTTCGTTTGCCAGCCCATGTTGGACGTCGCGGGCAACCTCGAAGGGATTTTCATTCATGCCGTCGATCTGACGGATCGCGTGCTGAGCCGTAGAGCGCTTGAGATCAGCCAGGAACGGTTGCGGCTGGCCCATGAGGCGGCGCGGATGGGCACGTGGGAGTGGGATGGCGTTGCCGACACGCGGACCCTTGATCCCGAACTCCATCGCATGTTCGGCACCGATCCCGATTCCGGGGAACAGGGGATTGCGGAAACATGGGCATCGCGCGTGCATCCGGCAGACTGGCCTCACGTTAAGCAGATGCTGACAGAGTCGCAGCGGACCGGCAAGATGGAGCTTGAATACCGATATACGCATCCGGAACGTGGCGAGAGAGTGTTGTACACGATCGGGCGGCAGATGAGGAACTCCTCGCAGCTGGTCGGCGTTGTCCTCGACATCACCGAACAAAAGGCGGCCGAAAAGCAGGTGCTGGAACAGCGCGAACGCCTGGAATTCGCCGCCGATGCTGCGAACATCGGGTACTGGTTCTGCGATCTTCCATTCGACAAGCTCGTCTGGGATGAGCGCGTGAAGGAACATTTCTGGCTGCTGCCTGATGCGGAAATTGATATCGAGCGCTTTTACGGAATACTGCATTCGGACGATCGCAATCCTACGCGCCTGGCGATGGAGCAAGCGATTACGGGGCACTCGACTTACGATGTGGAGTACCGCACGATAGCTCCCGACGGGCGATGCAAGTGGATACGAGCGACGGGACGATGCGCCTATGATTCTGGGGGCCGGCCGGTTCGCTTTGACGGCGTCACACAGGATGTGACGGCGCTGAAGCAGACGCGCGAGGCGCTGATCCGAAGCGAGAAACTGGCGCTTGTGGGACGGCTCGCCGCGGCCATTTCGCACGAGATCAATAATCCGCTCGAGGCGGTGACCAACCTGCTGTTCCTGATCAATCACAATTCGAACGAGGAAGCGGTGAAGGCGTTCAGCGAAGCGGCACAGCGGGAGCTGGCGCGCGTGTCGCATATTGTCACCAACACTTTGCGCTTCAACCGGCAGACGAATGACGCGGCGCAGGAGAAGATTTCGGATCTGCTGGAGTCGTCAGCTGCCATCTACCTGCCGCGGATGAAGGATGCGAGAATCGAGATTCTGCGCGACTACCGGGATAGCGAACGGGTGCTTTGTTTCGGGTCGGAGCTGCGGCAGGTGTTTGCGAATCTCATCGGCAATTCCTTCGACGCGTCGAAGCCCGGGGGAAAGGTGCTGCTGCGAACGCGCGACCAGCTGCATCCGCGAACGGGAGAACAAGGAGTTCGCGTCACCATTGCGGATAACGGTGTGGGGATGGACAGGGCGACGCGCTTACGCGTGTTTGAGCCATTCTTTACGACCAAGGGCGACAAGGGTACCGGCCTGGGGTTGTGGGTGAGCCGCGAAATCCTGCGGAAACATCACGCATCCCTGCGGGTGCGCAGCATGCAAGCCGCAAAACGGGGTGGAACGACCTTTTCCATCTGGCTGCCTGTCACTTCACCGCTGGTGCGGGAAGGTTGACGCGGCCGGCGGATCTCTCTGTCGAGGGACAAATGTGATTTCGGGGTCGAGCTGGGGCCGGCGGTCCGCAGAAGAAACAAAAACGGCGCGACTCGAAAGCCGCGCCGGAAGTACCCCTAACCCAGGTACCTTAATTTAATTGTGAACCGGCTGGAACAAGCTGCACTTGCCCAGTCAGCGTGAGCATCAGGTACGATCCTGCTTCTACGTTGGCCTGGGGATGGTTGACCAGCAAATGTGTGGTCACAACGCCGGCCCCAATGAGGCCGCCAGCAAGCATTCCTGCCGGGCCGCCAAGTATGGCGCCGACCACCATTCCACCGCCTCCAACGCCGGCATATTCATAACCGTCTTTTCTCAGCCGCGAGCCGGGAGTGATGACGCCTTCCGGGCCGACGCGCAGATTCGAGCCAGGAGTGGAATCAACCACCGCGTGCAATTCAAATTTGGAGCCATTTTCGAGGGTTACGGTTTCAGGTTCGAGCAGGATGGAACCGTGGCCGCCGAAGCGTCCCTTGGCTACCTGGGCCACTTTGCCGTCAATCTCAGCGCCCGCAGGAATCACGACCTGCCCGTCCTGGAGCACATCGGTTGCAACGCGGCTGCGGAAGGGCTCTCCTTGCTCAGAGAACGAACTCGATACTTCGTCGATCAGGCGCACGCGAATCAATGTTCCTTCGCCCAGAGTGCCGGGCGGCAGCGGTGCGGGATGAACGATGTCGCCGTCAGGATCGGATGCGCGCGTCGCAAGAGTGGGTGTTGAAGCCGCTACGCCGACGATGCCTTCATCGGTGCCGTCGCCATACGTCCGCGGAACTGGAGAATTGTCCTGGCGTGCCATGGACTGCGGCGCCGGCTGGATGGGCGCTGCTTGAGCCGCTGGAGCCTGTGGCTGTGCGAGCTGACCGGGATGCGGCTTGGGAATGGGCACCGGCTGCTCACTGGTCGTGATGGTGTCGTCCGGCGGTGGATTGGAGGTTCCCTGGTAGGGGCTGGACTGGCTTGCGTCCTGAGCCACGAGAACAGTGGTTGCCAAGGCGAAAAATGCACACGCAAGTATAGGCCGGTTCATCCAGGACTCCTTGATGCAGGCGGTGTTCCCCTTACTTGAATAGACCCGGCCTGCGAAAAAATGTTGCGGCGAGATGCGCAGAGGTTGCCCGTGCACAAACTTCGCCTGCCCTAATGCTAGCCGCGGTCGTTACCGCTGCGGTACGACGCAGGGCTTGAGGGGCGTTGCCGAGTATCAAACCCGATAACACCAGTCTTGCAAGTCTGAAATCGCCTGCCGCGTGTGACCGGTGCCACACAGGGCGGCGCGG
This sequence comes from uncultured Acidobacteriaceae bacterium, assembly GCA_963774175.1. Taxonomy (GTDB): domain Bacteria; phylum Acidobacteriota; class Terriglobia; order Terriglobales; family Acidobacteriaceae; genus Telmatobacter. The sequence continues at coordinate 66,881 of CAVZDT010000027.1, forward strand.
ATGCGTTTGCTAGAATCCGAACGGAACAACTTTCATCTATATTCACGCAATTTTCGATCGGAATCAGGGCAAAATGCCCTTGTTGAGCATCTTGAAAGCGGCCTTTTTCTTCACAAACAGGGCCACTTGGCGGGCTTGCCCTCCGGGTATATCTACTTTGATTCCAAAGCGCTGGACGGAGAGGGGATTTCAGCACGTGCAGGAGCTTCTGGAAACAATTCAAAGCGCTGCCGGAGAAGCTCTTGCCGTGGATCGCCGTCCCAAACTGAACGACCGGCTGCAGCACCGCATTGCGAGGAGTGATATGACTGAGATTGTTGCCATTCGCGCCCGCGAAGTACTTGATTCGCGCGGAAATCCGACCGTGGAAGCCGATGTGATTCTGGAAAGCGGCGCACTGGGCCGCGCCATTGTGCCTTCGGGCGCCTCCACCGGCGAGCATGAGGCCGTGGAGCTGCGCGACGGCGACAAGAGCCACTACATGGGCAAGGGCGTGCTGCAGGCCGTGGACAATGTCGAGACGGTGATTGCGCCGGAGCTGGAAGGCATGGATGCGGCCAACCAGCGGCTGATCGACCAGACGATGATCGCGCTGGACGGCACGCCGAACAAGGGCAAGCTGGGCGCGAATGCGATTCTCGCGGTTTCGATGGCCGCGGCACGCGCGCCGTGGCGCAGACGCTGGAGATTCCGCTGTATCGCTATCTGGGCGGCGTGAATGCCAGCGTGCTGCCGACGCCGATGCTGAACGTGCTGAACGGCGGCGCGCATGCCGACTCGAACGTGGACTTTCAGGAGTTCATGATCATGCCGGTGGGCGCGGAGCGCTTCAGCGATGCGCTGCGCTGGGCCGCGGAGACCTTCCACACGCTGAAGGGCGTGCTGAAGAAGAAGGGCTACAACACGGCCGTGGGCGATGAGGGCGGATTTGCTCCGTCGCTCAAGTCGAACGCCGAAGCCATCGAGCTGATTCTCGAAGCCATCGAGCATGCCGGCTACAAGCCCGGCGAGCAGATCGCCATTGCGCTCGATCCGGCGTCGAGCGAGTTCTACGACAAGGAAAAGAACAAGTACGTCTTCAAGAAGGGCGACAAGCGCGAACTGACCAGCGAGGAGATGGTGGACTTCTACGACAACTGGATGCGCCAGTATCCGATCGTCTCGCTTGAAGACGGCCTGGCCGAGGACGACTGGGAAGGCTGGAAGATTCTTACCGACAAGCTGGGCAGCCGCATTCAGCTGGTGGGCGACGACATTTTCGTCACCAACGTGAAGCGGTTGCAGCGCGGCATTGAAGAGGGCGTGGGCAATTCGATTCTGATCAAGGTGAACCAGATCGGCACGGTGACCGAGACGCTGGAAGCGATTGAGCTCGGCCGCCGCTACGGCTACACCTCGGTCATGTCGCATCGTTCGGGCGAGACCGAAGACACGTTCATCGCCGATCTTGCCGTGGCCACCGGCGTGGGCCAGATCAAGACCGGCTCGGTGAGCCGCACCGACCGCATCGCCAAGTACAACCAGCTGCTGCGCATCGAGGAAGAACTGGGCGCGGGCGCGGTGTACCTTGGCCTCGAAGCCTGAACTACGAACGACTAAGCGCGCAGTCGGCAGTTGACGATACAGAATCGGGTGCCCCATCCTGGCTCTGCAGGGTGGGGGACAGATCTCCTGCGATTTGTTTACACGAGCCCGCCCGTTTCGGGGGTTTTTGGGAGCCCGAACGTTTCGTGTTCGCGAGTTGCTTCGCGAACTATTGTAAGCGCAGCGGATCAAGGCCTACACTAGAGACAATGCGCCTCTTGACGGCTTCCCTTTTCCTGTTGAGCTTTCTGCCTGCCGCGGCCCAGACCACACCTGTGATGACCCTGCACGATTTGAAGGATGCTGAGTCGCTGGGCGCCGATCTTTACGCGAACTCCGGCGCAACGGGACTCGTGCTGGTAGTGGTGCGCGGCAACCAGGTCTACTTCCAGGGATATGGAGAAGCAGTGCCGGGATCGCACGAAGCTCCGAGTCGAGATTCAGTGGTCAGGCTGTGCTCGCTGACGAAGATCTTTACCTCGGACCTGCTCGCAAAGCTTGTGTCCGACGGCAACAGTTCGTCTGGACGACACGCTCGAAAAAATACGCCCCCGAAGGCGCAGTCGTTCCTGAGAAAGGTGCGCCGATCACCCTGGAGGATCTGGCGACCCATACCGCGGGCCTGGAGCGTGAGATTGGAACTGCGCCGCGCCGGACACCGCACTTTTCCTATCCCCGACTATGAAACGCGATGGCACTGGCTTGCGAGCGCGCAGCTCAAGTTCACGCCGGGAACGCAGGCGTTCTACTCCAACGTCGGGTTCGATCTGTTGAGCGACGCACTGGCAAAGGCTACGCAGACGCCCTACGCCGCACTGCTTGAGACGCGCACACTGAAGCCGCTGAGGATGTGGCAGACGACCTTCTATCCGAACCCCGGACAGTGCGAACGGCTGATGACGGGCGCGCACGAAGAAGGCCCTTGCACGATTACGGCGAGCACGGAGGGAAGCAGCGGCCTCTACTCCACACCGGCGGATATGGAGAAGTTCCTCAGCTACCTGGTGGGCGCGGGCGCGCCCGGTCCCGCACGCCAGTTCAGGCCGACGACGCGCATGCTGTGTATCTGTTGCCGTCAAGCCGTCAAGGCCAGTACGGACTGGACCATGCAGGCAGACCGAGCGGGATCGGCCTGGGATGGATGCACCTGGGCGCGAACGAGGACATCTCGCACATCATTGAGAAGACCGGAGGCGGAGCGGGATTCACGACCTATATTGCGATTCATCCCGCGAGCCACACGGCGTTGTTTGTGGCGATGACGGAGGGTCCGCCGCGCGCGTGGACAGCCGGGGTTCAATCTCTTCAGGGCATCGAACGATGGGTTGCTGGCGCTTGCCGGGCTGCCGCCATTGCCGGATGCACCGAGGCGTAGAGTTGTGACCCGGCGCATAGGGCGAACATCCGTGAAGGTTGGCGCGAAGGACAAGGGCGCACGCAAACGCGCGCTGCACGTGGCGCAAAGGAGAGTTGGGGGAAGCTAACGGAAGGTTCAGAAGACCGGGCTTCGGCCTGAGAGACCGATAGCACCGTGACACTTGCGAAACTGTACTCATCGTTCTCCTAACGTCTTTGCTCCTCCCCTACGATCACCCGAATGGATGTGGGGTGACGCGATGAGAATCAAATCTTTTCAGAATGTGCTGTGTGTTGTGATGCTGGCGATACTCGGGGCAGAACAGACGAGTCAGGCAGAAGAGCCAGTCGCCGCAGGAACACCAGCGCAAACGTTGTTCGCATATAGAAGTTCCTTTGGGGCTCGTCTGCATGATTCATTCTTTGGAAACTCGATACTTCCCTCCGATGTGCCAGTCGAACTGATTCCAGTCGACCCATCTGCGCTGGCACGCGCGACCGTAAATTCGACTGTGACCTTCCGGATCGTTCATAACGTTACTGACAGGAGATTCGGATACGGGTACGCGGGAACGCTGATCGAGGCGAAGGTGACCCGGATTCGGGAAGGAAAGCTTCGCATGCGCCGCGGGAGGATTGAGCCGCGTGTGATGGAGGTTACGGTGCCGGGGATATTGGAATCCAGCCCTCCCCCGGGGTTTTTGAAGCTCAGATTAGAAAGCTCCCCCAGGAGCCGCTCCAGCCGAAGGGCAAAGCAGCTCGCCACCTTGCCCATGACAGTGGCTTTGAAGACTATTTACATCGTCGTCATGCTTCCCGAGTATGTCCTTCTCGGAATCGCATGCAGCACTGGAGGTTGTGACCTCTAGCGATTGAGCCACGAAGGCGCCAAGGCCAGGACGCTGGAGTGTGTCGCGATGTGACGGGTGCCACGCGGACGCTGGTGTCGAGCATTTATCCTTACTTCGAGTACATCGCTCGATCATGAGGTATCTTCTTCGTGGCTTCTACGAAACATCCTCTCGTTCTGACCATCCTCGACGGATGGGGATATCGCGCAGAAACCGCCAACAATGCCATTGCGCTGGCGCGCAAGCCGAGTTACGACAAGCTGCTGCGCGAGTTTCCGAACACGCTGATCCAGGCGTCGGACCACTTTGTCGGCCTGCCCGACGGACAGATGGGCAACAGCGAAGTGGGCCACCTGAATATCGGCGCAGGCCGCATTGTGCAGATGGACATCACGCGCATCGACGCGCTGATCGCTTCGGGACAGTTCTCAGAAAGAGCCGCGCCATCGTGCAGGCCATGCAGAAGGCGCGCGACGGCCGGCAGGCAGCTGCATCTGTTCGGGCTGGTTTCGGACGGCGGCGTCCATTCGCACCAGGAGCACCTGTATGCGCTGCTGCGCACCGCGCGCGAGTACGGGCTTGCAGCGTGTCTTTGTTCATGCGTTCATGGATGGCCGCGACACGGCGCCTGATTCGGGCGCGGGCTACATCGCCAAGCTCGAGCAGAAGATGCGCGAGTACGGCGTGGGCAAAGTGGCCTCGATCAACGGCCGCTACTACGCGATGGATCGCGACAAGCGCTGGGAGCGGGAGCGCAAGGCCTTCGACGCGATGGTCACCGGCAAAGCCGAGGGCGGCGCGTATCCGGATCCCGTGGCGCCGCATCAAGGAGAGCTACAACAACGGCGTTACCGACGAATTTGTCATTCCGTTTGTGGTGGTCGATGCGGCAGGCAAGCCGGTCGGGCAGATTCGCGACGAGGATGTCTGCATCAATTTCAACTTCCGCGCCGATCGCGCGCGGCAGATTACGCGCGTGCTGGCGCGCGAGAGCGGCCTGAACAAACAGGGCGGCCGCAATCTCGAGGGCTGGGAGTCGCTGGACGAGACGATTCCGCGCAGCGAGATTCCGAAGAACCTGCACTACCTGTGCATGACGCAGTATGACAAGCTCTACGAGCTGCCGCTGATCATTCCGCCGGAGTCGATGGACAACATCCTGGCGAACATTCTTTCGGCGCACAATCTGCGCAATCTGCGCGTGGCCGAGACGGAGAAGTTTGCGCACGTAACGTATTTTTTCAACGGCGGCATCGAGAAGCCCTTTCCCGGTGAAGACCGCACGCTGATTCCATCGCTGAAGGTGGCCACGTACGACCTCGCGCCGGAAATGAAAGCCGAGGCGATTGGCGACACGATTGTGAAGGCGATCGAACGACACTGCATTTGACCTGGTCGTCGCCAACTTTGCCAACGCCGACATGGTCGGGCCACTCCGGCAAGCTGGAGCCGACCATCCGCGCCTTCGAAGCCGTGGACGCGCAGCTGGGGCGCATCTACAAGGCCATCAGGGAAAAGAATGGAAGCTGGCTGATCACCGCCGACCACGGCAATGCGGAACTGATGGTCGATCCGGTGACCGGCGGGCCGCACACGGCGCACACCACCAATCCGGTGCCGATGATTCTATGTGGGCGAAGACGGCCAGCCATTATCCGGCTGCGCCCCGACGGCTCGCTGCGCGACATTTCGCCGACGCTGCTGGCCTGCTGAAGCTGGGACTGCCAAAGGAGATGACCGGCGGCGATCTGCGCGTGCCGATCACCAAATGACGAAGTCGGCGCGAACACACGGAGTGAGCGCGAGCTCGCATTGCTTCATCTCGTCAGGGCTGAGGTATCTGGCTTGGCTCGAGAACATGCAACTACAGGTTCCTCCGCTCGTCGCCACGGCGACTCGGTCGAAATGACACAATGGGTTCTGCTGCCATTATTCGTCCCGAAGCAGGACGAGCGGATCGACGCCGAGCGCGCGGCGGGCTGGAATCCACGAGGCTAACAGACCCAGCAAGAGCATCGTCGCGACTACGCCGCACAACACTAGCGGATCCTTTGGCGTCGCCTGGTAGACGATGAACGAGAGCACGCGTGTCGCCAGTAGCCCCAGTGCCAGTCCGGCAAGTGAGCCGATAGCCAAAAGGCGGAATGCACGTCCAAGGGCGGCGCGCAAAATCTGCCGCTGGCTCGCACCCAGTGCCATGCGGATTCCGAGTTCCCGCAGCCGCTTGCTGACCACGTAAGATGCCATGCCGAAGATGCCGGTCACGGCCAGCATCGCTCCGAGCAGCCCGAGGATGCCAAGTGCCACAGTGGCCACACGCGCGGCAAAGAGTGCGGAATCCAACTGCTGGGTCCACGTCCCCACCGTGAGGGGCAAAGTGGAATCGATGCCGCGAAGCGTTGTGTCCAAAGCCCGGGCAAGCTCCTCGGGATCTCGTCGCGACCGCACCACCAGCCACATGTTGCTCGACTCGTGCTGCTGATAGGAGAAGAACATCGCCGGCATCTGGTCCTCAGTAAGGGTACGGTATTTACCGTCCTCCACGACCCCGACCACCTCCGCGCGCTCGCCTGCCCAATACTTGAAGTGGCCGCCGACCGCCTTGTTGACCGATCCGAAGACCTTTTCGGCAAATCGGCGGTTCACGAGGACTGCTTTGGGGGCCGGCTTATCGTCACGGAAACTAATGTCTCTCCCTGCCACCAGCTTGGTGCCCGCTGTCTCCATGTACCCCGGAGACACGATGTAGCTCATCGCATCGGCCGCGTAATTGGTGGGGCGGAGGTCCGTGGTCGTGTCCGAATAGACATAGGTATCGCCGGCGCCCAGGCCCAGAGGGATATTGTCTATGAATCCTGCCGAGGTTACGCCCGGAATAGCTGCAGCGGCATCCACCATGCGGCGCTGCAGCTGGGGTACGCGTTCGCCGTCGTATCCTGCCATGCGCAGGTCCGTGCTGGCCAGCATTATGTTCTGTGGATCGAAACCGAAATTGCTGTGCAGCGATCGCACCAGGCCCCGGATCGCCACCATCGATGAAGTGACTAACACCGCGCAAATGGCAATCTGCACGACCAGAAGCACATCGCGGAGTGTGAAGCGCTTCAGCGCGTCTCCGCTCATTCCGGTGCGAATCATCTGCCACGGATCGGCGCGCATCACCTGTCGCACGGGGACCATGCCGAAGAACAGACCACTGACGAGAGCCAGCACGAGCGCTACCACGTAAGTGCGAATGTCGGGGTTCACCGGAAGATTGATCGGAATCTGCGGGATGGGTTGCCACACACTCAGCCCGCGCAGGAGCACGATGCCGCCCATCAAGCCGGTGACGCCGCCGGCGATCGAAACCAGTACTGCCTCGGTCAGCAATTGCCGCACAATCAGCCCGCGCGGAGACCCCAGCGCCAGGCGCAGCGCCACCTGTTTGGAGCGGTCGGAAGCACGCGCCGCGAAGAGGCTGCCGAGGTTGGCACAAGCGGCGAGGAGAATCAACGCCGCCAGTAACATCAATCCGCCCATAAAGGCCTTGGCCGGCCCGCCCAGCATGTCGCCCATCAAGCCTGGATGAGTGAGCGTCCATTTTAAGCCGTCGTCATCTGTGGGATATGCCTTGGACAGTGCCGATGCCAGGGTATTCAGATCCGCCGTAGCTGCCTGCGGCGTCACACCCGGCTTCAGCCGTCCTACCAACAAGCTGGAATGGTTGCCGCGATATTGCAGATTGTTCGTGCCCTGTATCAGCGGCATCTCGACAATCGGAATCCACATCGCAGGCGCAAAGAACAGTTCCGTTCCGCGAAAACTCTTCGGAGCCACTCCCATGACGGTCATTGGGTGCTTGTTGATCTGCAGGGTCCGGCCTATGACTTTGCGGTCGTCGTGGAAGTAGCTATGCCAGAATGCATAGCTCAACACCACATAGGGCGCGCTGTCGTAGCCATGTTCGTCGGAAGCATGGTAAAAGCGGCCGAGAAGGGGCTGAATGCCGAGCGAGTCGAAGTAATTGCCGCTGGCCATATAGGGCCAAGCTGTCGATGGATTGCCGCCCGCATCCACGCCGACAGAACCGACGATGTTGAACGCCGTGATGCTCGAGAACGTGTGATTCCTGTCACGCACATCCAGGTAGTCCGGATAGGACTGCGATGGAGTGCTTCCTCTTTCAAACGTGCGCTGGACCATGTAGAGATTTTCGCCATCCGGCACGTTAACCGGCCGGAGTATCAGCGCATTCAGCACACTGAATACTACGGCGTTTGCGCCGATACCGAGCGCAAGCGTGACGATTGCTGTCAAAGTGAACCCCGGAGACTTCACGAGCTGCCGCAGTGCGAATTTCAAATCGCTGATCATGGTTGTTTTTGAGTACGCGACAGTACACCACATTTGTTCCGGAGTTGCGCAATTGATTGTGGCTCAGTTCCATTTTGGGAAAAGACATATGGAAAAGAGAAAGCCTCCCGATCGGGAGGCTTTTGCTTTTCAGGATCGATTCCGATTAGCGCGGACGCAGCGACTTGATTGCGTTGGGAAGGCGCTCGAAGGCCTCAGGCAGGCGTTCTTCGAGGATGCGCGCGCGTTCGGCTGCGATGCCGCCAAGGTACGACGGCACGGGCGTGGCCGTGAGCACCAGAACAAACGCAATTACCGAGAAGCAGACACCTGCGATGGTAGCCGACACCAGCATGTGATAGGTGTCGGAGATGTCGAGCCCGAGGACATTCAGGGCAACATGTTCCAGGGGTTTGATGTGGCGCAGAACCGCGAGCGCGAAGAGAGAAAAGAACACCGAGAGCGAAGTGAGAGCAACCAGCGAAACATCGAGACTGCGGTGGAATTTCTGCCGGGCGCGGCAGCGAGTGCATTCGGCGAAATGTTGCTCATAGTCCCTGCGCATCTCGGGGGAAATCCCAGAGATGTCATACCGCCAGCTTGCAAGAATCGCGCCTACAACGCGGTCGGTACATTTAGCTTTCGCCATAAAGTTAAACTCACCTTGAAGAGAATATGCCTTGCCGCGTTTGCGCTGGAGCGTGCAGCAAAAGGATCACTGCTAGGATGCTCCACCGGAACTGAATGATGCAGAATTATCCAAACGCGACTGATAACAGGATACTTACATCTCATTTGCCCCAGACTGAGGGCAGCAGAGACAGATTACTACCTCTTACGATTGTAACCGAGTTTGATCAAAAGCAAATAGTTGACATGGGTTCATGTTGCGCTGCAAGCAACAGGCGGTTCGCCAACAGGCTCGCGCGCCCATTAAGCGCACGCTCGGCGGTTATCCGCGCAATCTCGGGAAGATTATTGCTTTCAGAAAGATGGCCGAGGATGACGTAGGCTGCCTGGCCGTCGTACTCGGTTTCGAGGTATGTGGAGGCGGCCTCGTTGGAAAGATGGCCGACGCGCGAAAGCACGCGTTGCTTGACCGACCAGGGGTAGGGGCCGTCGCGGAGCATCTCAAGGTCGTGATTGGACTCAAGGAGCAGCAGATCGACACGTTTGAGCTGGGCCTTTACATTCGGCGGAATATAGCCGAGATCGGTGGCAAGGGCCATGCGGACGCCTTCGGCCTGGAAAACAAATCCGACGGGATCGGAGGCGTCGTGGGGGATCGTGAACGGGCTCACGGAGATATCGCCGATCTGGAGGGGTTTGCCGGACTGAAAATACTCCACTTTCGGTAGCCAGGTGGGATCTTTTTCTGGGCCGTTGGGCTTCTTTTTCGATGAAATATCGGGATCGGGCGGGGCGGAATCGCCGGTTTTCGCATTCAAATCGGGCAGATTTGCTTCGGTTTCCTCAGCTTCGCATTCTTCGGCGGCTGGGACGTCGGCTTCGGCCATTCGCGCCGCGGCCTGCTTGTGCAACTGCTCCAGCCACTGGGCATAGGTCATCTGCCGGCGCGGCGAAAGCCAGCGGACCCAGGCGCGATGTGTTCCCTCGGTGAAGTAGACGGGAATGCCGAGCTTGCGGGCTGTGACGGCAAGGCCGGCAACGTGATCGGAGTGCTCGTGGGTGATGATGATGGCGTCCAGGGTGGCGGGATCTTCTTCGACGAGGCGCATGCGCCGGAACAGTTCGCGGCAGCTCAGGCCGGCGTCGACCAGGATGCGGGTCTTGCCGCCGGAGACAACCGTGGAATTGCCTTTCGATCCCGACGCCAGCACCGTGAACCGGACCATGAAGTGAGGATACCTCGAGCACCTGTGCAAGACGAAGCCGCAGGTTAACCGGAAAGGAACCTGTGCGAGGAAATGGCGACGCTGAAGGAAAGTCTGGGCCGAACCGGGAATGTGGCCGTATGCTGGCTGCAGAACGACTTCCCCATGGATTCGGAGGTTCCGGAATGGACCGCAAGGCGCGACTGATGGCAGTGATGACGTGCGGCATTGTCGTTGGAGTTGCATTAGTGCTCGTTGCAGGCGACAGGCGTGCTGCCTTGGCTGCCGCGGGAGCGACGACGTCGAAGCCGGCATGGAGCCCGGAAGCGGCCGCTCGCTATCTCGACAGCCGCGAAGTCTGGTGGCAGGGGTGGGGTCGCGCGCAAAAGGATCATGGCACGTTATGCATCAGTTGCCATACGCAGGCGACGTACGGCCTGGCTCGGCCGGTACTACGGGAGCGGCTTGGCGGGCATGAGCGCTTCCGCGCCGGAGCAGGTGATGCTGGCAAGCGTGGAGAAGCGCGTGCGCGACTGGAAGGAGGTGCAGCCGTTCTACAGCGATGCGGTGTACGGCGACGGGGAAGGAAGTGGAGTCGCGCAATGCGGAGTCGGTGCTGAACGCGGTCATTCTGTTGAACTACGACAGCGGCCAGGGCCAATTGAGCGAGCGGACCCGGCTGGCATTCGACCATGCGTGGGCATTGCAGTCGCAGGCTGGACCTGACGCGGGTGCGTGGGTTTGGCAGAACTTCGATTACGCGCCGTGGGAGTCGAAGGAGTCGCAGTACCACTGGGCGGCGCTGATGGCGGTTGCAGTGGGCGGCGCGCCGGATGGCTATCGAGACGACAAGAAGATTGCGGCGAATGTTGCTTTGTTGCGGAGCTACCTGCAGAGTCACTACGATGCTCAGCCACTCGTAAACAAGATGGTTGCCATGTGGGCTTCGACGTATTTGCCCGGCGTGCTGACGCTGGACCAGATGCACGAACTCGTCGGTCAAATTGACGGCCTGGAGCACGCAGACGGCGGTTGGAGCCTCACTGATCTCGGCACCTGGAAGCGGCGCGACGGCACGCCGCTCGAAAAGCATTCGGATGGGTACGCGACGGGACTTGCGGTGCTGGTGCTCGAAGAGAGTTTGGTTAACGGGGGCAAGAAATCGCACGTGACGCGCGGACTTCAATGGCTTGAAGCGAATCAGGACAAGACTACGGGAGCGTGGCCGGCGTGGTCGCTGAACAAGAATCGCGACCCGAAGTCGGATGCAGGCATGTTCATGAGTGACGCGGCGACGAGCTATGCGGTTTTGGCGCTGGAGAATCGCCGGTGAACCTCGGGGCGAATCGTCGAACAAGCCGCGATGAAGTCGTGTCGTAGGCTGGCTCGCCCAGAGGGTTCCCGCATGTTACAAAACCTCGCTTTCTCGGGTTTTCCAGCAAGCTGTGAAGCCGCCCGCTCTTTTCAAAACATCGAGCCCTTCCGCAGGCTGTGAAATCGGAGCGTCACGTGTTTCGGTCTCTGAAGTTAAGCCCTTTCAAAAACGTCTTTCGCGCGACAACGCTTATTTTTTCGGAACTTCTGACATGATGCCGAGGGTGTTGTCTTCAGTGTCTTTGAGGAACGCCATCCACAGATCGTGATCGGGCATTCGGGCGATGATGTGCGGGTCCTGAATGAAGGCGACGCCGCGCTGCTGGAGTGCGGCGTGAGTTGCGTGGATGTCGTCGACCTTGTAGTAGAGGATGGTTCCTCCGCGGGGACCGGGCTTTTCAGGGGTGGTGAGCATGAGGCGGACGCCGCCGCATTTGAAGAAGGCAAGCTGACCGGCTTCGAAAAGCAATTTCATGCCGAGGGTGTTCTGGTAGAAGTCTTTGGCGCGGGCGAGGTGGTCGACAGTGATGCCAATCTGGCCAATCTTCTCAAGCCTCGCCACGGCGGGGGCAACATCGGAATGACTCATTGGCTTCCTCCTATTTAATTAGCTCAGCTAACGATATATCATGGATCGAAGTGCGTATGTCAACTAAAAATTCGGCGGAGTCAACGGCGCTTGCGGACCAGCTTCATTCGGCGGCCATTCACCTGCTGCGCAAACTGAGACGGGAAGACGCGGCGAGCGGGCTAAATGCGCCGCGGCTGTCGGCGCTGTCGGTGGTGGTGTTTGCGGGGCCATTGACCCTGGGTGATCTTGCCGCCGCCGAGCAGGTGCGCCCGCCGACAATGACGCGGATTGTAGATGCGCTGGTGGCGCAGGGGCTCATGAGCAAGAAGAAGAATGCGCAAGATGGAAGAAGCATGCTGATTCACGCGACGGCGGCGGGGAGGAAGTTGCTGTTGCAGGGGCGCGAACGGCGAGTGCGGGCGCTGGCGAGGCAGATTGAGGCGCTCGGCGAAGAGGATCGCGCGGCGCTGGAGAATGCAGCAGAGATCCTTCGCAAGGTCATTACGGGAATTTGAGTAAAGGTACAAGGGGCATAGATTTGCCAGGGGGAAGATCTGAAATCCAACTGCAGGTCCCTCCGCTTCGGTCGGGGTGAGATCCTCCTCTCCGCGGTACCATTCGATGAATCGGTCGGCTCACCTTTACCGAATTGGCATCAGTTCGTTTCGACCGGAGACGGCGCTTCAGGAGGAAGCAACGGCGGCCGGTACAGAATGGCAGGGATCAGCATCGACGCATAGGCGCATGCGGTCACAGCCATGGCGCACGCGACATACCGCCAGTCGACGCGAAGGATCAAGCTCACTGGAAACGCTGCTGCGAGAGCAATGCCTCCGGGGACGAGAAATCCGCGTGCCGTCCGCGCGATGGTTGGGTTGCGGAAGGCCTCGCCGGCAATCGGATTGAAACCACTGATCGAGGTGCTCTCGGGCGAGCTTTCAGTCGCTCTCCATTGTTCAATCGATCGCAGCAATTTCCGTTGCGTGGGGAGCCAATCCAACGTATGGAGAATGAATGCTTGGATCCCGCCGGATTCAGGGTTTCGAAATCGCACCATCGGCTGTCGGCGAAACCAGTTTGAGGGCGCCGCGGCCACCGTGCCAATTTCCACAACGTCCGCCGGATTGAGCGCAATGGATATCCGCTCGCTCTGGTAAAAGAGCCTTCCGTTTTCGAAACGAAGGAGGCCGGCATCGGAAAAGCGATAGCCGTTGTAAATGCGCGCGTCGCCGTCCGGGGCCAGGCCCACGATCTGCCCGCCGACGCCAAGCTTCGCAGCCAGCTTTCGGCGCAGGCGCGCATAGTTACGCGACATCACGGCTGCGGCTGCGCCCTTGGTAAGCGCGCATCCAAGGACAATTCCGCCCAGGAGCGGCGCGATTCCGAACCCGGTAAACCGTTCGAGCATCCACGCAACCAGGAGTCCGGCGCCGCAGCTGCCGAAGATCACGACCCAGCTGTAGGTGCCCGCGTTGATTGTCTGCCAGCCCACCGTGAAGATATCTGCGTCGCGATTCTCCGCAGGAATTTCATAATGCTCACCCTGATCGTCGCTGGCGCACAGTGCTTCCACCTCGGCCGCCTGCAGCCTGGCCGCGGCGGCCAAGGCTCCAATCCGCCGATGCGTGGAGGGATGGGAGGAAAACCATTCGGTCACGGCATTCATGTCAAGCGGACTGTCGTTGTTGCGAGAGACCTTTGCCAGCGAGCTGATCATCGCTCGCGGATCTGCGGTCAGAACTGCGGCACTGGCATCGGCCGCGAACTCGCGCTTTCGCGATCCACGTAAAGCGGCGAAGAACATCGCAATCGGAAGGATCATGCCCGCCGCCAGCCCGCCGGGCAGCATGTACAAAACCTCGCGCGCCGGCGTTTCGCAGAAGAGCATCGCGATACAAAGGGCTGTCCATCCGCCGCGGTTCGAATGGCGCACATGCGACAACTCATGGGCCGCTACCGCATCCACTTCGCGCTTGCTCAGCGACCGAACCAGGGGAGCGGTGAGGAAAATCGTCCTGCCGGGCAATGCAAATGCGTTTGCAACCTGAGAATGCGTGGAGAAAGAGATATAGACCTTGACTTGAGGACATCCCGCCTTGGCAGCCAGAGCCGAGATGCGATCTTTCAGTTCGCCGGCGGTCAGCTGCCGGGTACTGACGCGCGCCCGGGCGCGATTCCACGATCGGCGCAAAAGCACAAAAACCGGCGAAGCCGCAAGCCAGCCGGCCGCGACCGTCCAGTTTCCCCTGGTCATGTTTGGCAATGCACCCACGACGCAGGTCACGATCAAGGGAACGACTGCATAAGCGCTGAGAACCTCTCCGAATTTTCCGGTGCGCAACCGGCCGCCGCGCATGCGGCTTCCCAATGCAACTCCAATGGCAACGCAGAACAATGGCGGCCACATGTCCAGGAACAAAGCTGCGAAGTTGGCCAGCGGAGTGCCGAAGAGCAGAATGCGCAATGGAGCGTCTGCCTGCACTTCGGCGGCTGCGCCCATCCATATCATGGTGCCCAGCAGGATTGCGGAAAGTGCCAGCGGTGCGTATCCCGCTCGCGACATGATCGTCGCAATCATCGTGAGAACCAGCGCCAGGGCGAGCAGGGGAAGATAAACGCCGGCCAGCTGATCGGGCCGGTAGCCAAACCGAATTTTGATCGGAGCAGGCACGACGCCCGCTGCGAATTGAACAGTTCGGTTCACGCGCGGTCCGTACCCCTCTTCATTCATGACCACAGACGACGAATCGAATCCCAGGCGCGGATGACTCACGAAGAGCTCAATCCCGCTCGCTCCATTCAGCTCTCGCGCGATTGGCGCCAGGTCCAACTCGGCTTCGAGCGCAAGGCCATCGCGTCGCAGGGCTCGCGAGCAGCGAATCACGTTTCCCTCGGTCGCATCTGTCTTCCAGCCTTCCTGGCAGTGCTGCACCCGGGGCAAGAGCTGAGCCAGTTTTGCTCGACTCTCCTGGGACCACGTGTCGAGCGTGGCCTCTCCGGTAGTGTCGAGGCGAACATGCAGGTACACGTCCGACCCCATCTTCTTGATCGTGAGCAACTGCGCTCGTCCCGCAGACAACGGGGCCAGGCACAGCACCGCGGCGAATGCACCCGCGAACACCTTCCTCATTGACCGGCGCCAACCTTCCTTTGGAATTCAGTGTCGCCTATGCGGACGCGATTCAAACGGGATTTTCTTTGCCCTCGAACGTACCGAATCTTGATTTCAGCCGAAAATTTATTGCACGTTGTGAATGCGATTAGCGGAGGTCGGGGAGGGTGGCGGGGATTTCTATGGAGACGCGGGTGCCGCGGCCGGGGTTGCTGACGACTTTGAAGGTGGCCTGCGCGCCGTAGAGGACTTCGAGACGCTCCTGGACATTTTTCATGCCGATTCCGGCGCCACTGTTGTTCAAGCCGGTATGGGGACGGTTGCCCATGCCGACTCCGTCGTCGGCCACTTCAATCAGCACGCGATCGCCATTGAGTTTGCTGCGCAGGGTCACGGTTCCGCCGTGGATGCGGGGCTCGAGGCCGTGCTTGATCGAGTTTTCGATAAGCGGCTGGAGAAGGATGCTGGGCACAAGGACGTCGAGGGTCTGGGGATCGATCTCCTTTTCGACGCGAAGCTTTTCGGCGCCGAAGCGGACGACTTCGATATCGAGATAGTCGTCGGTGAAGCTGAGTTCGTTGCTGAGGGGGACGTAGGTGTCGTGATCCTTGAGAAGAGCCCGCAGGATGTTGGCGAGCTTTACGGTCATTTCGCGGGCGAGTTCCGGTTTGACGCGCACCAGAGATGCGATGGAGTTGAGGGTGTTGAAGAGAAAGTGGGGATTGATCTGGCGCTGGAGCGCGTCAAGGCGCGCCTCGAGCAGCAGGTGCTTCTGTTCTTCGAGCTTCATCTCGATGCGGAGAGCGTTCCACACCTTGAGGGCGATGCCGACCACGATGGGCGCGCTGATCCAGACCAGCACCTGCACCCAGGGCTCCTGGGCGACCAGGGCGAAGAGCTTGTGGGGAAAGACATGCGCAAGCCACACGCGGCAGGCTTCGGCCGCGACGATGAGGAAGAGCATGAGGAACTGCGGGTCGATGCGCGGACGGCGCAGGATGCGGCGAACCCAGCGGTAGAGGCTGAGATCGACGAACGGGGTGAAGGACCAGATGTCTTCCGTCTCGACAAAGCGACCGAGCAGGCCGGCGAGAAATCCGACAGCGGCATTGAAGGGGAGGGAAAGATATTCGCCGTGAAGCATGGCGGGGATGGAGAGCACGATACCGCCCAGCATGGCCCACGACGGGCTGATAAGAAGGCCGAGGAGAATGATGATTTCGAATGAGATGTCGGCGGCGAGGAAGTTCGGAACGGATATCCGGATCCACACGCCAAGGGTGAGGGGGACGAGAAAGAAGGCCAGCAGGCCGAGGGTTTGGCGCGGTCGACGATGCTCGGCGAAGAATAGGCGCCGGAAGGTGCTGCCGCGCGCCAGCACGCTGGCCGTCGAAGCCATCACTGCCAGCTTTATCAGCAGGGTGATGAGGATGAGCCTGTCGGTCACGTCACCAATGTATCGTGACGGGGAGGAAACGGCGAGCCTTCAGCAGCTTGCGGCGGTTTCGAACCGTCAGCCCTCAGCCCTCAGCCTGGTTTTTTGGGAATCGAAGCCTCGGGGATCGCCGTTCAAGTCTACTTGGCAGCGCTGAAGCTGAAAGCTGACAGCTGAAGCTGACGGCTGATGGCTGACGGCGCACGGCAGACAGGCGGTCAAAGTAAAATGAGGTGATGGCACTTGAGAGCGTGAAGAAGGTCGCCGAGGCGGATTTTCCGACACGATGGGGAGCATTCCGCATCCTCGGGTTTGAGGGGACGCTGCCTGCCACGTCCGGCTCGCCGGCGCAGAGCGGCAAAGTGGAGGGGCTGGTTGCGCTCGTTATGGGCGATATTCATGCGGCGCCTCCGCTGGTGCGGATTCATTCGCAATGCCTGACTGGCGACGTGTTTGGTTCGTTGCGGTGCGATTGCCGGCTGCAATTGGAGCTGGCCCTGACGAAGATCGGCGAAGAGGGCGCGGGCATTCTGCTCTATGAGCAGCAGGAGGGGCGCGGCATCGGGCTGATGGCGAAGCTGAAGGCCTATGAGCTGCAGGACGCTGGGCTCGATACGGTGGAAGCGAATGTGGAACTGGGCTTCGAGGCCGATTACCGCGAGTACGAGTTGCCGGCGCGGGTGCTGAAGATGCTGGGTGTCGGTGAGGTCAAGCTGATGACCAACAATCCTGACAAGGTAGCGGCGCTGGAGTCGGCAGGCATCCGGGTGACGGAGCGCGTTTCGGCCGAGGTGGCGCCGCAGGAGACATTTGCGGCTTACCTGAAGACCAAGCACGAAAAGATGGGACACATCGTGGAGACGCTGGTCAGCGACGAGTAGTCCAATCGATACACATATTTACGCGCAATCCGCTGGAGGCGCAGCCACGGCATCACGGAGCGCGGCTTTCGCCGCAATGACGCGAAAGTGGCAGAAGTTTTGCTTCTCGATGTGTTTGGGGTTACATATTCTTTCTGCCAATCAGCCGATAAAGAGACTTGAAAGCCTCAGCTAGAGGTATATCCGGCGTGCGTACCAAGGCTCTTACGCGGCCCGTCGTTTCCGGGGCCTGGAACAACTTTGCAGTTGTAGTGCCGTTCGTCCTGATTCTTCTCCTGTTGGCAGGTCTCTCGCTCTGGGAGCTCAGGTTTCAGGATGGCGGACGCGTGTTTCTTATCGGCGAAGATCTCCTGGCGAGCGCCGAGAAGAGGGCAACTGTTTGCCTGCTGAGCTATTCGAATTCGCATTCGGACCAGGACCTGCAATGCTTCAAGCGCGAGATCGACGTTGCTATAGGCGATATGCAGGCGCGTCGAGAGCTGGATTCCCAACGAAGGTCATTTTCGGTTATCTCCGACGGGCTGTTGAGAGGAAGGAACCGGGCGCAGGATGTCCCGACGGCGATTTTGTTCTACAGGCTTGCGCCGTGGATACCGGAGGTCAAGAAGGCGGTCGAGATCTGGCGCGAGAGCGATCAAGATATTTTGCGGCTTGGCGTGATTGCGGAAGAACTCAAGAGCACGAAGGATGCAGCGGAATCGGCAAGGCTCAGGCTCGAGATTCTTGAAGTCGATTCAGATCTTTCGAGACTGGAACAAGACTTCGCGCTACATCTGAATTACGGCATGCATTTCCTGTCGATGTACCTGTGCGTGGCTCAGGGAATTGCCGCTTTTGTTCTGATTACGTCGACTCTCCTTGTCTATTTCCGCGTCATGAAGGCGCGGGAGACGGCGCAGAATCGAGTGCAGTTCCTCGCTTACTACGACCTCCTGACAGGGCTACCAAATCGCGCGTTGATGAACGAGAGGCTCGATGCGGCGATTTCAGAGGCTCGTGTTGCAGGCCTCAAGGTTGCGGTCATCTTTCTCGATCTGGATAGATTCAAAATCATCAACGACTCACTGGGTCATTCCGCGGGGGACGCCTTGCTGTGCGAAGTCGCGCAGCGGCTGACTCAGAACCTGCGCGATCATGACACCGTGGCCAGGGTTGGCGGAGACGAGTTCCTCATCGTTTTGGGCGACCTTGAGGACGTGAGCACCGCCAGGAATGCGTCGGAGCGTATTCTGCAGGCGATCGCGGGTGACTTTACCGCTAAAGGGGCGATGCTCAACATCACAACCAGCATCGGTATCAGCGTGTTTCCCGAGCATGGGCAGGACAGTGAAACCCTGATCAAGAAAGCCGATGCGGCGATGTACTGTGCAAAAGACGCCGGGCGAAACCGAATCCGGCTGTTTGCCGATGAGATGAATATCAATGCTCTCGAACGGTTGACGATGGAGAACAACCTCCGCCTCGCGATCGAGAAAGAAGAGCTGTACCTGGAGTACCAGCCGCAATTCGATATTGCCAGCGGCCGGATTACGGGATTAGAGGCTCTCCTTCGCTGGAGACATCCGGTAAACGGAGTGGTGTCGCCGGCGAAATTCATCCCAGTTGCGGAAAACAGCGGGCTGATTCTCCCCATCGGCGAGTGGGTGCTGAGGACTGCGTGTAAGCAATCGAGATTGTGGCAGGACCAGGGGTTGCTGGCTGTGCCGATCGCCGTCAACGTGTCGGCGGTACAGTTCCGGCAGGATGGGTTCTGCAACAAGATTCGTGATGCCTTGCGCGCCGCGGCTCTCGCGCCCGAGTTTCTTGAGCTGGAACTGACTGAGAGTCTTCTTCTTTCGAATGAAGATGTCGTATCGGGAGTGATCGCCGAACTGAAGATGATGGGCGTGAAGCTTGCAATTGATGATTTCGGAACCGGGTATTCGAGCCTCAGCTATCTAAGACATCTTCCGGTGGGCAAGCTGAAGATAGACCAGTCGTTCGTGAAGGACCTCGCATCCAGCGCGGACGACGCGGCGATTACGATTGCGATCATCAATATGGCGAAGAACCTGAATCTCAAGGTCATCGCAGAAGGCGTAGAAACGGAGGCCCAGTTGGATTTTCTGCGGGCGCATCGATGCGATGAGTTGCAGGGCTATTACGCCAGTCGGCCGTTGCCGCCGGCGGAGCTTCTGCTGCGCCTCCCGAATCTGAATATTTCGCTGGCCGAACGGGAATGCGCTTCGCTGTTGCAGTGATGCTATCCGCTCTTCGCGGGAGAATTGGGTCGGGACGGGCGGTTTGCTGGGTGCGGCCGACGTAGTCCCCCCACCTGTTCGATTGCGAGTTGAAGGAAGCGCCGAAGCAGGGGGCGGTCGAGGTCGTCGTGGCTGCGAATCCTGATGTGACGAATCGACTTGCCTGAGCCCTCTAATATGCCGTCGGGGTCGGGAAGGAGCGCGCCGCGATTGAAGCCGAGATTTACATGGGAGCTGTACGCGACGATGTGGCAGAACCCATCCTTCAGAGGCTTGCCCGTAAACGAGAATCCAATGGCGAGGGCGTAGCCCATCGATAGCGATTCGATGGCTTGGGGCGCCTCATCGAGGACGACATCGCGCAGGGCCAAGGTAAGGTTCGAAATGTGGCGATCGTATGGAGCCAGGTAATTGAGCAACTGGCGATCGGGCGGCCGCGGCATGGTTGGCAGAGTACAGCAGATCGGGAATTGCTGTCTTCCGAATCCGTTTCTGCCAGGTGGATTTTCCCGTGCTTCGCTATTTTTCTCTTGCCATTAATCTCCTGATGGGCTCGTTGTCGGCGTAGACGCACCACTCGGCGACCAGGCCATCTTCAACCACCGCTCGAATCGCGATGGGCGTCTGCCAGTGGTTCTCCGGATGCAGGCTGCCGTCGCACGTGTAGGTGCCGCCGGCGATGCCGAGCATCACGATCACGGGATCTCCACTTCTGTCTGTGGGAGCTCCGCCGGGGTAGAACTCTTCGATGGCGATGGCGTAGTCGGGGACCATGCGGAAGTAGGCGGTCCAGCCTGCGCGCATCTTTTCGCGGCCTGCGACGACCGTACCCAGCGAGTCCGTGAAGCGGTGTGCAGGCGACATCAGTTCAACCAGCCGATCCACATCCTGCCGGTTGATGGCGCGGATGAAGGCCTTAGCGACGGTTTCCGCGGTGTGTCCTGCCGATTCCATGAAGGCCTCTGGATTGTCATTCTAAGGTGAAGGGGCAATGAGTCCGAATGCGAAAACAACTAAATGGGCCAGGAAAACGGTCGTAAGCGGAGCCGATCTATGGCTCGGGATCGCACTATGCAGCGCTCCGTTTTCTGAAAAGTGATGTTTGGTCTGGCGATGATACCGACGAAATGCAAATGTGTTGGAGTTGATCACGTCACCGATGCGTCTCGAGATTTTCTCCCCGGGATCCGAAGAACACATGCCAAAGTCCCTCCTCAGCGCGAGGGCGCCCCTCTTGGCCCCGTGGAAATTGCGGATGTAGTCCGCCAGGGTGGAAATGTTGAAACTGATGAGGTTGTTTGGGAGGATCGTAAGCCGGTTCTCTACCGTAGATTGAAACCGAGAGCTTTTCTGCGTCGGTTTTCTTTGACGTGTACACGTCTTTTCCATTCCTGACTTGGTGAATCGCGTCTTCCCG
Source organism: uncultured Acidobacteriaceae bacterium (assembly GCA_963774175.1). Lineage (GTDB taxonomy): Bacteria > Acidobacteriota > Terriglobia > Terriglobales > Acidobacteriaceae > Telmatobacter. The sequence continues at coordinate 87,872 of CAVZDT010000027.1, forward strand.
ACTGATGATCGGACCGACCTCAGCGTCCGTCTTCGTTAGGATCGGCTGGCCAGCTCGCGATACCACCCGGAAGCGGTGGAATTCATAGAACACGCCAGGCTGAGTCAACATTTGGACCTCTTTCTAGCACGCCACTAACGGCTCGTAATCAAACACGAGTAGGTGCCAAGTATAGCTGACTCAGGAACTCCGCCGGGTCTCATCCGAAGCAATACATTCTCATGGACAACCATCGGGGACCGGGAAACGATGCGGTTTTTCGCTAGAGAAGAGATGCTGTGAAGGCGCCAGTGAGTTCGGGAACTGAAACGGTGTCAACAACGTACTTCCACGAAGGCAATCCAATAGCGGGCTTGGGCGGTTGTCGCTCGTCACATTTCATCTCCCGGATGAGAAAGGATCGCGTCGAAGGGATATGCAAAGCTTTACAGACACGCTCAGCGAGGTGTTTCGGGCGATCGCAGCCAACAAGCTGCGGAGCTTCCTGACGATGTTCGGGATTGCGTGGGGCGTGGGGTCGCTGCTGCGTGCTGGTGGGTCTAGGTGAGGGATTCCGGTCGGGCCAGCGGCGCAATCTGGAGAAGATGGGCAACGACCTGGTGATGATGTGGAACGGGACCATCCCCGCTGTAGCCAACCAGCACACAGGGATGCGTCCCTACCAGTTGACGCTGGGCGATGCGGAAGCGCTGAAACAGTCGCCGGAACTGCGCGCAGTCACAGTGGAACTGTCGCGCTCCGATCTCTACGAGGTGAGCCAGTACAGCAACACTTCGAGCCATGTAATGGGCGTGTGGCCAAACTACCCCGTAGTGCGCTATATCCCCATGGCTCAAGGGCGTTTTCTCGATGACGCGGACGTAAGCGATCGCCGCCACGTGGCGGTTCTGGGTTCGAAAGCAGCGAAGCTGCTGTTTCCGGGCAGGCCAATGGTGGGCGAGGCGATCACGATCAATGGGACGGAGTTCCGGATCATCGGGTCGGTGGAGAAGATCAGCCGCGGCAACCAGGATTTCGACGATCAGAAGGTCTACATCCCGATTACGACGATGATCGAGCTATTTCCGCTGAAGGGCGAAAACATTGCGCAGGATGCGCTGACGTCGATCCAGTACCAGCCGGCAACGAAGGGGGATGCGACCGCCGCGGTGGCCGCGGTGCACCGTGTGATCGCGCAGCGGCATGGATTCGATCCGTCGATGACGGATGCGTTTCAGGAGTGGGACACCATCAAGGAGATGAAGATGGTGGGCGCCATCTTCACGGCGATGGATATCTTTCTGGGTGGCGTGGGGATTGTGACGCTGGGGCTGGGGGCGGTGGGAATCATCAACATCATGCTGGTGTCGGTGACGGAGCGGACCAGCGAGATCGGACTGCGCAAGGCGCTGGGTGCGACGAAGAACAGCATATTGCGGCAGTTCTTCTGGGAGGGGTTGCTGCTGACGGCTGTGAGCGGGGTGATTGGAATTGCTGGGATCGGCGGGGTTAATGGGCGTGCTGCAGGCGCTGCTTACGGGCAAGATGCCGGGTTGGGATCCGCCGCGGCTGGTGCCGTGGTCGGCGGCGCTGGCGCATGGGAACGCTGATCGCTGAGCGGAATGGCCGCAGGACTGTATCCGGCGAGCAAGGCGGCGCAGATGGATCCGGTGGAAGCGTTGCGGAAAGACTAGAGCAAGCAGCTAGAAGCTGGAGCGGAGCGAGAATGCTGAAGGACATACTCGGGCAGGCTTGGGAGGCGATGGTTTACAACCGCCGGCGCACGGCCATCACCATGATCGGCATGGCGTGGGGCATTGCGACGGTGGTGCTGCTGCTGGCGTATGGGGCAGGGTTCAGCCGGGCCATTGAGGCGATCTTTGCGCAGTGGGGCACCAACATTATCGGCGTGTTCCCGGGGCGGACCAGCGAGCAGGCAGGCGGTGACAAAGTCCGGTGTGCAGGTGCGATTCACGCAAGACGATGTGGACCGGATCATCGCCAGCGTGCCGGGAATCAATCACATCTCGCCGGCGGTTTACAAAGACGTGACGGTGCAGAACGATCTGCATTCGTATACGTGGACGGTGAACGGTGTAATGCCGGTCTTCCAGGACATCTGGAAGCTGGATACCGATGCAGGGCCGCTTCTTCAACGGGCTGGAGGAGCAGCAGCGGGCGCATGTCTGCGTGATCGGGTCGGAGTCGAAGACGAAGCTTTTCTCGGGCGCGTGGGCGGTGGGGCAGACGATCCGGCTCAACGGCGTGCTTTTCACGATCGATCGGCGTGCTGCAGCCCCAAGATGCAGGAGGGCGAAGACAGCGATCGCAACCGGCAGATCTACGTGCCCTTCAGCACCATGAGCGACCTGACGGATACGAAGTATCTGGACGGCATCTGGTTCAACTATCACGGCGAACTACGAGCTGACGGAACAGAGCATGCGCGAGACGCTGGGCGCGGCGCACCACTTCCGGCCGTCGGATCATAACGCGATCTATGTGGCCAACCTGATGACGCAACTGCACCAGTTCAGCATTCTGTCGATGGCGCTGCAGGTGCTGCTTTCGCTGGTGGGCGCGCTGACGCTGGGCATTGCGGGCATCGGGCTGATGAACATCATGCTGGTGGCGGTGCAGCAGCGCACGCGCGAGATCGGCGTGGAGAAGGCGCTGGGCGCGCGGAAGCGGCACATTCTGCTGCAGTTTCTGGCGGAGGCGATGGTGATTACCGGGGATCGGCGGCGTGGGTGGGATCGCGCTGGCGTATCTGGTTTCGTTGCTGGTGGGGCGGATTACGTTTTACAGCGCAACTGGCGCTGCATGCGCGAGGATGCGGATATCCAGCTGCTGATCTCGCCGGCATCGGTGGTCGTGGCGACGGCGATTCTGATTGTCACGGGACTGGTGAGCGGGATGATTCCGGCGATTCGCGCGGCGAATCTGGATCCGATCGAGGCGCTGCGATACGAGTAAAGCAGGGAACAGGGAGTAGGGATTAGGGAACAGGGAGTAAAGAACAAGAGCAAGAGCTCGAGAAATCGGCGCAGAATTTACGGCGCGGAATTATTTTCTGATTCACCGCAACTTTCAAAAATCTCCGGTGTCAGCGGATGGCAATGGATTCTGCACGGCTGCACCTGAATCCTGAACAGCCAACTTGTAACGCGCGACGGAAGTGCGCTTCCTTTGCGCGCAAGGGGCATGTTGGCGATTTTTCCCGGCTTCAAAAAAATGTCAGCACTCACCGACTGAGCTGCTGTTCAATTTAAGCGAGATTCTGCACGACTTCTCGATGCAACGCGGGGCACGACTGCTCGGTCACCCGGTGATTTTTCTTCTCAACCGAACCATCAGCCAACTCTCGCCCGGGAGTTTGCCTTAAAGATGTCTGTCGGACGAGAGTCCTTCGCACCAGGAGGCCTTCGATGAAGAGCGCTTACCTCGCTCTCGCTACACTCTTACTGTGTCTCTCGCTAACTGCTTATGCCAGCAGGCAGATTGTGCCTGCCGGCTCACTCATCAACTGCACGGTTTCCGAGACCAGGCTGTCGTCGAAAACCACGGCCATCGGCGATCCGGTGCTTTGCTCGGTCAGCATCTCGACGCGCAATGGCACCACGCAATTACCGTTTGACAGCTACCTGGAGGGCCGGTTTGAAGACTACAAGGATCCCGGCCATTTTGTGGGCAAGGGATGGATGGAGCTGAAGTTCGACCGCATGGTGGTCGAGCCGCGCACCGTGATTCCCCTGTCGGCAAGAGTGGTGGACGTTCCCGGCTACGCTGTGGATCAGCAGGGAAGGATCCTCGGAAAGGGACACCGCACGCGAGACATCGTGGAGTGGTGCATCCCGATCCTATGGCCGCTCGACCTGCTGAACCTGCCCAGGCGTGGGCCGCGGCCGACGCTGAAGTCGGAGACACGACTCACGCTCAAAGTGATGGACGATGTGGAAGTGCCCATCACTGATGAGCCGGATCGTGATCCGTCGGGATTGTATCGCCGTGAGCCGAGCGCCTACGACGATGCACCGCCCGAACGGCCGCAACCGCAGATCGCACAGGACGAGCCTCAGCAGCCGGCCTATCAGCCGCCACCGCCGGCATATCAACCGCCGCCGGCGTATCAGCCTCCTCCGCAGCAGTCGTATGTTCCACCGGCTCCGGTTGCGATGTATGTCTATACAGCGCCGCCCCCCACGGTTTATGTCTACGCGGCGCCACCTCCGCCGCCGATGCGGGTGTACATGTATCCGGCGCCGGCCGTTGCGATGTGGTCGCAGCCGAGGGTGATGGTATATCCGAACACGATCGCGTATCGCACGGTGAATCCGTACGGATACGGATCGTACCGATACGGATATTGATCGGCGGAGGCAGCGAGCGAACGAAGGCGCGAAAGGGAGATTATCGCGCCTTCTTCGTTTCTTCCGCGGCGAGCAAGAGGTGGAAATGCTCGCGCAACTGGGCGACTGCGCGGTCGAACGGTTCGACCCGGCGATAGGAGCGTGACAGCATCACCCCGCCCTCCATCGTTACCAGAACGAATGTGGCCAGGGCATCGATGTCCGTCGCGGCGGGCATGAAGGGCTGCATCTCGAGGAGACACTCGCGCACCGCGTCGATCCATCCCTGGAAGTTTTGAGCGATGAGGGTGTGAGCCGGAGCATTCTCGGGGTCAATCTCCAGGGCAAGCCGGCCGATGGGACAACCATATTGGCAATCGGTGGCAAGGATGCGTCTGCGATAGCCGGCCAGAATGGCGAAGATCCGCTCAAGCGGTTGCGGCACTGCGGAAAATGCGGGGTCGACCACCATGGGGCGGAGCAGCGCGATGTACTGCTCGAGAACAGCGCGAAGCAGGGCCTCCTTGCTGTCGAAGAAGTGGTAAAAGCTGCCGGAGTTGACGTGGGAGTGCATTAACAGGTCGGCCATGCTGGTGCCGGCAAAGCCGCGCTCCCAGAAGAGGAGGCGGGCCGAGTCAATGAGGCGATCGCGAGTGGAGGCGATGTTTTTCTGCGGCGACACGGTTTTTCCTTGACAGCAGAACGAACGCTTGTCAGTATCTTAGTTGATCGTTCAACTAAATACCATGACAAGCTCGAAGAATTTGATTCTTTTGCTGTTGCTGGTTCTTATTCCTGCCCGTTATGGCCTGGCGCAGGACGGAGCGCATTTGGCTGGCCCTGCCGCGCCACAACAGTTTGTGCTGGAGATCGAGGTTCCGGCTCCGGTGCACGATGTGTGGCAGGCGTTTGCGACCAGCGAGGGGTTGAGCACGTGGTTGTTTCCGAATGCCACGGTCGATCTGCGGCCGGGCGGAGACTGGCTGGTGCATTTCCCTGGCGGAAGCACGGGCGGCGGCACGATCGTGAGTTTTGCGCCCGAGAAGGAACTGGTGCTGAATGCGCTCGCACCTGACAAGTTCCCTCACGTTCGTGCGGAAGGCACTCGAGCTGTCTTTCAATTTGAAGCACGCGGAAACGCGACGATTGTGCGTTTGACGCAATCCGGATGGAAGAGCGGGGAAGAGTGGACGCAGGCCTATGAATATCTTGTCGCAGGGAATGCAGAACTGCTTGCCACGCTGCACAAGCGCTTTGTCAATGGTCCGACGGACTGGAACAAGGTATTCGGCAACCCGAAGCCGGAAGGCAAGGGAACCGCGAACTAGACTGGCCCCATGGAATCGACCACAGGTACTCCTGGCGGCGGTGTGAAGTGAAACTCCGCAGCCGGGATGACTGCGTTGGGCTGTTCGCCGGTGAAGGCGAAGCGGGTCAGGGCTCCGTCGGTTTCCTGGATCTCGATGCCAACGATCGCACCTTCGGCGGTCACGGTGAGAGTGAGACGCTGGACGCGGTTTCCCTGTCCGTGCGGCATGCCGGAAAGAGCGAAGTTGCCATTGGCGGCAGGCGCCAGGGTCAGACGATCGATTTCCTTCTCAAGCTGCGTGTGGCCGAGGAGGAAGCGCAGCGGCGAGCGCAGGTCGTCAAGCTCTTTGGAGGCGATGCGCTGTACCTGCGGGTCGCCTTGCGTGTAAAACCAGGCGTATTTCCCGTCGAGCAGGAAGACTTTCCCGGAAGGACTGGAGTAATCCCAGCGCATGCGGCCGGGTTTGAGCAGAAATAACGTTCCGCTCTCCCTGCGGACACGGCCGAGGCCCTCATAGCTCTCGACGAACTGGGCTTTGAGGGAGTGAAGCTGGTTGTAATGGTGATCGACGCGCTGGGCAAGGTCGTGGGCGGAGGGTTGCTGAGCGCGAATGGTGGCCGACTGGAGCAGGAGGGAAGACAGAACCAAGAGCGAGATGATGACGCGGCTTAGCGTCTTTGATGAGGGATGCTTCGCAAAAAAGATAAGTGCAGGTTCCTCGGCGCGCTTCGCTCGGTCGGAATGACAAAGATTTCTACCAGTTGAGATCCACGTTCTCCGCAACGTCATTGCACCATCTGGGTGCAGTTGGTGCCGCCGGCGGGATCCATCTTGATGGGACCGCCCGACTCAACGCAGAAACCGCGGTCGCCGGTCTTTCCGGGCGTCGCCGGAACCGCAGTGACGGTGTACCCGGTGATGCGATCGGTGTTATTGACGGTCACCTTGGTGCAGTTGGTGATGTTGAAGACGTAGCCGTCCTTGATTCCGCTGGCGAGCAGGCCATTGAGAAGTTGCGCAGAGGTGGGGCTGGGCGGACCGGCGCTCGGTTCACCGGCAAGGGCCGTCAGGCCGCAGGCAAACCCGTTCACCGGATAATTGGTCGCATAAATCGATTGGGCCTGTTCGATGGTCTGCAGAGATTTCTGCGCGGAGACTTCGTCGGTGTGCTTTCGGATGGTGTTCGCGGTAGGAATGGCGATGAGCATCAGGATGACGATGATGGAGATGACGATCAGCAGTTCCATCAGCGTGAAGCCGGACGAAGACCGAGTGCGCGTACTGCGCATGCCAGATTTCGAAAACGTGCAGTTCATTTGTACCCCATGCTCCTGAGGACAGGACAGACACGCCTGCCCACTCGACAAAATCCTACAACCTAGGGACGCAGAAGGGAAATGCAACGCTCGGGGAGTCCGAAGGGCGCCCCGCTGTCAGCCCTCAGCTTTGGAACGAAACTGACAGCTGACGGCTGATAGCTGAAGGCTCTTCTTCAGCACTCCAGGCGATCGCGGTTCAGTTTGATGCCGGTGAGGCGCCCGAGGAGGGTGACAGCGATGCGGTCGGGGATGAAGAGACGACGGGCCATCTCCTGCACCTGCTCAGCGGTAACCGTGTCGATGCGGGCGATTACCTCTTCCGCGGTGAAGAACTGATGGAAGTACATCTCCTGGCGAGCGAGGTTGGCCATGCGCGAGTTCGAGCTCTCGAGGCCCATCAGGATGTTGCCCTTGAGCTGGTCCTTGGCGCGAGTCAGTTCCTCATCTCCGAGGGGCGTCTCCTTCAGGTTGCGGAATTCGGTGAGCACCAGGTCGATGGTTTCGAGCGCTTTGCCTACGGAGGTGCCGGCGTAGACGCAGAGCGATCCCGTATCGCTGTACGGGCTCAAGTCAGAGTAGATGGCATAGGCCAGGCCGCGCTCTTCGCGGATGGTCTGGAACAGGCGCGAGCTCATGCCGCTGCCAAGTACAGTGTTGAGGATCAGGGTGGCGAAGCGGTTGTCGTCGGTGATACGCGGTGCGGGCACGCCCATGCAGAGCTGCACCTGCTCGAGGGACTTCTTGTTCTGCAGCAGGATGCGTGCGCTGGCCTGCGGCGTCTGCATCTCGTACGCCGGTTCGCCGGGAGGAAGCGAGGTAAACTTCTGCGAGACGGCTTCGACGAATTGGTCGTGCTCCAGGTTGCCTGCAGCGGAGAAGACCATGTTTCCGCCGCGGAATCGACCGATGTGGTAGTCAATCAGCTTCTGCTGATCGAGGCTGCCTACGGTCTTTGTGGTGCCGAGGATCGGCTTTCCGAGGGGGTGGTCTTTCCAGAAATTCTGGGTGAACAGTTCGTGCACCAGCACGTCGGGATTGTCTTCGTCGATCTTGATCTCTTCGAGGATGACGCCGCGCTCGCGTTCAATCTCGGTGGAAGCGAAAACGGGATTGAGAACCAGGTCGGCTAGGACGTCGAGTGCGATGGGCACGTGATCGGCGAGCGACTTGACGTTGAAACAGATGGTCTCCTTGCCGGTGAATGCATCGAGGTTGCCGCCGATGGAGTCCATTTCGCGAGCGATGTGCAGCGCTGAGCGCGATCGCGTGCCTTTGAAGAGCATGTGTTCCACGAAGTGGGAGATACCGTTTGTCTCGGCAGCCTCGCACCGGGAGCCGGACTTGATCCAGACGCCCATGGCGACGGAGCGGAGGTGTTCCATGCGCTCGGTCAAGACAATCAGGCCGTTGGGCAATACAGTGCGGCGAAGATTACGCTGATTCGTCATCATTCGGTCAAACTCGATTGTAGGCGAAGCTGGCTGCAGGACGGGCGCCCGCTTACCGGCCGCAATTGGTCGTACCAGGGAAGATGCAATGAAACGGACGAGGACGCGGATAGCTGCAAGTGATATAGAAATGCTCTATGCTGGGCCCAGCCGTGACCGCGAACTCACAACTAGTCCCATTAGACGCCAGGAACAGGCTTAGCGGAAGCCTGCGCTGTTTTTTTGGCATGAATGTTGCTGAGCTGGCGGACCTCATGGTGACCCTCCGGGAGCCCAAATGGCGGGGCCGGCAGCTTGCGGAAGCCATCTATCGTCAAAGGATTGTTGATGTTGAGGGAATTTCGACCCTGCCCAAGGCGCTGCGACAAAAACTAGTCGAGGACGGCTGGCAGGTGGGCCGACCGCGGATCGTGCAGGCCTTCCACTCTGGGGATGGGACGGAGCGCTACCTGGTGCAGGGGCAATCGCAGGACGGAATGACTGTGGAAACCGTCTGGATGCCGGAGGGCGATGACGGGGAGACAGGCGACGGCAGCGAGGCAGAAGGCGGGCCAGAGGATCCTTCGGCTGCGCCCGGTACACGGGCTTCGCTCAGGAGGAGTCGATCTACGATCTGCGTTTCGAGCCAGGTGGGCTGCGCGGTGAATTGCCAGTTCTGCCTGACGGCGAAGCTGGGGCTGCAGCGCAATCTGACGGCGGGCGAGATTGCCGGGCAGGTGGTTGCGGTGCTCGAGCGGCAGGGCGTGGAGGTGGGCAAGGACCGCGTGAACCTGGTGTTCATGGGGATGGGCGAGCCGTTTCTGAACTACGACAACTTTATGGCTGCGGTGCGGCTGCTGGTGGAGGAGGTAGGACTGAGTCCGCAGCGCATGACGGTGTCGACGTCGGGGATTGTGCCGGGGATTGAGCGCTTCGCCGAGGAGCCGCCGGAGGTGCGGCCGAAGCTGGCGATCAGTCTGAATGCGCCGAACGACGCGATCCGCAGCGAGGTGATGCCCATCAATCGCAAGTGGCCGATCGAGGCGGTGGTCGACGCGGTGCGCGGGCTGCGGCTGCGTTCGCGGGAGCGGGTCACGTTCGAGTATGTGCTGCTGGGCGGCGTGACGGATCAGCCGGAACACGCAGCCGAGGTGGCGCGGCTGGTGCGGCGGAACGGGGCTGCCGGCGAAAGGTGAACCTGATTGCGTGGAATCCGGGACCGGGAATTGCGTACAGCGACGCCGGAGGCGGAGGCGGTGGAGCGATTTCGCAGGGCGCTGGGTGACGGAGGGAGTTCCGGTGTATCTGCGGCGGCCGCGCGGACGCGACATCTATGCGGCGTGCGGGCAGTTGAAGAGGACGGTTGAAAAAGACAGGGAACAAGGGAACAGTGGACAGTGAACAGTGAACAGTGGACAGTGGACAGGGAGCAGACAGTGGACAGTGATCAGTAATCGAGGGGGCCGACTGTCCACCGGTCACTGTCCACTGTCGGATGGTTTCACGCTGCCGCAGTCGGGGCCTTTGTAGATCGACTCGGATTCGACGGTCCACTCAACTGTCTTGGAATTTGGGCCTACCTGCATCGCGCCGGTGAAGTGGACCTTGCTTTTGCTGTGGCCGGAGTCGGTCCACGTGGTTTCAACCGTTCCGCTGCCTTTCATCGAGCCGGTGCAGGTCATTTCGGCCGTCATGCCGTTTTCGCGCTTCTGGATATTGTTGATCTGGCAGCCGCCGTGCGCCTCCGGTTTGGGTCCGTTGAACTTGTCGATCTGAGCCTGCGTGACGCAGGTCTGAGCCGTGTGCCCGGCTCCGGCCCCCGGCGGGGCCTGCATGCCATCGGGAAACGGCGAATGCTGCCACGACATCTTGCTGGTGACTTCGTACAGGCCAGGCTTGGGAGTAGGCGCCTGCGCCCACGCGATCAGGACGGCGCCCAGCAGGCACGAGCCTGCGCCGAGGAGATTACGATGAGCCCGCATGAGTCCTCCGGACGTGGCGCGGATTGCCGCGCGAACCCAATGTACAAGGAAGTGCGGCTGGAGGAAAGTGGAAAATGAGCAGAATCAATGCTGTAGGAGAAGTTGCTTGCGGGCAGTGCACCTGTCTGATTGGTGTGCGGAGACTCACAGCGTTGGGGCGATGACATGGGGCTTCATATCTGCGGAGGCGCACGACCGTGCCCCATCAAATCAGACCCTATCAATGGCTGGCGCAATACTACGACGAAGTTTTCACACCACATCGATCTCCCCTCCAGCGAGCGCGGAACAAGTTTCTCCGGCGCATTCTGCCAGGCGTGAAGTCCGCGCGCAATCTGGCCTGCGGTACCGGTGTGACTGCGCTGGCACTCGCGCGCAGGGGCATCGAGACATTTGCAGTGGATCTTTCGCCGGTAATGTGCCGGCTGACCTGCCAAAAAGCATTGCGTGAAAAGCTGCCGGTACAGGTGATTCAGGCGGACATGCGAAGTTTCCGGCTGCCGCATCAGATAGACCTGATTACGTGCGAGTATGACGCGATCAATCATGTCCCGCTGAGGTCGGATTTGCGCAGGGTTGCGAGCGCTGTCGCGCGGTCATTGCGACCCGGCGGATATTTTCTCTTCGACGTGAACAATGCGCGCGGATTCAAACGCTACTGGACAGGAAACGCTTGCATTGAGAGGCCCGGGTGATGCTGGTCATGCGTAGCGGTCACAGCCGGACTGCCCTTCGCGTCTGGATCAATGTGGAGTGGTTCATCCGCGAAGGCAAGCATTGCCAGAGACATCGCGAGCGGGTAGAAGAGGTCAGCTGGACGCGAGAGGAGATTCGGCGGGATTTACGCGAAGCTGGGTTCGATTCGCTGCGGGCGTGGGATGCAACGCCGTTCTTCCCTCACAATTCGCTGGTGACGCGCGGATGCCATACGATCTATCTGGCGCGGAAGGAGCAATGATTCTTACTTGTTCGGCGGCCGGCTGTGACCCAGCGCCAGCAGCGCCGCGGTGACTCGGCTGGCGGCATGACGCACCACGTTTTCCTCGCTGGCAAAGTCGCCGAGGATGCAGCGGACGCCAAGTTTTTCGATCCGCTCCACGTCCGCGATGATGGGTGCGGCATTCTCTGCTGCATAGCGCGCCAGCGTTTCCGGGGAGAACGGCGCCGTGTTCACGATGGCGTAGTCGAAGATGGGCGCGTGAGTGTGCTCGTAAATGCGCTGGATGTGTTCTGACGCCGTGAGGCCGAGGCTCTCGTTGGCCTGCGTCATCAGGTTGCTGATATAAACGCGGACACCCTGGGCTTGTGCCAGGGCCGTGGGGATGCCCTGCACGAGCAGGTTGGTGATGAGCGAGGTGTAGAGCGAGCCCGGGCCGACGGTAATGAGATCAGCACGCTCGATAGCCACCAGCGTCTCAGGGATGGCCGCCGCATTGGGTGGATCGATCATGAGTTCCGCAATGCGCTGCCTGCTGGTAGTGATGTTGGTCTCTCCGCGAACGATAGATCCATCTTCCATGCGCGCGACTACGGTGGCGTTGGTGGTGGTTGCCGGATAGATATGGCCGCGAGTGGCGAGAATCTTCGAAGCAAGCTTGATGGCGTGAGCAAAGTCGCCGGTGATGTCGGTGAGTGCGGCGACAAAGAGATTGCCGAAACTGTGGCCGCCAAGTTCTCTGCCGGTTTTGAAGCGGTAGGCGAAGAGTTTCGACAGCAGGTCTTCTTCGGCGCTGAGCGCGATCATGCAGTTACGCAGGTCGCCGGGCGGAAGCATGTTGAATTCCTCGCGCAGCCGGCCAGATGAGCCGCCGTCGTCGGTCACGGTGACCACGGCGGCCAGATCGGAGATGTGGCAGGGAACCGCAGTCGGCCAGTCGGGAAAGGCAACGTGGTGCCGCAATCCACGGAGGAGGGTGGATAGACCGGTACCCCCGCCAATGGCCACCACGCGAAGGGGCGCCGATGGAACGCCGGGCGCCAGCTCGCCGGGATCAGACGCACCGGGTTGACGAGAAGCAGACTTCGCTCGTGAAGCAGAAGAGCCAGGAGTCACAGAGTGCCTGAGGGCTTCAGTTCGTGCCCTATGGAAGTTCAGGATACAGCAACTCCGTGAAGCGAGGGTCGTCGACCATGCTCTGGAAGTCGTTGTCGGACCGCGCCTGAAGCCGGTTTTTCGGATTCAGCTCGATGGCCTGCGCGAGGCTGTCGAGGCAGTCCTGCGTTTTGCCGGTGATGGAGTAGAGCAGCGCCAGTCCGTAATAGGCAAAGTCGGCATCGGGATCGTCGGCCAGGATGCCCTTGAGCTGGCCGGCGGCCTCTTCGAAATCGCCGGAATTGATCTGCGAAACAGCGTAGTCGTAGCGCTCGCCGGGCGTCTGGAAGGCGAGTCCCTGCCTGTCGAGCTGGCGACGGGACGAGCTGATGTACATTCGGCAGCGCTCGACAATTTCGGGAGGAGCGGCGGGCATGACTTTCTCAAAGGCGGTGATCGCCCTCTCAAATTTGCCCTGCTGCACAAGCTGAACGGCTGCCTGATATTGCTGGAAGACGGGTGCCGTTGCCGTGCTCGAGTGACTGCCGGGCTTGGCAGCCGGAAGGGGAGTTTTTTTGCGGCTTGTCGCCGCGGATTTGGCCTCTTGCGTCATGGATTTAGTTGGAGTCCGTTCTGAAGTGCCAAGTTTGAACCGGTGAATTCCGGTATGTGCGTTGAACTTGCAAGATGCATAGGCGTACTACTTAGGCCATGTTTATACCGATAAGCCTAGATTACGTCAATGGGCGGGGCCTAAAGAAGGTCAGCTCCGAGTCTCAGAAGGGGAATTGCGGTAAATCGCAGGATTGAGCGCGGGGTCGTTGTACATCTTGAGCTGGCGGTAAAGTTTGAAGCGCCGGGTGCCGGCCAGGGTTTCACGCCACAGGGCGTCGAGGCAGCGGGCCAGGTCGTGGCGCTGCTCTTCAAGGATGGCGAGGCGGGCGCAGTTTCGCTCGGCGTGCTCGGGCGAACGTCGCTGCGCTCGGCCTCTTCGCGCGTGTGGTAGATTTTGAGCGCCAGGATGGAGAGCCGGTCGATGATGAGGCCAGGCGACTCGGATTGAAGCGGCGCGCCCTCGGCCGGAAGGTGCTGGGGAGCAAGCCATTCGAGGAGGGCGCGGTCCAGCTCCTCGGCCAGGTCGTTGCGGAGCTGGTTGGTGCTGTCGATGCGGCGTTTTACCTGTGCGAGCTGGGCGTCGGTGGCGCCGGGCGCGCGGGCTTCGTCTTCGATGTGCCAGAGCTCGAAGTTGGCGCGATGCTGCCGGGCGACGCGCGCGAGCCATAGATTGGCGTATTCGACGGAATCCGAGCCGGGTTGGATGTGCCAGGCACGGGTCATTTCATCGTGCAATTTGACGATCGCGTCTGCCGAAAGCATCGGGCTCCTGTAGTAAGTGATTGCTTGCAGCGTCTATGGTAGAACTATCCTCATCCGGGGGTCCAATTGCTGCCTATGAAGCGGGGTGCTGCGCGGTGCGCAGTGAAGGCGGAGGAAAAATGGCGGACTTGAGCCAGCGGTTTCTCTGTATCTCCAGCTACGAGAAGGGACACGATTTCATGCGGCAGTGCGCCGAGATGGGCGTAAGGCCGTCGTTGATCACCGTGGAAAAACTGAATGACGCGTCCTGGCCGCGCGAGATTCTCGAAGATATTCACCTGATGCCCAACGATTACTCGCTGGCGGACTTGATGAAGACGGTCTGCTGGATGGGTCGCGGACGCCAGTTCGACCGGGTCATCGCGCTGGATGAGTTCGACCTTGATGCGGCGGCGAAGATTCGCGAGCATACGCGCATTCCGGGCATGGGCGTGACTTCAACGGCTTACTATCGCGACAAGCTGGCGATGCGCACCGGAGCAAGCGAGTCGGGTTTTCTGGTCCCGCCGTTCTGCCGCGTGCTGAACTACGACGAGCTGCGCAGCTACATGAAGTCCGTGTCCGGGCCTTGGCTGCTGAAGCCGCGGGCGGAGGCGTCGGCGCTGGGGATTCGCAAGATTTACGAGCCGGAGCAACTGTGGCGGACGCTCGATGAGCTCGGCGACGTGCAGACGAATTATCTGCTGGAGCAATTTGTGCCCGGCGATATCTTTCACGTCGACTCGATCATCAGCGAGCATAAGGTGGTTTTTTCGGTGGTGCATCAGTATGGTAAGCCACCGATGCAGGTGATGCACGAGGGAGGCGTCTTCACCACGCGCACCGTGGACAGGACCAGCCGCGAGTGGAAGGAACTGACAGCGCTGAACGCGCGCCTGGCGCCCGACTTGGGAATGGCTCGCGGCGTGACCCACGCCGAATATATTCGCGCGCACGAAAACGGGCGGTTTTATTTTCTGGAAATCGCGGCGCGCGTGGGTGGCGCATTTATCTCCGATCTCGTAGAGACAGCAACGGGGATCAACCTGTGGCGCGAGTGGGCGCGGATCGAAGTGGCCGATCTGCGCGGCGAAACGTACTTCTTGCCAAGCTTCAAGGAGAAATATGCCGGTAGCGTGCTTTGCCTGGCCTCAAGCGCCGAGCCCGACACCAGGACATTTGACGCTCCCGAGATCGTGACCCGCATGAAGAAGCACCATCATGCCGGGCTCATTGTGTGCTCTGACAATGCGGGCCGGGTGAGGGAACTGACCGACCGGTACAGCGCCGAATTCGCCGAGCGCTTCCTGGCGTCGATGCCCCCGCCCGATAAGCCGACGGCGTAAGGCTCAATCTGGATGTAGCTGAAAACATAGTGTTTACATTCCAATGCTTAGAATATATTGACATCATACCTACTGGTGGGTATGATTTCCTCTCGTTAGGGGATTAATCGCGATGATCTCCACTGAAGCCAGACACGAATCGAAGACCCGGATTCTGAATGCCGCTCTCCAGGTCATACGGCAAAGGGGTTATAGCGCTACGCGGATCGAGGATGTCTGCGAGGCAGCGGGGTTAACCAAAGGCTCCTTTTTTCATCATTTCAGCACCAAGGAAGAAATGGCCATTGCCGCGGCCGACTACTGGAGCGAAGTGACGTCGTCGCTCTTCGCTGGTGCGGACTATCATCGGCTGGCTGATCCGCTGGAGCGCATTCTGGCCTATGTCGACTTTCGAAAGGCCCTGCTGCGCGGTGAACTGGCGGAATTCACCTGCCTGGTGGGAACCATGACGCAGGAGGTATACAGCACGCATCCGGCGATTCGGGATGCCTGCAATGCATCGATCAGCGGGCACGCAGGGACCCTGGTACCCGACATCGAAGAAGCGATGATGAAGTACGGTTTCGACGGCTACTGGACCGCGGAAAGCCTCGCACTTTTTACGCAGGCGGCCCTGCAAGGCGCGTTCATCATGGCGAAAGCAAAAAATAGCGTGGCGCCGGCGATTGAAGCAATCGATCATCTGCGCCGGTACATCCAACTACTCTTCAACCAAAGAGCGCTCCAGAAACCTCATTGATCCCCAAGGAGAAGCCATGAGACTCAACGAACATCCCGAAGTCGTCAACTGGCCCGAAACGCATTACGTTTTCGTTGAACGCGTCGGACCATTCATGGAGAATGCAGGAGCGGCCTGGCACCAGGCGCATCCGCTGGCGCCCGCGCTGACTGAAAACAACAAGATCACCGGCTACATGGCCTTGTACAAGATGGGGCCGAAGATCTACCGTGCCGGGTTCTCGATCGCGGCGCCTCCGGTGAAACTGCCGGATGGGCTCAAGTATGAGAAGTTTCATGGTGGCAAGTACCTTCGCTTTGAGTTGACCGGGCCGTACACGGACCTGCCGGAGGCATCGGGCCGCGCGTGGGCCATTGCCGGCGAGAAGAAGCTGGATGTGCGCGATGATTTCGCCATTGAAAATTATGTGAACGACCCCAATGTGACGCCGTCGGAGCAGTTGATCACGCATATCATGATTCCGACGGCCTGAGCGCATTCCTCAGGCACTTGCTCGAGCAAATCCGCATCAACGAAACTCGAAAACGGAGGTCATTCCATGTCATTTGCAACCACAGGCAACCAACCGGCGGGGCAACCCGCAGTCATGGAGAGGCAATCGGGCGAGGCCAGAACCGCATCGATCGGCAGGATCTGGACGGGCCGCGTTCTCTCCGCACTCGCCGTACTCTTTCTGCTCTTTGACGCTGTCGGCAAGTTCGTGATGCAGCCGCAGGTGGTGCAGGCTTTTGCGCGGCTCGGCTTTCCGCTTTCGCTGAGCATCAGCGTCGGCGTTCTGCTCGCGGTCAGCACGATCATCTACGCGATTCCGCGGACGGCGGTGCTGGGTGCGGTGCTGCTTACCGGCTACCTGGGCGGCGCCGTCGCCATCCAGATGCGCGCCGGGAGCCCGACGTTTGAAACTGTATTTCCGGTCCTGTTCGGCGTGATCGTGTGGGCAGCCGTCTACCTGCGCGATTGCAAGCTGCGCGCAGTTTTTCCAGTTCGGCGCTAGAAAACGAGATCATCCATCTCACATTCCGGTTGAGCAATCATCGAGGAGGGATTTTTATGTCCACGACACTCGCCAACTTTCATTCCGCAACACAGAAGGTGCCGGGCGCGCAGATTTACTACGAAGTGCAGGGCGCCGGTCCGCTCCTGTTGATGATCCCCGGCGGGCCCGCCGATGCGGGCGTGTTCGCCGGCCTGGCTTCGCAACTCACGAGCAGATTCATGACGGTTCGCTACGACCCGCGCGGAAATTCGCGCAGCGTGGTGGATGGGCCGGCGCAAGACCAGGACATGAACCAACACGCCGACGATGCGGCGGCGCTGATTGCTGCGCTGGGCAGCGAGCCGGCATTCGTGCTGGGATCGAGCGGCGGCGCGCAGATAGGGCTCAACCTGGCAGCACGCCATCCGGAACGCATACGGATGCTGGTTGCCCATGAGCCGCCATGCCTGCAACTGTTGCCTGATGCCGAAACGTACCGCCGCACGACGGAGGAAATACTCGAAACCTATCGCAGCGCGGGAGTGGGGCCGGCGATGCAGAAGTTTGCAGCCATGGCGGGCTTCGGCCAGAGGAAGCCGCCGTCGCCCTCGATGCAGCAGTCGATTGGCCGCGTCCAGGGCAACTTGGACTTCTTTGTCGCGCATGGCGTGAAACCCATCAGCTACTACACGCCCGATGTCGGTGCGCTCAAAGCGAATAATGCACGCGTGGTGATCGGCCTTGGCGCTGAGAGTGAGGGACAGCTGGCGTGGCGCTCGGCAAAGGAACTGGCCAACCGCATGGGCGTGGAGCCGGTTACGTTTCCCGGCGGACACGGTGGCTTTGAAGAGCAGCCCGGCGAGTTTGCCAGGAAACTCGAAGACGTGCTGGCGACAGCGATCCAGTAACCAGAATTCACAACCGGGGAGGGATCGACATGACTAAAGCAACGGTGCACGAAAGACCTGCGAACACCGAAGCGGTTCGCGATGAAGTGGAAATTCGCGCGCTCATGGACGGCATACATCGTGCGCATCACGACAAGAATGCGGCCGGCATTACGGGGCCGTATGCGGCGGACGCTTCGTTTTTCAGCCTGGCGCCGCCTCTGGAGCATCGTGGCCGCAATCGCAGGGAGACGCAAGAGTGGCTCGACACCTGGGCCACGCCGATCGAGATTACGGGAGAGGATTTTGCGGTTACGGTGAGCGGCGACTTTGCGTTTGCGCATGGATTTCTGCGCATGCAAGGGACGGAGAAAGGCGTGGATTTCTGGATGCGCGAGACGCTTTGCTTTGAGCGGCAGGCGGGTGCGTGGCGTATTGTGCATGAACACACGTCGGTGCCGTTCTACATGGATGCCACTTCGCGTCCGGCATTCGATTTGAAGCCGGAATCGCGGTAAAGGCAGAGCATCATGACGAGGACAGCTTCTACGGAGACGGAGCCCTGGCCGAAGGGAGTCGCCAAGCCTGCACAGCGCGCGCTCGCGTCGGCAGGATACACGAACCTCGACCAGCTAACGAAGGCGCGCGAGGCTGAATTGTCCGCGTTGCACGGCATGGGCGCGAAGGCACTTGGGATTCTGCGCGATGCGTTGAAGAAGCGCGGGAAGTCGTTCAAAGCGTAAAGAAGAGCATGCCGAGCGCGGCTTGCTATGGGTTGGCGACTCTTTGGAGTATTTCCCGTTTTGCTCAGGGGGCTTGGCGTGCTTACGCTTTGTACAATGGTGCGGGAGATTGAATGGAAGGGAATTGGCAATTTCCGCATCGGCGGTGGAATCCGCTGCGCCAGTCGTGGGTGCTGGTTTCGCCGCATCGCACGCAGCGGCCGTGGCAGGGAGAAGTGGCGCAGAAGAGTGCGCCCTCGGCGGTCACCTACGATCCCGAGTGCTACCTGTGCCCGGGCAACAAGCGCGCCGGCGGAGCGGTGAATCCGCAGTACGAATCCGTCTTCACGTTTGTAAACGATTACGCGGCGCTGCTGCCGGACGCCTGCCGGCGCAAGAGGATACTCCCTCTTCGCCGCTGCTTGTCGCGGAGCCGGCACGCGGCCTTTGCAAGGTGCTGTGCTTCCATCCCGACCACAGCCTGACGCTGGCGCGCATGACTGCAAGCCGAGATTCGCCGCGTGGTGGATGCGTGGACACGGCGAGTATGAGGAACTGGGCGCGACTGACTGGATCAAGTACGTGCAGATCTTCGAGAATCGCGGCGCCATGATGGGCGCCAGCAATCCGCATCCGCATGGACAGATCTGGTCCACCGGATTCGTGCCGGATGAGCCGGCGGCGGAGACGATCGCCCAGCGCGAGTATCAAGCCACGAACTGGGCGCTGCCTGCTGTGCGACTATGTGGCCGGGGAACTTCGCAGCGGCGAGCGAGTAGTTTTTGCGAACGAGCACTTCGCGGTGTTGGTGCCGTGGTGGGCGGTCTGGCCGTTTGAGGTGCTGCTGGTCAGCCGGCGGCACGCAGGAGCGATGCCGGAGTTTCAGCGGCGAAGAGCGCGACGCTCTGGCCGACGCGCTGAAGCGGACGACGACGCGTTACGACAACCTCTTTGAGACGAGCTTTCCGTATACGATGGGCTTTCATCAGAAGCCAACCGACGGCGAGAACCACCCCGAGTGGCATTTTCACGCCCATTTCTATCCGCCGCTGCTGAGGTCGGCCACGGTGAGGAAGTTCATGGTCGGATTTGAAATGCTGGGTATGCCGCAGCGCGACATTACGCCGGAGAGCGCGGCGGAGCGCTTGCGCGCCTGTTCGGAGACGCACTTCTGGCCGCGGGGATAGCGGGGATAGCGGGGATTCATTTGGATTCGCGGCCCGCTAAGGGCTCAGAACACGTGCTTTTGGGTCAGTTCGCGCTGGGGCAAACGAGTAGACCGTTTTCGCTTCATCTGGTACATGGAACTGTCGGCGGCTTCGAGCAGGGAATCGACGTCGTTTCCGTCTTCGGGAAAGCGGGCGTGGCCGATGCTTACGGTCAGGTGAAATGTGTGTTCCTCGAAGCGGAAGGGCTGATCGGTTTCCTGTGAGATGCGATCAACGATCGCGAGTAGGGCGCCGAGGTCAGAGATCTCCCCGAGGATCACCCCGAACTCATCGCCGCCCAGGCGGGCCACGACGTCGGATTTGCGCGGAATCCGGCTGATGCGGAGCGCGGTCTCGCGAATTGCAGCGTCGCCTGCGCGATGCCCGAAGTTGTCGTTGATGCGTTTCAAGCCATCCATATCGAGAACCAAAATGCCGAGCGGCTCGACCTGGCGGCGGCCGGACGAGATTCGCTGCCGGAGACGTTCGAAGAAGAGATTACGATTGGCAAGTCCGGTGAGCGCGTCGTGCGTGGCCTGCTGGTAAAGTACGCTCGTCTCGTTACGGGCAGCGTGAAACATGGAGGCGGCTATCAACTCGCTCATCAGCTCCAGCACGCGAACGTCGCGCGCCGTGAAAGCGTGGGTTGAAGTGGAGACGATCTTCAGCACACCTACGACTGAGCCGTCGTGCTTGAGGGGAGCAACGACCATGGAGCGGATGCCGACCTGCTGAAAGGGCCCCAAGTCGACGCGAGGATCGAGCTGGATATCATCGGACCGCAGGACCTGGCCCAGGCGGACACACAGGCCTGACAAGCTTGCCTCGCGCTTGACCCGGGTGCCCCACAGCGGCTTGGCGAAGCCGCTCACACCGCGGTAGACCATCTCGTCGCCCTCGGTGTATTCGACGATGGCGCCCTCGGCATTGGTGATCGCGGGGATTCTGTCGACCACAGCTTCCACCACGCCTGAAAGATCAAGCCCCAGCTTGGCGATCTCCGTTTGCATCCGGATGATCTCCATCAGGATGTACGGATCAGTGCTGACACTGCCCTGTACGTCGCTCATTAGGCCCTCAGGTCTGTCCCGTGCTTGACCGTTGAATCGGGAGCGCGCACTCCCCCCCATGGATTGGATGCTTCTAGTGGCCCGGCGAAGGCTGTGAACATTACTCGTTAGTAACACATTTTGGCTGGCTCAAACCCGGAAATCGTAATCCAAGTCAGAGTCAAAAAGCAAAACGAGCAGATCGAGATCAATGGCGGGAAAATCGAAATTACAGAAGCGCCATTCGAGGGAATGGTGAGCCCGCTGGGACTCGAACCCAGGACCCACGCCTTAAAAGGGCGTTGCTCTACCAACTGAGCTACGGGCTCTCTGCCGGCAGCGAGGAAGAGAAATCGACCCGGCCTTGCGGCAAACCGCTGATTCAAAACTAACACAGAGCGGACTCTGCCGCGGCTGTGGAGAAGAGGCGCCGGCGCTCGGCACGCCGACCTAATCCTTATGGCAACGAAAATCATAAAACTTAAAAATAGTGCTTGAAAAAATTAATAAACTTGATTATTGTTCTTTTCGTACTGAGAATTGAGGATTGAGGCCTGATGGACGAAAATCCCAAAGCCGCTTCGGATTGGCAAGACCTGCTTCGCATGGCGCAGGGCGCGCCGCTGGTGATTGAGCGGGTCAGGATCCCTGACAAGCAAATCGCCATCGAGGGGGCCTTTACCCTTCCGGAGCTGGCCCGGCTGAGCCTGGAGGACCAGATTTTTGTGACCGCGTTTTTGCGCTCGCACGGGTCGATCAAGGAGATGGAGCAGATCTTCGGGGTCAGTTACCCCACCATCAAGGCCCGGCTCAACCGCATCTCGGGACAGCTGCAATTTATTGACACCAATCCCTCGCCGTCGCGCTCTGACGTGCTGGAGCGGCTGCAGAGCGGCGAGATTACCGCCGAACAGGCGATCAATGAACTGGAGGCCCTGAAGTGACTCCGAATATCGCCATCGTTCACGTGAACCATCCGCACGGACCGAATTTCAGGCTTTGGCTGCCGCTGTTCCTGCTGTGGATTCCGGCAGTCCTGCTGGCGCCATTCGTCCTTCTGGTTCTGCTGGTCGCTCGTCTTGCTCTTGGAATTCCGTTCTGGCGCTCGATCGCAACATTCTGGGCCGTCCTGTGCAGCCTGCCGGGAACGGATGTGAGGGTTTCGACCGAGGGCAATCGCGTCCTGGTCAAGATTCTGTAGAGGTGAGTCATGAACACTGATCGCCGCGCCATTCTTTCACTCGTAGCAAACGGCCGCATCACGGCTGCCGAGGCTGAGCGCCTGCTGGCCGCCTGGAGCGACAGCCGCGAGACCGCATGGGTTCTGATTATCTGCCTGGTGTATGCCTGCCTGGCTCAACTTCACCTGCACGAGCTTGTGCCGGGGCTTGTGCACTTTTTCAGCGTGCAGATTTTGGTGTTGACCGAAGCCGTACGTTGCGTGCTCTCGCAGATCACGGAACTGATCAGGATTTGATGCCGCTCACGCGGCTGGGAGGATTCAAATGAACGAGAACAGACGCCAGATTCTGGAGATGCTCGCCGCCGGAAAGATTACCACCGAAGAGGCGGAGCGATTGCTTTCCGCCCTGGATCCGGAGACCGCTGCGTCTCCTGGAGGCACCTCGCAGTCGGCAGCGAGCGGCAACGGCACGAGGAGTGCTGCGCCGAAGGGACATCCCAAGTACCTTCGCGTGCTTGTGGAGGCCGATGAATCCATGACAGGGAACAAGGGCCTGACCACAGTCAATGTGCGCGTGCCCATGCAACTGCTGCGAGCCGGCGTGCGGCTGGCGGCGCTGATCCCGCAGCAGGCGCACAATCAGCTTGACCAGGCACTTTCGAGCCATGGCGTGCCGCTGACGCTTTCGCAGATCAAGCCGGAGAACCTTGAAGAGCTCATCGATCACCTGGAGGACCTGACCGTTGACGTGAACGGCAAGGACGGGAACAACACCAAGGTGAAGGTGTTCTGCGAGTGAAGCGGGGATCAGGGATCAGGGAACAGGGAATAGGGAGCAGGGAGTAACAAACAAGAGGCGCAGTTTCAGCCACTGGTGCAGAATCTTCTGCATCGGCAACAGCGGACATTGAATTGAGAACAGTGCGCAGCAGCTCTGCGTTCGCAGGGATGGTTTGCGCCGGAAAAAAGGAGAATGCGATGACAACGATTGCGATGAGAAAGCCGCATGCGGACAGGCCAATCGAAGGCATGATGGCGAAGTGGTACGCGAACAACACAGGCGAGATGATGCAGCAGTACGTGGAACTGGCGGAGAGGGTTGCCAGTCAGCTTCCGGAGGGAAGCAAGGTGCTGGAGGTTGCGCCAGGGCCGGGATATTTCTGCATTGAGCTGGCCAGGCGCGGTGAATATGCGATCACCGGGATGGACCTGAGTCGCACGTTTGTGAAGATGGCGGCGGAGAAGGCTGCGCAGGCCGGCGTGAAGGTGCAGTTTACCCAGGGCTCGGCGTCGAACATGCCGTTCCCGAAGGAAAGCTTCGATTTTCTGCTGTGCCGGGCGGCGTTCAAGAACTTTGCGGATCCAGTGGGCGCGCTGCAAGAGATGTGCCGCGTACTGAAGCCGGGCGGGCGCGGGCTGCTGATTGACCTGAGCAGGGAAGCAAGGCCCGATGACGTGAGCCGCGCGGTAGACAAGATGGGTCTGAAGACCATCAACCGGTTTCTGACCAAGATGGCTTTCAAGACGATGCTGATCAAGAATGCATACACCCGGGCGGAGTTTGAACAGATCCTGGCGCAGACGAAGTTTTCCGAGGTCGACATCGCGGGAGATGGAATTGGGTTTGAGATCACGATGAAGAACTAGAGCGGATGGGGCAGTTCCTTTAGCCCAATGTCGCGGTTGCGGCAGGCGGCTGTTTCCTGGTGGAAGAGCCGCCTGCCCTTCGGCGATTCGATAAAGAGCGACCGTGAAAACGCCGGGCTGACGCTATCCCCTGCGCAGCGGCTTCTGCATGGGCACAACCTGCACGGTTACATCGCGCACTTCGGCGAGGAAGCGATTGAGCACGGAGCCGCGCAGAAGAATATCGAAGCGTGAGCGGACCGGCTGGCCGAAGATCACGTGGGAGATGCTCTCCTGCTGGGCAAAGCGGATGAGCGCATCGGCGACGTTCTTGTCGTTCAGCGTGATGACCTGTGCGCCGAGGTCGCGCGCCATGCGGCGATATTCTTCGATACGCTGAAAAGCTTCTGGATCTCCGTGACCCTTGTCCTCGTCGGGGCGGTTGACGTAGACGGCGTACCAGTTGGTTGCCAGGCGGCCGGCTACGCGCGCACCCACGCGGATGAGCCGGTCAGTGCCCGGCCTGGTGCTGAGGCAAACCATCACCTTGTCGGGGATGGGCGCCTGTTCCAGGCCCTGCGTGCGGCGATAGTCAGAGGCACGCTTGCTCACCTGCTCTGCCGTTGCACGCAGCGCCAGTTCCCGCAACAGGTTCAGGTTGCCCTTGCGAAAGAAGTTGGCAAGGGACTGCTCGACCTTTTCCGGGGCGTAAATCTTGCCTTCACGCAGGCGGGAGCGCAACTCCTCCACCGAGATGTCGACGTTGATGATCTCGTCGGCACGCTTGAAGAAGCTGTCGGGAACCGTTTCGCGAATGACGGTATTTGCCGATCGATTGACAGCATCATTCAAGGTTTCAAGGTGCTGAATATTGACCGCGGTCCAGACGTCGATGCCCGCGTCGACCAATTCGAGCGCATCCTCGTAGCGCTTGCGATTCTTGCTGCCGGGCACATTGGTGTGGGCCAGTTCGTCGACGACGACAATTTGTGGATGACGCGCAAGGATGGCATCGACATCCATCTCTTTCAGGTCCACGCCGCGATAAGGAATGACGCGCTGGGGAATGATTTCGAGGTCGCGAATCTGATCGGCGGTGTCCTGCCGGCCGTGGGTTTCCACCAGTCCAATCGCTACGTCGACGCCCTGTTTCCGCTTCAGGAGCGCGTCGTTGAGCATGTGGTAAGTCTTGCCGACTCCAGGCGCGGCGCCGAGATAGATGCGCAGCCGGGCGGGTTCCTGTTGGCGTTCGAGTTGAATTTCTGCCATCGCTCAGCCCACCTCGACCGGATGTGGAATTGCTTCTGCCACTGCCACCGGCAAGGTGAAGCGAAACGTTGTACCGTGGCCCAACCTGCTTTCGACCGCGATCTGCCCGCCCAGAGACTCAACGAGCCGGCGCACCAGTGCCAGCCCCATCCCGGTGCCGCTTTCAGAGAAAGGGTTGAATCGATCGAAGATCGTACTTAGTCGGTCGGCTTCGATTCCACGGCCGGTGTCGCGCACCGTGAACTGAACGAAGTTTTTTATCTCTTCGGCCGCGAGCAGAATTTCTCCGTCGGCGGGTGTATAGCGGATTGCATTGCCGATCAGGTTGTCAAGAATGGACCGAACCGCGCGCCGATCGGCTATGACGAAAGATAAATCCGCAAAGGCGCTGACTTCAATGCGCACCTGTCTTGCCGCGGCTTCATCGACATGGCGGTTGCGCGCGTCATCGAGCACGGGCAGGGGACGAATCCGTTCGAGCTTCAATTCGCGCTTGCCGCTGTCGAGTTCCGCCACCTCGATGAGGTCGGTCATAGTGTCATTCAGCTTTTCGGCTTCGTTGCTGGCCTCTAGCACCAGGTCGGCTTGCAGTGGCAGCAACTCCCCTCCAAAGCCGTGCTGCACGGCATAAAGGCCTCGGCGAAGCTGCAGGAGCGGATCGCGCAGCTTTTTGCTGGCGACGGAGATGAACTGCGTTTTGAATCGGTCGGTGTCCTGCAGGGTCGTAACGTCTTCGAGGGTGGTCACGGTGCCCAGCAGGCGACCGTCGGAGTCACGCATGGGTGTGGTGCGCAGGCGATAGCTGCGCGATTGCTTGCCGATACGCATCGGCAGCATGGCCGCGTCGCCTTCGGCGGCAACGGGTTTTTGTATCGCGACAGCATCGCGAATGGCACTGAGGATTTTGTCGCCGCCCGGGGTGCTGGTGAGAGCCATGCGGTCGCCGGCTGCTTCACCCAGAACCTCGGCGGCGGCCTGGTTCAACTTGAGGATGTGGCCTTTGGCGTCGGTAACGATGATCGGCTCGAAGATGGATTGGAGCACGGCGTCGGAGAGTTGGAACTCCATCTGCCGGCGGCCTGCTTCCGATTCGCGGAGTTCGCGGAGTCGCACCGCAATGCGGTTCAGCTCGGCTGCGATCACGCCGAAGTCGTCGCGCCCGCCCCATTCCACGCGGTGCTCCAGGTTGCCTTGCGCAATCTTTTTCGCATCGCTGGCCAACATCCGGATGGGATGCAGAACCAGCATCACGGTTGCGACTTCAATCAGAATGAGGGAGACAAGCAGGGCCACTGCCAGCGGCAGCTTTCCCGTGGCCGCCAGGGCCCCATGGGCGGCGGCCAGCAGACATGCTGCGAGGGCGGCGATCAGGACACAGCCGAGGATTAAACGCTGCGTGAGATTGAGCATCGTCCGGGCTCCGCACCAGAGGGAACAACACTTTCATTCTGGCGCACCGACCCTCAAGGCGCAAAACTGCAGGATCGATTTACTGTTGATTCCGGAGAACTTTGAGGGGGATGTACGTCTCCGGCGCACAGGCAGGATGCTTTTTCTGCCACGGCTGGTCTAAGGCTAGAGGTGGCGTCGACTTCGAGGTTTTTAGCCGAAGAGAGTTTCTATTGAGGTTACAATCCAATAAGATATCCCTCGACGTGATTTTCCCCGCCGGCGTCGTTTCCTGGCACCATTCTGTCAAGCGTGATTTGGTGGTCACACCATTAATTTCTTAAATTCCGGAGTAGAAGTTGAGAGTTAAAGAGTGTCTTGGTCTTCTCGGACTCACCGCGGCGGCATTTGCGATCGACGGCTACCACCCTTTCTCTGAAGATGCAGAAACCTATCTCCCCGCGGTCGAGAAGCTTCTTCATCCGAACCTGTTTCCAACCGGCTCCGAATACTTCCAGATGCATGCGCACCTGACGTTGTTCCCGCAATTGCTTGCGTACACCGTCCGGATCGGGCATATGTCGCTGCCCTGGGCACTGTTTTTCTGGCAGGCACTCAGCTTCTTCCTCTTCATCCTGGCCTGCTGGAAGTTGATGGGGCGGGTGTTCGCGAATCCGGTGGCGAATTGGGCGGGCGTCGGGCTGGTTGTGGCGCTCTCAACGATGCCGGTGGCGGGTACTGCGCTTTACCCCATGGATCCGTTTCTTAATCCGCGCAACATTATCGCGTTCGCGCAGATCTTCGCGATACTCAGGGTGATTGAGCGGCGCTATGTTCAAGCAGGCCTGTTTCTGCTTTTCGGATTTTCGATTCATCCTCTGATGACGGCTTTTGCGGCTTCATTCTGCCTGGCGGTGGTGGTCATCGACCAATGGGCCGAAGTGCGGGAGCCGGCCAAAGACCAACTCGCAGTTCGGGAAATCGCCCCGGCTGCGCCGGCCATCCTGCTCTTTGGATCGTTTGATGAACTCTTCAAGCCTCCTTCGGGGGCCTATGATCTGGTCGCGGGAAATCATCGCTACCAGTTCCTCTCAAGGTGGACCTGGTATGAATTGCTGGGCGCGATTGCGCCGCTGTTCATTTTCTGGGGATTCAGCCAGATTGCGCGGGTTCGCAAGATGCGGCACCTGGAGGTGCTATCGCTGGGGATGATTGTTTATGGCCTGATTTACTTTGTCATCGGGCTCGTCGTGTCGTTGCCTCACAGGCTGGAGGTGCTCGCCTTGCTGCAGCCGATGCGAAGCTTGCAGCTACTCTATATAGTGATGCTGCTGATTGGCGGTGGTCTGTTGGGCGAATACGTCCTGCGAAAGAAGGTCTGGAGGTGGGTGGTGCTGTTTCTGCCCCTTTCGGCCGGCTTATGCTACGCCCAGCGCGCGATCTATTCGGCGACTACTCACATTGAATGGCCCACTGCCGGACCAACGAACCCCTGGGAGCAGGCATTTCAGTGGGCGCGGAACAACACTCCGGAACAGGCTGTATTCGCAATCGATCCCAATTACATGGGGATCGAGGGCGAGGATTCGCAGGGCTTCCGGGCGATTGCCGAGCGCAGCCAGCTTGCCGACGACGGGAAGGACAGCGGAGTGGTTGAGATGTTCCCCCAAGTCGGCAGCTCATGGCTGGCGCAAGTTCGAGCGCAATCCGGAATTAAGCAATTCAAGCGTGCTGATTTCGAGCGCCTGGAGCGCGACTACGGAGTGAGCTGGGTCATTTTGCAGCAGCCGGGGAATGATGATCTTGATTGCCCGTACAAAAATACGGTGGTGATGGTGTGCCGCTTGCCATTACCTTTTGTAGGTCCGGCCCGTTTTTAGACGGCCTTGACTGTTGAAAATGTCGGTGCGGACGGAGTTAAATAGATGGACAACTTCCATGCAAATTGATGTGAATACAACCAGCGAGAAGTCCGCCGCCTGGCCCCTGAACCGCTGGCGAGCGAATCTCCCTGAATTGTCGACGCGGTATCGCGAGAACTTGCCCGTCCCGCATATTTATCTGACAGATTTTCTCAATTCCGAGGCCGCCGACGCTCTTGAACAAGAGTTTCCACGCCCGGATTCCCACCAGTGGACGCACTATCAGCACCAGAACGAAAACAAGCACGGCATGACCAAGCGGGAACTGTTTCCCAAAAAGCTTGGCGAAGCCGTCGACGAACTCAATTCGCCGGCGTTTGTCGAATGGCTTTCGAAGGTCACAGGAATTCCAGGACTTCTCGCCGACCCGGGCCTGGAGGGAGGCGGTCTGCATCAGTCCGGACCTGGTGGATATCTGAATGTCCACACCGATTTTTCGCACCACCACTACCACAAGAACTGGAAGCGGCAGATCAATCTCATCCTCTACCTGAATCACGGCTGGCAGGACGAGTGGGGCGGAGCCATCGAATTATGGGATCCGCAGATGCGGCATTGTGTCGCAAAGTATCCCCCGCGATTCAATTGCGCGCTGATCTTCAATACCAACTCGATTTCATACCACGGATTTCCGGCGCCGCTGACCTGTCCCGCAGGACAGTCGCGGAAAAGCCTGGCGCTC
Organism: uncultured Acidobacteriaceae bacterium; assembly: GCA_963774175.1. GTDB lineage: Bacteria > Acidobacteriota > Terriglobia > Terriglobales > Acidobacteriaceae > Telmatobacter. The sequence goes on from CAVZDT010000027.1 coordinate 116,623, forward strand.
TACTACTACACCGAGGAAGCAGGATCGAAGACCGCTGTGCGCTCGACCAACTATCGCCCGCGCCCCGAAGACGGCCTGGCGAAATCGGCGATGATCTGGCTCGACAAGAAGGCTGTCGACCTTTATTCGCGTGCAAAAGCCAGGTTTGGATTCTCGGATGATTTCGCCAGCAGAGTTCTCGAGGCCATCTGGGGAAAAAAGAAATAGCCGGCCGCTTCAATAAGCCTGAAACCTGCTAACGGCTCTGCGCCGATGCAGAGTCGGGAATGCGGCAAACGGCCAGCCGACCGTTGTGCCACTTACAATCCAGGCCTGCGGGCGCGGGATAGGACACCAGCACCCAGTCCACGCCGAAGCCAGTCTTGAGCCGCTCGTAATCTGCAAGCTTGAAGTTCTGCCAACCGGCCATTGCGTCCACCTGCCGCTCCCACGCAGGACCGAGTTCGGGCACCTGCGTGACGACCGAGGGGTCTTTCACCATGTCGGCGAGCTGGCTTCGTTCCGCGAGCGCGCGGAAGCTGTGATAATCCTCGCCAGGTGCGGCAAGGTAGTAGGGATCCATAGCGAAATAGGCGCTGGTTGGCGTGTTCTCATGGATCCACGCAAATGACTGAAGCCAGGGATTGCCGGTTCTCATTCCCGGCAGTTCGAGATGCTCACTACCGCTCAACAGGGCGCGCTGCGAAGCAAACATGCCTGCGTTGATCGCAATCAGGAAAGAAGCCCATCGCCACGCGCTTGTTTTCAGCAGATACTTTCCCAGCAGGCATCCGCATACGAGCGTGAGGAAGAAGTAGATCAGGTGCAGAAATCGCATCGGCTGCATGGGCGTCAGGCGCACCAGGGCCGGCGATTTCAGGACGATCATGGCCATGGATTGCTGAAAGACTCCGTAAGAAAAGACAGCCAGGGCGAACCTCGCCAGCGTCTTGTCGCCCTGCTTCCGGGCGATTCGCCAGAGTAGCCAGAACAGGAACAGCGGGCCGAGAGCCCCGAGCCATTCGTACCAGGTCCAGCTGTAGAGAAAGTAGCAGGTGCGGGTTTCGAGGGCACGATGCCAGACCGGCGTGGGAGACTCGAATATCCAACCCAGGGGCACGGCCGCCGCCAGCGAGTTGCGCAGCGAACGCAGCCAGACGTGCACTGGTTCCAGCGTGGCCATGGTAAGGAAGAAGCAGAACGAAATTCCGAGAGCCGCCATGATGGGATGAAGCACGAATGCCAGCAGGAGCAGCGGAACTGCCTGCCATCGCTTTTCCCTGAGGATGCGCGAGACGGCAAGAAGCACGAGCGCGGTGGCAATGTTGCGCGCGTGCAGATGCTGATCGGCGAGATAGAGCGCGGTTCCGGCCACCGGCAGGGTCATCATCGCGGCTATTAGCGCCACGCCCGCCCACTGCGCACGCTCGTTTTCAAAGAGAATTCGTGCAATGCCCCAGCAGCCCAGGATAATGAGCATAATCGACAGGAACTGAAACAGCAGATCGGTTTCCGCCACCGGAATGTGGGTGAGACGAATGAACCCGGCAACCGCTTTGTCGAAGAGCGTCGCCTGCAATTGGACACGGAAGAAATCGGAATCGTGAGGGTAGAGTGACGGATTCAGATCGCTCTTGATGGCGGTCAGATACACCCCGTCGTCTTCGAGGCCGGGATGGTAGCCCATGACCACCATGGCCAGAAGCGAAAAGGCGAGAACCAGCAGGGCATTCCGTTTGTTTGAGCTATTCACGTGTCTCAGCGCCAATGCTCCACGTCAAAAAAATGGAATGAAAGATGCCAACGACAGCAGCCGCACTGCAGGACGACGTCCAATGGTCTTGTTCTGACATGATTCGAAGTTTTTTACCGAAAGCCGAAACCTTGGGCAGCATTCTCACGTCAAGCACAACATCGCAGCGCTGCCGGACAGCTGAATTCAAGAAGGTGGGATTCCGTCACGCCGCTTCAATTTTATCTGTGTAGATGTGGTTGTCCAAAGACATGTCTGCGACATCAATCAATCCAAATCAAACGGCCTGGCACGAGGCGGCGACCGCAGAGCCACTCTGGGACGCCAGGCCCCGGTTTCGACTCAAGCTGGCTTTGACCATTCCTACGCTCATGGAGGCCGAGAACCTGCAGCCACTGTTGGTACGCGTTCGTGCCGTCCTGGACCCGCTGGATATCGAGTACGAAATTCTCGTCGTCGACGACGACAGCGGTGACGCCACCGCCGAGATCGTCACGGCGATCTCCCGTGAGGATCCGCGCGTGCGCCTATTGGTTCGCAAAGGGCGGCGCGGCTTATCCGGCGCGGTGCTTCACGGATGGGAGAATACCGATGCATCGATTGTGGGCGTGATGGATGCCGACCTGCAGCACCCGCCGGAACTTCTGCCCGATCTTGCCGCCGCCATGCTTTCTGGCTGCGACCTGGTGATTGGAAGCCGCTACACGCCGGGGGGCGGGCCGGGCGACTGGAATCCGCTGCGCAGGCTTCTTTCGGCCGCCGCCGTGTGGGCTACGTGGCCAATCCAACGCGTAGGTCTTCGCGCCAGGGATCCGATGTCGGGCTTCTTCCTGGTTCGCCGCGATTGCCTGGTTGGCGTTCCATTCCAGCAGTCCGGCTTCAAGTTGCTGCTCGAGATCCTGGTCCGCGCGCGCATCTCTTCGGTTTGCGAGGTTCCGTTTGCCTTCGGCCGCCGATTCAGAGGTTCAAGCAAGGCCAATGTGAAGATCGCGCTTGAGTATGGACGACTGCTGGCGCGGCTTTATCGAAGCAGATTCGGTTTCCGCCGGGCGATCGCGGTCGTCGACTCCATCGATTGAGATTCTGCGAAACCTTTAAAGTGGCGGCAGCGCCCAGCGCATCGCCAGAAATGCCGCAACGCCAAAGAAAAACACCAGCGCCATGCGTATGCCGGGTTCGCGGTTGACCTCAGGAACAAGGTCGCTGGCGCCCACGTAGAGCGCAACACCAGCCGATACCGGAAGGCCATAAGGCATCCACCTTGGGGCCAGCTCGATGACCAGCACTCCGGCGATGGTAGCGGCAGCCAGAATGACGGCTGAGTAGAACGCCATGGTGCGGCTGCGTCCGCTGGCCAGCATCACCGACGCCATCGTGAATCCCTCCGGAGCCTTGTGCAGAAAGACGGCGAGAAAGATGAGCCAGCCAAGGGCGTTGTTCACCACGAATCCCGAACCGATGGCCACGCCGTCGAAGAGCGCGTGCATACTGAGGCCTCCAAGCACGGAGTAGCCGGTGCGCGCCGAGACAAACTCATCGTGGTGCGTCTCTTCGCCGAAATGAAAATGCGAGTTGATGGTGTGTTCGAGCAGGTGCACCGCACAGTAGCCCGCCATGATGAGCAGAGGCCCCATCACGGGGTTCAGATGCAGGCTCTCGGGAGTCATCTCGAGAAGGGCGACCGCCATCAGGAAGCCTGCGCCCAGTGCAACGAAATAGCGCATGTAGTGTTCAATGCCGCGCGCCCGCACCAGCACCAGGCCGCCGGCTATGTCAGCAAGCGCCGCCAGCACACCGAGGATGATGGAGATTTTCAGCATCGTTCTGCCTTGCGAGCCGTCAGCCTCAGCTATCAGCCCTCAGCGATTCCTTTCAGCGCCGGACGCGCGATTGCTTGAACTCGAGATCGATAACAATACACACGATCACGCCTTGATGCTGCGAAACTCGGACCAGCAGTTGATCGCTGACAGCTGAAAGCTGACGGCTGACAGCTGAAAGTTGACGGCTGTCTTCATCCGCTGTGACGAATGTGCATCACATCGCCGTCGCGCACAACGTATTCCTTGCCCTCAAGGCGAAGCGTGCCCTGCGCACGCGCCGCGGCTTCGCTGCCCGCCGCTAGCAGGCTGTCCCAGCGAATCGTTTCGGCGCGAATGAAATGGTGCTCGAGATCGGAATGAATCGCGCCCGCAGCCTGCGGTGCCTTCGATCCTGCTGGCACCGTCCAGGCACGGCATTCGTCTTCGCCGGCGGTAAAGAAGCTGATGAGGCCGAGCAGTTCGTAGCTCTTGCGGATGAGCCGCACCAGTCCGCTCTCATGCAGGCCGTAGCTGCCGAGGAAATCCGCCGCTTCGGCCTCATCCATCTCGGCAAGTTCGGCTTCCACCTTGCCGCAAATGGCCGTGGCGCCGGCGTTGGGACGGTGGGCTGCTTCAGTCAGCTTGTAGCGTTCAACGGCGGACTCGAGATCGTCGCCCAGAGTCCCGCTTTCGCCGATGTTAAGCGCATATAAAACAGGCTTTTGCGAGAGGAACATGAAGCCCTTGATAAGCTTCTTTTCTTCCGGCGTCATCTCCAGTTCTCGCAGAGGCTGCTCTTTTTCGAGTGCCTCTTTGGAACGGATCAGCAGGGCTTTTTCGTGTTCCAGGTCGGTGGTGCGGCCTTTTTTCAGATCCTTCTCGACGCGTTCGAGCCGCTTCTCCACTTGTGTCAGGTCGCTGATCATGAGATCGAATTCGACGTTCTTCACGTCGCGCAATGGATCGATGGGACCAACGTGTGGGATCGAATCATCCTCGAATGCGCGCAGCACGTGAATGAGAGCGTCGACATTGCGTAGGCTGGTGAGGAATGCAGTTTCCTTGAGCGCCTCCTGCCCGATGGCCGCGACGTCGACGTACTCCACTGTGGCATGCGTGGTTTTCTTGGGTGAATAGAGCGCCGAAAGCTTGTCCAGCCGCTCATCGGGAACCTTGGCTACGCCAATGTGTGCCTCACGCGGATTCGAATATCCGCGATCTTCGAGCTTGGCCTTGGTAAGGATTTTGAATAACGATGTCTTGCCCACCTGCGGCAGGCCGATAATGCCAGTTTTCATGCAATTCCAGAGTGCCCCTGCACGATACCTTGCGCGCTACAGGGCCTCTACGATGATACAAGACAGGGAACAGGGATCAGGGAACAGAGATCAGCTGCGGCGTTTCACAAATCGCAACGCTGAAAACTCGGCCGACACCGCTGCGATCTTCGTGTCGACAATTCCGGTGGCAAGTGCGGTTGCGCGCACGATGTTTTCGTTCAGCGGATGGCCGGGCCCCTTGCGATAGATGAACCAGATGGGGATGCCCGCAGCAAGTTGGCTGGCAGCCTTGCGAAGCACGGCGGCAAGATCCACGGGCGAATTGACGCGCGCCAGGATCAGGTCGCCTTTACTCTGCGAGACGGCTTTCGCGTCAGCCAGTGCAACCTTCAGCTCAGCGTCATCCACCGGGCCGATCACGCGGACCGTGATGTCCGGTGTGATGCCGAGTTTTTTGGCGAGGATTGGCGGCGGCTTCAGCAGAGCGTCGGCCCACTTCGCCGCCATTTCTTTGCCCAGCGATAGCGCAACCGGTTCGCCTTCAAATGTGAAGCGCAGCAGATCACCGTCAGCTTTTACGCCTCTCATCTTCGCGAAGGGTACCCGCCGTCGCAACTCTCCACGCACGATCAACTCTGGCGGCTCGAGAAGCGCCTTCACTTCCTGTTGCGTTTTGCCCCAGACGCATCTGCACATTGCTTCGCGTCCCATTGCCGTCACCTCAGGGTGTCACACCGGAAGATTCCGCCCACGCCACCAGCGCCACCGTCGCAATGCCAAGCAGTAAAATTGCCATTTCCACGTGCTCGCTGCGATTGTGCAGCATGTTGAAGTGGATGGTCGTCGGATTAGTGCTGTCAGATGTATCGATCGCTCCGCCGGCTGCGGCGCGATCGCGCTCCATTGCCGGAATGATTCCGTACTGCGAATAGGCTGTGCAGGCCAGCATCAGCACCAGCAGCACCATGGGCGCCAGCACCGCACGCGGCTTGAAGATGTGCCATGCCGGCGCCAGCGCCAACAGCGCCAGCAACACTAAGCCACAGACAATTCCCATTCCGTGCAGGATGCGCAGCAGTTCGCCGACGATGGTGCCGGCGGTGTGCGTCTCGCCAGGCAGTGAACCGAAGGTAACAGCCGCGACAACGGGGAAAAAGATCTCAGCACCCAGCCAGACAATAAGGGCAAGATAAAGCAGCGTACGAAGCAAGGTCTTCATATGATCAGTTCTCAGTGATCAGCCGTCGGTTCTCAGAAAAACCGACAGGGAACAGCATCAACTCGACTATGCTCTCACACTCAGGTGCAATTGAATAAGAGTTGCCGCCCCTCTGATGCGACTGATCACTGAAAACTGATAACTGTCTACTGACCACTAGGTTTTCTTCAACGCCCGCTTCAGTACTGTTTCGAGAGCCGCCTTCGTCTCAGCGTACTCGGCCGGTGTAACGGCTCCGGTGAGCTTGTCACTTTCAAGCGCGAAGAGCTCTTCCTTCAGCGCGCTGAGCAGCGCTCCATTTTTCGCCGCAGGCGAGGTTGGAACTGTGGGCGAATAGACAGTCGGTGACGCAACCGCCGCTCCGGTTCCAGCAACAGCCACGCCCGGAACGCCGGCCGGTCTGCGCAGCAGGAATGCCGCAGCCACGACGAAGAGCAGCGCCAGCCCGCCGAGGATCCACCACTTGTATTTGCTGAGCGGATCGGGTGTGTTGATGGGTTCGCCGATGCCGCCGCCGGGCTGACCGCTGGGTGCTCCCGCTTCCGGTCCGCCCGCCTGGGCGCCCTGGTCTTCGCGCGGCATTGAGCCGTTGCCGGAAACGGTGAACGCTAGCGCCTTGCCCGGGACAGCATTCTTTGCCACATAGGTCTGGATGTTCGGGTCCTGGTTGATCGGCGTAAACGTCGAACCGCTGCCCGCCGCAAATGTCATGCTCTTCGGCAGCAACACGCCCACGCTCTGCGCGCTCAATGACTCCTGGGGATGGAAAGTGAAACTCCCGCTGTAGGAGATCGTGTAACTGATGTTGAATTGCGTGTCCTTGTCGCCCTCGTCCGGCTGGATGGGGAAGTTGAAAGCGTAGTGCCCCTTGGGCCCATCGGCCTCAAGCTTCAGCGTTGTGGGCAGGCTTCCGGCGCTCGGCCGCTGGCCCTGCGCCGACTCGATCACCGCTTCGGCCGGCAGCACAACTTCAAAGCTCTTCTGGCTCCATTGCGTACGCGGCGGCATGCTTGTGTTGTGCACAAAGTAGCGCTCCAGCACGTGAAGCTGGCCGTTTTCGCTTTCCAGTTCCATCACATCCGCTTCGATGAAGACGCCGTCCACCTTGGGCGCCACGTCGTAGACAGCGATATCGGGCACCGCGCCGGTCTGCGGCGCATCGGCAAAAAACTCCGCGCCCTGGTGGGTGACTTTTACCAGCGCGGGTGCGTTGGTAGGCCGATTCAGCGCGTAGTGGCCGCTCGAGTCCACCGTGGAATGCGCCACTTCGGTCATGCCGGTCATCGGTTCTACCAGCACAACGGCATCGCCCGCCGCCGGCTTGCCGGTGGTCTTGTCGGTCACGGTTCCGGTTAACTGTGCGGCCTGTGCCAGTACGCCGGCAAAAAGAAAGCTTGCAGCAGCCGCATGCAAAAAAGTCTTGATCGATCTCATGGTTTTGTCGAAATTCCTGTCCTTTTTCTAAGCCTGCTGTTCCAGATGTTCAATCTCGGCCAGCAACTGCGCCGTCTCGTTCTCAAGTTGTGCCCGCTGCGTCACGAAGTCCTCTTCAGGATATTTACCGGCGCGATATTCAAAGTTCAGATCGCGCAGATTCTCGTAAAGCTGTTCCTTGCGCTCTTCGAGATAGTCGAGGCGCGTCTTCTGGCGCTGGCTGGCAAAAGCATTCTCAGGCCAGAAGGTGTAAAGAAACAGCACCCCTGCCATCATGCAGCCGAGGGCCAAACCCAAAGTCTCGCTCATCGCTCAAAACCCTCCTTCGTTGCCGGTTTCGCGGCGGATGCGATCGCGCAGAGCATTCATCTCCGGCGTGCTTGCTGGCTCGGCGGCGTTTTTCCTGCCCACGGACCAGTGCCGCACCAGCAGAATCGTTCCCAGCAGTGCGGCGAGGAACACGGCCAGCGGCGCGATCCACGCCACCAGGTCGAATCCCTGCGTCCGGGGCGCGGCCAGTACGGTTGCGCCATATTTTGCGGCAAAGCTGTCGAGGATCTGCTGGTCGGTCATGCTTGTGTTCATTGCTGTGCGCAGCTCGGACAACTGCACCGGCGAGTCGGGGCAGCCAACGTGGTTGCACTCGCCAAGCACCTGCCCGCAGCCGCAACTGCACATCAGCTGGTGATTCAGGTGATCGTAGCGCGCACTTGCATCGCTAGCTCCGATTGAGAAACAAACCGCAACTGCAAGAAGTCCTGCCTGTACGGCTTTAATCCAGAATCTAAATCGTGCGGTAAAACGCATGTCAGTCGCCGCCCTTCAGTACCGGCGTCCTCACCGACTGTTCTTTGTCGGTAGGGTGGACTCGCACTTGAGCTGTCGCCGGTGTCAGACTCGGAATCAGAGCCACAAATGTCCCCAGCACGAGCAACGCCACGCCGGCCCAGATCCAGCTCACCAGGGGATTCAGGAACGCCTTGATGATTGGCTGGCCCGTGTCGGGATTCGTTCCCTCATACACTACGTAGAGATCCCAGCTTGGAACCGAGTGCACAGCCACCATCGTCTGGGGCTGCTGGCTGGCCAGGTAGACGCGCTTCTCAGGCGCCATCTGGAACTGCTTCTTGCCGCCGCTATAGACATCGAGCAGCGCGTAGTCTGAGTTGTAATTCGCGTTTGAGTCCTGCGTGAAGCCAACGCACTCCAGCGTGTATGGCCCCACGCTCATCTTGTCGTGCAGCGCCAGCTCCTGTTCCGTGTTGCGATTGAAAGCTGCGCCCGCGAGGCCCACCACAATGATCACCACAGCAATATGGATGATGTATCCGCCGTAACGCCGCGTGTTGCGACGGACCAGCAGGTACATCGAAGCGAACAGGTTTTTGCCCGTCTGCCTCGCAATCACGGCTCCTCCGCGCAAAAACTCCGAGACAATAGCGGTGAAGACAGCAGCCGACAGGGCAAAGGCAATCAGCGCGAAGAAATCGCCGCTGTCGAATGCGCCGGCCTTCCACGGCCTGTCGCCGGCGATTAGGCAGACAATCACCGTGGCCCACAACGCAATCGTGGGTGATATGAAGTTACGACGAACGGCCCGCAGCGAAGTGGAACGCCAGGGCAGAAGAGGGCCCACGCCGGTGAGGAAGAGCAGGAACAACCCGATCGGCACTGCCTCGCGGTTGTACCACGGCGCGCCCACCGTCACCTTTGTGCCTTGTACGTATTCGCTCAGGATCGGATAGAGCGTGCCCCACAGAATCACAAAGCATGCCGTCAGCAGCACAAGGTTGTTGAACAGGAAGCTCGACTCGCGGCTTACCAGCGATTCGAGCCGTTGCTCGGACTTGAGATGATCGCGCTGCAGAATGTAGGTGAAGATGCATACCGCGAGCACGATGCCCATGAAGACTACGAACCATGTACCGATCGAGGACTGCGCGAATGCATGCACCGAGCTGACCAGGCCGGCGCGCGTAAGCAGCGTGCCCAGCAACGTCAGGAGGAAGGTGGAGAAGATGAGCCAGACGTTCCAGCTCTTCATCATCCCCTTCTTCTCCTGCATCATCACGGAATGCAGAAACGCCGTGCCCGTGAGCCAAGGCATGAAGCTGGCATTCTCCACCGGGTCCCATCCCCAGTAGCCGCCCCAGCCGAGAACGGCATAGGCCCAATGCATGCCCAGGAAGATGCCGCAGGTCAAAAAGAGCCACGTCACCATCGTCCAGGAGCGGGTGATCTTGATCCACTTCTCGCCCGGATAGCGCATCATCAGCGCGCCCAGCGCAAAGGCAAAGGGAACTGAGAATCCCACGTAGCCGAGGTAGAGCATCGGCGGATGAATCACCATCTCCGGATATTGCAGAAGCGGATTCAGGCCGTTGCCGTCCGCGGGAAGAGCGCCTCTGAGCAGCGCGAACGGAGGCGCCGCGAAGTTGACCACCGCCAGAAAGAACACCTGGATTGCCGCGAGGATCGTCCCTGCATAGGCATAGAGCTTGACATCGGTCTTGTGCCGCAAACGGAGCACAAACCCATAGGTGGCCAGCAGCCAGCACCATAACAGCAGCGAACCTTCCTGGCCGCTCCATAGCGCCGCAAACTTGTAGGCCGCCGGGAGGGCCCGGTTGGAGTGCTCCATGATGTAGGTGATGGAAAAATCGTTGGTGAAGACTGACCACACCAGGGCAAACGCCGCCGCCGTCACCGCGAAGAAGGCTGCAATCCCGGCCCGGCGGGCAGTATCGGCCAGCCGTTCCGGCGAAATGGGTGCGGGTTGACCGGTCGCGATCAGCCGCAGCGCCACGGCGCCCGCGAAGAGGTTATAAGCGGCCAGCGCTAAAGCTATTAAAAGACAGAGACTTCCGAATGTCGCCACTGATCTCCTCCCGGGGTCCCCAACGACGGGTTTTCGTCACTGGGATGGGAACTCTACTCTGATTCTCGCACTGAGGACTAATGCCTTAGGGGAATCTAACGAGCCTATTCTCAACCATTTTAGGCCCATGAAATGTGATTTGGCTCACAGCACAGGTGGGGCAAATCACCAACGCTCAACACTGCTGGCTGTGGAGCCGCACACTGAGTAGATTTGTCCATTGCATGTTTGACGCGGAAATTTGCGAAAGGCCGGGAATCGACGTTTGCGCCAGGTCAGCCCGAATCCGTTCCCGGTTATGCAGAGAACTGATTCTGCGCAAATGCGCAACAAGGTCTTTCGAGCCTGGAATATAGCGATTGGTCCTCCAAAGATTCGATGAAGCGGAAGACGCCAGGCGCCTGCATAACCGGAAACCGAGGACCCGAAGTTCTATTCCCAGTTCAATTGTGAATATTCGCTCGCAATGGTGAGACGGCGAGGGGGTGCACGATCAGGCGTTACAGATGCGGTTGGATCAAGCCATTCCCGCTGTCACCTGTGCCACAATTCGTATTGCAGCTCCTGGCGGTGGAACCATGATGATGTTCGCCAACGGATTTCGAAGTGTGCTTCCGTCCGTGCTGGTGGCCATTACTTTGCTGCCCGTCGCTGACGTGGCCCCTGCTCAGTCTGGACCGTTGGCGGACCGGATCACGCAATTGGAGCAGAAACTCGCCGACGCCAGGTCTGCGCAAAGAACCAGAGAGGTCGGCTCCGACCTGATCGCTCTCGGATATCTTTACCGTCAAGCCGGAAAGATGCAGAAGGCGCTCGAGTGTCTCAACGAGGCCTTGTCCATCGAGAAAAGCGCGGCAAGCCCCAACGGACAGGCATCGGCGCTGAACAACCTGGGTCGCGTTTACTCCGATATGGGCCAGGAGGAGAAGGCGCTGGGTTACTTCAACCAGGCGCTTCCCATCTATCGTTCGGGGGGAGTGCGCCATGGCGAAGCCACCACTCTCAACAACAGGGGCAGAGCCTACAACAACCTGGGGCAGAGGGATGAGGCGCTGAAGGACCTCAATGACGCGCTTGCCATCTGGCACGAAATCGACGCGCATGGCCAGCCGGATGGCAGTGCAGGGTCAGCGTCGAGCCAGAGTCGTGCCGGCAGCGGGTTGGGAAACTTCAAAGAGGCGGCGGGCCGCTCGGCAGAAGCCAGCACGCTCGACAACCTCGGCAGGACCTACACCGACATGGGCCGCGGCCAGGAGGCGCTGAAGTATTACGAGCAGGCGCTGCCGATCTGGCGGGAGGGCGCCGAGCAAGGCGGCGAGGCGCTCACGCTCAGCGGTATGGGCCGCACCTACGCCGATCTTGGACAGAAGCAGAGATCACTGGAGTCGTACAACAAAGCGCTTTCCATCTGGCGCACGATCGGCAACCGCCAGGGCGAGGCTTCCACGCTGAATGATATCGGCCGGCTCTATCGCGACCTTGGGCTGCATCAGACGGCGCTGGACTACTTGAACCAGGCGCTGCCCATCTGGCGTGAGGCGGGAAATCGCAATGGCGAGGCGTTGGCGCTGGGCGACATCGGCAGGGCCTATGCCGACATGGGTCAGCCTCGAAAAGCGCTTGAGTTCGCTGACCAGGCGTTGCCGATTTTTCGCGAGACCGGCTCACGCCGCGGTGAAGCGATGACCTTGAACAATATGGGCAGAGATCACACTGACCTGGGAGAACCAGGCGAGGCGATGAAATTCGACCTTCAGGCTTTGGCCATCTGGCGCGAAGTGAAGGATCAACGTGACGAAGCGACGGACCTGATGACGATCGGCTGGGCGTATTCGCAGATGAAGGAGCCGGAGAACTCATTGGCCAGCACGCTTGCCGCTCTCTACCTGGCGAAGGCCGCGGGCGATCCGGAGATCGAGGGGGGAATCGAGACCTCATTGATGATCGGATTCCGCAAGCAGCAGCGCCCCGAGGAGGCGATCTTTTTTGGATTCGAAGCGGTTAATTCCTATCAGCAGATTCGCAAGAACATCTCCGGCCTCGAAAAGGATATTCAGGCTGGATTTGCGCAGTCGAAGTCGATGGCTTATCGCACGCTGGCGGAGTTGCTGGTCGAGGTCGGCCGCCTCGGCGACGCAGAACAGATTCTCGATCTCCTCAAAGAACAGGAACTGAAAGACCTTGTGCCTGGCACCGCACCCGGCGCGGGGGCCGATATTGAGCCGCTAAAGCTCTCGCCTGCGCAACAAAAAGCTGAGGCCCAATTTCCTGACCTGGAGAAACGCGCTCGTGCGATCGAAGAGTACCGTCTCACGTATGTCCAGATAGTGGCGAAACCGGCGCGCACGCCGGAGGACGATGCACAATTGAAGACGCTGGACGCAAACATTCAACGGGAGAGAACCGCAATTCAATCCGCTTTGTTCGGCACCGTCTTCCCGGAACTCGATGCGCAATCCTCTCCCGGCTCAGCAAGCGCCGACTCCGCCCAAAGCTACCTGCAAAACTCGCTTGCGAAACTAGGGCCGCGTGTGATGGGAATTCGCTTGTTACTCGGCGAGGACCATGCCTATGCGATCGTAGTCACGGCCGGTTCGCGAAAGAAAATCGTGCTGCAGGCTACATCTGCCGATCTGCGCAGCAAGGCTTTCGAAGTCCTGAAGGTCCTTGGCTCGCCGTCGACCGATCCCCGGCCGCAGTTGAATCAGCTCTATGCCATGATCGTGGCGCCCGTTGAGAACGATTTGAAAACCATCGAAGCACCGGCCGATGCGCAAGGGAGCGTTCCCACACTGCTGTGGTCGCTAGACGACGCATTGCGCTATGTGCCCATGAGCGCCCTTTATGACGGCCGGCATTACCTGGTCGAGCGCTTTCACAACGTTTTGTTTACGCCGGAGAGTTACGGCCACATGACCGATCCGCCTCTCGGAAATGGCGATCCGCCCAGCGCGCTGGCGATGGGTCTTTCCAAGAGCTACGGCGGATTGCCCGCCCTGCCTGGCGTGATTCCCGAACTCGATTCCGTGGTTCACGATCCATCTGTTCCCGCATCCCATGGCCCGATGCAGGGAAAACTGTTGCCCGATGATCAGTTCACCCTGGCTGCACTGAAGAGCGAGCTTGGCGCGGGCAAGGGATTTCCCGTTGTGCATATTGCCAGCCATTTTGTGCTTGAGGCCGGTAGCGGCGATGAGCCCTTTCTGATGATGGGCGGCGACAGAGTGCCGGATGCGAACGGCTATGCGTGGAATCTCTCCGACATGGAGAACTCCACTGTAGCCTTTCACGGAACACGTCTGCTCACCCTCTCGGCATGCAGCACGGCCAAGGACTACAAATCTAGAAATGGATTTGAGATGGACAGCCTCGGCATGATTGCGCAGCAAAAGGATGCGGAAGCCGTTCTCGCCACGCTTTGGGACGTGAACGACGCCAGCACCAGCCGCATCATGAGCGACTTCTATGCCCGGTGGGTGAAAGATCCCCAAGAGGGCAAAGCTGAGGCGCTACGCCAGGCGCAGCTTGCCTTCCTGCGACAGTCCTCGGAGACGGCGCGCAGCGCAGACCAGCGCGGTCTTCAGGTCACCGGGGAGACAACGGCTTCGGGGCGCCAGGCCGCCTATTCTCATCCGTACTATTGGGCCCCATTTGTTTTAATTGGAAACTACCGTTAGCGGATTCCGGCGTTGTCCGCACAGATTTGGCACAGCATTCAAACCTGTCCACGCAGGCGAGCCGGGTCACCCGAACAGGAATTCCTTCTCCCGCAGTTCCTTGATACTGTCGCGTAGCTTGGCTGCTCTTTCGAATTCGAATTTCCGCGCCGCATCGCGCATTTCGCTTTCGAGCCTGGCAATAAATGCATCGACCTCGGCCTGCGAGGTGAACTCCGGCAGCCCGACTGCCTCTTCCTCTTCGATCTCGCCGTACTCGGTCTTGAGAATCTGCGCCAGCCCCATGTCCATCTTGTTGATGATCGACTGCGGCGTGATGCCGTTTTCTTCGTTGTACGCTCGTTGGATCGCCCGGCGCCGATCTGTCTCGCCGATGGCCTGCTTCATCGAGTCGGTCATCTTGTCGGCATAAAGGATCGCACGCCCTTCGATGTGCCGGGCCGCGCGGCCCATCGTCTGAATCAGCGACCCCGTCGAGCGCAGGAAGCCTTCCTTGTCCGCATCCAGAATCGCGACCAGCGAAACCTCCGGCAGGTCCAAACCTTCGCGCAGCAGATTGATGCCGATGAGCACGTCGAATTCGCCCTTGCGCAATCCGGACAGGAGCTTCACGCGCTCCAGGGTTTCGATCTCGGAGTGCATGTAGCGGCAGCGCACGCCCACCTCGGTGTAGTAGCCTGCCAGATCCTCGGCCATGCGCTTGGTCAGCGTGGTCACCAGCACGCGCTCGCCGCGCTTGGCGCGATCACGGATCTCAGCCAGCAGATCATCGATCTGCCCCTTCACCGGCCGAATCTCCACCTCGGGATCGACAAGACCGGTTGGCCGAATCACTTGTTCAACAACAACGCCGGAGGAGCGCGTCAATTCATACGGTCCCGGCGTCGCCGAGACGTAGATCGCCTGCATGACGCGGTTTTCAAATTCCTCAAATTTCAGCGGCCGGTTGTCCATTGCCGAAGGCAGGCGGAATCCGTAGTCCACGAGATTCTGCTTGCGGCTGCGGTCGCCGTGCCACATGCCGTGCACCTGCGGAATGGTGGCGTGGCTCTCGTCGACAAAGAGCAGAAAGTCGCGCGGAAAATAATCCAGCAGTGTCGGCGGAGGCTCGCCCGGCAAACGCCCGCTGAAGTGACGCGAGTAATTCTCGATGCCGTGGCAATAGCCCATCGACTTGATCATCTCCAGGTCGAACCGCGTGCGCTGATGTACCCGCTGCGCCTCAACCATGCGGCCCTCCGCCTCGAGGTGTGCCACCCATTCGTTCAGCTCCTGGACGATGGAGTCGATGGCCTGGGACTTGCGCTCGGGCTGCACCACGTAATGGCTCTTGGGGTAAATCGGCAGCCGCGAATACTTCTGCTTCACCGTGCCGAAGAGCGGATCGATCTGCGCCAGCGATTCAATCTCGTCGCCGAAAAGCTCAATGCGATACGCCGTTTCGTCGTACGTAGGGAAGACTTCGATGATGTCGCCGCGCACGCGAAATGTGCCGCGGCGGAAATCCGCATCGTTGCGCTCATAAAGAATCTCGACCAGGCGCCGCGTAATGTCCTTGCGGCTGATGCGCTGGCCCTTCTCGAGCAGCAGCAACATGCCGTAATAGGCCTCCGGCGAACCAAGGCCGTAGATGCAGCTCACCGAGCTGACGATGATCGCATCGCGACGCTCGAATAGCGAACGCGTCGCCGAGAGCCGGAGCTTGTCCAGCTCCTCGTTGATCGTCGCTTCCTTTTCTATATAGAGGTCGCCGGCCGGGATGTACGCTTCCGGCTGATAGTAGTCGTAATAGCTTACGAAGTACTCGACGGCATTGCCGGGGAAGAATTGCTTGAACTCGTGATAGAGCTGCGCGGCCAGTGTCTTGTTGTGCGCCAGGATCAGGGCCGGGCGGTTCGACTGCTCGATCACCTTGGCCATGGTGAAGGTCTTGCCCGAGCCCGTCACTCCCAGCAGCACCTGGTGCTTCTCGCCCGCGCCGAGCCCCTGCACCAGTTCCTCGATAGCGCGGGGCTGATCGCCACGAGGCTTGTAGCTGGTCACCAACTGAAAATCCATTTCAGGATTATAGCTGAATAGCGAAGATTAGGCGAAGAATGCTTTCTCGAAGCTTCCCAATTGCCCACGACACGACGCCAAACTCAAATGGGACCCGATGAAAGGTCGAACATCTTCTGGTACCTTTTTGTTCGATAGGACGCGCCGATGACTGAGATCGATCTCCTTGAGCGGTTGGCCGAGCATAAAACGCTCGGCGCCGCTCCACGGGAAGAACTGGCGTGGCTGGCAGCTCATGGAACACGACGCACACTGAGCAGCGGCGAGTTCCTTTCGACGAAAGGTGTCCCGGTGGAGGGTCTCTATGTGCTGCTATCCGGCCACGTCACCCACTGTGTAGACCGCGGCGCCGGACCGGTGAAAGTGACTGAATGGCGGGGCGGCGATGTGACTGGAGTGTTGCCCTACTCGCGGCTCGTGACGCCTCCGGGAAATTCGATTGCTCAGGAACCAACGGAAATCCTGAGTCTCCACCGCAGCCTGTTCCGCGAGCTGACGAAAGAGTGCCATGAGATCACCTCGATACTGGTGCGTGCCATGCTTGATCGCGCGCGCCTGTTTACCTCGAGCGACTTGTTGAACGAGAAGATGATCTCGCTTGGTAAATTGTCGGCTGGCCTGGCGCACGAGCTGAACAATCCGGCATCTGCCATTGAGCGCTGCGCGGCGCAGCTAGAGGACCATCTGGATGCGGCAGAGGCAGCCGCCCTGGCGCTTGGTGCGGCACGGCTCAGTGATGTTCAATTGGATGCGGTCAGGGCGATCCGTGCGTCGTGCGTGGGCAAGCAAGCTTGTGGGGTGCTGTCGCCCATGGATCAGGCCGCGCGCGAAGACGCGATTGCGGATTGGCTCTGCTCGCATGGCTTGGATACCAGGGGCGCATACCCACTCGCCGACACAGACCTGACACTTGGAGCGCTCGATCGGCTTGCCGCCGTGGTGAGCGGACCGGCGCTGAATGCGGTACTTCGCTGGGTGGCAGCCGGATGTAGCGTGCGGCGCCTGGCCTCGGGGATTCAGGATTCGGCGATGCGCGTCGCCGGCCTTGTGGCAGCGGTGAAAGGCTTCACGCACATGGGTCAGCCGACGGTTGCCGAGGCGGTGGACCTCGGATCGGGGCTGAGCGACACAGTGAAGGTGCTAGGGGCGAAGGCGCGGGAGAACGGCGTGGCGGTTGCGATCGATTTAGAGGCTGGCCTGCCCAAAGCGCGCGGCTTCGCAGGCGAACTGAATCAGATATGGGGGAACCTGGTCGAAAATGCGCTTGAAGCTGCTCCGCAGGGTGGTTGCATTGACGTGCTTGCCAGCAGAGAAGGAGAGCACGTTGTTGTGCGCATCATCGACAATGGCCCCGGGATCCCTGAGCAGATTTGCCATCGGATCTTTGATCCGTTCTTTACGACCAAACCAATCGGACAAGGTATTGGGTTGGGGCTGGACATCGCTCGCCGGCTGGTTCTGCATAACGATGGCACCATTGAATTCGAATCGCAGCCGGGGCGGACGGAGTTTCGCGTCGCGTTGCCGATGGCAGATCAGTGAGGAAACCATCGTTGAAAGTTCTGGAAGCGTCGCCGCCAATTCGGAAATATTGTAACCATGCGAATTTGTTCGCTTAGTTCACCGTGAACTGTTCGCCGTTCATCGCCGCCGGCAACTCGGAATCGAGTCAGTCGAGTTACGGTTTGGGAAGCAGGATGTCTTTCAGCCACGGCACGGGCAGAGCTCCCTCATCGATCGCGCGATTGTGAAATTCTTCGAGAGTGAAGTCTTTACCTTTGGCCGATTGATAAGCATTGCGCAGCCGCCACCATTCGGTTGTGCCAACAAAATACGTCGGCAATTGCGTGGAGCTGAGCTTGGCGCGTTGCAACTTGCCCTCGGCCTCGGCACGCGTCTGGAAGGCGTCGTCCATCATGAAGTGCATCGCCTCGTCGTCGGTCATGTTCATGGTCTGCATCTTGATGTCGAGGATGCTGTTGCCGACGGCGCGCAGCCACACCTTCAGGTAGCTGAGACGATAGCGCGGATCGCTGTTGGCGAAACCCTGGTGCATCATGACCTGCGCAATGTATTCTGCCCAGCCCTCTACGTAGGCGCCGTTTCCATAGAGCGCCCGCACCAACCGGCGCGACACGGGCTGGATGTCGTTGGCGTGTTCGGCCTGAACATAGTGTCCGGGCAGCGCCTCGTGAATACAGAGCCACTTCAGCACCCAGTTGTTGTACTCGCGCAGCCTCGACTCGGCGCTTTCTTCGGATGTCTTGGGACTGATCGGCGTCACCCAGAACTCCGCCTCGGCGTTGGGATCAAGCGGGGGAGCCGAATGGAATCCGCCCACCGAGTAGATTCCGCGCTCGAACTCGGGCGTCGCAATCACCTTCAGGTTGTCGCGCGTTTTTAGACCGACAATCTTCTTGTCGATAATGAATTGGCGGATGCCGGCGAGGTCCTCTTTCGCCGTCGGCAGAAGGTCGTCGCGCCTGGGGTGGTCTTCAGCGATCTTTTGCAAGACTTCGCCGATGATCTTGTTCTCGCGCTCCTGCGGGCCCAGGCTCGCGTGGTCATCGTGATCAGGATAGTACTGCTTGTGGAGTGGCAGCGCGAGTTCCAGCATCTCGGCGCGCGTCTTCGTGAACGCTTCCTGGGCTTCTGCCAGCACCTGGTCCGGGGTGATGTCCGTCTCCATCACCAGCCGGAATTTTTCAGCGTAGAATTCCTTGCCCAGTCGCCACGTGCGATCCGTTTTGCGTTTGGCCAAATCAGAATTCAGCCAACCTGAAAAGTCCTTTAGTGCCTTCAATGCCGGTGGTGCAACCTGGTCGAACCGCGCCTTCAACTCCGCGTGTCCGGCAACCGCGTTGGCGATGGTCCCATTGATTAGATCGATGTTTCCATCGTTCTCCTCCACCGCAACCTTGATGAAGATGGGATCGGCATCGAGCAACTCGCTGCGTGCCTGGTCAAGGAATTTGGGAATGGCCGCGACCCGGGAGAGAATGTCGCTGAGTCGCACATCCTCAGCGGCGTAGTCATCCGTGAGCGGCTGGAAGAGTGCACTGCCCAGCAACTCCACATACACGGTCGGGTTGTGTCTGAAATTCTGAATGCGATCGAGTTCCAGCAGGTTCAGAGCGATCTGGTCGTCGATGAGGCGCCAGTCCGCCGCATCTTCAGGGCCGAGCGAGGCAACTGGAGTCTGTTTGTGAAAGAGCACTCGCCAGCCGGTGTACACGCGGCGCTGCTCTGCGATTGCTTCCGGTCTCATGTCGTCGAGCAGGGAATCGAGGGCGATCGTCTTCCCTGTCTTTGGATCGACGTACTTGTGGTACCCGGCCTGTGAAGCGCTCGATGGAGAGAGCGCCAGCGTCTCGTGAATGAACTCCTCGCTCAGTTTCGCGAACTTCTCATTTCCTTGTGGTGCCGCAGGGCCCAGCGGGGCTGCAAGCGTCCCCGTAGCGAGAATCAGAACAGCCACGACTTTGTTCTGCATCATGCCTTGCCTCACAATTGTCTTTTTCTGCAGTGGCCAACCGATCGCCGCTATTCGTCGTCATCGGCGTCGGGGCCGCCGCGTACGACCGACGTGACCTGCGAAAACGGCTTCATCTTGTACTCATTCGGCGGAATGTCGCCTGCCAGGTAGCGCACGAAGTAATCCCAGCGCCGGCGCATCATGTACTGCGAAGCCGGTCCATAACCGTGCGGCACATTGGGAATCAACAGCAGGTCGAAGTCCTTGTTCGCCTTAATCAGCGCGTCCGCCATCAGCAGCGTATTGTTGGGCGGAACGTTGTCATCCATGGTCCCATGCGCCAGCAGCAGGTGGCCCTTGAGATTTTTCGCGTAGTTCTGGTTGGCCTGCGAGTCGTAGTTGCTGGTGCCGTCGGGATTCTTGATTTCAACCCCGGCCCATTTTTCGGCCCAGTCGTCTTCGTAATCGCGCTCGTCATGATTGCCGCTCTCCGCAATGCCGACCTTGAAAAAGTCCGGAAAATGCAGCATTGCGGCTCCGGTTGCATTTCCTCCACCGGAGTGCCCCCAGATGCCAACGCGATCGATATCGATAAACGGATACTGCTTTGCCAGGTCCTTCATCCCTGCAACCTGGTCGGGAATGGTGTTGTCGCCAAGATTGCCGTAATAGGCCTCGTGGAACGACTTTGAGCGAAACGGCGTGCCCGTGCCATCGATGCAAACCACGATGAATCCAAGCTCGGCCAGCGCCTGCATGTCGCCGTGCGCCGGGTGAAAATCGCGCCCGCCGCAGGATCCGATCTGCGGACCCGGATAAACGTAGTTGATGATCGGGTACTTTTTCGAAGCATCGAAGTTCGTCGGCTTGAACATGAACCCATAAAGATCCGTTGTGCCGTCACGGCCCTTCACGGTGATCGGCGTCAACGGCTTCCATCCTGCAGCGACGAGCTTTGAAATATCCTGCCGAGCCACATCCATCACGGTCTTTCCGTCATCGTCACGGACAACCGTCAGCTGCGGCTGCGTGGGAGTCGAGTAGGTATCGGTGAAGTAGCGTCCGTCATGCGCGACCTTGATGCGGTGATCCGCATTCTCAGGCGTCAGCAGCTTCAGATTGCTGCCATCAAAGTTCACGCTGTAGAACGCTTCGAAATAAGGATCGCGATCCTTCTCCTTGCCGACGCCGACGAAGTAGATCTTCCGGCCTTTGTCGTCAACATGAAGCACCTGGGTCACATTCCCCGGCCCATGCGTGATATGGTTCTTCAGCTTCCCGGTGGCGAGATCGTACAAATACAGATTTCCCCAGTCGTCGCGCTCGCTGAACCACAGGATCTCATTCGATTCCGGAAGATAATGCCAGTTGATTTTGCCGGCGCCGCTCTCGTAGAACTTGGGCACTTTTTCCGTCATCACTTCGCGCACATCGCCCGTTTCGGCATCGGCCACGCGCACCCATTCCTGCTTGTGATCGCGCGAAGTGGACACAAACGCGAGGTGCTCTTCATCTGGACTCCACTCCACATCGGCGAATGTGTCCCCATCGCAGGCAATGTCGTCGCAAAGCGTCGAACGATGCTGGTCCGGCGGCATCTTCAACCGGATCACTTTGCGCGCATCCACGTCGATGATGACGCGCTCGATCATCGTCACGTCCTTGTCGCCTACCATGGGATACTTCCACGCCTTGAGTTCGGGATGCGTATTCGACGTGGTTACCAGATAGGCTTCGCCGTCTTTCCGCTGATCCTGCTGGAACGTTGCAATCTTCTTCGAGTCCTTCGACCACAGCACGATTGCCGCGTCAGAATGCTTCCATCCCGCATTGTCCGTAGCGTAGCCGAAGTCCTTCACGCCGTCGGTGGTCAGTTGGGTTTCCGCTCCCGTCCCCAGATCGCGCATCCACAGGTTCCAGTCGCGAATGAAGGCGCCCAGCTTGTGGTTCGGCGAAAATGTCATCGGCGGTTGCTGCGGTCTTCTCCGGCCCGCGTGCCGCTCCGGAGACTTCCTTGCAGGAGTACGATCCCGCTCCTTCGCTACACTCGAAGGTTGTGCCATTGGTGGTGAAGATCAATCCGTGCTCGGCATTGGCCAGTGAAATGTCGGACAGCGTCAGATGCTTCGCGTCGGCGCCTGGCGCGCTCTTTGACGCAGCCTTTAGTGCCGCCGCCAGCTTTTCCTGGTCGAAGAGCGGTCCGCGTGTCCCCTTTACGAGATCGGCCATCACATACGTGATTCCACTTTCATCCACCTCGCGATACCAGAAGCGATCGTCATCCAGCCATTGCGCGCTCACCTGGCCTTTGTAGGCGAGGGGATTGAGGTTGTACGCCATGTATTTCTCGGCGTTGGCGTAGTCCTGGTCGGTGTACTGGCGGGGTTGCTGTGCCGCTATGGGTAGGCAAACCTGGGCAAAGGCCAGGATGCAGCCTCCAAGAGTTGACAGATGTCTGGTGGAGATCATTTTCCGGGGTTCCTCTGGCGAAAACACGCGCTCCCTGAAGGCAATGACGCTAAGGCCATGTGTGGATTGAAGAAGCGTGTTACACGTTGGCAATTCTATACGCGCTGCCGCGGACAGCGGGAGGAAACTGTGCCCGGGGCCTGATAGGCTTGGCGCGGTCAAAGGCTCTTGCCTGGCTTCGCAAGGATCTTTGATCCCCGTCGGAAACGCGGGGAATCTGTAGAATGGATTGAATCGAATCGTATAATATCGCACGAACAGAGGATCAGTCTTGTCCGTCTCGCTTGCGTTAGCTGAGGCCTTCCCCAATCACTTTTGTCCTGAGAGAGCGCCTATGAACTCCCGAAAATCCGCGAGCCTTGCTCAGTCTTGCCTCTTCCTCTTTCTCTTCGGTGGAACCGTCGTGAGCGCGCAACAGACAGGTCAGATGGAGCGGATGGGCCACGCTGAACCCTCCGTGCCTTCGACACAACTGACGATCCGCGGGCTCAATGGCGCCTCAATTACGCTTACATCTGAGGCTCTGGCCGCACTCCCTCACAAGACTGTCTCGGTTTACAACGCACACAGCAAGACAAACGAGACATACTCCGGCGTGGCACTCACTGACCTGCTGAAAAAAGTCGGGACGCCCGACGGCGAAAATGTGAAGGGCAAGGTTTTTCTGACGGGCGTTGTTGCGGAAGGCACCGACCACTATGAAGTTCTGTATGCGCTCGCCGAAGTTGATCCCTCGATCCACACCGGCGATGTGATCGTGGCAGATTCGGTGAACGGACATCCGCTTGAGAAGGATGGCGCTTTCAAACTGGTGTCCACCGAGGAGAAGCGTCCAGCGCGCTGGGTTCGCAACCTGGCGCAGATCACCGTCGTCTCGGTTCATCCGTAGAACCTGCTCCTGACTGCTCGTGCGAGTCAACAGATTCTTGGCGTGCGGCCGCTCGCAGATGACGGAATGGTCATGCTGTAATTCATTGGATTTTTACTTGAGCGCAAACTGCACATTCATCAAGCGCAGCTAGTTTCCTCTTTCAGGAGGTAACATGCGCATACTTCTCCCCACTGTTTCTGCTCTGTCTTTACTGGTTTCTCTCGGTGCGGTTGCCCAGGGCCGCGATAATGACTGGGACAAGAGCCAGATCAAGCACGTGTTGATCGTCAGCATCGACGGCATGCACGCGGTGGATTTTCAAAACTGCATGAACGGGATTTCCGGGGTCGACAGCGGCACTCCCTACTGCCCGAATCTGGCCGCCCTGGCCACAACCGGCATCAACTACGTCGCCGCCAACACATCGAAGCCCTCAGACTCTTTTCCGGGACTGATGAACATCATGACCGGCGCTACTCCGCGCACGATGGGTGTTTACTACGACGTGGCCTATGACCGGTCGCTTGACGGGCCGACGACGCCTACGGCGTATGGAAATGGCCCCGGGCCGTGCACGTCTGGCGGAGCTCCGACAGGGTTTACGACCGAATATGACGAAGGCATCGACATCAATTACATGAAGCTCAACGGCGGAGCGCCGGGAGCCAGCCTGACCGATGGAGGCATCGCCTCCCTCGATATGGCAAGGCTCGATCGCGACCCCGCGAAGGGTTGCGCCCCGGTTTTGCCCTGGGATTTTGTGCGGGTCAACAGCATCTTCGGGATCACTCATGCGGCGGGCGGCTACGTTGCATGGTCTGATAAGCACCCATCGTATTCCTCAGTCGCCGGACACGGCGGCAAGCTCGACGAGTACTACTCGCCCGAGATCAACTCCAACGTGGTGAATCTGCCGCGGAGTGACGACGCCGGACGGAGTGAGCTGCGCAACAATTCCCGACACCAGCGCGGACCTGACGGCGTGGACCAACAGCTTTGCGAATATCAAGTGCTACGACACGCTCAAGGTGCAGGCGGTTCTGAACTGGATCGAGGGCAAGAATCATCTCGGCACGGCCAAGACCCAGACGCCGAACATCTACGGGATGAATTTCCAGTCCGTGAGCGTGGGGCAGAAACTGATCGAGAACGGTGTGAAGGGCGGATATGAGGATGCCGCCGCAACACCGTCCGACAACCTGGTGAGCGAAATCAAGTTTGTCGATGACTCCATCGGCGAAATGGTGACGAAGATCAAGGACCGCGGTCAGTACGAATCGACGCTGATCATCATCACCGCCAAGCACGGTCAATCGCCAATCGATCCGAACCTCTATCAGGCCGTACCCGGCAAGACCAGCAACGGTCTTTCTCCGGCGACAATTATCGAAAATAACATGCCGGGAGCGATGCCCGCCTCTGAAAACCCCGAAGGCAGCGGCGTCGGCTCGACCGAGGATGACGTTTCGTTGCTGTGGCTGACGAAGCCTTCGTACACGGCTGCGGCAGTCGCGCTGCTTGAATCTAATCTGACAACCTTCAAAGCGGGGCAGATCTATTACGGCCCCTCTGTGGCGCTGAACTACGATCTGGGTGGCCTGGCTCCGAATGATCCCCGCACGCCGGACATCATTGTCACCCCGAACATCGGCGTGACGTATACGGGCAGCAATGCCAAGCAGATGGAACACGGCGGCTTTGCGCACGACGACACCAACGTGATGCTTTTGCTCTCGAACCCTGCATTCAGACCGCGCACGGTTTTCACCGAGGTAGGGACACTGCAGGTTGCTCCGACGGTTCTCAGGGCCCTTGGTCTCGATCCGGGCAAACTCGACGGTGTGCGACTCGAGGGTACGCACGTTCTTCCTGACGTCAATCTGAATTTCGACCAGCACTAAACTGCGGCCGAACGAAAGGGAGCGGGCGCTAAACGGCACCCGCTCTCTCATCTCTACCGAGCCAACACGCAACCGGTGACGCCGTCTGGAGTCTGTGCTAAGTTTGGTATTAGATGCGTCAAATTGAGTTGGGGGATGGCGCGTTCTCCAATGAAGCCCAAGTCTGAGCCACCTTTTTCTCTTCAAATTCCATCTGCTATTTCCGTCTGGCTCGTCTCCATTGCCTGCGGGTTCGGCGTTTTCTTCACTGCGGTCGCATTGCAGTGGCTCGTCTACGACGACTGGATGCATCGTGGAGGACCGTTGCGCCTTGTGGGCAGCGCGATTGCGTTTTTTCTCACATTGGTTTTCGCCCACCGATGGCAACTCGCTGCCCGAAAGCGCAAGCTGGAAACGCTTCGCCGATTCGAGACCATCCGGTGGATGAACGACCGGATTCGCAACTCCCTGCAGGCGATCGAATGCCTCGTCTATGCCACCAACCCGCACGTAACGGATCCGGTGAAAGATGCCGTCGACACAATCGAGAACGTGCTTGACGAGTTGCTGTCAAAGGCCAAACCAGAACCATCTGCCGACGTGAGAGATTTGCAGGAAACCAGTACCGCGGGATAGCCTCGACCATTTGTCGCCGGCGATTACTTCAGAATGGCCCCGATATTGGCTCGAATCGACGGACTCGCAGCCGACCCCGTGATCGTAATCGGAATCCCGCGGTTCGCTGCCGGCGCCGCCTTGGTTTTGGGGTGCAGGAAGCCTCCCACGATTCCGCCTACCGCATTTGCAGCGGTATTCGCGACGGCTCCAACAGCATTCGACGAATTCAGCCGGGCCGTCAGGTTGAAGTCGATTGTTCCCGTCGTCGCAACCGTCCCTTCACCCGTTGCCGTCCCGATCTGCGGCAGATTACCGTCGATATCGGTGAGCTTTGTGCCTTGCGGCGAGGAATTCACGTTCGCTTTCAGAAGCTGGATATTGGTTCCGCCATTGGTCCCGCCAAAAGGATTCAATCCCTGGATTTTTGATCCAAGATCAAACCCCGCCAGCTTGGTGTTGTCGATCTCCACGGGTCCCGACATGGTCGCCGCGGTTGCCGGTCCGGTGATCGCGATATTCGCAGTCAGCGTTCCGCCTTGCAGCGAAGAGCCTGTCGGCAGGCTGATACCCACAACCGGCAGCAGTCGTTCCAACTGGTCAATCGGCAATCCAGGCGCAGAGAGGTGCAGATTCAGCACCGAGAGCTTCAGCCGTGAATTGAAAACCGCCGTTCACGTGGATCGCAACAGACCCTGTGTGCAGCGCCAGGTCCGACACCATCCCCTGTCGCGTGTTCAGGTTTTGCGAGACCGTGAAATCGATGTCCACTGGCTGTTGCGCCTGCGAGCCCTTTGGCGCCAACTGCAGCCTCGAAGTCTTGATTTTCCCCGTACTCGAAACTGTTACGCCGTCTGAAGTGAGCTGTGCATCCACATCATTGTCCATCGAGATGCCCCTGCCCTTATCAATTACCCCGGACGCAACCGGATCGAATTCCCTGAGCTGCAGCCTTGCGTGGAACGGCGATTTCGAGGTGTCGTCCCTCGAGATCGGACCAGCCTCTCCGGTCAATTTCAGCGTGCCGTCGGCGGGCAGCTTCGCCGAAAGCTCGAATGGAAAGGACTTGAAAAACGAGAACTGCTTTACTGACACGTTTACATCGGTATATTCGAACGGCTTGGCCGTAGCCGGGACGGAGGACACCATTGCGCTTCCGTTGCTGATTTTCAGCTCGTCGACACTCAAGTTGGGCGTGGAACTCGGCTGCTGCGTCGCCGCTTGAGTCGAACTTCCCCCGAGAGTCGAAAAATTCCATGTTCCATCCGCGTGTTCAAGCAGCTGGATCGACGGAGTGTCGATATCCAGCTTCGTAATTTCCACGTCGCGATGGAAAAGAAAGGGAAGAATCTTGATTCCCACATCCAGTTTCTTTGCCTGGATAAACGGCACCTTGCTGAAGGCAGGGTCGTCGGCGATGGATATGTCTTCTGCCACCAGGCTTCCGGCAAGCAGGGAAAATGAAAGCTTCTCCACGGTGACGCTGCGGCCCAGGGCACTCGAAAGCTGGCTCTCCACCGTCGGCCTGACAGTTTCAGCGTTGACAAAAAACGGCACGAGAACAAGGACAAACAGAAAAATGCCGAGGACGACAGCACCGATTACAACCCATCGTTTTTCCACGACGATCCTTCCTTCATTCAAGCTGGCACGATTGTATCGCTGCGGAACACAATGCCACGTAAGGGGGATCGTCCTCATTGCTCTAAAGTCGGTGCCGCGGCCCGAACTACCAGGGCAGTGGTTTCCCCAGGTGGAAGTACCCTCCGGTCGGTCCGTCTGTCGGCAGTGTCGCCAGTTCCGCACTGGTTTTTCCGCCTTCGCTGATATCCATCGGCGCGGCATCTCCGCCCATGTCGGTCTTCACCCATCCGGGGTGCGCCGAGTTCACCTTGATGTTCGTATTCCGAAGCTCATAGGCCAGATGAATTGTGAAGGCATTCAGCGCCGTCTTCGACGCGTCATAAGCAAATGACTTGGCGTTGTAGATTGGCGAGTTTGGATCCGCGTGCAGCTTGAGCGACCCGAGAATGCTCGACAGGTTCACGATCCGCCCAGCGGGACTCTTCTTAATCAGCGGCAGAAGTGTCTTGGTCAAAGCCACCTGCGCAAAGAAGTTGGTCTCGAAGACCTTGCGCAGCAGGTCCAGTGGCACATCGGCGGCGCGGTGTTCTGGCCCTTCGCCCGGAAATGTCCCACCGGCGATTCCCGCGTTGTTCACAAGGATGTCCAGCCGACCGTACTTCGAATCGAAGTAGTCATACGCCGTCTTGTAATCGGCGTGCTTCGTGATGTCGAACTGAATCGCGTCGGCGTCCGCGCCGGCGGCCCGTAGCTTTGCCAAGGCCTGCTCACCCTGCGCTTTGTCGCGCGAGCCGATGACAACTTTGATCTCTTCCCGCTTGTTGGTTCCGAGGTCGAGCGCGGTCTGGAAGCCTAACCCGCGATTGCCGCCAGTGATAAACGCAACCTTCTGTGCCATTCCTGACTTCTCCTGTGGACTTTTGGATTCAACACCCCGTAGGGAAGGTTCAGCAATTTGGAGTTCGGGGCGCGCGAATGGCCTCGGCGATCGATTGCACTCGTGCAACCCCTCCAGACTATCGCCGGCATCGAAGCAATGAAGGAGGATTTCGATGCCTGAAAAAGAGACGGCGCAGCGAGCTGAAAAGGACCTGCGCGAGGGCAAGTCGCCCTCGATGGCGGCCGGCGAATTTGTGCGCGAGGAAATTGACCACGTGCGGGAAGGGAAGCACGGCGCGCGGTCTCCTCAACAGGCTATCGCCATCGGCCTGAGCAAGGCTCGCCGCGCGGGAGTTCCGCTGAAACCGCCGGCCCGGGGCAAGACAAGCGAATCAACCCGTCACAAAGCTGAGAAAGACTACGAGAAGGGGCGCACCGAACCCGCGACCGCGGAGGAAGGATCGACTTCGCGAGGCCGCGCGCGTCTCAAAACCATGAAGCGCGAACCGAGGTCCACCGCCTCGCCCAAGGCGCTTTCAAAACACGCGAAAGAAGCCGCGCAGAACCGGCAGAAAGGACGCTGAGCCGCGCAGATCAGCTTTCTGAGGGTTTGCCTCCAAATCGCATTTCAGGCCAGAACCACGGTCATCAACCAATGGGATGATGCGTCGCAATTCGTTTGCGTCGGCTGCATGAAACGGGTATCGTTCGAACCATACGTTGAGGCCCGGATGCGCCTTTCTGATTCGCCGGAAGAGGACACCCCTGCTGCGGCTGGAACGAACAGGGCCAAGTTTTCTCAATTCGCGTTAGAGAACCTGTTTGAGATTTCTCCTGACGCCGTTTTGGTCACGGGTGCCGACGGCATCATTCGTGGCGCAAATCCGCGTGCCAGCGAACTATTTGGTTACACCAACGCCGAACTGACCGGCCTGTCAATCGACAGGCTCGTCCCGGAGCGATTCCGCCGCGAGCACCCCTCTCACCGCGAAAACTACCATGCCCATCCGCGAGCCCGCCAGATGGGAGCGGCTCTCAATCTCTTCGGCCTTCGCAAAGATGGTACCGAGTTCCCGGTCGACATCATGCTGAAGCCGCTCCAGACTCCCGAAGGCAGCACCGCTGTGCTTAGCATCATTCGTGATGTCACCGAGCAGCACCGGGCCCAGGAGACCGCTCGTCAGAAAGATCTGCAACTCCGGTCGCTCGTTGATGGCGTGCGCGACTACGCCATTTATCTGCTCGACAAGGAAGGCTACATTACAACATGGAACCCTGGAGCTCAGCGCATCAAGCACTACACGGCCGACGAAATCATCGGCAAACACTTCTCCCGGTTCTTTACGCAGGAAGATATCGAGCGCAAACGGCCTGAGGAATTGATGCGTCTGGCTGCGCAACGCGGCCGAATTGAAGAAGAAGGCTGGCGCGTTCGCAAAGACGGCACGCGCTTCTGGGCGAACATCGTCCTCACCGCGATCCGGGACACGACCGGCGAACTCGCCGGTTTCGCCAAGGTCACACGGGACTTTACCGACCGCAAGCGGGCCGAAGAAGCCGTGATGCTGCAGTTGAGCCAGGCGCTGCTTTCCAGCATGGATGTCCGCAAGCTTCTTGGCGCAATTTCGGCAACCTTGCGGGAGGTGGTGCCGCTGGATGAAGCCACGCTAGGCCTCTACGACGAAAAATCAGGAAGCCTGATGGTGCAGTTCCTGGGAGTCGACGAGAAGAATCCGCAGCGCGCCGATCTGCGGGTTCCGCTTCACGGCTCTCCCGCCGGGCAGGCATTCCTCACCCGTGAGCCTGTGGTTCTCCCCCGCATCCAGGACGGTGGATTTGACGAAGAAAGCGTTCGACATCACATCGCACTCGGCATGCAATCGGGCTGCTGGATCCCGCTCATTCATCGCGGCGCAGCAATCGGAACTCTCGCCGTTGGCAGCCGCGTCGAAGGTGCATTTACACAGCGTGAAGTCGAGATGCTGGTGCAGGTCGCCGACCAGATAGCCATGGCGGTCAGTAATGCGATGGTCTTCCGTCAGATCGCTGAATTGCGCGACCGTTTGCGCCAGGAGAAAGAATACCTCGAGGAAGAGATCAATCTCGACAATCGCTTTGAAGACATCGTCGGCGAGAGCGGCGGCCTTCGCCAGGTGCTCAAGCAAATTGAAACCGTCGCACCCACGGACGCAACGGTCCTTATCCAGGGAGAAACCGGAACCGGCAAAGAACTGCTGGCGCGCGCGATTCACCGCCTCAGCGTGCGCGCGGATCGTACCTTCGTCAAGGTCAACTGTGCCGCCATTCCGGCGGGCCTTCTCGAAAGCGAACTGTTTGGCCACGAAAAGGGCGCGTTCACAGGCGCCATCGCCCGCAAGATGGGACGACTCGAACTGGCCCACGAGGGCACGCTTTTCCTGGATGAAATTGGTGAAATGCCGCTGGATCTGCAGCCAAAGCTTCTGCGCGCTCTGCAGGAGAAGGAGATCGAGCGGCTCGGAAGCAACCGGCCTATCCCCGTCAATATCCGCCTGGTTGCTGCCACCAATCGGGACCTGGCGCAGATGGTCGCCGAAAAGCAGTTTCGCAGCGATCTCTTCTATCGCCTCAAAGTCTTTCCCATTTTCGCTCCGCCCCTGCGCGACCGCGTCGGCGACATCCCGGTGCTGGTACGTCATTTTGTCACCTCGCATAGCCGCCGCATGGGCAAGAACATCGAGACGATTCCCGAAGCAACCATGCAGGCGCTCTGTCGCTGGCCCTGGCCGGGCAACATTCGCGAACTGGAGAACCTCCTCGAGCGCGCGGTCGATCCTCACCCGCGGCTCGGCCCTCTATGTTCCGCTCGCCGAACTCGAGACAAAGATCGCAGAGGAGCAGGAAGAACTGGAGAACTCCAATCCCACTCTGCAGGCTGCCGAGCGCGAGCACATCCTTCGCGTACTCCGAGAAACCAAGGGCCAGATCGGCGGCGCCGACGGTGCGGCCGAGCGACTCGGCCTGAAACGCACCACTCTCAACTCCAAGCTCAAAAAACTCGGCATCGAACGCAGCGACTATATGTAAGGTTGCGTACCGAAGATTTCCGCGCGAAGTTCGATGCCAAAACGAGCCTCTCGTGACGCCATCTCGTCTCGTGACGAAATGTCGTCTTCGTCACTTCGTCACAGACTCATCGTCATTTTGTCGTCGCCACGATTTTGCTAAGAAATAACTTCTTCAAAATCAGCATGATAAAGAGATATGCCGCGCGTCACTCGAGTTTGGCACGCCACATGCCTTATAGAGGGCAAGGCTGATGAGGGCCTGAATACGTTGCGAATCACATTTCAAGATACGGCGGAAGCAGTCGAGATGAGGCTGGAAGGGCGGGTAGCGGGACCATGGGCGAGTGAACTCGACCGGGTCTGGGTGGAAACGGCTCCGCAGCTTGCTTCGAAAAAACTCATCATCAATCTGCACAACGTCACCTACGCGGACGAAACGGGCAAGCAGGTGCTGAGAACGATCTACGATCAGACCCACGCCGAACTTGTAACGAACACTCCGTGGACGCAGTTCCTCGCAGAAGAAGTTAAAGCTCAAAAAGCCACAGCCGTTGAAGAGGGAGAGTAAGAATGCACACCATGAGCGAAACCACGACCACCAACAGAGTGCAGGCTCAGCAGCAGGGCGAGTTCTTCAAGAAGCTTTCGCCGGCGGCTCTACGCGATCTCGAGTCTATGGAATTCCCGACTCTGTATCAGCCGGGCATGCTGCTGTTCTCTGAGAAGGCTGTGCCGCAGGGCATCTTCATTGTGGTCTCCGGCGAGGTCAAGCTCTCCATCAACTCCAGCGAGGGCAAACGCCTCATCCTCAGCATCGCCAAGGCTGGCGAAGTGCTCGGTCTCTCTTCGGTGCTTTCTGGCCTGCCCAGCGAAATGACTGCCGAGGTTCTCTACCCTTCGCGCATCGCGATCATCGAGCGGGATCAGTTCCTGGCTTTCATGAGCCGTCATCCCGAGGTCTACCAGGTTGTGACCCAGGAGCTCAGCCTGCAGTACAAGGTCGCCTGCGAGCAACTCCGCACGGTTGCGCTCTCCGGTTCGGCGCCTGAAAAGCTCGCGCGCCTGCTGCTCGAGTGGAGCGACAAGGGCCAGAAAACCGAAGCCGGCATGCGCATCCGCTTCTCACTCACGCATGAGGAAATTGGCGAGTTCATCGGCGCCTCGCGCGAAACCGTCACCCGCACTCTCTCCACTTTCAAGAGCCGCCGACTGGTCGCATTCCACGGATCGATGCTCGAAATTCCCAGCCGCGTCGCACTCGAGAACGTGGCCGGGGTGTAGTGAATATTAATCGCAGTCAACATATCTAAACGCAGTCAATAGCTTTATTCGCCGCGATGATGTTTCAGGGCCCGGGTTCACGGCGGCGCAATTATAAAAATTCCCGAGCAAGGCGCATGGAAGCCTTCACAGTACAATGGCAACCAACCATTTGCCGTTCCCTAAGGAGGCTTCCATGCGCAGATTTGTTCCGGCTCTTCTCTCGTTTGTCCTCGCCTGTTTCTTCGCTGCACCTGCCCTCGCACAGGGTGCTCCTGCGCAAGGCGGCGCCGACCAGCCCTACACTATCGAGTACTACTACAAGGTGCAGTGGGGCCATCAGCAGGAGTTCCTCGAGCTGTTTCTGAAGAATCACTACCCGTTGCTGAAGAAAATTCAGTCGACCGGCCGCATGCTCTCCATCAAGATTGAGTCGCCCGCATATCACACCACCGAAGACGGCCGCTGGGACTACCGCGTGACAATCACCTTCAAGAACTCCACCGTCGCGACAACGACGAATCCGGACGAAGAGGCTTTCATCAAGGAGCTCTGGCCCGATCAGGCCACTTATAAACGCGAAGAGCAGCGCCGCTTCGAAATTCTCGCCGCTCACTGGGACCTGCCCGTCACGAATATCACGCCGAAGTGATTACTCCCTGGCTTTCCTCCACTTCTCGACCAGGTCTTCAGCCGCATGAGCCCAGTGGGGAAACTCGAAATGGAAGCCTGCCTCGAGCAAGCGCGTCGGGACCACTCGCCGGCTCTTCAGGACCAGCTCGGTCTCAGTGCGCATGAGGAAGGCGGCCAATTCGAGGAGCGGAGCGGGAGCAGGCAGCCCGTTGGGCATGTTCCAGGCTTCGCGCAGTGTGGCCATGAACTCGCGATTGTGCTCCGGGTAGGGCGACGAAATGTTGACCGGCCCTTCCATGTCCTCGCGCCCGATCAGAAACTCGACCGCGTGCACAAAATCGTCCTCGTGTATCCACGACACCCATTGACGCCCGTTGCCCTGCTTGCCGCCGAGTCCAGCGCGGACCAGGTTCGAAAGCATTGCAAATGCATTTCCAGAAACCGGGCTGAAGGTGATGGCCGAGCGCATCGCCACCTTTCGCGTCCGCGGCGTATCCGCCTTGAAGAACGCCGTCTCCCAGTCGCGCGCCACGCGGATTGAAAAATTCCACGCATCCGGCGCATCCGGTTCTGCACCCCACGCACGAAGACCAGTGCGCGGGGACCCCGGTTCGCCGCCGCCCAGTTCGCCGGTCTTTTCGTCCATCGGCCGGTCGAGGGCATGCCGGTAGATGGTCGCCGTTGACGCGTTCAGCCACACGCGCGGCGGATCCTTGAGCGACGCGATCACCTCGCCCAGCAGCTGTGTCGAGACGATGCGCGAGTTGTAGATCGCAACCCGATTTTCAGGCGTATAGCGGCAGTTCACGCTGCGGCCGGCAAGATTGATGCAGACATCCGCGCCCTCGAGATACTGCGTCCAGAGGCCGGAAGTCTGCCCGTCCCAGTGCACCGTCTCCCACTCGGCGGTGTGCGGACCGCGCGTCAGCACTACGACGTGGCCTCCCAGTTGCTGGAAACGCCGCGCCAGTATGCGTCCCACCTGCCCGCTTCCGCCGGGAATGACAATGCGCAGGGGACGCACCGGCACAGAATTGCTCGTGGTCATCAACTGGAGTTTAGTCGAACAAGCTTCGGCCTCTGGGTGCCCGTCTTCCGGGATCCCCAATCAAAGCACCACTCACTGCACAGGCGGCGCGGGCGGAGCTGGCGGGTGCGGAGGCATCGGCGGATATCCATAGGCCGCGAAGTAGCGGCGGCGTTGCGATGCCCGCACTTCGCGCACGATTACCGAGATGATCAATCCCAGGATGATCAGCGGTGTCCAGAACACCCAGATCGGCTGCGCCACCTGGCTACCCTGGATGTTGGCAGACTCGGCCGCGCTCAAGCCGCCGAACATCACAACAAGATCGTTGCCGACGGTAACGTTCTCGCCCAGCTTGACGTGCCCGAAGAAATTCACGACGTCATGGCCGATCGCGGCATCGTCATCCGCATGCACAGTGCCGAAGAACACCACCACGTCGTGTTTTGACTCGTGTGCGATGTGCACGTTGCCGAAGAACACCACCACATCGTGATCGATGGAGCCCTTGGCATTAACGCTGCAGAAGAAGCACACCGCATCGTGTACCGACCGTCCCTCCGGCACCACGATATTGCTGGCGAATTGAACGGCGTCGTTGCTGGCCCGCGCAGGGGTGGCAGTCAGCAACAGTGCAGAGAACAACAGGAGGGCAAAGAACGAGCGTTGAGGCATGGTGACTCCTCACTCCGGAATTCTACGCGCGGACGGGCTGAAAGGTTCCCCGCGACAAGGGAGAGGGGACTAAGGGCCAAGGGAATCAGGTGGCTTGGCGTTGCGGGGTTGGGTTGCGTGATTTCGGAGGTACCCCCGCTGGGTATCTGAGTGCAAGCGACTCTTTCCGTTGAGTTTACCGGATGGGTGTGCCTGTAAATATCTGTTATCGTTGAGGTTCAGTCGCAAATATCTCTGCCGATTGGATTTAGCGGCATCAACCCATTGGCACCGCATCAGCGGATTTAGCGTTCAACAGACCGGACGATGCGGAGTCAGGCTTGAAGATCCAGTTACGAATCCATTGTGCGCCCAAAGCGAGAATTAGACTGCAAACTACCGGAGAAGTTTTGGCGAGTGGAATGAGAGAGTTGGCAGAAATTTTCGGGCGGAAGGGTTGACACTGCAGATTTCACGCGTGGCACAGGACGACCTGCGAAAGCCTGCGATGTTCATGGCTGGACGTCTTTCGGCGATTTCGGACGAATCCTCCCGCAAACGATCCTGATAGTTGGGTTAACCCCTTTCGATTGTTCCGAGGTCATTGGCTTGAAACGTGCATTTCAGTGATCGGATCGCTGCCGTATTGTGGACAAGTGTCCTCACCCTGCCTGGTCAGAAAGATGTCTTTTGAGAGCTTTGTTCAGAATCCGGAACTCGATCAGCGCGTTCGCCAACACGCCGGGGATCGCTCTAGCCCTCGTGGTGACAATTGCGATAGGGGTTGGAAGTAATTCGATTGTCGGCGGATTCATCGCAGGGCTGGCTCATCCCAGGTCTGCGGTTGGAACTCCCGAACAAGTTGTTTCCATCTTTGCGCATGACCGGTTGTCGGATGCCGGGCCACTTTCGGAGAACGAGTATCAGGCGATTCGCGGTAGCAGTGCGGAATTCGCATGGGTTGATGCGCTCCGAATCGCACCGCTTGACGTCGTGATTGATGGGCGCCCGGAAACTGTAACAGTCGCCTCCGTTATGCCCGATTTGGCGGAAGCGTTGAACTTGAAATTAAAGGGCGGCGCTGTTCTGAGCGACCACCAGTGGGAGGCGGAATTCGGCGACGAGAACCGCGGAGTTGCGCGCCACATTCTTGTAAACAATGCGCAGCTTCCCATAACCGAGGTTGCGCCGAAAACGCTGGAGGGTCTCTATGGAGATCGCCCGATTGATCTCTGGATGCCGTTTGAAGATGGTGTAGGCCAGGGCGCGGACCATGACCGCCGTGACCTGTGGGTTCTGGCGAGTCTTCGTCGTGGCGTTTCACTCTCTGATGCGGAACGCGAGATCCGCACCCAGTTGAAAAAATCAGACGGCGTTGAGGTCATTCCGTACAGCGGCACTGCGCCGGGAACAGCGAGAGGATTGGCATCGATTGTCACCCTGCTCAATTTCATTGCAGGGTCGGTATTCCTGATCTCTTGCATCAATGTCGCGTCGCTGCTGCTGGGAAGAGCATTCGAGCGCTCAGCTGAGACGTCGCTTCGTGTCGCGCTCGGAGCGACGCGGCGGGCATTGAGCGCGGAGCTGCTCAGTGACAGCGTTGTGATCGCGTTGGCAGGCGGGGTTCTTGGCCTGCTGCTTGCAATGGGCGCGAAGCGGGTCATTCCAAGCCTCCTGTTTGAAGAGGATGCTGAGCGCCTCATTTTCGTGCCCCCGGTCGCATCTCTCATAATGTCCTCGATTGTTTGCGTCAGCATTACCGTGCTTGCCGGAATGATGCCAATCGTCGCCGCGGTAACCGATCGCCCATGGACGGTTCTTCAGCGGGAGCAAAGTTTCTCCTCGATAAGAGTGGTGAGGCTGAGGTCCGCCCTGGTCGTTCTCGAGATCGCACTCTGTTGTGCGCTGGTCATATTTGCAACTCTTCTCCTCGAGGGTTTTCACAATGCGCTTAAAACCGGAATCGGACAAAAGCTCGAAAACTCAATTCTCGTGACTGTACAGCGTCATCCGCTTGATTTCCGCGGAGACTACTTCAAAGCTGTTGAACAGAGTGTGAAGTCTGTCTCCAATGTTGCGCCGGTTGCATGGACAACCCAACTTCCAGGAAGCCGACCAATCTGGCAATCTTTCAGGATGCAGCCGAGGTCAAATTCTTTGCACGAGATTGTCTTGAATATTGCCGAATTCCCGCGGGACAAGGGAGGCCACCCCGAGCAGGAGGCAACCGCGGGACGGCTGTTCGAGGCGCGGGATCAATTGTGCAGCGTTGGCGTTGTGGATGGCGCGGCGGCCGACGCTCTGTCAGGCCTCGCGACAGTCGGCGAGAAGATCGTCGATCCCGCTGGAAACCCGGTCGAGATCGTCGGAGTAGTCAACGGAGCCTCAGGGGATATTGGCAGTCGCCGTCCGACTATTTACTTCGATCCACTGAATCCCAATACGCACCCTTCCATGAAGGGCGCCCACTTTCAGGCCCCTGCCGCCCTGTCATCGGGCGCTATCGAACTCAACGTCAACTTCGTCTCGAGTGGTTATCTGCAGGCATTCGGCATCCCGTTAGTTACCGGCCGCTGGTTCCCAGCCCGTGAACAGTCTCCCGATCAATGCCGGCTTGTGGCAGTGATCAATCAGGAAGCCGCAGATCTTTATTTCGGCGGCAAGCCGCTCGGCGCAGGAATCATCGACCAATATGGCAACCAAACCGAAATCATCGGGGTAGTTCGGTCTCAAAGCCTGGGGATTTTCCAGCAGTATGCGGAACCAACGGTTTTCATTCCTGCCTGGCAGGATCTCCCGCTTCGCATGACGCTCGTTCTCAGGGCATCCAAAGCAGACGACCAAAAGATGGCCGAACTTCGCTCCAAAGTCGAATCGGTACCCAGAAATGACGTAGCATCGGCTGAAATCAAGACTCTCGATACACAGTTGACCCGGACAGCGTTTGCCCCACTGCGGATCGCAACACTGATTGCACTGGCGTCTGCACTGGCCGCGCTGGCGGTCAGCATGATCGGGGTTTTCAGCATACAGAGCCACGTTTCCCACGAGCGTCGCAAGGTTCTGGCCCTTCACCTGGCGTTTGGCGCTCGGGGATGGCGCATCTTGTGCAAGAGTCTTATTGAGTCAGGACGGCTTGTCTTCGTGGGATGTGCCGCGGGAACGCTGCTTTCCATCGCGCTCCAGCGTGTGTTGTTGAGCAGCGCGGGTCTTATCGGTCAGCCACCACTCCGAGCCTGGCTATTCGCGCTGCTTTTGCCTGCTCTTGGAGCCTTGATATCCGCCGCCCCTGCCGCGTTCCGCTCATTGAGTGTGAACCCAATGGCCATCATGCGTGACAGGTGAAAGCTTCTGGTCGATCCTAGCCCAGGGCCTGCCGCTGGATTGTCACAACGGTAATGTCGTCGGTTTGTCCGAGTTGGACCGCAGCCTCCACGATCGTTGCGGCTGGTTGTCTCGAGATTGCCTTTGCCCGATCGAATCCGAACAATTCGCCTTTCTCGTTCTGAGCTTCTACAACACCGTCCGAGAGGAATGTCAGCCGACTGCCTGGCCGCAATTGCACTTTCGTGGCTTCGTACGTCCCGCCCCCGTTGAGCCCCAGAGGCAGCGCCCCCGGGAGTTCTATTTCCTGACCGTCGAGGTAGGGCGACAAGTGCCCTGCGTTGGCAAGGGTGACAACTCCGTCGTCTGCGATGAAAGCCGCGAGCGCGGTGGCAAATCCATTCGAAGTACGTCCGAGGATCCGATCGTGCAGTTTGCCAAGCAGGACGACCGGGTCGTGTGTATATTCGGCAGTCGCGCGAATCGATCCAATCAGCAGCGACACCAGCATGGCGGCCGGTAGCCCCTTGCCGGCGACGTCACCGATGATAAAAAACAGGCCGCCGTTTTCTATGGGCATGATCTGAAAGAAATCGCCTCCCACCTCGCGCGCGGGCTTGTATACAGACTCAACTGCAAATCCAGGGAACGACTGGTGCGGGTTTGGCAGGATGACTTGCTGTACCTGACGTGCGGCGGCCATCTCGCTCTCGAACAGCGCATTTTGCGTGCGTGTCTTCACATATCGCCGTGCTTCATTCACCGAAACATAGAAGAAGCCTGTATAGCCGAGGCTGACGGCGGCTATCGTCGCGATGCTGTCGAAGGTGAGTCGAACGCGGAGGCGACCCAGTTCCGCGGCGGTGATCAAAGCCGGCAGTGGCCGATCAGGGTAATCGGATCGCCAACCAACCCATCACCACGAACTCCAACGCGAAGATGGGCAGAACGGCCATCCACCACTTTTTTCGAAGCGAGATGCCCCCGACCGCGTAGAAATTGCGAAGAGCCCGGAGAGAACGACTCCGAGGACGAAGTGAATCGACTGCTGGCGACCCATCGCCATGATGTCGTTGGCGAATCCAATCGTTGTGAAGAAAAGGAAGATCGAGAGCAGAAGTACGACAATCAATCTTCGGGGCGTTTCTCGCCACGGATCGAAACTCTCCATCGGTCACCTAACCTGCAAATCAGAATACTACTGCCGTCTGTAGACTCTGCATGGAGGCGGCTAGAGTTTTCGAACGCAGCAGCTTTGAAAGGTGATCAGGCATTTCGTGCAAAAACACCAACCCTGATGCGTCGCAGCTGCGGTGGCACACATGCTTCCGACGCGCCCGTGTGCATCCATTATCTGGTCCTGCAATATTTGGCCGGGGACTTAAGATAGCCGCAGAAACCCCGTGCTAAACTCCCGATGAAGCCACAGTTGTGCTTGAGAACCGATTCGCGTGACGGCCGGCTGTGTCTTTCCAGGGAATTCCCCCTTTCCTAGACCCTAAATTGGAGAGTCGAAACGTGGCTATCACGGGCAGATTTCTTGGCGGTTGTGCGTTCCTCTGCGCCTTAGCGTGCGGGCTATCCATTCCACCCTTTTCTCCATGTATGAATGCTCAAACGCAGGCAGCTCAGCCGGGAATGCCGGCCGGCCTGACGATTGTTCCCTATGTCTACAAGGGGCAGAGCTTCGAGATCAGGCTGCTCCGGGGCCAGCTCTTTATGGTGGCGCAGAACGGGCTGCCTGTTGTGATGTACATGCGCGGCACGGTTCGCCCCATCAGCACCGACTCCTCGGTTGTTTCGCTCGCCGAAGAGGCAGTGAAGGCGTATCAGGCGGGTACACCGTCCGGCGTTGCGGGCGCCACCGGTGCCGCTGGGACCGCCGCGTCTCCTTCGGCCGGGGCGGCATCGTCGGCAGGATTGACGGTGGACGGGGTGATCTCGCTGATTGGCGCAGGGATCTCCGACGACCTGATTATTGCCAAAATCCAGAAGAGCGGACAGACCTTTGACCTGAGCACCGACGATATGATTCGACTGAAGAAGGCAAAGGCCAG
Source organism: uncultured Acidobacteriaceae bacterium (assembly GCA_963774175.1). GTDB lineage: Bacteria > Acidobacteriota > Terriglobia > Terriglobales > Acidobacteriaceae > Telmatobacter. Next base: position 156,478 of record CAVZDT010000027.1, read on the forward strand.
CGATGCCGTGATGAAGGCTATGATGAGTCGCACGCCAGCACCGGCAGCCGCTTCGGTCGCTCCCGTAGCAAGCCCGAATGCGACTGATGCACCGTCGGCCGACGTTGCCCCGAATCCGGCGGCCGAAAACCCGAACATGGGCAAGCTCAAAAAAGAGGGATTCATGGCGACCATTGGGCATGGTGTCTCGAATGCCGCGAATGGAAGATCGGTCATTGACCGGCTGAGCATGCGGAACATTTTGCCGCAATGGGACCCGAACCAGAAGGTTGAGCCAGCAATATCCTCACATCGCTGTCGCGGTGCTTTATGCGCCGATGGGATGGACGGACGACTACCGCGTGGTTTTGCGGAAGAATAACAAACTGGCGCCGCCGTGTTTCAAGCTGAAGGCGGTGGTCTGGCTCGATGCGACCCGCTCGAAGACGACTGACGAGTTTGATTGGTGCATCGACAGGGACATGTTCATGAGCGAGCTTCAGCCGACTTACTTGTTTAGCCTTGCGGCAACCAGGGCCGACTACGGCCAAACCACCGGCGTCAACCGTACCGATGGCCCCCAACCCCCGGACAAACTGCTACCGAACGATCGCGCAACACTGGACATGGAGGCAAAAACGAATCCCCAGGGCGCAAGCAAAGATCTGAACCTGGATGAGATGAGTCTGTTCGCAATTATGTTTGCCAATTTGCGAAAGGATCTAGGCGAAACCCTGGGATCGGATGGAGATTTCCGGGTTTGGATCACGACCATCAAGAAAGCCGCTGGACCCCCGTTGTTCTGAAACACAAGGGGGAGAAACTCTTTCAGTTCAGGAAGTAATGCTGCGCCTGTATGCCTTGGAAGCGGCCGTTGTTCGGAGCGGTGTACGAAGCACGGTGAAAGAGAAGGGATACATTTCCGATCGGTTTCGGTCAGGCGATTGGGTACACGAAGATTATCATCTGCATTAACGTCTCTGACTTCGATCAGAATTCCACGCGCATGCCCAGCTGGAGGCGGCGGGGCGGATTGTCTGCGGTGACTTCGCCGAAGGTCGGCGAGGTATCGACGGTGTCGATGCTCGAGGGGTTCTGATGGTTGAGCAGGTTGAAGGCTCCGGCCGAGAAGCCCACGCGCGGCGCATCTTCGTCCTTGTTGGGGGTGATGGCGAAGTCGTGGCCCCAGCGCAGGTCCAGGTCGACATACGAGGGGGCTGTCTCGGTGTTGCGCGCCACGCCGTCGGGCCGCGTGTTGAAGAGCGTCGCCGTAGAGGTCGGTGCCGGTAGTGATGGTCCACGGCGGGCCGGTGTTGGCAAAGATGCCGGCGGCAATGTTGCAGCAGGCTCTTGGGATTGAACATCGCGTACATGCCCAGCCGGTTGCGCCGATCGAAGCTGGCGTTCGACCACTCGTCGTTGGGCTCGTACTGGTTCTGCGGAAACCAGCCGATGCCGTTGGTATTCGACTCGTAGTGCGACCAGGTGTAGCGCCCGAAGCCGGTGAAGTACTTGTTGAGCCGGCCGCGGTAGGAGATGTCGAGCCCGTTGCCCTCGAAGAAGCCCTCCGGCTGCATCTGGCGGATGCGTCCGTAAGTCGGGATTGGGCCGCAGCGGTGTAGCCGGACTCAGGCGTGGGCGCGTTGATGTCGACGGAGCGGAACTCGTCGATGCCGCGCGTCTGGTAGACGCTGACCATGCCGGTGGCCTTCTCGCCCAGTTGCCGCTCGATGGAGAGCCCGTACTGGATCTGGTAGGGAATCTTCGCGTTGGGCTCCAGCTCGGCCAGGATGGCGGCTGCGCGGTGACGTCGATGCAATCGGCTGATGGGCACGCATCCGGTCGCGGCATCGCGGCGGGATTCAGCGAAGACACCACCGAGCGCCGCCGCGCATTTTCATAGCGCACCAGGTCGAGCAGCGGACCGAGCCGAAGCGGTCGTAGTAAATGCCGCCGCCGCCGCGCAGCACGGTCTTCGACTCCTGATCGAGCACCCACGCGAACGAGACGCGCGGCGAAAAGCCCAGCCGCCGGGTGGCCAGAAAGTTCTGCCAGTCGTAGCGCAGGCCGGGCGTAATGGCAAAGCCGTGCGTTCACCTTGAACTGGTCCTGGATGAACGCGCCCATCTCCTGCTGGTGATAGATGAAGTGCGACGTCGCCGGTGTTCTGCGAGAATCCCGAGGGCAGGTTGTTCGCGTAGTTCTGCAGCGCCGTCTCGAGCACCGTTACGCCGTCCGCCGCCAGCGTGGGCCCAAAGGTATAGGTGCCGAGCGCGTTGGTGTTGTCGTCGTAGGCGCGGCGGCTCATGTGCGGAATGCCCGCGCCAAACTTGAAGGTGTGGCGGCCGCGCGTCCAGGTCACCATGTCGTGAAGCGCACGTTGTATTCGGTGCCGAGCGAGTCGGCCTGCGCCGAGCCGCCGACAAAATCGCCGGCACACGCTGATCTGCGGCGCCTCGACCACGTTGCGCGTTGCGGTTGAAGTCAGTGCTCGCCGACGAGCGAAACCTGGTTCAGCAGCACGGCCGAGAGCGTCGAGTCGACGTGCACCACAGAGTCGTCTTCGTGGTACTCGCTTGTTATAGCCCGCCGCGGCCAGCGCTGCCCGCCCACGCCCTGGTTCTGCGCCGTCCAGTCCTGATAGCTGTACTGCACGTAGGCCGAGTACTTGTCGCCGAACTGATGCGCGGCGCGCACGCTGAACTCGGTGTCGCGCGTCGGCGCGGGCACGTTGGCGTCGAAAGCCCCGCCGGATCGGCCGTGGTGGGAACGACGGTCGCATCACCACCGAATCGAGATCTTCTTCGGCGCGATTGAACGGACCAGAAAGCTGCTCTTCTTCGCAAGGAATCGGTCCCGTCACGCTGCCCTCGTAGATGCGCCGCTGCTCGAAGGGCTTCGACGGCGCCAGCGCGTTCTGCGCATTCAGCGCCGAGTCGCGGAAGTAGAAAGTTGAACTGCGCCGTGATAATTGTCCGCGGCGGACTTGGTAGATGATCTCCATCTGTCCGCGGCCCGGCCAGTAGTACTGCGCCGAGTAGGGGTCCTGGTTGATGCGCACCTCCTGCACGGCGGAGGCCGAGACCGTCACGCGATTGGCCTCCACGCCGTCCACCATCAGGCCCGATCCGCCGGTCGCCGACGCGCTGTCGTCGAGGAACGCGCTCATCGCGGAGACATAGTCGTTGTCGAAGATGGGCAGCGCCTTCAGGTCCTCGCGGTCATCACCGAGGAGTCGTGATTCGCATCCGGCGCGGTCAGGTCTTCATCGGTATCGCCGTTCACGCGTACACTGGTCGCCACCGCGGCAATCGGCAGCACGATGTGCAGCGGCGCAGCCATCACGTGCGCGACCGGGGCAGTCACCGGACCACATCGGGCCTCGACGGTCACGGGAGATGCACCGTTTCGAATCCCGGCTCGGAGACCACCAGCGTGAAGCTGCCGGCGTGCGGCGCGGTCATCTGGAAGTTGCCGTCACCGCCCGACTTGGTAGTTGCCGTCGACGGCGCCGTTGGCGTCCACCAGGTCGACTTCGGCGTTGGGAACAATCGCGCCCGTCGGGTCGGCAACCACACCCTGCACGGTCGCAGCCGGCGCCGGTTCGATGCGGTGTTTGAGGAATTCAGTCCAAAGAATGCGGCGGGGGACAACAGCAAAACAGCCAAGGCAGAAAAGCGCACATGCGAAATCTCCAACAACCGAAGATCAAAGCCAAACGATCCCGTGCTTCCCACGCGAGTGCATCTTCAAAAAAATGTGCGCACTCGTGGCCAGTTGAGTGCCGGGGAAGTGGACAGCGTGCCTCTCGCGCGGTGTTCGCTGCGAGATGATATTAGACCGCGCTCTAACATTTCGCTGTGCTCGACGACACGGCTCACTGGCGGTCCATCGGAAGAACGGCTGACCTTATAAATCGATTTTCGCAGGACTCAACGCTGCTGTCCAGTCGGCTGGAGAATCGACGAGCACATCGGGTGGAATCGCCTCGAGGCTTCCGGGAGCGAGTCCAAATGTGCACCCAATGGACCACGCACCGGCATTTCGCGCGGTCATCACGTCCACCTGGCTGTCGCCGATCATGGCTGTCTCTTCCGGCGTTGCGCCAGCTTCCTTCATCAGCGCCAGCAACCCCTCCGGATCGGGCTTTTTGGTCGCAAAGCTGTTGCCGCCGTAGATATTCAAAAAGTAGGGCGCCAACCCCAGGGCCTCGCAGATGGCCCGTGCCGGACGTACCGGCTTGTTGGTCAGCACGGCCATGGCGCGCCGCGGAGCATCGACGCTGATCATGGACCTTGTGAAGCGCGTCCAGCGCCTCCAGCACGCCTTCGTAGGCGTAGGTGAAGTCCAGTTTGTGCTCGCGATAGTAGTCGAGGAAGAACTTGTGCGCTTCGACGAGCAACTCGTCGCTGGGCTCCTGGCCGTCATCGGTGGTAAATGCTTTCCGCACCAGCACAACCACGCCATTGCCGATGTAGCTCGCGATAATCTCGTCGGAAAGGCGCGGCCGCCCGAACTTCTCCAGGGTCGCATTCACACTGTTGCAGAGATCCTGCGCCGAATCGATCAGCGTGCCATCCAGATCAAACACCAGCAGCTTCAGTTGATCCACCGGCAGAGGACGTAGAACCCGAATCATATTTCCAGTGTAATGGGGACCAGAACGCAATATACGTCGCGGTCCCGGAGTTCGCGCTATTCGCGGAAAAAAGTAATTGCGGTTGGCGCCGTCAAATCTGCCGGATTTCAGGCAGCATTTTAAAAAACGGAGAATAACCGGTGAACTGAGCGGAAAGCCATCCCTCGGGGGCTGAAGCCCGCGTCGCTTATGGAGCATTTGCGGCACGACTAAACAGTTTGGTGAAAAAAATCAGCTTAGAACTTCTCTCGTTCGAAAGGGCGTGCCTCAGGGGCTAAAAGCCCATACTCATTTTGTTGCGTTTATGGCCTGGCTCACCCAGAGGGTCCCCGCATGCCCTTGTTACAAAACTTCGGTTTCATCGGTTTTTTCAGCAAGCAGTAAAAGTCGTGCCCTGACACAAAACTCGCTTCGGCTGAATTTTTCCGCAGCATGTTCAGTCCCATGAACTCCAAGTTAATAAACGGAGAGGCTTCAGCCCCGGTGGAATCGCCGTCGCTTATCGGTAAACTCGCCCATCAATCTCTACGCACGAACACCACAAACAAAACTTCACTGCCCGTCGCGGCGCGATGCCACTCAAATCCAGTTGCAGCCACAGATGCATCCCCAGCGCGCACATTAACGTCCGAAGCACGCCCGACTCATGCTCCCGATGCGGCCACAAGCGCTGCAGATTCTTTGCCAGCAGCGCAACCTCGTCGTTGGAATCCTCAGGCATGAGTGCTCTGTCTTAATTCAGACACCGCCGACCGCAGAAATGTTCGTTCCGATGCGAAAATGCTTCTTCACGGAGAAAGAAGGAAAACAACTCGATGAAACTCGGCCGTATCGCTCACTTTTTCTGGTTGCTTCTCGTTTTTACGATTCCAGTCGTGCTCGCGCAGCAACCGCAAATCGCGCCCGTCGCGTCCAGCGAGAGCATCTCCAACCTTGGCCCGCTCCTAGATCGCGTAAACGCTCTCAAGGCGGAATTGCGCCAGTACCACGCCTGCACCTGCACGTGCGGCTGCTATGCGAAAGACCTGGATCTCGAGGCCGATCGCGCCATCGCTTTCCTTGACAGGCGCGCCGCGCACACTGGCACCGGCGAGAAATTCGCTGTCGTCCTCGACATCGACGAAACCACGCTCTCGAACTGGAGCGAGATGGATGCCGCCAATTTCGAATACGACAGCAAAGACTTCAACGCGTGGGTGGCATCTGCCCAGGCGCCTGCGATCCCCGGCACACTCCGCATCTACAAGGAAGCGCGGCGCCTCGGCGTCAGGGTCTTCTTCCTCACCGGCCGCGCTGAGTCGCAACGCGCATCAACCGAGGCGAATCTCCGACTTGCGGGCGTTCACGACTGGCAGCAACTCATCATGCGCAGCCCGGAAGAAAAAGGCGAAACAGCCCTCGCCTTCAAATCTGCTGAACGCGCAAAGATCGTTGCTGCCGGATACCGGATCATCCTGAACGTCGGCGACCAGTGGAGCGATCTGCGCGGAACGCCGCAAGCCGAGTACAGTGTCAAATACCCTGACCCGTTTTACTTCATCAAGTGATGGTTAAGGGGCGGATCGGACAGAAAGATTGGGGAAGGGAAAAAAGGCAGGCGAGGCCTCCCAGGAGGCTAAAACAATGCCATCGCGGTCGTGATGACACTTAAGGCCTCGCCTGAGGAACGAACTAGTGCCCACCGGCATGAACCCGCCGGCGGGGATTCCGATCTTGTTTACGCCACGCAGCCGATCCACCTAGACGCGGCCGCAACAACTTTACTCATGTACCCGAATGTCGCCCGATCCAGTTTCGGCCCGGACTGTTGGTCCGCCGCCGTGCACTTTGCCGGTAATGTGGTGCTTGTCAAATGATCCCTGCACCGCCATCTCCTGGTCGGTGTGAACTGATCCCGATCCGGTCGAGGCATCGAGCGTAAAGCCTGCGTTGCCCGCCCAGAACTCGATGGTGCCCGAACCGGTTTCGAGCTTCCAGTCGGAGGTCGGGTGTACCTGCAACCTTCATGTTGCCCGAACCGGTGCCCGCATGCAGGCTGCCATGCAGATTCTTCAACTCGATACTGCCCGAGCCGGTCTGGGCCTTCACATCGCCCTGGCCAACCTGCTCGGCGTAGATGTTGCCCGATCCGGTGTTGACGACGAAGCCGCCCTGCAATCCCGAGGCATGTATGCCGCCGGAACCGGTGCCCAGCTTCGCATTCTCGCCCACGCCATCGTCCGTGATGTCGCCGGAGCCTGAGTTGGCTTCGAGGAACGAGTTGGCGGGCGCTTCGATGTCGTAATCGATGGTGATGTTGTGGTAGTTCTCGTGCCGCTGCCCGATGCGGATAATGTTTCCGGTTTGCTCAACCGGTGGATTTTTCGCGATCTCCTGCACGCGCTGTTCTTCGCCACCCCAGCCCGATTTCACGTGTCCGACGATGTGCACGCGATCACCCGATCCGTGCGTAATGTGGATATGCCCTGAACCAGTCGACACCGCCAATTCCACATGACCGTTGACTGTCAGGTTGCGCTCGAATGTAGCCTCGTTGGCCAGTGCCGGAATTGCGGCGAAGGCCAGAATTGCCGCTGCTAATGCAAGATGCTTCATCATGTTCCTCGATTCAAATGCAGTTCCCTGGCCGTGGATCGGAAGTCAGCATCAATTCATTGGTTCCCGAGTTGTCTCCGCGACCTTTTTGTTGTTTTTTTCAAATCACTTCACGTTTGATCTGGGGGAGGGAGCCCGAAACTAAACCTCGACACCCACGGAATTGAGCATGCGCATTGCCAAAGACAGAACCCGCTGCAACTTCATTGGATTCTTCAATGGGCCGCTTACCTTCTTCGCGCTCTTTCTTCGTCCGCTGTCCATTTGCGAACACCCTTGTGCGCCGCCGAACAACTTGAACAGTGGACGGCGAGCAGTGGGCAGTGAGCAGTGGACAGTGAGCAGTGAGCAGTGGACAGTGAACGGTGCTCATTCACCATTCGGGCTGTCAACTGTTCATAGAAACTGTCGTAAACTTCCACCTACCTGCTAAAGGGATGACGATTGACAAGCAGACTTGTTAACGTGATTTTCCAATTTGTTTTGTCTGTCTACGAACTGCGAACCAAGAACTACGAACTCGCAACCGAGAACTGACCACTGAGAACTGGCAACTGGCCTACTGCTGCAGCACCACCTGGTCGCCTTCTTTCAGCCCGCTCACAATCTCGGTCACGGAGCCGTTCGAGAGGCCGACCGTGACGGCAACCTTGCGCGTGCCGTCCTTCTGGCTCTTGTCGGGAACCTGCACCGACGCATTCTTCTGCGCGTCGTAGATCACCGCATTCTCCGGCACCATCAGCACGCCCTTGTGCTCGTCCAGCAGGATCTCCGCGTTGGCCGTCATGTTGGCCTTCAGTTCGCCGCCGGGATTGTTGATGGAGACGCGCACCTCGAAGGTGGTCACGTTGTCCTTCTCCACGCCCATCGGAGCGATCTTGGTCACCTTGCCGTTGAAGACGCGGTCGCGAAAGCTCTCCACCTTGATGCGCGCCGGCTGGCCCATGTAGACGTGCGCAATGTCGGCCTCGTCCACCTTGCCCTGCACGTAGACCTCGTTGACGTCGCCCTCGGTCATCACCAGCGTGGCCGTCGAGCCCAGCACCAGGATGGAACTCACCGCGTCGCCCATCTCCACGTCGCGCGACAGAATCACGCCATCCATCGGCGCCACAATCGTGGTGTAGCTCGAGCTGCTCTTCAAGCTGCTTCAGGCTGGCCTGGCTCTGCTGCACCTGCGCCCGCGCCTGCTTCAGCTTGGCCGTATCCACGCCGATCTGCGCCTTGGACGAATCGCGCCGTGTCAGCGCCGCCAGATAGTCCTTGTTGGCGTCGTCCAGCGCCTGCCGGCTCACGATGCCTTCCTTCTGCATCTCCAGGTTGCGGTCGAGCGTAGCCTTGTACATCGGCAGGTCCGGCGCCGCGGCGTTCACCTTGTCCTGCTCGATGTTGGCTTCGTAGGTGGCCACATTGGCCTCGGCGGCGGCCAGCTGCGCACGCTGCGCTTCAACCTGCGCCTGAATCTCCTGCTGGTCGAGCTGCGCCAGCTGCTGGCCCTTGTGGACCTTGTTATTGATGTCGACATATAGCTTCTCCACGATGCCCGATGCCTTGCTCTTGACTTCGACCTTGGTAATGGGCTGAATCTTTCCCGTCGCCACCACCGATCGCGCCACGTCGCCGCGCTGCACCTTGGCGATCCGATTCGGATCGATATTTGCCGTTCGCACCAGCCGGGCCGCGCCAACGCCAATGACGACAATCACCAGCAGCACAACGGAACCAACCCAGATCCATATCTTTTTGCTTTTTCGCGATGAAGCCATGGCGTACCTCCCGGGAGCAAAAGGAGCCTACGCTCCTTAACGATGAAAACCAGATGAATGCGAGCCCGATCGCCCGCCCGAAAGAATGAAAGCCCTGCAACAGGTAGAAGCGAATTCCCGTGCCAGTGAACGACACGCTGAACAGTCGAACTCCGTTTGGGGTTCGCTGCCCATCGCAAGCAGATACGTACGGTCCGCAAGGTTTGTTCCAGCCACGGCTGTGACGAGGCTCACTTGCGATTGGTGAGCATCAAAATCAGAAATAGAGGGACAGAAGAACAACGCGGATTGCGCGGCGGTGAGGCCCAACCCCCGCTGAATGCTATCCTCACAACCGAGATGCACGGTCTTCCGCTTCTCCAGGTTGTCGCTGTCGCCATGCTGATCCTGGCCAACGCCTTTTTTGTGGCCGCAGAATTCGCCATGGTCAGCATCCGCGACACGCGCATCGAGCAGATGCTCGCCGCCGAGGTTCCGGGCGCCCGCGCCGTTCGCCGCCTGCAGCAGGATCTCGACTACTTTCTTCCCGCCGTCCAGCTCGGCGTCACCCTCTGCTCGCTGGCCATCGGCTGGATCGGCGAACCGCTCGCCGCCGGTATCGTGCTCGGCTGGATTGATCTGCTGCCGCATCCGCTGGCCCACGCCCAGATGTACGCTCACGTGACTGCGGCGACCGCGGTTGCGCTCGGCTTCGCGATCATCACCTATTTCCATGTCACCGTCGGCGAGCTGGTTCCCAAGTCGCTCGCCCTTCGCCGCGCTGAGGCGCTGGCCGTCGCTGTCGCGCCTCCCATGCTCCTCTTCATGCGACTGGCGCGGCCGGCGGTGCGCCTTCTCAAGGGCTCGGCGGCCATCATCCTGCGCGGCTTCGACATCCCCATGACCGAGCGCGCCGCCGTCCACTCACCCGAGGAACTCAAGCTGATCACCACCGCCGCCCGCCGCCTTGGCCTGCTCCCGCGCTTCCAGGAGACGCTCATCCATCGCGCCATCGAGCTCGACGATGTGCCCGTGCGCGAAATCATGACGCCGCGCCAGCAGATCTTCTCGCTGCCCTCGAACATGCCGATTGAAGAGGCCAGCGCGCAGGTCATTGAGCACATGAACTCGCGCGTTCCCGTCTACGACGAAACCCGCGGCCCCGAGCACATCGTCGGCGTCGTCTATTCCAAAGACCTTTCGCGGCTGATGTTTTTCCGCCCCAAGTCTCAGCGCGCCCGACGCAGACAGCCATCCTCCGCGAGGGTCGGGCGCGGCCCGCCGAGCCCGCAACTTGCCCTGCCCTTCGTGGAACTCAGGCTCGCCAGGTCATGCGCGACGTGCTCGTGGTACCTGAGACGAAATCAGCCCTCGCGCTGTTCGCGACTTCCAGCAGCGTCGCCGGCAGGTGGCGATCGTCGTCGACGAATACGGTTCGACAGTGGGCCTGGTCACCGCCGAGGATGCCATCGAGCAACTCACCGGCGAGCTCGAAGATGAATTCGATGATCCCGCGCGCCCGTCGCTCGCAATGCACGGGGCAGCGCTGCTGCTGGACGGCGGCGCCAACCTGCGCGACCTTGAGACCCAGATGCAATGGAGCCTGCCGCGCGACGGTGGCGTGGAAACCCTAGCCGGCTTCGTGCTCACGCGCCTGGGCACATCCCGAAAACCGGCGAAAGCGTCGACTTCGAGGGCCGCCGCCTGACCGTCGTCGAGATGGACGGCCGTCGCATCGCCAGAATTTGCGTAGACCAGATCGAGAAGCCGCGGCCCGCAGCTCCACGGCCGAGCTGATCTCTTGTCACTGAATGGGGCAATCGCAACCGATCGGTTGCGCAGTGGCGGAAGGATCAAAACCGATATCACTCTGCCGCTTGTGCCAGCCATCCCTTCATGGTGTCCGCGTCCACCAGTCCTGGCTGCTGGAACTGCAATTCTCCGTGAGCAAAAACAGCGAAGTTCGGGATACTGCGCACGTTGTAGCGCGCCGCAAGATCCTGACTCCGCTCCGTATTCACCTTCAGGACGATTGCCCGGCCTGCCATGTCCCCTGCCGTCTGCGCAACGTGCGGCGCCGCCGCCCGGCAAGGACCGCACCACGCCGCCCAGAAATCGACCAGCACCGGGACCTTGCTCTCGCGGACGATCTCGTCGAAGTCGAGCGCGTCGACTTCAAGGGGCTCAGCCAGTGGCGGAAGCGGGGACTTGCAGGATCCGCATCGCCCCTTGTCGGACAGGTGCCTGGCCGGAACTCGATTGCGCTTTCCGCACGAACTGCAATTTCGAACAATCGCCATGGCGGTACCCCTGGATTGGCCGTTGCCGCGTAGCCATTATCGCTCCGGGCAGGCATGGAGCCTCAGCCGGGACTTCCGCCTGATCGCTCCTGACCAGATCTCAACCCTGCTGCGTCCTGCGTCGAGCCAGGGCCATTGAGGGCGATCCGGGCCAGAGAATCAGGTGCAACCTTCGAAATTTCACCCATTTCCGTCTTCTTCGCCAGCCTCCTTGGATACACGAAAGTCCCGATTTCGGACAGTCTTTGACACAAAAGGGAAATGTCGTATGTTACTTACGTTACATGAGTAATTCGTACAAGAGTTACTTACTGCTTGTTTAGTAACACTGTGGTGGTACACACTTCAACCAAGGGTTGACTATGAGACAAGAAACATATCGATTCGCACTGGACGAAGCAACCGCCGAACTCCGCGACATTGTCACGCAGTTTGAAGCGCTTAAAGCAAAGAAGGAACAGATTGAAAAAGTCGTCGAGGCGCTGAAGCCTTTCATCGGCCTTCAGGCTGAGACCCCAACTGTCGAGTCGAGTGCAGCTTTTACCGCTCCCGAGATTGAACCGGCTGCCGAGGCCGCCGAGCCCCAATTCACGTTCATGCAGGTCTCCGGACCGGGCATGGAAGTCACGAAGTCCGAACCAGCTCCCGCTCCAGTGGTTAACGAGCAGGTTCCCGAACCGGTGCATGTCATGGAAGATGCGACGCCGGAGCAGGTTGCTTATTTCCGGCAGCCTTCCGCCGATCCCTTCCAGAAGCGCATCGACGACGCACTATGGGGATGGCAGCAGAGGCCGGAAGGGCTTCTGTCGCCCATCTAAGCAGTATCGGTCGCAGGTCAACGAAACAGACGTTTTCAGGGCCCAAAAATACGGACCGTTCCGGGTTCAAGGCGAGTCGGGAATGGTCAACCCAAACAGGCGCTCCCCGTCGCTGGGCGGAGAGCGCCTGATCGTGTCTATGTGCTGATCTTTGTTGGGGATGGGACTAACATGATAGTTGCAGATGGAATTATTTCCGGGCGTCGGAAATCATGCTAAATTCGGCTCTGGAGATCGAATTATGAAGCCAATTCATGGTGAAGTCTATCGCGTTGCGTTTGATTCGGCCAACTCGGAACTGAAGGACATCCTCGGGGCATTCGAGGACCTCCGAGCCCGCAAAGAGCGCATCGAGAAAGTTGTGATGGCCCTCAAACCCCTCCTGGGCGCCGAGGAAGCGGCGGCTGCCGCAGCTGCTGTGCAAAGCGCGTCCGATGCCGCCAACGAAGCGTCCCAGTCGTCCGACGAAGTTCCAACTTACCAATATCAGGCAAGCAACGGAAATTCACCTGACCCGTTTGCGCGTCGTCTCGACAGTGCACTCGGCCACGGGATGGGCCGGAAACTCAACCGCCAGTTCTAATGCTGGCTGCGCACCACGCTTGACGGTGAGCATGTGGTGCGAAGCCAGCAGGCGGAGCACTGCTCACGTTCGGCACGAGGTTCTGACGCCGGCAGCCCAGCTTGAAACCTTGCTTCTCGATCTTCCTGTTCACGGATCTCCTTGAGCACAGAGACAAGAAATCTCACTTCGATTTTCATGCCAATTCCGCACGCTTTCCATCACCCCTATGTCGCGGTAACTTACCAATGACTCTTACTTTTCCAGCGTGTGTGCGTGCTAGACTACGCGCACGTTTGGAGAAGGCATGAAACCCGAAGAGCATGAAGAAATTTATCGTGTAGCATTTGAGTCTGCCGGTTCAGAACTTACCGAGATCGAAGCAGCGCTGGAAAGACTGCACAGTCGGAAAGACCACATTGAAAAACTCGTTGCCGTGCTGAAGCCGCTGGTCGTCGAAGAGGAAGCGCCGTCTCAGGATGTCCCGGCCGTGAGCCCGTCGCTCGAACAGCAGGCGCCGGCTGCGGAGAGCACTGGCGAGCAGAAGTCCGAAGAGACGAGCCTTCAACCCGAAGCCGTCGCAGCCGATCCATTCCAGCGCCGCATCGACCACGTGCTCGGAATCGGCGCGGGCATCCGCGACGTGAGGAAATACAGCCGCCAATTCTAAAGCGCTTCAAGAAGAGGCCCGAGCAGTCATCGTTTCGAGCAGAGCGAGGGCCGATCGCGACGACGCGATCGCGGGCCTTTCATTACTATGGACCTTCCGTAATTCTTCCCTGGTCTTTTCGGGCAGGCAATCCGCCAAAACCTGCATCCAACTACATCGAGCATTTACATCAGTCGGGAAAACGCTCACTTGATACTCCGGGTACGCCATATCTTGGCTTGGAAGAAAGCTGTGGACAGTCGGCATGTCCAATCAATTAGCCTCTCTGCTGCTGCGTACGGCATTCTGCCCCCTAATGACCCAAAAAGACAAATCGAGCGGGAGGCTTGCAAGCTGAATGATCCTCAGTTACGGGAGGTCGCACCGCAAAATTGCGCAGGGTGCCATCGCCATGGCCAGATCATGCAATTGGGGTGGCGATTGCGGCAACGCAATGGATGCCCGGAAAAGTCAGACGCACAGGGTGCTCCCCGTCGTCCTGTTTGTCCTTTTAATTCTTGTCGGCATGCAACGGGTGTTCGCTCAAACCGCTCAGGATGAACCAGTGGGCAGCGGAACCCGCGTTTCTGACTCCGGGGCGGGCGCCGAGTCGAGTGGTGCATCTCTCCCAGATGCACCATCCCCGCTTCGACAACAGGCCGGCGCATTGCTGCCGTCTCCCGGTTTGGCGGCGCCCCCCGCCCCATTGGGCGACACGGCCAGCCCGCAAATTGCCGACGCACCGGCTTTCGACTTCGCACGCTGGAGTGGATCGACGGAGATCCGGTTTGATCCTGCAGTCCAGCCGACAAGCCGCGGCGGCTACGTCCCGCTGGCAGACTGCCCCACCGACGAAACCCGTGCTCGCGAGTGCCGCATGCACTGGGGGCCGATGCTGCTTGAGTCCGCGCTCTTCAATGCGTTTGAGAATTCGGGCAATATTTACACCGGCTATTGGTATCGCTGGGAAACCCTGCATGGCAAATGGTGGGACCGCTATATCGCGTCGGTGGACGAGTGGCGATGGGACCGTTGGGCCGATAACAATCCCGTGCTCGATGACTACGTCGGGCATCCCATGATGGGCGCGATCACCAACAGCATCTGGATCCAGAACGATCCCAAGGGGATGACGCTGGAATACCAGAACGACAGCGCCTATTGGCATAGCCGCTTATGGGCCCTGGCGTGGTCCACGGTCTACAGCTTCGAGTGGAAGCTGGGTCCGCTCGGCGAAGCCAGCATCGGCCACAACGGCGATCACTTCTTTTACGACCATGGCGTGCTTACCAACGAGACCGGCTGGGTGGAACTGGTGACAACGCCCGTGGGGGGCTTTGGATGGACGATCGCAGAGGACTATCTCGACAAGCACGTGGTCACGAAACTCGAGGCAAAGAGTCGAAATCCGATCCTGCTGACCATGTATAACTTCCTGACGCCTGCCCGAGGATTCGCAAATATCCTGCGCTTCCGTCCGCCGTGGTATCGCGACTCGCGCATCGTGAAGGCCAACAGCTTCTGGAGCGACCCAGGAGAGGGTGTTTCCGCCTCTACCGCGGAAGCCATGCGGTACGCCTCCAGGCATCCAGATAGCGGAGCGGAGGCGTATCTCGCCACCGTAGCGCCCGCGTCCGAGCCGGCACCACCGGACTGGCAGGGCCCGGGCGGCCGGCACGAATTTGGCGCATGGTGGGGCATGTCGCTCATCAGCGGCCACGTCTGGGGCTATGCGGGCGGCGTGAAATACATGCCCGTCGACCTTCGCTACTCCTACGAGTTCTATCGCCACCACGAGTCGTGGACCATGCGTTATTCGCCGGAGCTGACTGCACTCGCCATGCTGGACTGGCCGACCCCGAACACCACACCTTCCGGTACTCCGTACAACCAGCGCACGCGGGCATACGGCAGTGGGATCAGTCCGGTGGGCTTCCAGATGGACTTTCTTCCCTTGCACCGCGTTCAGCCTTTTATCTCCGGCGATGGCGGCTTCATCTACTTCAGCAATGTCGTCTTGAGCCCGCAGGGGTCGCAGTACATGTACACCGTGGACTACGGCGCCGGCATCAACCTCTTCCACCACAAGAACCAGGCCATCACGATTGGCTATCGCTACCAGCACCTCTCTAATGCCAATATCAGCATGCACAATCCGGGCACGGATGCGAATACGTTCTACGTGGGCGTCTCGCGATTCCGGACAAAAGGCGATCGGCGCTCCGAGCGCGATCTGCGCTATTGAATGGTGAGGTGAACGATCTGCGCCTGTGGTTCCGCTTCCGGTTCAATGGTCATCAGACCGATTGTGACCGGCAGCTGGAAACGCCGCGGACCGCATGAGCCGGGATTGAAATAGAGCACGCCCTTGTGCCGCCGGATGCCGGGCTGATGCGAGTGTCCATAGAGCACCACCGAGAACTTTGCCGCGGCCGGATCCAGATGCAGAGTGTGCAGGTCGTGAAGCATGTAGATGTAATGGCCTTCGAGAAGCAGCACTTCGGTCTCAGGAAGACGGCTGCATGGACCGCTGCGATCGATATTGCCGCGAATCGCCGTAACCGGCGCGACATTGCCGAGCGATTTCAGAATCGCGGGATCGCCCACGTCGCCGAGATGCAGGATTTGTTCGACACCGGCGAGTCCCGGAATGACCTCGGGCCGCAGCAGGCCGTGCGTATCGCTGACGACGCCTATTTTCATTTACCAAAGCTGAACAGAAGCGACCAGCGACTCTTCGACTTTGCCCTTCGGATTTCGGGTGCGATAACTGGATCGATCACCTGGAGAAGCGCTCCGGGGTTGTGTGGATCATCGATCGCCAGGCTGTAGACCCCGGTCCAGTTGTTCTGCCAGTGCCAACCTCTTCCCGCTCCGTGCGCCTGCGCTTCGATGTGCTCAGCAGCGTGCGTAGGCGAAAGCTTTTCGTTGCAGAAAGGGCAGCGCGGCGACTGGCCTTTGCGGAATCGTCCGCCACAGGCACATGGTTTTAGGAATGGCTCCCATGATTCGTCAATCTCCGCATATTGGGTCGATGGCGGTGGGAATCCGGCGACATGGGGATTCGCGTAGTTGACGAGCGCCAGCACGCCGCACTCGTCGCAATAGGCGTAAGAGTTATCGCCGAAACCGGAATGCCACAGCGAGTAGCGATAGAAGCGTCCGCAATGCTCGCAATCGCCTTTTTTCAGGATGACCATAGCTTTCTCACAACCACATTTCCGGGCGCGGATGGGCCGGCAGCAGGTGAAGCCGTTCGTGTTACGTTGACTCTGTTGGCTCTTTCACTTGTGCTTGGCCGACGCTACTCTAAGATTGCTTCTTGCGATCATTTATTCAAGAAGCTGAAGTAGTGCAAGAGGCTGACTCAGGATACCCGAAAACCGAGATGAAGGAATTACCCCGAATCAACGAAGGACACGCTCGAACAAACTGGCGGCACGCGGTCGCAGCCTATACTGAACCGCGCGTGCTGCAGGTGCTTGCACTCGGATTCGCCAGCGGCTTGCCGCTCCTGCTGACTTACTCAACTCTTTCGGCGTGGCTTGCGACAGGCGGCGTGCGGCGCGCAGCGATCGGCACCTTCGCCCTGGTTGGCACGCCCTACGCATTCAAGTTTCTGTGGGCGCCGCTGATGGATCGCGTACCTCCGCCACTGCCTTTGGGACGACGGCGCGGTTGGGGAATCACCATCCAGATCCTTCTGATCGGCGCAATTCTCGGTCTGGGATTGTGCAATCCAAAGCACAACTTGCCTCTGATGGCCGCCTTCGCGGTGCTTGTCGCATTTCTATCGGCGAGCCAGGATATCGTGATCGATGCCTGGCGGGTGGAGAGCCTGAACCGCGATCAGCAGGCTCCCGGAGCAGCCATGATTCAGTCCGGCTACCGGATCGGCATGCTGGTTTCCGGGGCAGGCGGCCTGTTGATCGCAGCGTACGCAGGGTGGTTCGCGGCCTATGCCACAATGGCTGCGCTGCTCGGTGTGGGACTTACTGGTGTTTTTGCTGGGCCCGGAACCGAAGGTCTCGGCGGAAACTTCACATGCTGCGGGATCGGGATGGCATGCGATTCGCCACGCGTTTTCGACCGCCGTGATCGGTCCCTTTCGCGATTTCATGCATCGGCCGCTTTGGCCCGTCATCCTGATCGCCATTTTCGGATACAAGCTGGGCGAGGCAATGGCGGGAGTGATGTCAACGCCGCTCTATATATCGCTGGGATTTTCGCTCCCTGAGATCGCCGCCGCTTCGAAGATATTCGGATTTTTCTCGATTGTGACAGGGGCTCTGATTGGGCGGTGTCGTGACGACCAGGTTCGGAATCCGCCGCTCGCTGATTCTTTGCGGTATTTTGCAGTCAGTCGGGAACCTGTTTTTTGTTCTGCAGGCCGTAGACGGGCATCGGATCGGCTACCTTGCTTTATGCGTCACTGCCGAAAATCTCACGGGTGCAATGGCCGGGACCGCGTTGGTGACCTATCTTTCCAGTCTATGCTCGCCGGCTTTTACGGCGACTCAGTACGCGCTGCTGTCCTCGCTCGCTTCGCTTGGCCGCACCGTGGTGGCCTCCTCAGGCGGAGTGTTGTCAGAGAAGATCGGCTGGGTACGGTTCTTCCTGCTCACCAGCGTCGTCGCGATTGCCGGCCATCCTTCTGTTCATCTGGATCGGACCGCGCGACGGCTTCGGTAATAACCAACCCAAACCATCGCCGTAAATCTCGGACTAAGTAGACGTGAATACATTCGGCCAACATCTCGCACTCTTCCTGGCGGCTTTTTTGCTTTGCGTTGCGGCGTCGCCCGTACTCGCGCAAGACCAGCAGGCCTTGCGGCCTGAAGCCGAGCAGTTGATGGCGCTTGCGAATCGTGCACGCGCAGAAGCCGGCGCACCGCCGCTCCGTTGGGACAGCGCCCTGGCAGAAGCAGCGCGCAAGCATACCCTGCTCATGGTTACCCAGGGACCCATCGCGCACATCTACCCGGGCGAGTTGAGTCTGACTGAGCGTGCCGGGTTTGCCGGGGCGCACTTCGACCTGATCGAAGAGAACATCGCCATCGGACCTACGCCCGAAGCGATTCACGACGAGTGGATGCACTCAAAGGGGCATCGCGAAAACATGTTGAATCCCGGGGTCAATCGTGTCGGGGTCGCCGTCATCGCGAGTCGAGGAGTCCTTTATGCCACTGCCGATTTCTCCCACGCTGTTGCGGCGCTATCGACTGAGCAGGTTGAGGCACAGGTGGCAGGCCTCATTCAGCCAAGCGGCGTGAAGATTCTCCCCGAACACTCCTTTGCTCGCCTTGCCTGCGAAATGGATAGCGGTCTTCCCCCATCCAGAGCGCCGAATCAGCCGACCTTCGTCATGCGCTGGCGCGACTCGGATCTGAGCCATCTGCCCAAACCGCTCGTTGACAAGCTCGCATCCGGCCAATTCCGGGAAGCGGCTGTCGGCAGTTGCGACCTGCACAGTTCCGACACCACGTTTACCGCTTACCGAATTGCTGTGCTGCTGTACTGAGTACTTATTGAGGGGCGGGCGTTGCTTCTGGCTGTGCAGGCGGCATGCGCGTGCTCTTCAGGAAATCCCACACCTTCCTGTTCACCTCGTCAGAGATCACGTAGTAGTTGTGATCGTGATTGGGTATGACGGCCAGCTTGATCTGATATCCGTTCTCCGCATAGAGCCGCCTTGTTGCCTCAACTGTCTCTACAGGGAAGTTGGGGTCACGATCGCCGACCCAGATCGCTATCGGCATCTTGCGCTCGGCCTGCGCGAACAGGCCTTCAGGATTGGCTTGCAGCGCGCCTGCGTGCAATGCGGCCGAGGCGAACAGGTCCGAATCCATGACGGCCAGGAACAGGACGTATGCCGCACCTGCCGAGTGACCGAAAAGATAGATCCGTGCGTCGTCGATCGCGTGAATCTTCTTCACCTGGTCCACGACTGCCCGAAAAAACTCCGGCGAATCCATGACTGATCCCCATGACTGTGGATCGAAGGCATCGGGCGCCGCGACGATAAACCCTTCTCGCGTTGCAAGGTCTTTCCATGGCTGGGCCATGATTTCGCCATTGCGCCCAGAGCCGTGCAGCGCCACTATCACCGGCATCGGCTCGGCTTTGTCGGGCACGATCAGGTACATGACTCGCTGATGGTCCGCAAACTCGAAATTGACTTTTTCGATTTTGACTTTGGCCAAAGCAGGAAGTGCGGCGATGCATACACAGAACAGCATCACCGCTGCAGAAATCGCTTTCATGATGAGCCCCTGGGACTTCGGAAGCCAGTATATGCCGTCGCCCAGCGCGATGATCCGGCGTCCTCATCCGAAGTCCCGGTGTTCATTCCAGAGCACCGGCATGGGCACGCGCGGCGGTCCGCAAACGAAAATGTCAGGGTGATCCCGGCTTTCTTCGTTCTGAATGCCAAGCGAGTTGCCATTGTGGCCGGCCCAACGGCAGCCAGTGAAGATGGAGTTTGCCTGCTCTGCGCTGAGGCCAAGGACGATGAGCGTGGTGGGCGCCGGCGTGGGGTAGCCGCGCAGCCATTCGGAGTTGGTGGTGCCGATCGGCGCAGGCAAGCCGTATGCCCGCCCGAGGATCTCAATGGCGCCGTATTCGCCGTAGTTGCCGGTGGTGATTCCGAGGTGCTCGCGCTGCTCGGGCGGCAGGGAATCGCGAATCGACGCGACAGTTCGCACCAGTTCGTCCCACCCAAACTCTTCGCGCAGGTCGCCGTTGTTCTTGAGGGCGTATTCGCGCAGCGGGCCTGAGGAGGCGATGGGGACCACCGTGGCCGCAGCGTAAGCGCCAAATACAAACAGGCCGATCAAATAGGCACTCGCAACTGCGCGACGGGCCCAAGCTGGACGCGCGGAAAGCCAGCGCACAATCACGACCGCGCCCACGGCGAGCAGAACGGGATAGGCTTCGGCAACGTAATAGAAGCGGCCCTTATCGATCCAGAAGAACAAAACAGGGAAGAGATACATCCACGCAACCACGCGGTAACGGCTGTCGAGAAGAAAGGCGATCAGGCCGACAATCCATAGCGGCGTTGCGAATGGATTCACGTCGAGGAGAAACTGATATTTCCAGTAACCTTCAGCGCGCCCTTCACTGACGTCGCGCGCGTGGATGTGCTGGAGGAAGCGATACGAGATGAAATCGTGGTGGACAAGCCAGAGGATATTGGGCAGAAAAAGCACCAGCGCAATGGCCACGCCACCCCAGAACCATGGGCCGGCAAAATAGCGGCGGGCACGAGTGAAGGCGAGTCCCACCAGCAGGCCGGCGACGAAGAAGACCACGGAGTACTTTGTCAGAAGCCCTAAACCAATAGCCGCTCCGATCGCCAGCCACCAGCGGGGATTGTCAGTCTTCAGCAGGCGGATGGTGAACCAGCAGACCAGCACCCACCAGAGAAACGAAAACGAGGTGTATTGGAATTCCGTGGCTTCAAACAGCGGCAGGCCAGAGAGACCGACTGAAAGCGCCGTAGCGACTTGAGCCAGCCGATTGCCCCCGAGGTCGCGGGCAATGAGTCCGCTAACGAAAATGACGATGGCCTGGCCGATGACCGAGAAAAGTCGCAGGCCAACGAGCGAGAGACCAAACAAACTCAAGCCGATGCGTTCGATGAACGGCGTTAAAGGAGGGTACGAGACATATCCCCAGTCAAGATGGCGCGCATCGGAAAGGAACTGCAACTCGTCGCGATGAAAACCGTAACGGCCATTGGTGAGGATGTGGAATACCGCGAAGACCGTGGCAACGCCGAGCAGGGAAAGCAGATCGACACGCGAAGAAGCGGCCGGCATTTCCTGCCTGTGATCAACGGGGGCCCTCGACACACTTGATCGGGACACACTCGTTCCAGCCACGGTGACCTCCTGCGTGGAGCTTACGTGCGGGCGCCGGCTTCGGTTCCGCAATTTTCCCGTTTTTGAACCACCAGCACTGATTTCATTCCGGCAGCCGTCGCAGCTTTTATGCCGAGTTCCGTATCTTCGAAGACCAGGCAGTGCGCGGGCGCCACACCCAGTTTCTCTGCCGCCAGCAAAAATCCGTCGGGCGCCGGCTTGCCGTGCTTGTAGTCCTCGGCGCAAACCAGCTCATCGAATTTATCCAGCAATCCAAGTGCCGTCAGCGAGCCAATCACCGACGCACGCCGGCTTCCCGAGACCACCGCGAATGGAATGCGCCCATGCTGCGCCTCGATGTGCTCCAGCACCTCCGGAATCCCCTTCAGCTCCGGCAACTGCGCATGATAGTAGCTTTCCTTGATCGCGGCGAGAGTATCGACGGGCATGTTCAGTCCGTGCATTTCATTCAGGTCGGCAATGATCTTGCGGACCGGCTTGCCGCCCCACGCGTAGAAAAGATCTTCGTCATAGGTGCAGCCGTACTCGGCCAGCGCTTTCTTCCATGCCTTATAGTGCAGCGGCATCGAGTCGGCAATGGTGCCGTCGCAGTCAAACAGATAGGCGCGGAAGTCGCCAGGGGGCAATTTCAGATTCATCAGAAAGAAGAACTCCCATTTTCGTTTTTTGCGCACTGAGTGTGATCGCGATGGAAATAGCGCAGTCTGGCGTCGTTTATCGGGTTGAGGCGGCAGGTTGTTCCGCAGGCGCTAAGGATCCACCCTCGCCCGGCTTAGTCGGCTCCATCTTCAAAGCGTTGTTGAACCGGTTGAAGTAGTTGAACAGCCCGATCGCGCACAGCAGCTCCACGATCTCGCCCTCGGAATAGAAGCTGCGCAGCTCCGCGTATTGCTCATCGGTCACTGCGTGGGCATCGCGCGTAACCGTCTCGGCAAGCCGCAGCGCGGCCTTCTCGGCCGGGGTGAAATCTTCGCGCTTTTGCCACTCGCCCAGGTGGGCAAGCTGATCGTCGCTCCATCCCAGCCCCCTGGCCAGAATGGTGTGGCTGGCAAGGCAATACGGCGTCTCGTTCACCTGGCTGGTGCGAACGATGATCAGTTCCTTAAGTTTTGTCGAGACTGTTCCGGTGTTGAGCACGGCGCCAAAATGCGCCTGCATGGTGGCGAAGATCTCCGGCCGGTGCGCCATCACGCGGAACATGTTGGGCACATTTCCGCGCTGGGCGAAAGCCTTGTCGTAGAGCGCCGCAAGATCAGCAGAAACTTCGCTGCGGTCGAGCCTGGATATCCGGGACATTGCGCCTCCTATGCAAATACCAGAATATCCTGCTGGCTGCCGCTTGATCCGGCTGCGGTCAAGGTTCTACGAATGCGCTCTCCTGGTTATACCGGCGCGCCGCCGACGAACCGATCACGCTTGCCGGAAAGAGCTCGCGATCGCGAACGTCTTCGCCACGCAAGGTTTCCGATTGTCCTTCCACCGGCTCCGGCATGGCGGCGTGTATCGCCAGCATCACCATCCGTTTCAACTCCGGCGAGAGATTGCCGAAACGCGCCGCCAGCAGGGCTTGCGGCGTAATCGTGATCTCCGCGCATCCCACCGCGATGCCGTCCGCGATCTTCCGCGCTGCATGGCGTGCCGAGGCCGAGGCTCCGGGCATATTGGCAGCCATGCTGAACCAGCGATACTCGCGCGAGGCGTCACCCGTAAAAAACGCATTGCGATGCGAGCCGGTGCGCATCAGCCCCGGGCAGATCGTCGTCACCCGAATGCCTTTCGACCGCAACTCCATTCCCAGGCCCTCGGAGAATCCCACCGCGGCAAACTTGCTGGCGCTATATGCCAGCAGATGGGGCACTGCGACCCGGCCGCCGATCGAAGTGACATTGGCGATCGAACCCTCCTTCCGCGCCAGCATCTGCGGCAGAACCGCGAGCGTGCAGTGCAGTCCAGAGTAGAAGTTCGACTCCATCGCCTCCCGGAATTGCTCCAGCGTCTGGTTTTCAATTGGCCCAACCGTAATGGTCCCGGCGTTATTGATGAGCACGTCGATATGCCCGAACCGCTTCGTAGCTTCGCTGACCATGCGCGCAGCATCCTCGGGTTTTCGCAGATCGACCGCGAGCATCAGCGCATCGTCCTCATTCAGGATCGCGCCCTGCTGCACCAGCCGCCAGCGGGCATGGTTCAGCTCCACCTCGTTGCGCGCCGCCAGCACGAGCCGCGCGCCCCTCAGGCCAAACTCCTCCGCCAGCGCCAGGCCCAGGCCCCGCGAGCCGCCCGTGATCACCACGACTTTTCCGCGCGTCCACCTCGATTTATTCCGCGTACGATCGGCAATGGTGCTGGCCGCGGTGGACATGAGGCCAATTCCGAAATAGATAGCATTGCGAAAAAGCGATCCGTCGTGGTTTTTCATTCCAAATTCCTCCGAATGACGGTTGGATGAGGAAAGCGCCTCACGCGCAGCCTCTTGAAAAAGAGCCGCTTGGGAACCCGCTCCGGGGCGTATCTGGCATTTTGACGCGACTCACGTCGTCTGTTAACTTTATATAGAGAACAACTCAGCGGCGCCACCACTCCTCAGTAGCTCAATGGCAGAGCATTCGGCTGTTAACCGAAGGGTTGTAGGTTCGAGTCCTACCTGAGGAGCCAATTATTTTCTTAGATTTACCAACCTTCCGCACTCCCCGATCAACTTCAGAATTAGCCAAATGTGGGGACTTTTGTGGGTACTTCGCATCGCCGGATGACGAACACCTGAGGTCTCTGTCGGCATATTCCATGACTCCCCCAATCTTGCTGGTGAAGTAATTCCTGGACAGCCTCGGCCTTCAGTGATGGCCAGCAAATTTACTCGCATCGCCGAACCGTAATTCTGAGCGCGCGAATGTTGCCGGCCCTGATCGTCTGAGCAAGAGTGCTCTGGCGCAGTCGGTTAGAGAAGCAGGGTGGGAATCAACCACGGCGTCGCAAAAGATTTGTGCTCGCTCTTCTTCGAAGTCGACGGATTTAGTTATTCGCAGGAAGAGTGGCGGCGGCTTCCGCTCGCGGATGGCTCTGTGATAGCTACAGCTTCGCCATGTTTCAGACTATGGCAGAGAACAATTCAGGTCAAGGATTTCGTCGGTTACATATCCAAGCCGCAGAGATGCTCGTTGTGCACTTCACTTTGGCATCCAGCTCTTTCGAGCAACATCGCCCGAGGACTGAGCAAATCCAGATCGCCAACACAGAGAATCGAGGTCGCACGCGCCATAATCTTTGTCCTGAAGAGCTAAGGTAGGCGCCCTTCAGAGTTTTGTTCAGTCCGTTAGCGGACATATCCGCAGTTTTTGCTTCCAGGAGACGCAAACCTCCATCGCCAGCAATCTTCTCTGGCCCACGGCATCCTTTCTGATGTCGTCCTCATCCTAATGTTCGATACCGTACATTGCGGCTGTTTGCCCGTTTTGTCCCGCATTGGCGGTGAAGACCCACAACTGGCCCGAGGAGGAACTTCCCTCCGCGCACGCGATGCCTGCCGATGGCGTCCTCTCCAGCTGCTTTGGAGATCCGTATGGACAGGCCAGTTCCCACATTCGATAGAGTCAAGCAGTTGGAGGAAGCTTTGCACGACAGCTAGGCTTTGGCCTTGGCAGGGCAATTCGCCCCAGCCACGATGCATGAGGTGAACGGTCCGCTCGAGGCAATCACCAACCTGAACTATCTTGTTCAGATCAATTCCGATGACGGTGAGCAGGTACGCAATTACTCCGAACTCATCGATGAACAGCTCTTGGTTCTCTCGACAATTTCGCGTCAGACGCTCAGTTTCTACCACTCGAAAGAGA
This sequence comes from uncultured Acidobacteriaceae bacterium, assembly GCA_963774175.1. Classification (GTDB taxonomy): domain Bacteria; phylum Acidobacteriota; class Terriglobia; order Terriglobales; family Acidobacteriaceae; genus Telmatobacter. Next base: position 181,484 of record CAVZDT010000027.1, read on the forward strand.
CGGTGGAACCTATCCCGATCGCGCGTCTGGCAGAAGTGGCTCTCCGTATTCACCACAACAAGATCGCCGCCAAAGAAATCCGCCTGGTTAAGAAGGTGTCGGCCGAGGTGGTTGTGGAGAGTCACGCAGGAGCAATGCTCCAGCTGTTCTCGAATCTGATCGGCAATGCAGTAGAGGCCCTCCCCGTTAAAGCACTCTGCAGATTCGTGCCAGGTGCACAGGTAAAGAAGCGCATATCCTTTTCGTCGATAACGGACACGGAATTCCTCCGGAGATCCGGCCGAGAATATTCGAGCCGTTTTTCAGTACGAAAGGGGAGCGCGGGACGGGGCTGGGGCTGGCAATCACGAAGGCGATTGTCGATCGACATCGGGGCAGGATTAGAAGCCGAACGAACACGCAGACGGGCAGGAGCGGAACTGCCTTCCGCATCTCGCTGCCCTTGCGGGCTCAGCTGGCTGCGACCGCGAAATAAAGTCCGCACGTATGTCGGATAAAGAACATACTGTAGTAGCAGTGGTTTTTATATTCGTGTTGAGCTTTCAGGCTCGAGGCTCGAGCACGTCAGGTCTACGCAATTTATCTCGCCTGTGAACGGCGGTTATCCCTTGCGCTCTGATGCGAAGGGATGGCTGCCATGCCAAGAACGTCTTCGAATTCCATTCTCGATCGTCTTCCGCCCACTCAACGTAAAGCCCTGACGGGGCGTATGCAGCTGATTCCGCTACCGGTGGGAGAAGTACTGGTCAGATCTGGCGAAATGCCTATATACGCTCACTTTATGACTTCGGGCATCACGTCTGTGGTCACGTATATGAAAGATGGTGCCGCGGCCGAGGTCGGACTCATCGGCAAAGAGGGAGTCGTGGAGGCCATGCACCTGCTCGGTACGGCAAGTTCACCCACCACCGCCTTTGTGCAGGTAGCCGGATCCGCCCTCCGGATTCCGTTTGCAGAGTTTCAAAAGGAAGCTTTCGAATCGGGTCCGCTGCTTCGCGGGATTCTCGAGTTCGTGCAGCGCCACAACTTCGCGCTGACTCAGCTCGCGGCCTGTAACGGACTGCACGAAATCGAGAAGAGGCTCGCCCGCTGGTTGCTGATGGTGCAGGACAAGGTTGAGAGCCCAAGATTCGATCTCACGCAGGAGTTCCTGGCCACCATGCTTGGCACTCGCCGCACCAGCGTGTCTCTGGCTGCAGGCAGCTTACAGCAGAGCGGATTGATCGAGTACCGCCGAGGCCATATCCGCATCCTCGATCAGGAAAGACTCCAAAGCGTCGCTTGCGAGTGCTATCCGATTGTCCGCGATCTGGTGGATGGTGATAAACGCTAGATCCTCGTATCAGGTCCCTGCCGAGTTGACTTCGGCGGTGATTGTTCAGAAAATGCCTGCAATTTCGATCGCCGTAATGCGCAGGCGGTGGAGACAATGTTCGAGGATAAAGTCCTCGAGAAAAGTCAACCGGGTTGCCAGTGGTTTGCCAAGCTTGATTTCCCAACGGTCGACTCTGACGACTGGTCCAACATGCTGGCTTTTCTCAGAATCTGCGGATAGACGGTTGCGGGTGTCGTGTTTTTTGGCGAGGCTCATCGCAGCTCCAGTCGCTTGGATGCGTCCTTGAACGGTGATCGTCTGGGGCAAAGCCTGGGAAATGCCGGAGGCGAGAGGTGGAAGGATACCTATTCTTCGAGCATACACCTGCAGCAGTTCACGTGCCGGCAATCTCATCTTCGATTAGGAGCTCAACTGTTTCCTGGACGGAAACAGATGCAAATGCGATTGCCAGATCGAGCTCTGATTATCTATCCGATTATCCGTCGCGAAGTGGTTTTCCGGATCGAGTTGGCTGAAGCAAGCTCATCACTGTCGGTCGTCGAAAGAGCAACTCTTCGCTGTCATTTTCCGCGCCGTCGATGGTTAGTCTAAGCGTCGGGTCATTCGCTGCGAAGAGTATGGATCGGGTCGATGCTCGCAGCTCTCCGCGCCGGGATCACGGCGGCGATCAGCGCCGCCAATCCAAGAAGCGCAGCCGCACCCGCCAACAGCAGCGGATTCCACGGCGCGACTCCGAAAAGCTGGCTGGCCATGAGATATCCCGCTCCAATTGCAGCGGGAATCCCGATCCCCAATCCGATGCCGACCTGGAAGAACGCTCCGCGCAGGATCATAGCAGTGACCGAGCGGCGATCGGCGCCCAGGGCCATGCGCACGCCAATTTCGCTTCTACGTTGTTCCACGCCATATGCGGTCACGCCGTAGAGGCCAACCGCAGCCAGCACAAGGCCAACAGCGCCAAACAGCCAGGTAAGGCTGGCGATCATATTCTGCTGATCAAACGTCTCCTGAATCACTCGCGAATATGGCTGAACGTCATACATCACCAGATTTGGATTGACTTCAGCCAGCGCCTTCTTCACTTGCATGAACATGTTCGCAGGATGCTCCGGTGCCCAGATCACGATGTTGAAGAGGTTCTGCGACACAAGCTCGTCACTCTGGAGATCCCGCTGCTCGAAGGGTACGGTCTGCGCCTCGGGGATGTAGTACATGGCCCGGGCTGGATCTCGGAAGCCCCAAGTCACGTAATCGATGTTCTGGACGACACCGACAATCTCATAGGTTCCCGCATTCCTCATGGGGCCGGGACCGAAGTGCCGGCCGATGGGATTCTGGTTCCCAAAAAACTTCTTGGCAAAGGCTTCGTTGATGACAGCCACGTGCCGCGTATTCACGTTGTCGACTTCGTTGATGGTGCGGCCCTCCACCATTGAGGCGCCGATGGTCTCGAAGAACCCGGGCGTTATGCGGGTCCAGTCGGCGAATACATCATCCTTCGGGCCCGGCTCTGGTTTGCCCTGGATCCGAATGTCGTGGCCGTCTTGGTTGCCGCTCATCGGCGCATACGTGGCGGCACTGACGCTGCGCACTCCGGGAATGGTGCCGAGCCGGTCTTGAATCTGACGATAAAGCGGGACCAATTGCTCCTGCTTATAGTTCGCCAGCATAGGCGAACCAATGGAAACCAGGTAGCGGCCATCCGGATCGAACCCGAAGTTCTGGTGCTCCAGATTGCGCAGGCTATCGCCCAGCATCGCGGCCGCACTCAGCAGCACCAGCGATAATGCTGCCTGCGCAGCGACCAGCGCCTTCTGCGCCCAATGACCGCCGCCTGCAACCTCACGGTTGGCGCCACGCAGCGCCTCCACCGGCTCGGCCTGCGAGGTCATCCGCGCAGGCATCATTCCGAAGATCGCGCCCGTGAGCACCGAGACTCCAAGCGCGAAAAGCAGAACCACTGTTGAGGGCGTAGCCTGCACGGGAATCCAGCTGGTTCGCTCCATCGTGTGAAAGGCGAGATAAAGGATCAACCGGGCCCCCGCCCAGGCCACAGCCACACCAGCCGCGTCGCCGATCAGAGAGAGCGTAACGCTTTCGAGAAGCGCATTCCTCACCAGGCGCACGCGCGATGCTCCCAGGGCCACGCGGACCGCCGTCTGCTGCCGGTTCTTCAGCCCGCGGGCGAGCAGCAGGTTGGCTATGTTGGTGCAGGCCACCAGCAGCACACAACACGCCGTGACCATGAGCAGCAGCAGACCCTCGCTGTAATCCCTGCGTAAAAACGAGAAACCTGCGCCGCCAGGCGACAAGCGGAGTGTCTGCTTCTGCCACACAGCTTTTTCCTGCGGACTCATATCCGCCAGGTGGCTGGCCAGCCAGCCCTGCAATTCACCCTGAAGCTGCGCCTGGAGCGCTTTCGGATTTGTTCCTGGGCGCACACGGCCGATGAAGTCCAGCCAATCGACCCGTGTGTTTTTAATTCGCGCCACTGTCCCCAACATCAATGGCTCGGCCGTCAGCGGCATCCAGATATCCGGCAGGCCCCAACTCGTCATCTTCGCCCCAACGAAACCTGGCGGGGCTACTCCGATGATCGTGAACGCCTGGCGGTTGATCTGGTATGTGGATCCGACGACCGAAGGATCGGAGCCGTACTTCTCCTGCCATGCATGGAAGCTCATCACCGCGACCGGGGGCGCGCCCTCCAGGTCGTCGGCGTCGTTGAACAGCCTTCCGCGCCAGGCGGAAACGCCCAGAGTCTGAAAAAAGTTTCCGGAGACATACTCGCCATTCGCCGTGTCCGGCGGTCCCGATGAGCCGGAGCGCCGCACTCCCAGCGGCATGTTACCCGCCTGGAGCGCTGCCAGATCCTGGAATCCTGGCGTGTTTGCGCGGAATAGCTTGTATGCTTCCCACGAGAAGAGACTCCAGTTGCCCGCCTCGCCGTCGCTGTCCTGGCTGTATCCTCCCCAGTCGCAGCAGTGGGGCTGATCGCCGATCCGCCACAACTGATCCGGGCTGGCGACCGGCAGCGATTGCAACATTACTTGCTGCACCAGGGTGAAGATCGCCGTGGTTGCGCCGATGCCGAGGGCCAGAGTAAGCACCGCCGTCAACGTAAAGCCAGGCGCTTTGCCGAGTTGGCGAAGGGCGTAGCGAACATCCTGCACAAGCGATTCGAGCCACAAGGTTCCGCGCCGCTCACGGCAGTCTTCCTTAATTTGCTCGATTCCGCCAAACTCGATCCGCGTAAGTCGGCGAGCTTCACTTTCCGAAATGCCGGAGCGGATCTTGTCCGCGACCTGTGATTCGAAATGGAAGAGCAGCTCCTTCTCCAGATCGGCCTCCAATCGCTTTCGAGAAAAAAACCGCCCTAACCAACTCATCAGATTCCCTCAAGAGTTCCCTGGAAAATGAGACTCACCACATCGGTCAGGCGCGTCCAATTTTCGATTTCAGCTTTGAGATGGATTCGCCCCCTGGCAGTGAGCTCGTAGAACTTCGCATCCCGGCCGGTCTCGGAGGGCTTCCAGCGGGAGCTCAGGAACTTCTTGTATTCCAGACGATGGAGCGCGGGGTACAGGGACCCCTGCTGGACCTGGAGTGCGTCGTGGGAGATCTGCTGGATTATTTGTGCGATGGCGTAGCCGTGAATCGGTCCCACCGCAACAACGCTCATGATGAGGAGATCGAGCGTGCCCTGCGGAAGGTCGACTTTGCTCTCTGTAGCCTGCATACCCTTTGCTTCTACATATACTGCCTCATATGTAGAAGGTCAAGGTGTATTTGAGCCGCGCCCCTTGCTCCGTCCTTGTGTCCTGGGTCGAGAAAACTGAGCGTCCAGAAACTCGCCCCGCGGATCTGCTGTTCCCATGGTTTGTTCGCGACTGAAATGGCGCACCAATCCCGGCAGTCGTCGCGGCTTGATGCTCGCCGATACGAAAGTATCGATCGATACCTTCGTCCAATGGCCGCGCCTTATTTTCTCTGGCTTAATCACCACATCAGCTTCGCGACCATGGTCGTGTGGCCGAAGAGGTCCAGATCCGGAAGCGGCTCGGGTCAGCGACGAGTCTCTTTCATCCAGTCAACCGCCGAAGGAGTCAGAAAATGGGAAAGTACAGCGAATTCGAAACCCGGAGACAACCCTGGTTCGATGAGTCCAATTTCAAAGGGTTCAACTTTGCCATCCCGATGAAGACCATGGTGATCTACTGCGTTGATCCGCGCGCATCCGACATCCCGCAGGCGGTCGCCGAGCATTTTGGGGATGAGGTCTACCCGGGCGAGATCATTCTCGACGAAGCCGGCAACCGGGTTGGTTCCACGCGGACCCTGTTCACCGTGACCAACGGGGGCGGCCGTGCCGCCTCCGCTCTGATGACGGTAGCGGAAATGGATTACTTGTTCCACGTTCAAAACGTCGTTGTGGTTCACCACTCGTTTTGCGGCACTTCTTCGTACATGCCTGAGCGCGCTCTTCAAGAAGTTCCACGATGATTATCACGCCGATATCTCGACGTTGTTTGATCACGATAGCCTGGCCATTCCGGATTTCGAGAAGTCGCTCCAGTATGACCTCGAGCTGCTTCGCTCGAGCCCGGCAGTGCCGAAGCATGTCAAGCTCTACGGCTTCTTCTACGAGATCAATTCCGGCAAGTTGACCGAGGTGGTGCGGGATATTCCTGCATTGATGGCGGCGTAAATAAGCGAGGACAGCGATGCGACAGCGCAGCATTGCTGCATACGCCTGCGAGGCGCATTGCTTTGTACCCTCTCAGATGCAGCGGTGAGTCCGTTGCTGAGCAGATTCAGTCTTCGCGCAACAGGGCCAACGGATCCACCGATAACGCACGTTGCGCTGGGATCCACGTGGCCACAAGACCCAGCAGGGCCATTGCGAGAACCACGCCGGACAGGACTAGCGGGTCGCGCGGATTTGCCTGGTACACGATGGAAGCAAGAACACGTGACGCCAATATCCCCAGCCCGAGCCCCGCGCACGAACCAACGACAAGCAGCTTCAATGCCCGTCCCAGCGCGGTCTTGAGCACCTCCCTGCGCTGAGCGCCGAGGGCGATGCGAATTCCCAATTCCTTGAGCCTCTTGCTGACCGAGTACGCTGCCATCCCGAAGACGCCCGTGATCGAAAGTATTCCCCCCATCAGCCCAAGCACGCCCAACGCGACGGTCGCTACGCGCGAAGGAAACAGGGCGATATCCAGTCCCTGAGTCCAGGTTTCGATGTACATCGGCAAGCCGGCATCCAGTCCGCGCAATTTATTCCGGATGGCTCCCGCCAGTTGGAGTGGATCGCGCTCCGATCTTACGACAAGGGTTGTCATGCCGGTAGGAAACTGCAGGAACGGCAGAAACATTGCCGGCTTCGGATTCTCGGTCATCTGATAATATTTGCCGTCTTCGACAACTCCAACCACCTGGACCCGCGTTCCATCTTCCGTCTTGTAATATTTGCCCAACGCGTTGCCGGCCGAGCCGAAAAGCCTGCGCGCAAACAGCGCGTTGACGACCGCGATGCGCGTCGAGTTGCCGTCGTCCTGCCACGTGAGATTCCTGCCTGCAAGTAAAGATGTACCCGCTGCATGGAAGTATTCGGGAGATATTTTGAAGACCGACACATTTGACGCGGCATTAGAAGCCCTCAAATCCGTGGTCTGATCGGTGAATACATCTTCGGTTGCCCCGCCCCCGCCTAGCGGGATTTCACTGACGAATCCCACGGACTTCACGCCGGGAAGCGTCTCGAGGGCATCGATCATGCGGCGCTGCATGGCGGGCACTCGCTCGCCACTGTATCCGGCCATGCTGAGTGTTGTGTCCACAAGCATCGCGTTCTCCGGTTCAAAGCCGAAGTTGCTGTGCATGGACCGCGCCAGCCCGCGAACGGCAACCAGCGAAGACGTCACCAGCACAGCACAGATGGCGATCTGCACGACCAGCAACACGTCGCGAAGAATGATCCGGCGGCCGGTGCCGCCCGCAATGATTCCTGCTGATCCTGCCTTGACGACCTCGTACGGATTGGTGCGGAGTATCTGCCTTATCGGGACCGCACCGAAGAGGAATCCGCTGGCGAGCGCCAGCAGCAACGCGACCAGGTAGACCTTCGCGTCCGGGTACACGGACACGTGCATGGGATATTTGGGAATCGGCTGCCACACGCTCAACTGGCGCAAGAGCCAGACACTTCCGAAAAGCCCGAAAACACCGCCAACCATTGAAATCAGCACAGCTTCGGTGAACACGCTGCGGAGAATGCGTCTGCGGCTCGACCCGAGCGCGAGGCGCAGAGCCACTTCGCGGGAGCGGTCCGCAGCGCGCGCGGCAAACAGGCTGCCCAGGTTGGCGCAAGCGGCCAGCAGAATCAATCCGCTCAGAAGCATCATTCCGGTCATGAATCCTTTCACGGCGGGCCCGAGCATGTCGCCTATAAGACCGGGACGCGACAATAAGTAGGTCATGTCGGCATCGTCTTTGGGATAGGTCTTCTCCAGGTAGGACCCGATCGAGTTCAGGTCGGCAATCGCCTGAGTTGCCGTCACACCGGCCTTTATGTGTCCGAGCACCATGAAAATGTTGCGGCGTCCGCGATCGTTCACAAAGTCTGACCCATTCCCCATTTCCTGGTGAACCATTGGCACAAAGAAATCGGGTGAAACAAACAGCAACGTTCCTTTGAACTCAGGCGGGGCGACACCCAGGATGGTGTACGGATGCCTGTTCACCTGAACGACACGACCCACAACGCCACGATCATCTTGAAAATGACTATGCCAATAGTCGTAGGTCAGCACGAGGTAAGGTGCGCTATCCGGACCATGCTCGTCGGCGAGATGAAAGAAGCGGCCGAGATAGGGCTGAACCTTCATGGCATCAAAGTAGTTCCCAGCCACTTCATAGCCCCATACCTCGGATGGATTCTTGCCTGTATCGAGCGCGACCTGCGTGAGGATATAGGCGGTCAGGCCGTCAAAGCTGCGGTTGCGATCGCGCAGATCGACATAGTCGGGATAAGACGTCGACTGTTCCTTATAGCTGCCGCGCTCGATGGTGTAGAGGCTTTGCGCGTCAGGCACATTCAGCGGACGCAAGATCAGCGCATTCAACACGCCAAACACCACGGAGTTTGCGCCGATCGCAAGCGACAGGGTTATGACCGCGGCGAACAAAAACCCGGGAGAGCGACGGAGATTGCGGACGGCAAGGCGCACATCGGCCCAGATCGACTCGATCGTCGGCCATCGCCACACTTCCCGGCTCCGCTCCTCAACCAGGGCCAGATTGCCAAAAGCAATGCGTGCCTGGCGTGCAGCCTCCCGCGGGCTCAATCCCTCGCTTGTCAACTGCTCGACACGCTCTTCGAGATGGAGACGCAGTTCTTCCGAGAGATCATCGAAGCGCTTGCGACGACGGACGATGTCCTTTATCCATTCCATTGGAGACCTCCTCCTAAGTGGCAGGGGAGTTACCCGGACCCAGAACGAGAGCGATGCACCAGCGCACACCTGGGAGCAGGCTGTCGGCGCAGCGATTCCAGGATCATCATTTCGAGCGCGCCCGGAAACAGATCGCGTGAAGATGTCTCGGCCATAGGCATTGTCGCTACAGGCATAGAGTAGACTAGTGTTGAATGGAATTGTCAAGCACAATGTTTCGTGCCGCCGTAACCCGCACGGCTCTCAAAATATCCTTCCGCCAGCAACTGCGAATATGCATTGAGAACAGGGATGCGTGATACTCCGAGCTCGGGAGCCAAAGCGCGAGTCGATAGTACCCGCCCGCCGGCGCGCAGCCTGCCGTTCATGACGGCACTCTGGAAAGCCTCATAAACCTGGAGCTCATTCGCGAGTTCGCCTCCAATCGGAGCTGTGCAAGTACCGTTCTCTTCCACCCCGCTCTTCGCGCGCTCATTCGACCCGTCATCTAGAGGAGTCTCTCAAGCTTTGCTAGGGATGTTTCCCACATTTGCCGATGCCAGAGGTACTCCCTCTTCTCGATAAGTCCGCTATGAGTCAAGCTCAAAACGCTGCAACCGGAGCAGCCATCCAAACGTATTTCGACGGAACTAGACGTGAAGTTCGATGATGTTTGCCACCAGTCAAAGAGGATTTTGCGTCGATTGCAAACGCGGTACGCGCCCAGAATGATGAGTGCCAAACTCCCAGATCGGAAGTAGTCGAGCCGGAAGAGGTTTTTCGACTGCGATGCAACGACACGACTGGTTTGATCGTGGCCTGGTAGCAGCATCCACAGTTCGCGGTACTCCGGCTCGATTAGCGCATTGAAAATGGGCCGCGTGTTGGCTTTGACCTTAACCTGCATCGCGATACGCCAGCCAGATGCAGGGGCTTTTACTTCACTGCGATTCAAGTCCTCTGTGCCCTGTTGGAGCGACACGGTTTGTGCACTCATGTCAATGATGAACCTCGGGCAGCATAAGTTCCTTTCACCGTTGTCTGAAACTACGCGACGAGTTTGTGAGCCGGCCACACAGGCTTCCTCACAAGCGATTCGAGAATCGCTTTGCCGCGCCGTGCCGGCTCCTTTGATGTCAGCACTAGAAGATCAATTTCAGTGCGAACTGACCAAACCGACGCTCATCGTGGTTGCCGCCGGTAGCCAACGTACCGAGCCCGCCCTTTAGCTCTTGAACATAGAGCGGTGTAGTTGTGACGCCGTCGTATTCCAGGGTTGAGGTGTTCACGTAGAAATTGTGATGGTTCAGGACATCGATGCCGTCAGCGGAGAACTCCATTGCCACGCGCTCGGTGAGTGGGAAGGTCTTGTGAAGCGATGCGTCGACGTTCCATGCGCCCGGACCGCGGATCGAGTTGCGGTGCATCATGTCGCTTGGGAACGGCCCGAAGTCGGAGATACCCAGAGTGCTGCTGAGAGGCGCGAAATTCTTCGGGAAGCGGAATATTCAGGCCATTGAAGTTGGTTGGGACCGAGCATCTGCGGTTTTTTGCTGACCGCCTCGGAATAGAAGGGCGTTGCAGGCTCCAGGCGGGGCACAGTGTAGAAGGTTTCGTCCTCACTGTAGTCGAAGACCGAGAACGGGATTCCGCCGCGCGCCGTGTAAATGCCGGAAAGCGCCCATCCGCCCAGAGCCTGACGCTCAATTTCCGTTCCCTGCTTGAACCACGGTGTCTGCCAGATGGGAGCGACGGTCAGGCGCTGGCGAACATCGTAATCGGCGCTGCCCCAATCGAGATGCGGATCGACCAGAGAGGTATAACCGAGCGAACCGATATAACCGGAACCGCCCTGCAGGCTGTCACCGAAGGTGGAGCTCAACTCGTCGAGAGCGTGTGACCAGGTGTAATTCCCGGCCAGGCTCAGGCCTGTGTTGTGAAGGTTCTGCATCTGCACCCTGAGGTTGAGGCCATCATAGGAGCTGCTCGCCGCGCTGCCGCGCATGTTGACGTTGGTATATTGCGGGTTGGGGCGGGTGAGGCACTCCGCTATACCTGTGTTGAGATTTGTGATGCCGGAATTGGAGCAGTTGGCATTGCTCTGGACCACCGGATCGCCAAGATAAACCTGGCCGGCGCCAACCTGATTCACGTTCGCAAGATCGTAAAGATGGTCTCCCTTTGCGCCGACGTAGGCGATCTCAAATAATCGCTCCGCGGGCGAATTGGTGCTGCAACGGCAAGGCTCCAGAACTGGGTTTGCGCGACTTCGATGTTCTGATCGAGGTGGCGAAGTTCCACCGGAGGCAGGTATTGTGGCCCGATGGATTGACCCAGGGGGCCGAGATCCTGGTTGGTCACCGTAGCGATGCAGCTTGCATCTTCTGGAGAACAGGAATCGCTGATCACGGCGCTGGCCGGCGGATTGAAGCTGGCGTTATAGGTTATGTTGCCGAAGTTGCGCTCGTAGCTGATGCCGTAGCCGCCGCGGATACTGTCACGGCCATTGCCGAAGATGTCATAGGCAAAGCCGACGCGAGGCGCAAAGGTTCCCCAGCGGGACTTCCAGAAGCCGTGCGCCGCACTCTGGTCGGCAATCTCGACTTGTCCGCTCCGGACCTGCGCTTCAAGGCTGCTGCCCGAGCCGAAGTAGAAGTTCGAGTCGAGAGCTGGGATGGTTGTTGTGCTGCACGCCGTAGTGCTCGTAGCGGAGGCCGGCATTGAGGGTCAACCGCGGCGTGACCTTGTAGCTGTCCTCTGCCATACCCGGACCAATCCTTGTAGCGGTAGCTGCGAGCAAAGGATGCTTCGCCAAGCGGCGTCTGGATTGCGCAGGAGGGATTGTTAACGACATTGCCAAAGTTGCCGTCGGTGGTTGAGGTGTCGGCAGCGCACGGGAGCTTGCCCTGGGGGTCGACGCGCGTCTCGAACGCGACCAGAGGTGCGCCGTTGGGGTTTCCCGCGGTGTTCATCATGTCGTTCAAGCTGCTCTGGAACGCGAAGCCAAGCTGCTCGACGGCCTGAACATAAGCGCCGGATGCGTAATTCAACTGGATGTATGTATCCAGGAATCCGAAGCGCATGGAGTGTTTGCCCTTTGGTCCAGGAGAGATCGGGCTCGATCTGGATGGTGTTCTGAGGGCCGCCAGCCGGGAGGCCGCCCTGGCCCGGCTCGCTCTCGTTTTCGCAGACCCGGCATTTGAATTAATGCGCCGGTATTCGGGTCGGTGGGCGAGACAAACATCAGGTTGGGAACGTAAAGGAGCGATGGAGTCAAAAGAGGTGTTTTCGTTAAAGCGCGTATAGCTCGCCTTCGCCGACAGAAACAGGCTGGGCGTGAAGATGTGGGAGACGCTGTAGAGATAGCTCTGGTTCAGGAAGGTGGTGCCGGTGTCGTACTGGGGATAGGCGCTGTAGGTGTTGGATCCGAGGAGTTGGATGGAAGCTTCGCGACCTCCGCGGAAGAACATCTGGGTCTTGTCAGTGGGGTTATAGTCCACGCGGCCGACGAGATCGTAGGTATTTTGGGGAATGCCGCCGCCTGCGTCAAACGGCGCATGAAAGTTGACGGTATCGAACATCGGGGTCGACGCGGGAATCGGTGTTGTGCCGTTGACGGATCCGAAGGTTACGCCTGTGGCCGCAACCTGCCCGACCGTAGAGGCTACGCCTGCGGACTGGGAGCGTCGTTTGGCCGTAGGTTTTGTAATAGGCCTGAATGTTCGACGGCATCAGGGCGATGAAGGCGGGATCGAAGACTTCCTCGCTTTCGGTGGCGGCGCTGCGCACGCGCGTCCATTCCGTGCTCTCGAAGATAAAGATCTTGTCTTTCTTGATGGGGCCGCCGGCTGCGTATCCAAATTGGTTGCGGGTATAAACGCCTTTCGGGTCAGGCAGCGGTCCTGTCCCGCCGCCTGCGAGAAACGCCGAATTGGCTGCATCGTTACCGTAGGTGTTGGCGGTGTACGCGGAGAGGCGGTTGAATTCCCAGCCGGATCCGTGGAAGCTGTTGGTGCCGGCCTTGGTGGTGACGTTGATGACGCCACCGGAGGCGCGGCCGTACTCTGCCGAATAGTTGCTGGTGATGACGCTGAATTCCTGCGTGCCGTCCAGTGGAACGTCTTCGCCGATTGCCTGGCTGAATATGGAAATGTTCTCCACGCCGTCGAGGAGGATTTCAGTGCCCGACATCGCGCTGGCCGTTGATGGCATAACCGACGCCACGATTCTCCTGGTTCTGGCCGCTGCCCGTTTGGTCGATGGCGCTGGCGCCGCTGTTAGTGCTGTTGTCGCCTCCGGAGACATTTCCGGCGAGGGCAACGAAATCGTAAGGGTTGCGGGTGAGGCTGGGCAGGTTGGCAAGTTGCTGGGTGTCGACGACCTGGGACATCTCCTGGGTTCTGGGTGTTGACTTGCGCGCCGCCTTCGCCAACTACTTGCACCTCAGTGGTAGTAGCGCTAACGGAGAGCTTGGCGTCGAGAGTCACGTGGCCGCCAACGGTTACTTCGACCTTGGCGACAAAGGATTTGAAGCTGCTCGAGGTCACGGTTACCTGATAAATAGCCGGCTCAAGGCCGGGTACCAGGTAGGCGCCGGTCGCTGAAGAAACGGTGTTCCGCACGGCGTTGGTACTGAGATTCTTGATGGTAACGGCTGCATTGGGCACCGCGGCGCCGGTTTGATCGATCACCGTGCCGTCTATCTGCCCGGTTTCAACCTGCGCGTTCAGGTGTGAAGCGATGAACATCAGGGCCACGATGATGCACAGGAACGCAGAACTCAACGTGAGTTTGGGGATTCTCATAGATGCCTCCGAAAGTCTTAACAGCGGTCGAATGTCACATCGTTGTAATGCGTCGCGTTGCTTAATGTGTGGTGCCGACCTATGTTTTCGCTAAGAGCGCGATGCGCAGTCGGACCTGTCTTGCCGACCTCGAAGCAAATGTGAAAACGCTTTTAGAAGACAACTTCGCGCTCAGCTGCGCATTGCGTTTTCGGCGCGCTGGCAAAAAGCAAAGCGATCGCACGGCCCCTCAACACCGTTCCAGAAGCAGGTGTCGAGTAAAGCTGGGAAATTTCATCAAGCGCTGAATACGGCGAATCTTCGATGTTCGCTGGCGAGGTATAAGAGCAATTGCCTCTCCATATTTATGTGCCTATATATAAATGACTTACGAGATATCGTGTACGGATTTCGGGAGTACACTCCCGACGTCAAAACAACGTTTCTCGTATGCCTGATGAACGCATCGGTAGTCCTGAACTCAATCCGTGTATGGTCGTCACTTTTTCATTTAATCAAGCAAAATATTCCAGAAAGTGGATTTCGTCGCACTGGGATTCCATTGCCCGTTGACGAGAAAGCAATCCCTTCCTGCGATGTTGTCGGACGGCGAGACTCGATAAATTTCCTTCGAACAATAATCAATATCAATTGGCCGCAGTCAGAATCACATCGAGCCGATGCGGCTGGTGCAAGTGAAGAGCGAGTTGCTGAGAACACGGGAAGGCGGACGCAGTACCCAGGAGGCGATGCCGATGACGGCGAAGATCGCAGGGGCAGCCCAGACGCGCGGACCATCGCCGGCGAAGAGATGGGAGGCGGTGGCACCCGTGTAGTTGAAGAATATGCCAGCGTAGGCCCATTCCTTGAGCCGGGTGAAACGGGGGATGAGAATTGCAACGGCACCGGAAATCTTCCAGAAGCCGAGAATGAAGAGCATGTAGTGCGGATAACCGAGATGGTCCATGATGGAGCGGACGTATTGGATGCGGCCGAGATCCCAGGCGCCGCCCATGGCCATTTCCGAGGCGATGACCACGGTCGTGAACCAGTAGGCGACGAGGCGGAGGCGGGAGGGTGCGGGAGCGGACATGGTGTCTCCTACGCTTCATGCGTTCTTCGTTCATCGAAACTGATGGGTCCAGCGCCAAACTGAGAAATCAAAAGCGCCGCGCCCAGCATCGCGAGGTTCTTGAAAAACATGGCCTGTTGCACATGGGCGACTTCAGGATTGCTCAGCCTCCAATATGCATGCATCCAGAAGGTGACCGGAACAAGGAACGCGATTAGCGCCCACGCTCCCCACCGCGCCTTGTATCCGGCGGCGACACTGACACCTCCGGCTAGAGCCAGCACTCCTGATAAGGGAACGAGCATATCAGCAGCAGGCACGCCGAGATCTGCCGCATGATGTATGCCTTCGCGAGTGAAGTGCCGGGGAGCAGCCGCAATAAAAATCAATGCGAATAGCACTCTTCCGAGGGGAAACAAAAACTTCATTCAGTGTTCCTTTCGGTGCTACGCTCGCTAGTGATAATAGTATCACTGGTGGTGATAGAGTTATCATTACCAAGAGAGTGTTGTCAACCAGCCTTATGTCGCGAACGCCAGGAACACAAGTCGGAACTGATCGCCCTCGCCGCGGTTCTCCGGAGCAGACGCGGGAGCGTCTCATTACAGCAGCGGCGAGCCAATTCAATCGCTTTGGATATCACGGAACGGATTCCAACAGCATCGCAAGCGAGGCAGGATATGCGACCGGAACGTTCTACAAGCACTTTCGTGACAAACGGGAGATCTTCCTTGCCGCATACGAGCGCTGGGTCGCTGCCCAGTGGAAGGAAATCAGCGACGAGTTGTCCCGGATGCGCAACGCGGGAGAGACCGCGCGACGCCTGGTCGAGTTGAGTATTAAGTTCCACACGGAGTGGCGTGGTCTTCGCGCTTCTCTGATGGAGTTGGTCTTTTCAGACGCGGAGGCTCGGAGGTTCTTCAGGAAGCAACGGCGCCGACAACTCGACCTTATCGAAGAGCTTCGCTCCCGTTTTGCCCTGCCGTCGCGAACTCGTGAGCAAGATGCGATCCATTTGTACATGACAGAGCGGGTGTTCGACGCAATAGGTCAAGGAGAAACCCGCTCACTCGGCTTGGATGAGAGCGTGATGGTTGAGTCCATCGTCGAGAAAGTCGAGGCGCTTCTGAAATGACGAGTTTTTTGACTTTTGGACCGTTACCTGTTTACTCTAGGCATGTTTAAACAATGCCTTATGCAAAGCAGCGAAAACACATCGCGTGACCTGTTTCCCGGCGCCCTGGAGATGATGATTCTCGAGTCGCTCCGACGCCAGCCTGCACACGGCTATGCCCTGGTTCAGCACATTCAGCAGCGCTCAAACAACCTGCTTCAAGTTGAAGAGGGTTCGCTGTATCCAGCCCTGCAGCGCCTGCTGAAGGCCAAACTCGTCAAGGCTAAGTGGACGATTTCGTCCTCAACCAACCGTCGGGTGCGCATCTACCAGATCACCAAATCCGGCTTAAGCCATCTGGAGCGCGAGATCTCCAGTTTCGACCGCATGTTGGAAGGCATCCAGATGGTACTCGCCGCGAGGCGCGCCCAAACTCCCTAGGAGGTCCGTGCGATGAGCTGGTTGGATCGAATATTCCGCCGCCGACGTATCTACAACGAACTGGCCGAAGAGGTACGTGAGCACATCGAAGAGAGGACCGAGCAACTCATGCGCCTTGAGAATCTCTCGCGCGGTGCGGCGCGCCAGGCAGCCCTTCGCGCATTCGGGAACCCGGCCCTTGTCGAGACACGGAGCCGCGAGATCTGGCAATGGTCCACTCTTGAATCCCTCCTCGGTGATCTGAAACTGGCTTTGCGCTGCCTGCGCAAATCGCCCGGATTCGCCATCACCGTTCTTCTCACGCTGGCGATCGGCATCGGCGCCAACACCGCGGTTTTTACCGTCGTTGACGGCGTTCTGCTCAAACCGCTGCCCTATCCCCAGGCGGAGCAACTTGTGGCAGTGTGGCTGCACGCTCCGGGAGCGGCGGGCCTGGCCAACTTCGCCGAGGGGTTACGCCTTTCACCGTCGATGTATCTGACCTTCGCTGAACACAATCGCACATTTCAATCCATCGGCGTGTGGGTTTCAGGCACAGCCAACGTTACGGGGATCGCGCAACCCGAAGAGGTGCACACAACGTACATCAGTGACGGAGTGCTGCAAACCTTCAACGTTCCGCCGACCGCCGGGCGATGGATTTCGACGGCCGACCAGGTTCCGCGCAGCCACGAGGTCGTAATGCTGAGTTACGGCTACTGGCAACGGCGTTTTGGCGGCGATCCGGCGGTGATCGGAAGAAACATCCAGGTCGATTCCCAGACGCGTGAGATCGTCGGCGTGATGCCGCGCGGGTTTGAGGTCGTGAACCAGGACTTTGACCTGCTGATCCCGCAGGGATTTGACCCCAGGCACCAGATCCTCGCCGGCTTCGGATACAACGGCATTGGCCGGCTGAAGCCGGGAGTCTCGATTGCGCAAGCCGACGCGGACATCGCGCGCATGCTCAATATCTGGATGGATTCCTGGACGAATGGCGATGGCGGCGACCCCCATTTTTACGAGAATTGGAAGATCTCGGGCGCCATCCGGTCCATGAAGCAGGAAGTGCTGGGCAACGTTGGCAACGTGCTGTGGGTGGTCATGGGCACCATCGGCGTGGTCATGCTGATCGCCTGCACCAACGTGGCGAACCTGCTGCTGGTGAACGCGGAGAAGCGCCAGCAGGAACTCGCGGTTCGCGTGGCATTGGGCGCCGGACGGGCTCGCATTGCACGTGAGGTGCTGAGCGAGTGTGTGCTGCTTGCGCTTATCGGGGGAACGATCGGCCTCGCGATCGCGGAGGCGGGGTTGCGGTTGCTGGCAGCCATAGGCCCGGCAAACCTTCCGCGCCTGAACGAGATCTCGCTTGATGTGCGCTCGATTGCGTTCACGCTCGGGCTTTCGCTGATTTCGGCGCTTTTGTTCGGATCGATCGCGGCACTCAAATCGATACGGCCGTCCGCATCGCTGGCGCAGGCCCCCGCGGGCCGGACCGCGAGCGCAAGCCGCGAACGGCAGCGCGGGCGCAATCTGCTGGTCATTGCACAAGTGTCCATGGCGATGGTGCTACTCATCAGCGCCGTGCTCATGCTCCGCACTGCGGCGGCGCTTCGCAGCGTCAATCCTGGATTTTCCGACGCGAACCATCTCGAAACTTTGCGGATCGCAATTCCACCTCAGCTGGTTCCCGATGCGCAGGCGGCGACGCGCATCGAAAACAGCATTGCCGATAAGCTGGGTGCCATTCCGGGCGTGAGTTCGGTGGGGTTCGCAAGAAGCGTGCCTATGGATGGAATCGACCCGGCCTGGAACAACATCTTCATTGAGGGCAAGAACGAGCGGGCGGGAACTGTACCGATGCGCCTGTTCAACTACGTTTCGCCAGGTTTCTTTCACGCCGTGGGAACTCGCCTCGTGGCTGGCCGAGACTACACCTGGAGCGATATCTACGGGCTGAGGCCGGAGGCTATCGTTTCGGAGAACCTGGCGCGCGAGTCGTGGGGGTCTGCGGGCGCCGCGATCGGCAAGCGGTTCCGCATTTTGCCCACACAGGCGTGGCAGGAGGTGATTGGCGTATCTGAGGATGTCCGGCAGAACGGTGTCGATGAAGCGGCTCCGGCCATCGTTTACTGGCCGGTCTTGACGCCGAACCCGTTTGTCGCTGGACAGGTCGATTCGGCGCGCGCCGTCACCTTTGTAGTGCACTCTGGCCGCTCGGGAGCCGAGAGCCTGCGCGGCGAGATTCAGCAGGTAGTGTGGCAAGTGAATGGCAACCTTCCAGTGGCGTCGATGCAGACATTGGGCGAGATCTACAACCGCTCGATGGCGCGCACGTCGTTCACGCTGGTCATGCTGGCTATCGCCGGAATAATGGCTCTGGTGCTCAGCCTCGTCGGCATCTACGGAGTGATCTCCTACACGGTCTCTCAACGCACTCGCGAAATCGGCATCCGCATGGCGCTCGGCGCCCAGAACAGCGAACTGCGCTGGATGTTCGTGCGATCCGCTTTGGCGCTGACGGGGATGGGAATCGTGATTGGCCTCGGCGCTGCCGCCGCTGTCGCACGCCTGATGGGTGCACTGCTCTTCGGCGTCAGCCCTCTGGATCCGCTCAGCTTCTCTGCCGTACCGCTCATTCTCGGGGCGGCAACCGCACTTGCGAGTTATTTGCCGGCCAGTCGCGCGACGGCTATCAATCCTGTGGACGCACTGAAGGCCGAGTGATTGGAGCCATGAGGTTCTAGCCGCTACTCGGTCCGAACACTACAAAACGATCGCAAGATTGGTCTGATTTGAACGGAAATAGCGTCGATTTCGACGGATTTGCGCGCATTCACGGGCCGTTTTTGAAGGATTTTCGAGACGTTTTCGGGCGGGGTCTTCGATGGCCCGATCAGTCGCCGGATTCAGCCGCTGCCAGCACTGGCAACTTGCGCAGCAGAACCGTCAGGATCAGCGTCATCAGCAGGACCATGGGCACTGCGGTCACCAGCCACGCGGCCAAAGCCTGGCCGGCAAGACTGCTCGAAGCCCAGACAAGCTTCAGTGGCGAGGTGCCTGCAGCAGTCAGAGCGGGATGTGCGGCTGAGGCAAACATCCATCCGCCGAGGCGCACAAACGGAAAGATCAGCGCGACCTGCAGCGGCATGGCTGCATAATTGGCTGCCTGGATAGCGGGAACATTCAGCCGCAGTCCGAGAGCCACCAGTAGGCAAAGCGCCGTTGGGATGCCGATCACGGGGATGCAGCCAATGGCAAATCCGAGGGCGAGCGTCAGCGCCAGCCGCTGCGGCGAGATTCCCTGCCGCATCCACGACACCGCTTTTTCCCGCATTGCTCTCAGTGATCTGCTCATTTTGCTTCCTACGCTATTTGTACGGAACCGGTTCCCGTTTAGATGTTGCGTGAATCCTCTATAAAGTGAACCAAAAGCCACAACCGTTTCATTAGCCTGGCCCGGAAAGCAGGGAAGATACAGTGATTTGCGTCATTCAAGGATAGGCGCAATCCACTTCGGGACAGACCCCCACTTTCGGGTATACCCGCATACCCAAAGTGGGAAATTCGCCTGGTTTTGTGACTTTCCGTTATCTAGGTAACCGCATAGCCCCTTTATCTAGGTAATTGCAGCAGTCCTCGTTCCCGCATTGCGGCCAGCACCTGCTCCACCTTCCAGTCGAGCGCCGCGGTTCCGTCGACAACGAGGTCGGCGTTTGCTGCCGAGGGCCGCACAAATGCGATGCTAGATGGGCGCACCGTGGTCTCATATTGCAGCCGTACGGACTCGGCTGTGCGACCGCGCTCTAAGATATCTCGCTTCATTCGCCGTTCGAAACAAACATCGTCCGGCGTATCTAAATAGATACGCATTTGATAGTGCGGAAGCAATTCCTCGTAAAAAAGAGCAAACAGCCCCTCCACCAGCACAAAGGCTCCGGCATGCATCGGCTCGGTGCGGTCGGGGATGCGGATGTAGGTCGCAAAGTCGTAGAGAGGCCGTTCGATCATCTCGCCGCGCGACAGCGCCTCAACATGCGCAGCCAGCAGCTGGCTCTCAATCAGCGCCGGGTCGTCAAAATTCTGTTGCGCTCTGAGCGACAGGGGCAGGTGCGACAGATCGCGGTAGTAGTTATCGATGGGGAAGTAGACGCCGTCCAGTTCGCGCGCCAGTTCGACAGCCAGCGTGGTCTTGCCCGAGCCCGACGCGCCGGCGATCGCGATCACCCGCGGCGGAAACGGCAACCGCAGCAACGCTTCGCCAGTCGTGTCTCCGCCGCGGCTCATTGCTGCGCGTCCACCAGCGCCGCAATCCACATTGCCAGGCGTTCCAGCAGATCCGCCAGCTTTCTTTCGACCTGTTTCCCGGCCTCGAAGACTTCGGTATGGCTCAGCGGCGTGGGGCTCAATCCCGCGGCCAGGTTCGTCACGCACGAAATTCCCAGCACTTCGATTCCCATGTGCCGTGCGACGATGGTTTCGGGCACTGTCGACATGCCCACCAGCGTCGCACCCAGCGTTCGATAGGCGCGAATCTCCGCCGGTGTTTCGAAGCTCGGCCCGCTGACCGCGAGGTAAATTCCTTCCTCCAGCTTTTCACCTTCGAGTTCGCTTGCCTGAAGCGCCACCTGGCGCAATCTTTTCGAATAGGCATCCGACATATCACAGAACCGCAACCCGCAGTTGGGCCGGTCAAAAGCGAAGCGGGCTTCGTTGGGCCCTACCAGCGGATTCCATCCCATCATGTTGATGTGGTCGGCGATGACGACAAGTTGCCCGATCTTGTATCTCTCTGCGATCCCGCCCGCGGCGTTGGTGAGGATTACCGCGCGTATACCCAGCGCTCCCATCACGCGCATCGGAAACGTGACGGCCTGGAGCGAGTAGCCCTCGTAGAAGTGCACCCGTCCCTGCATTACGAGGACCGGTGTACCACCGAGGGTCCCGGCGACCACCCGTCCCGAATGACCCTCGACCGTCGATTTGGGGAAGTGGGGAATATCCTCATAATGCACGATTACCGGGTTCAGGACCGCATCCGCCGCAGCCCCCAGGCCGGAACCCAGAACGATTCCTATATTCGGCCGCAGACTGCCAAATTTCGCGCGCAGAAACTGCGCAGCCTCTGAAACTTCGTCAAAATAACTCATGATTTGTGTCGAAATGTCCGTTCCTGCGATTCTAACAACTGCACTGGAAATGGGACTCCGTTCCCAGCTGCGTCACGGGACCGACATCAGTGGAGGTAGCCCCGCATGTGCCGCAACATTAAAACGCTGTTCAATTTCGATCCGCCGGTCACCACGGAAGAGATCCGCGCGGCCTCGCTTCAGTTCGTACGCAAAATCAGCGGATTCAACAAGCCCTCGAAGGCAAACGAGGCAGCTTTCTTCGCCGCCATCGAAGAAGTTGCCGCCTCATCGGCGCGCCTGCTTGCCGCGCTTGAAACCAATGCTCCCGCGCGCACCCGCGAAGAGGAAGCCGCCAGGGCCCGGCTGCGTAATGCGCAGAGGTTTCCGGAGAGAGCGAACCCATGAAAGAGATCGTCGCCGTCATCTTTGGCCTTGGATTGGTTTGCAACGCGCTGCTGTTCGTTCCCCAGGTGCTGGCCGTCTGGCGCAAGAAGACCGACGAAGGCATCTCGCTGATCACGTTCGGCGGCTTCAGCGTGCTCCAGGTCATCGGCATCGTCCACGGCCTTTATCAGCACGACCTTTCGCTCATACTCGGGATGTCGGCCAGCCTGCTGAGTTGCGGTTCCGTCACCGCGCTTACCGTCTTTTACCGCGTGCGCCGGATACGCACGGCACACATCTGATTCTCTGCAAGTTGAATTTAATCAATGGTGTACTTGTGCATTTGATGAAGAGCTCATTTGTGCCGACTCCTCCGTAATCCTGTCCGGACTTCTCTGTCTTGCGCGGACTCCTCTCTGAAGTCTCGCGCTCGCATCTAATCTGATGTTGATGTAAAAGGTGGCACCGGAACGGAGGTCCATCGTGCTCAGGGCCCGGCCATTGATGCTTGCGATCGTCCTGTTCGCAACAACCGTCTCCACGTTCGCAGAAGATCCGCGCGACATTGTCAAAGCAGCTGTTCAGACGGAACTCGATGCGAACCGCAACGATCACTCCCACTGGCTGTTTTTTGAGGTCGATCTCCAGCCCGCCAAAGCCGTCAAACAATGGGTTGCGCAGGCCCAGGCTGCGAGCCTGAATCGCGTTGTGGAGCGCAACGGTGAGCCGCTGCCAGAGTCACAACAGCGCCAGGAGATGAGCGACTTCATGAATGACCAGCACGCCCAGACCAAGCAGAGAAGGAGCGGTCAGCACGACGATCAACAGGCAGCAGAGCTCCTCCAGATGCTCCCGGACGCCTTCATCTGGAGCGTTGACGGCAGCCAGGGAAACGACATCCAACTCCACTTTCGACCCGATCCGCAGTTTGAGCCGCCCGACCTGGAAGCCCGCGTCTTTGCCGCCATGGAAGGGGAGATGGTTGTCGACCGCAACCAGCATCGCATCGTCACCCTCAAGGGACGCCTGATCCATGACATCAAGATCGCGTATGGCTTGCTCGGAGAGCTCGATGCCGGAGGTACGTTCGATGTGGAACGGCGCGAACTCTCTTCGACGGTCTGGGAAATCACGGAAACCCACGTGCACATCCACGGTCACGCGCTGATTTTCAAGAATATCTCTGAGGAAGAGGATGACGTGAAGTCGCATTTCCAGCAGATCGCAGGTTCAACCACGCTGCCGCAGGCCGAGACTGAGCTACTCCATCAGAGCCCCAATCCAGCAAAGGAGCAGGCCTCCGGGCACCGCTGAAAATATTCCGGATTGCATCTCACTGCGATGCGGCTGACGTCGTATCGACCGGAGTATCTGCTCGTCCTGTTTCCGCAGGTCCAGTTTCGCGGTGGAGGACGCAGGCAGACGGCGCGTTCCTCATCTGTTCCCGAAAGACGCGATACCCTGGCCATCCCGGCCGCAGCGTTGACCAGTAACTCGACACTGAAAGCAGCGGCTTTTTTTGCACGACGAGTTGGTTTTCGAGGATGTTCACGCCGCACAGCAGGTTGTTTTCAGGTTGCAGAATCGACTTCTGCGGATCGTGCACAGGCAGACGCTTATCGTGATCCCAATCGAAGTTGCAGCCGTAACGATCGGAGTCCTCATAGGTGAGCTGCAGCAGGCCCTCGCTGCGCACCATGCGATGGCTCACGCGGTCTACCACCGCAACCTGCGGCTCGGTATGCTGCACGTCGGAGGTGCGGTTCAACCCTGCTTCCGCGCCGGATAGCGCCTGGAAGAAATAGGCCCAGAATGCGCGCCTGTCCGCTTCGCTCATCCTGCCGAATCTGGGGCAAAATTCCTTCACGTCGTGACCCATGTGCGGCGAAAGCAAATCGGCGGGCAGCGCTCTTTCGATCATCCCGTCCCACTGCGGAAGCCAGGTTTGGTCATCGCCGAGCGCCGCCTTCTGCTCGGCCATCGGGGTGGATGGCGCCGGCTTCAATTCTGGCGCAGACGAGGGCGCAATCGTTGCCGCACTGGCGCCAGGGGAATCCGGTCCGCTGCGAAACGAAACCAGGCCGACGGCCAATCCGGCAACCAGCAGGCAATTCGCGATCCGAGCATAGGCCGGCTTCTTCAATCCCAAAAAGAACCTCCAGCCAGTTCAGATGCGAGAGGGACCTCAGGCGACTACGCCTGGCGCGTCTCGGACGATTAACATGCTGTGGATTCAACGGTGTGGGAACGAAGTGGCGCTCTATTTTGAATGCATAATATTCTGCGAAACCTGGTAGTGACCGGGCAACCCGGTGACGGCAATCGGTATCACCGCGCCGGCATTCCTCTTCTTGAAAAACGGGGTCAGCGGCTTCAGCAGAAACGATTTGAACCCGGTTTCGGTGTGCGAGATACCTGTGTCCATCTTCAGCGTGCCGGTCAGATGTGCGGCTTCATTATCAAAGCGAAACGTGCCTGCAAGCCTGGCGCTGGCGCCGGCGACCTTGAACGTGAGCCCCGATGTCGAAGCGACGCCGTTCTCAATCTTCGCCAGCCCTTCGACCGACGAAAGAACGTCATTCGCACTCCCGATCGGTTTGTTGTCCGCGTCCAGGCCCGTGTTCGGTCTTCGATTTCCGGCTGCCCGCTCGCTGAAGGCGGAAAGACTCTTCTCGGTCTGCCGGTCGGAGATTTTTTCCGCCGGAACATCGAAGCTTCCCGTCACCCGCAATTTCTCGATGAACCCGTCGCCCGGCGGTCCGAGGTACGCATGGCTCTTCAGGAAAACGGGCCCCGTGATCGGAACGTCCTCGTGGATAAACGGCCGCATAAGATCCTCGGCGCGTCCGCGCTCCACGCTGATGTCCAGGTTGGTGGCCTTGGGATCGCCCTTGATGCTTCCCGCGGCGTGAATATCGGTCGCACCGATCTTCAAATCGATCGCGTGGATATCGAGGTCGCCATTCAAGCCGAAGAGCGTGGCCTGTATAGCGCCCTTCACTGGTGTAGGCTTGCCATCGGTCACGGCGAAATTTTGCGTCTCGGTGCTTGCTTCAACTTCCATGGAGCGAAGCGTGCCTTTGAACACGCCGCGGGAATCTAGTTCGCCGCTGATCTCTCCCACGTCGTGCAGGTTTATCTGCGTGAATGCGAAGTTGCCGCTGACCGGGGTGGCAAGAAAGTCCGATCCGTTAATCGGTCCCATGCCGCCATGCGCCAGGATGTGCCCGGTGGGAATCGGATTTTGCATGTCCACGGCGTAGGTCAGCGCTTCACCTTTGTGCAGGTTCCGGATTTCAAGCTGCTTGATAGGAAAGGACAACGGCCTTTTGTTTTCGCGCATGATTTCGAGCAGGCTCTTGTGCACGACGAAGCGCTCAATCATGGTGTCAGGCCCGGTGAAGTCTTTCGCGCTGCCCTGGGGGAAGTCTTCGTGGTTTTCCTTGCTGCCGATCGGCGGTATAACGAGGTGCAGTCCAGTGATGTCCACGAGTTGAACGCGTTGACGCAGCAGAATCAGGTCTGACCATCTGCCCAGGACAAACATGCTGTCCACGTGCCCTAGCGGCGGCAGGTTGGGCGCCGATTTTCTGCGCATGGTGATTCCTGTCGCCTCAAATCCTGGGTTGGGAAAGTAAACGCGATGGTAGCCGGTAAACGTCACCTGGCTGGCCAGGACATCTTCAAGCATCGGCGCAATCTTGCGATGGCGATACGGCCAATTGGCGCTTACAAGGACAACCCCGGCCGCGAGTAGCGCTGCGACGGCCACAATGACCACGTGCACCCACAGCGGCGCTTCATGCCAGATGCTGCGGACTTTGCGCCTGATCCTATGCTGTCGTGGCGGGAGTGTGCCGCGGTCCGCAGGCGGGGATAAAGACGGATGAGCCATAATCTACGACGCCGCAACCTGGCGGGAACCGAAGCAAAATCGCGCGCAATGAAATAGATAATTCTTGGGCCGCAACTCAATCAGCGTGTTCAGCGTGCAGAGCCTGTCGTTTGGAGCCTGCCGCGTCGTCAAGAGTTGCCCGGGTGCCTGACCTGGATTCAATCGTGTTTTCGGAACCGCTGTGGGCCTTATTGGCCCAGAAAGATCCCGGCGATCGAAGCGGAGATCAGATTGGCCATGGTGCCGGCCAACATGGCGCGTACGCCCAGCCTGGCAAGGTCATTTCGCCGCTCGGGAACCAGCGCGCCAATGCCGCCGATCTGCATGCCGATCGATCCGAGGTTGGCAAAACCGCACAGCGCAAAGGTCGCAATCGTGAAAGACCGCGGGAGAATCGCGGCCTTGTGCGCTCCGAGCGCGATGTAGGCGATTACCTCGTTCAACGCCATGCGCGTGCCCAGCAGGTTCCCGATCACGCCGCAATCCTGCGCGGGAATTCCAATCAGCCACGCTACCGGCCAGAAGATATAGCCAAGAATCTCTCCCAGGCTTCCTGGTATCCAGTGAAAGCCCGCGTGGATGTGTACCCAGCTCAGCAGCATGTCGAGCAGAGCCACCAGCGCGAGAAAACTGATCAGCATGATGGCTACATTCAGCGCCAGCTTGCCACCGTCGATGGTGCCTCGCGCAATAGAGCCGATCAGGTTCTCATCCTTGTGCTCTTCGCTCTCGGGGATGATGACTTTGCCTTCGGTCGCGGGGATTTCGGTCTCCGGAACCAGCATCTTGGCTATCAGGATGGTCCCCGGCGAGGTCATGATTACGGCCGAAAGCAGGTGACGTGCCTCGATGCCCTGCGAGATGTACATTGCCATGATGCCGCCCGACACGTGCGCCATCCCGCTGGTCATGATGGTCATCAGTTCGCTGCGCGTCGCGCCCGACAGGAATGGCCGGATGGTCAGCGGAGCTTCAGTCTGGCCCATGAAGATCGATGCGGCGACGTTCATGCTCTCCGCGCCCGATATGCGCATGGTCTTCAGCATCACCCAAGCGAGGCCGCGAATGATGATTTGCATCAGGCCGATGTGATACATCACCGCAAAAAACGCGGAGATGAAGATGATGGTCGGCAGCACCTGGAAGGCGAAGATGGAGCCAAGCGAGGTATCCGGCGTGCCAAGTTTGCCGAAGAGCACGGTGGTGCCCGCAGCCGTCGCGCTCAGCATCTTGGTTACTACGCCGCCGGCCCAGTACATCGCGCGCTGTCCGAAGTCGAAGCGCAACACCAGGAAGGCGAAGAGGACTTGCAGGCTGAGCCCCCACGCCACGGTGCGCCAGCGGATACGGCTTCTATTCGTCGAAAACAGCCAGGCCGCCAGCAGCACGGCCAATATCCCCAGCACCCCCGTAAATCGCGCCACTTCATCGCTCCTCTAAAAGCAGCCTCTAGCTACTAGCCTCTAGCTACTAGCTCCCAATCTTCGGCGCTACAAGGTCTTTCAGACGTTGCCGGGTATTGAAAGCTTTGCTTTTTAGTATCAACAGGCTAACAGTTCAAAGCGAACTCAAGACTGAAAAAGCTAGCGGCTAGGAGCCAGAAGCTGCGTCCCTCAGGTAGGCCTCGGCATTTTCGCGCACAAAGACGTGGCTCACGAGCGGAACTCCGTTCTCCGGCTGGGCTTTGGAGAAGATGATTGCCCGCTTGATCCGCTCGACGGGCTCGGCGAGCAAGGTCTCGTTGGTCGCATAGAGAGTCGCAAAGGGCTGGCCTTTGGCAACGTGCGCGCCGCGCTTCGCGTGAAATTCAACGCCGGCGTGTGGATCGACGGGCTCTCCGGCCTTTTCGCGTCCGGCTCCCAGGCGCTGCACAGCCCAGCCCAGTTCCATGGTGTCCATCTCGGCCACATAGCCGCTCTGCCATGCTTTGAGCACCATGGTTGCGCCCGGTTTGTGCGAGGCCTTCAAGTCGTCAAAGACGGCCAGATCGCCGCCCTGGGCCTCGATCATCTTGAGGAAAATCTTGAGAGCCGTTCCATCGGCCAACGCGCCCGCTGCAGCCCAATACCCCTGCTCCGCCGTTTTCGTTTTGCCGCCGAGGTGAATCATCCATCCTGCCAGCCGCAGCGATAATTCGCGCAGATCTTCGCTTTCGGGCGGAAGAACTCCGCGCAGCACATCGACGCATTCGGCGACCTCAATCCAATTCCCGGCTGTGCGTCCTAGCGGTTGTCCCATGTCGGTCATCAATGCCACGGTCCGTGTTCCCGCCCCCTCGGCCGTTGCTACCATCAGGGCGGCGAGAAATTCGGCGTCTGCGCGCTTGCGCAGGAATGCACCGGATCCCGTCTTCACATCCAGCACCAGCGCATTCAATCCTGCCGCCAGCTTCTTGCCTAGAATCGAGGCGCAGATCAGCCCGGGATTTTCCACCGTCGCCGTTCGGTCGCGCAGTGCATAGAGCACCCGGTCTGCCGGAACCAGCGTTGGCGTCTGGCTCACGATGGCCGCGCCGCATTGCTCGAGAACGGCTTCAAATTCAGAGAGGGGCAGTGCCGATCTGAATCCAGGAATCGAATCCAGTTTGTCCAGCGTTCCGCCGGTATGTCCCAGCGCGCGCCCGCTGATCATGGGCACCGCAACGCCGCACGCCGCCGCCAGGGGAGCGATCAGGAAGCTTGTCTTGTCTCCCACTCCTCCCGTCGAGTGCTTGTCCACCGCGGGCTTTCCGAGGCGCGACGGATCAAATTTTTCGCCTGAATCGCGCATGGCCACAGCCAGCGCGCGCGTCTCCACAATCGTCAGACCGTTCAGCCATGCGGCCATCAGCCAGGCCGACAACTGCTCCAGCGGAATCGTCTCCTGCGCGGCGCCTGCAACGATGTACTCGATTTCGCGCCCATCGAGCACGCCCCCGTCGCGCTTCTTGCGAATCAGGTCGATCATGTGCAGCGGCGTGCCGTTCTTGTGGTTCGTACCTGCCCGTGCAGCCATAAGACTTGAGCCTCGATTGATGAACAAATGAGATTATCGCAGCCGGAATCGGGCAGAGTTTTCAGTGATCAGTCCCGAGGCACGAGGCATTCTGATAGATGTCGATTTCTTTGAGGACGTCGGAACCGCGAGCGACCTCGGCCGGCGCTGCGCCGCTGTCAAACGTGAATTCGAGATAGACGTTTTGATTGCGGCAGAACCAGCGCCCCGGTTCCTTTCCAAGTTTTGTGCGGTCCGAAAAAACACCCGGTTCACAACAGCTTCTCTCGTATGGCATGCCCTGATGCCGCAGATAGTCTTCCACCGTTTCGCGGCTCATGCCCGGTTGCAACACCGAGCGGGAAGTCAAAAGCTCAGCCCGAAACCGGCTCTCTTGCTGCTTCCTGCGTACAAACGTCACGACATTGATGATCGCGATGATGATTACGACCACTAGTCCAATTCCGAGCCAATGCCGCATCGTGATTCCTCTGCCGGGCTGGCCGCCAACCTCTGTTGAGGTCAAAAGATTGAACCCCGGCTTACCTATCGAACCTGACGCCTTCTTTCTAACTCTGGTTCGTATTCTTCTTCAACTTCATATCGAATCCGAGCGGCAGCACTTCGTCGAATCGCATCGTCCGGGTCCCGTCTGCCGCAGGGAACACCACCGGAGCATCCGGCGAAGAGAACTCCGCCAGCATCTGGCGACAAGCCCCGCACGGCGGACTGGCAGCGCCATTCAGATTGGCCACGGCCACAGCTTCGATGCGGATACCGGGGCCGAACTGGCTCACCGCACGCACCAGCGCCGCGCGTTCTGCGCAGATGGTCAGGCCAAAACTCACGTTCTCGACATTTGTCCCTGTCACCACTTCGCCATTGCTGAGCTGCAATGCGGCGCCCACCCTGAAACCCGAGTAAGGCGAATACGACATTTCCGCAGCTTTTTTCGCGTGTTCCAGCAGATTGCCGAGCGCCGCCTGCGATAAGCTCGTCATCATCATTGCAGTCCTCTTCGCATTCCGAGTGAACCTTGAGGCTAATCGATGACCGCTCCCCGTGTACATCCTCATCGTCACGTGGTGATGAGCCATGCAACCACCTGGATCGGAACCCTCCTCTCGCTCGTTCTTGCTGTGGCGCCATGCGCCAATGGACAGAGTGCGCCGGCGGCGGTGCCTCATCCTGCCGCTCCGCAATCCGCGTCCAAGGCCGCGCTTACCCTTCCTCCGAATCCAACCTTCGATATCGCCTCCATTCATCCCGATAAATCCGACCACACTGCGCGAACGCATATCATGTCATACGCGGATCAGGGCCATTTCATCGCCATCAACGCCACGCCGATGCAACTGCTGCAATATGCCTGGGCCCTGCCGGACTCCCGCATTCTGGCCGCGCCTGACTGGACCAGGTCCTCGAAATTCGACATCGAGGCCAAGTCCGAACCTGCATTCGCAACTCAGCTGGGAGCGATTCCTTTTGACGCGGCGAAAACTCAGCTCTTGAAAATGGTGCAGGCGCTTCTCAACGATCGATTTCATCTCGCTTCGCACATGGAGAAACGCGACCTGCCTATCTACAACCTGGTTGTCGCCAAACGAGGGCCAAAGTTTTCAGCTGTAAAGGACGAAGGCACAAGGATCGACGTGGGAAGACATTCCGGAACCGCAAACATCCAGATCAAAGGCAGCTCTCACGCTACTGCTGATCTTGCCGAGATTCTCGCTCGCTACACCGGCCGCGTCGTCATCGACAAGACCGGCCTCACCGGCACCTACACGCTCGCCTTGCAGTTCGCAGCGGACGATTCCCGGGCCGCGGCTCCAGCCTCTGCCGACAACGCTTCGTTGGTCGACAGCGGCCCGTCGGTCTTTACTGCGCTAAAGGATCAGCTTGGCCTCGAACTCAAGTCCGGCAAGGCCGCGGTCGAGGTGCTCGTCATCGATCACATCGATCCACCCACGGAGAACTGATCCGCTTCCTGATCACCCTCGCAACTTCTCAAGTTTCCGCCGTTTTCTCCGATGAATCAGTTGTGCGCTCCGTCGGAGCCGTCCAGGCGCGTCCGACAGATGCAGCCGTGCACAAAAGAAGAGTGCGATGGACGAATTGACGCGTGAGTTCCTGATCGAGAGCCAGGAGGGTCTCGACCGCATGGAACGCTGCTTGACAGGTCTCGAAAGGAGTCCCGGCGATGCAGCGCTGATCGCCGAGATCTTTCGCTCAGTCCACACCATCAAAGGCACCGCCGGATTTCTTGGGTATAGGCGCAGCGAGAAGCTCGCTCACGCGGGGGAGAACCTGCTTGGCCTGCTGCGCGAAGGTAAGATTCCGGCCAACGCCGTTGTTGTTACCACATTTCTTGAACTTCTCGATGCGTTGCGCTTCATCGTTCGCTCCATCGAGGATGATGAGTCAGAAGGGGCGGGTAATGATGCGGAACTGATTGAGCGGGTGGATCAGCTTCAGGCAAAGCCGGCCGCTGAACTGGTATCCGCCGCGCCTGTCCCTGCGCCGCGGCGCAGAAAAGGCCGCGGCCGTACTGCGACAACGCGGAAAAAATTCGCAAAGAATCCTCCTGCCGGTCTAGGTCCTGTTGTTCCGGCTCGCGCTGTTTCTCCGGCATTGCCGCCGGACGAAGGAGCGTTTTGACGTGGTTTTTCTGCGCAACATGAAGGTTTATCCGTCGCTGGTGACCGGCGCATTCTGCTGGCGGCCACGCATCGGCTGATAGCGCCCGAGGGGTGCCCGTTCCCTGGGTCGGCCCGACGGCCTCCTGATCGCTCACTTTGGACGCTAGTTTTTGCAGGGGGAACGACCTGCTATCGTCCCACCCAGCGTTCCCCATCACATTCCATGTGCAACCCGGTAGATCGCGATCAATGCCGCAATGCAGAGTCCCAGGAGAAACGACGACGCGACGAACGCCGTGCGCAGCCGGCTTGCCGGGTAAAACCGCCGATGGCTGCGGAAAGTGACCAGGATGTCTCTGTCGAATTCAGCGGGCTGCCACCCTGTCAGGCCGCGCCGAATCTCGGCAAGCATCGCGATTTCAAGCACTAAACAGCACGCGGCACTCAACAGGCTGCCGGCCGCCAATAACTCACTGAGCACGACTAAGGGCACGTCACCCTCACAGCAATTCGCCGTCTGGTCCAACTTTCAGGTTCAACGGTGAGGATTTTTCATTATTATCCCACGTGCACTTTGGTTTATTCCCGAGAATTCGCGGTTTGGTGTCTAAAGTAACGTCTTGGAATACCACAAAAGTGGGATATTCCGGAGTAAGATTGTGAGTTGAATGGCGTGGTGGGTGTCTTCGCGACAACATCTACAGGCCCTCCCGGTCCATTCATTGCGCCGAACTTTATTATCGAGGTCCGCATGAATCCGCCAATTCCCCAGTCCGATGGATCTGCTTCAGTGCAAGGCCGCAGGGCCGAACGACGCAATTCTCCTTCCTTAGCCGCGTATCTCAGGAAGGGTGCGATTCCGCGTCAGAACAACATCCGCGATATCAGTTCGACCGGCGCGTTCCTTCTCACGCAGGACCGGTGGGAACCCGGAGAGGTCCTGGTTCTAACCCTGCAGCGCAGCGGGCCGCCGGAGCGGGAAAACAGTTTTCCCGTCAAGGCCAAGGCTGTTCGCTGGGACGAACACGGTGTTGCGGTCTCCTTCGTTCTTCCCCCGGGCGCCGATCTCCGCCTCTGGCAGAGCCCGCTCAAGAGTGCGACCGAGCAAAATGAGCCCGAGGATATTTTGCGCGAGTTTCGTATCGCACAGGCCATCTCGTTCCTTTCGCGCATCGCTCCTGAAATCAAGGATTCGATGAGCCAGGTGCTTCACGAGGAATTGAGCAATTACCGTCTTGAGAACGCGATCGAAATCTCCCTCAAAGCCGAGAAGATGCTTGGCGCCGCGGTCGAGGCCGACCGGCTCCGCGCCCTGTCGCACGTCGTCAGTCGTGTCATCGAGAGCGGATCCTGGTCCGACGACAGGTGGATGCTCCAATTCTGGGCCGGCCTGCTCGCCGCATCCTGCACCATTACCGGCGGCGACGAGTCACCCCTCACTTTTGTCGAATTGCTCAGCCAGCTTAAGGCACTCCATATGCGGATCCTGACAGCGGCTGCGAACAAGGCGACGAAGCTGATCAACGGCTCGGGACATATATCTACCCGGCCGCTCAACTGGAACGCGGCGGATTTGATCAAGTTTTCCGGCTCGCATGATCTCATCAAGCTGGATAGAGAACTCAACTACATGGCTGACATCGGAATAGTCGCGAAAAGGGAAAAGTCAGCCTTCTTCCAGCAGATGACTGACACCACCATCGCGCCCACTCCTCTTGGTCTCGAACTCTATGCCCGCTGCAATGGTTATCGCGGTAACGCGCAGAGTTTCTACGGCGTCGGGGTCACTCTCGCCGGTGCCATCGCGCTCGGACAGTAGCGGTTGCCCATCCTGATCACGATGAAAGGCCCGGTTTGGACCAGGCGGCCGCGGGGTTGTGTGGGCCAGCTCACCCCGCTCCACGGGCTTGAATCCCATGGTGCGTTTCATATTCATACGTGACGCACAGCACAAATCAAAAGGCATTTCGCTTCATAGAATCCCTCCGATCAAGAAAGTTGCGGTCATCAGGGCCTGAAGGCGGGGAAATCCTCGGCTCGGCGTGGCTGCCTGCGTTGCAACTTTCGCTCTTTCAGGAGGGGAATTGTGAGTGCGTCGAGAAACTGGTTCCGTCTGCCATTTGTCTACCGCCAGCGCGCGGAACGCCGTGAATCGCCATCCCTGGCCGCCGTCCACTGGGATGGGGCAACTCCCCGTCAAAGCCGCGTCGCGAACATCAGCAGCAGCGGCGCGTACCTTCTGACAACGGAGTCCTGGGAACCGGGCGCGATTCTCTCGTTGACGCTGCAGCGGTCCGGCGCTCTGGCGGCCTCGCATCAACAGCGCTTTACCGTCCATGCAATGCCCGTTCGGCACGACAGGGAAGGCGTCGGTGTCATGTTCCTTCTGCCCCGCGGTGCTGACTTGCGCCTCTGGCAGAGCACCATCAAGGCCGATCTTCCCCAGACCGAACCCGAGGATGTGGTGCGCGAGTTTCGACTTGCCGCGGCGATCGCCTTCATCCATCGCATTGCGCCGGGCGCCGCGGGGCAATCGAAGATGCTGTTTCGGGGAGGCCTCAGCAATTACCGCCTTGAGAGCGCCATCGAGATCGCATTGCATGCTGAGGAACAATGCGGTCTCGATCAAAGCTTGCGCACCGACCCGACGGTCGTCCTGCGGATTCTCGAAGACGGCTGCTGGGCCGAGCCCGAATGGATCCAGCACTATTGGGCCGGCATCCTTGCCACCTCGTGTGCAGCCGGCGGACCCGTCAACTCCGATCTGAAGCTTGTGGACCTGCTGAAGCAGCTCACCACGATCCAGGCACGCATCTTTGCCGCAGCCTGTGATCGCGCTTCAAAATGCGTGGGCCGGAACGGTACCTTGTCCGGTCTCCCTTTGACCTGTTCCGCTGAAGAGCTCGTGCAGATAGCGGAAACCCATGACCGCGTGCACATCGAACGTGACATCCGACACTTGATCGAACTTGGCCTGATCATAAAAAGCGTGAAACCAAGGGCATTTTCGCTGATCGATGAAGCGGTCATGACCCCGACACCACTCGCACTCGAGCTCTACGCGCGCTGCCATGGCCATCGCGGAGAACCCGCTGAATTCTATGCTGGTTTGCCATGCGCAGCCGGAATGGCCGCAGCCGGCTGAAGTTGCGAGCCCTCCGGCGCATTTCCAGATAGGGCCTCAAAAACTCGGACGGCCGACCCTGCGGGGCTTTCCTAAGTAATTACCTCCCCATTACGAAGCGGTAATTGCGGGAGTAG
This sequence comes from uncultured Acidobacteriaceae bacterium, assembly GCA_963774175.1. GTDB lineage: Bacteria > Acidobacteriota > Terriglobia > Terriglobales > Acidobacteriaceae > Telmatobacter. The sequence continues at coordinate 215,933 of CAVZDT010000027.1, forward strand.
GATGCACTCAGGAACAATCCTATTTCGGCTGATTTCACCGGCGGAGGAGCTGCCGGCCGCAGATCGCACCAGTTGTCCGGAACGAAGGAGGGCAGCATGAAGTCACTGAGGAGCTGGTTAGAGAAGAAATTCCCTCCGCGGGAGTCAGATCAACCTCGTGCCGAACGGCGCTCAGTACCCGGCCTCGAAGCCATCCACTGGACCGGCTCGTCCCCGGGGCTCGACATCGTAAAGAATATCAGCGCAAGTGGAATGTATCTGGTCACGCGCGAGCGCTGGCCGCAGGGTGAAATCAATCCCGTCCGCCTTGTTTATCCCGAACTCGCCGAAGATGATCCCGAAACCCAGGTCAACATCGAGACGAAGACAGTGTGGTGGGGCGAAGACGGCATGGGACTTTCATTCATCCTGCCCGATTGCATGGATCTATGGCTCTGGAAGACCGACGGCCTCATTGAGCCCGATGACATTCTCAGCGAATTCCGGCTTTCCCGCGCGCTTGCGTTTTTCCGTCGCATATGTCCTTCGGCCACCCAGGAGCTCAAGCTGCTATTCCGCGAGGGCCTCAGCAATCTGCGAATTGCCAGTGCCGTTGCCATCGCCCATCACGCGGAGATTATGCTCGCAGCCGAACCCCGCTTCGAAAGTCTCCGTGCGCCGGAGAACGTCGTCATGCGCGTCGTGAAGGAAGGGTCATGGGCTGAAGACAGAGTTACACAGCGACTCTGGGCCGGCATTCTCGCGACTGCCTGCACCACCTTGGGCGACGACGAATCGAATCTTCCCTACATTGATATTCTTGCCGAAATGGCGAGTATAGATGCGCGGCTCTTTACCGAGGGCTGCAGCAAGTCCCAGAAGATCTTCGCCCCGAACGGCGCGGTATCTGCCGAGCCCCTCATTCGCACCGGCCAGGAACTGATTCAGATCGCCGGAGCGCACGATCTGATGAAGATTGACCGCAACATCTTTCAGTTGTCGCTCCTCGGTCTCTTCGAGCCGCGATTCAAGCCAAAGTACTTCTCTTTCGAACAGGATGCCAATCTGACGCCCACGGCGCTCGGTCTGGAACTGTTCGCCAGATGTCAGGGCCACCGCGGCGCACCCCACGAGTATTATGCTGCGCACCACAAAAATGAGGATCTAGCCAAAAAGGAGGAACCGCCCGCTTTGCCAAACGCCGGTCACTGACGGCCCAAGCGAAACCACGGATCCGCTTCCTGGTTTCGTTCCAATTCCGGGATGCTGCATCAAGCTCTCCACTGTTGCCTGAAGCCGCTCCGTTATTGCCGACTCGCTCTCCAGCGGCCCGAACCGCAAAGGCTCTCCCACGCGCACTTCGATCTTGCCCGAGCGGAACCACCCGCGCCCCTTCGCTTTCAACTCACCCAATCCAGTAATCGCTAGCGGCAACACTGCCGCCTGCGCCTGCTTCACGAGCAGTCCAATGCCCGGCCGGAACCGCGCGAGTTTGCCCTCTGCCGATCGTGTCCCCTCGGGAAACACGAGCACGTTATACCCACGATCCAGCGCTTCACCGGCATGAGCAAAGCTGCGCTGAAAGTCTTTCCGGCGCGGCAGCGGAAACACGTTATAGAGCGCAGTTACCAGCCAGTATGCCGCGGGCCCGAACAGCATGAACCGTCCCGTGTCGGGATCTCGAAAATGTCGAAAATCCTCGAGCAACTCGCCCAGCATCGCTGCCGCCACGCGGCGTCGCATCCGTCCCGGCAGCGCGTACTGCACGAGCGCGCCGTCGTAGGCCGTCACATGATTGCAAATGATCAGCATCGGTTCGTCTGGTGGCAGATTTTGGGACGCGACCACCCTGGGGTTGCCCAGGAACCATACCAATGGCTGCGCGATGAGTTCCAGGAATGCGGACCTCATCCACTCGACGGGCTTCCACCACGGCCAATGCGGATAGACAAAATCCGGCGAATTCGCGGGCAGAGAATCCTCTACCAGCGCGGAGTCCGGGTGCCCCAGTTCTCGCGTTTGGGACCTGGGAAGAGAAGTCCCCTGGCCGAGAGTGTTCGGGTGGCCGTTGCGACGCGATTCGTTTTTTTCATCAGGCTGGGGAGACAATTCTTCGTGCGAATTCAGAAAGGGAAACTCGGAGCTCCGAACTTCACCGATCAGCCTCCTCAAGTCCCCCAGAGTTCGCGCCGCATCCACTGAACCCTCCTGGGTAGAGTCACCCAGTTTCTCCTCTAGAGCCGCAGCCAGCTGCACGCGCCCCAGGCTGTCGAGATGGAAATCCTCGCTCAATCGCAAGTCGTCGTGCCCCAACGGCCGCTCGCCTGCGATCTCGGCTACCAATGCGTAGAGCCAATCCCTGCCATTTGTCTGGGCCGAGCCATTTTGAGAACCGTTTGATGCGCGGTGTTCCCGGACCCAGTCTGCGACCGCCTTACGCCTCACCTTCCCGGTCGGCGTTCGTGGCAGGTCGGGCTCCGGCCACACCACCCAGCGGCGCACTCGCTGGAACTCCGCCAGTTTGGCGTTCGCGCGGTCCACGGCTCCCTCGGCCTTTTGCTCGCCTCCGTGCAAGGCGAGCACTGCGCACGGCTCCGGCCCCGCGGCCGTTTCCACAGGCACAACCGCGCTGGCGGCGATTTCAGGCTGATCCTCCAGGGCGGCTTCCAGGTCTTCAGGATGAACATTGACTCCGGCGGCCGTGACGATGGTCTCGCTCTTGCGGCCCATGAAGCGCAACTCTCCGGTTGCCTGTTTTTCCGCCAGATCTCCAGTCGAAAGCCACTCGTCCGGGCGCTGCCTCAGTTCGCCTCCGCTCCACGTCGCGGTTGAGATCATCGGTCCTTTTACCATCACCTCGCCGTCCCGGCCGATCTTGACTTCGCGTCCAGGCAGCGGCTTGCCGATGGTTCCGCTGGCAACATGAAACGGGTGGTTCAACGTGATCATCGCGGTGGTCTCGGTCATTCCATAACCCTGCACCACGACGAATCCCATCGAATTCCAGAACTGCTCCAGCGGGCCAGCAAGCGCGCCCCCGCCCGAAACCAGCGCCCAGAACTTCATCCCGAGAGCACGATGCACGCCGCGGAAGGCCCACCAGCGCTTCCACGGGTTCATGCCCTTCGCAGCCGCGACGCGTTCCGCGAGGCCAGGCCGGATGTTTTCAAGATGTGCCTTGAGAAGAGCCATCACCCGCGGCACTGCGGCAAGCACCGAAATCCGCTCGCACTTGATCATCTCCATCAGCCGCGAAGCCACCAGTCGCGTCTCAAAGTGCACCTCGGCGGCAAAGATCGGTGGAATCCAAAGGCCCATCGTCTGCCCAAACACGTGGCTCAACGGCAACGTGTGCAGGATGCGCAACGGGTGAAAGACACGTTCATATATCAAATATCCCTGGGCCGCATGCTCGATCGGTGCCACGCTTGCCAGCACGTTTCCATGTGTGTGCACGATTCCCTTCGGATCGCCCGTGGTTCCCGAGGTGAACAGGATCTGCAGCGGCGTCTCGCGCGACAGTCCCGATACCGGGCCGGATTCGCGCGCGGGAAGGGAAGCGCTCCACTCTTCAAATGCCAGCATGGGCACGCCACTCGACAACCTCTGAAGCTTGAACTCTGAGCTCAGCACCCCTCCGGCGAGCTTCGCCAGCATCGCCGCATCGCCGACCGCAAGCCTGGGCCTCACATCCGCAGCCACGCGCTGTGCGAACTCCGCGCTGCCGAATGCATCAAGCGGAACCACCATCACCCCGCGCAGCATGCATCCGTAAAACGCCGCCATCCACTCCGCGCTGTTCTCTCCCCAAAGCAGCACGCGATCGCCCATTCCGATTGCACGCTCTTCCAGCAGTGCCGCGAATCTGCCTGCCAGCCGAGCCAACTCGCCGTAAGTGGTTACACGCCGTCGCACCCCCTGGTAGCGCACGATCGCAATTTCGCGTTCATGCTCTCTGAAGTCGCTCAGCAATGTTGCCAGGTGCTCGCGCACTTACTTTCTCCTGCACCGAATACTAGCAATGCACGCTCTTCGGTGCTTCCTCGAGTGTGGTACTTCCTTAAGTGCCACAACCGCGCCGGTTCGCCACCACCCGGACATGTCAAACTGATGTGGATGTCGAGCATTATGATGCTTTATCGACTTGAATACTCGAGGCTTTGGAACGCGCCATACCGGCGGAAGAGCTGGAGAAGTTTTAATCATCATGGGTCAAATCGAGGTGCTGCGCCGGTTTCACCCCGGCGAATAAAGGAGCGGCAGATGCAATATGAATGGACGGCGATCGCCGAAGCAGCAATTCCCCGTACCGCCAACCCCTTCTTTCAGCACCTGCTTGACACATACGTCAGTGAATCCAACAAGGTCGCGTCGACCTGGAAGCAATTTACCGACGCCGACCTTGCCTGGAAACCACATCCCAGATCCAGCAGCGTAGACGACATCCTGCGGCACCAGTTGCTCTCCGAGCGCCGCTTTTTCGGGGAATTCCTCGGTACACCCGAACCAGCGCCAGACAAGGTCCTGCCTGCTACATTCACCGTTGACTTGGCGACCAACCGATTCATCGAGCTTGTCCTGGCCCGCCTCAATTTCCTTGCAACGCAGGCCGATACATGGTGGTTTGAAATCGTCCCGTTCTTCGATGTGAAGCGGGAGCGCATCTGGATATTCTGGCGGCGTGTGCTCCACACCGCTCACCATCGCACCCAGTTGACGGTTTTCCTTCGCATGCTTGATCGGGATGTTCCAGCCACCTACGGGCCTACAGCAGACGTCACCTGGTCCGGGGCGGATCCGACGAATTCAACCGCCGCTGCGGGCCGGAAATAGCCCAAATCCAACCGGTCGTCCTTTCGCCTTTTCTTTGCTGGACGCGCGCGCTATGCTCAAAGAGCGTCAAACGAAAAGATGCCCGCTCCTCCCCACAAGCCGGATTGCGAAATTGATCCCTTCGCCTGCTTCCATCCGGTAACGGCTGGCTGGTTCCGCGCCGTCTTTGACGCTCCGACGGCCCCGCAGCGCCTTGGCTGGCCGGTGATCGCCCGCGGCGAGAGCGCCCTGATCCTCGCGCCTACCGGTACCGGTAAGACGCTGGCAGCCTTCCTCTGGTGCCTCGACCGGCTAATGCTTCACGAGATCAGCAACGAGAGAAAGGGCTGCAGGATTGTCTATGTTTCGCCTCTGAAGGCGTTGGCCGTTGACGTGGAACGCAACCTGCGCTCGCCACTGGCAGGCATCGCCAACATGGCTCGCCGCAAGGGAGTGCCATTCCACGATCCGGCCATCAGCGTCCGCACCGGTGACACGCCGCAGCAGGAGCGGGCCCGATTCCGCCGCGACCCTGCCGACATCCTCATCACCACACCCGAATCGCTCTACCTGCTGCTCACCTCGCAGTCGGCAGAAGCGCTTCGCACCGTCGACACCGTCATCATCGACGAGATTCACGCCCTGGTTCCGACCAAGCGTGGGGCGCACCTGGCCCTCACCCTGGAGCGGCTTGAAGCACTCGCCGGGCAGCGTCTCCAGCGCATAGGCCTCTCCGCCACGCAGCGGCCCTTGGAGGAGGTGGCCCGTTTTCTGGGCGGCATCGAGGTCGCCTCCAAGACACCCCTCCTGGCCCGCAAAGGATCACGAAGCGAAACTTCAACTTTTTCAGCGCAAGCTATTGAATCAACTGGTAAAGAAATCGTGTCAGGGCACGACTTCAGTGGTGCCGAAATGGAGCCTGAAAAAGACGGGACTTCAGCCTTTGAACAACCACTCGCGGTAGCCGCATCTCTCGATCCGCTTGAAGATCCAACACTGACCCCTGATCCCTGTTCCCTGATCCCTGCCGGAAACGAAGCTCCGCTTTGTTTCCGGCCCGTTACGATCGTCAACGCTTCTGCTCCCAAGCAGTTAAAGCTGCACATTGAAGTTCCAGTTGAGGATATGGCGCGCCTGCAGACCATGGAGGAGATTCCCTCCGGACCGGCCTCGCAAACACCGCGTCGCGTCTCGATCTGGAACGCCATCCATCCGCGCCTGCTTGAACTGATCCGCGAGCGTCACTCGACGATCCTCTTCGTCAACAGCCGCCAGGTGGCCGAGCGCCTGGCCGGTGCGTTGAACGATCTTGCCGGCGAGCCCGTGGCCCGTGCTCATCACGGCTCTCTCGCCGCCTACCAGCGTTCCGTGATCGAAGAGCAGTTGAAGGCGGGCCAGATCAAAGCCCTCTGCGCCACCTCGACGCTCGAACTGGGCATCGATATGGGGGCCGTCGACCTTGTCATCCAGATCGAAGCTCCGCCTTCGGTCGCCAGCGGCATGCAGCGCATCGGCCGCGCCGGCCACTCACGTCGATGCCGTGAGCGAGGGCGTGCTCTTCCCGAAATTCCGCGCCGACCTGGTCGCCTGCGCCGCCGTCACCCGTGCCATGCACGAGGGCCAGATCGAGTCGACCCGCTTCCCGCGCAATCCCCTCGACGTCCTCTGCCAGCAGATCGTCGCCATCGTCGCCCACCCGCCGGGATTTAAACCACAGAATCGAAGCCGCCAGTTGAAACGCATCTCGCAAGCAAGCCCGGGTGACCGTTTCGCACCAAGCCGGGTGCCCTTCTGGGGTTCTCAGCCCTGGGAGAGCAATGCCAATCTGGTCGATCCAGGTCAGGAGCCGAAACCCGAAGTCCACGCCGATGCCCTCTACGACCTGGTCCGGCGCGCCGCTCCCTTCGGCGCTCTCACCCGCTCCGCCTTCGATGGCGTCCTCGATCTGCTCAGCGGCCGCTATCCCTCCGACGAATTCGCAGAACTTCGCCCGCGTCTCACCTGGGATCGCATCCGCAACGTCGTCACCGCGCGCGAAGGCGCCGGCCGCCTTGCCATCCTGAACGCCGGAACCATCCCCGATCGCGGCCTCTATGGTGTTTTCCTGGCCCACACCGAGGGCAAGTCCGTCCGCGTCGGCGAACTCGACGAGGAGATGGTCTTCGAGTCGCATCCCAACGAGACATTCATCCTCGGCGCCTCGACATGGCGCATCGTGGACATCACGCATGACCGCGTTCTTGTCGTCCCCGCCCCCGGCGAGCCCGGCAAAATGCCCTTCTGGAAGGGAGACGGTCCCGGCCGCCCGCTCGAATTCGGCCGCCGCATCGGCGCGCTGGTCAGAGAGCTGCGCGCCGTGCCCAAGCCCGCGGCTCTCACCCGCCTTGTTGCCGAGCACGACCTGGACCCCGCCGCCGCCGAAAATCTGCTTCAGTTCCTCGCCGACCAGGAAGCCGCCACCGGTCAGGTCCCCGACGACCGGACGATAGTCATCGAGCGCACTCGCGATGAATTAGGCGACTGGCGCGTCTGCGTGCTCACGCCGTTCGGCAGCCGCATTCACATCCCCTGGGCAATGGCTGTCGGTGCCCGCATCCGGGCCGCCGGCGGCCCGGAAGTGGAAACGCTCTGGGGAGACGACGGCTTCGTTCTCCGCTTCCCCGATACCGACGAGCCGCCTGATCCCGACTGGATTCTCGTTGAATCCGCTGAAGCCATGCAGATGGTGCTGCGCCAGCTTGGTTCGACGGCGCTCTTTGCCGGAAGATTCCGCGAGGCCGCCGGCCGCGCTCTCCTGCTTCCGCGCCGCCGCGCGGACCAGCGCTCGCCGCTGTGGCAGCTGCGCAAGCGGTCGTACGATCTGCTGAGCGTCGCTTCGCGCTATCCATCGTTCCCGCTGCTGCTCGAGGCCTACCGCGAGTGCCTGCGCGACGTCTTCGATATGCCCGCGCTTATCGAGACACTTCGTGCCATCGAGCAGCGCCAGCTGCGGGTGCACGTGGTCGAGACACGCAAACCATCGCCGTTCGCCTCGTCGTTGCTGTTCAGCTACGTCGCCAATTTTGTTTACGACGGCGATGCGCCGCTCGCCGAGCGCCGCGCCCAGGCGCTGACCATCGACCAGGACCAGCTGCGCGAACTGTTCGGCGAGGCTGATCTCCGCGAACTCCTCGACGCCGACGCCATTGCCGAAGTCGAAGAGACGGCGCAGTGCCTCGCCGAAGCGCATCGCGCGCGTTCGGCGGACGGAATTCACGACCTGCTGCTGCGGCTCGGCGATCTCTCCCGCGAAGAAATCGCCCGCCGGGTTGCGTTGCCGGAGCTGCTGCCGCATGTTGACTGGTTGCTGCGCGCACGCCGCCTGCTCGAAATCCGTATTGCCGGCGACCGTCGCCTCATCGCCGTGGAAGATGCGGCCCGCTATCGCGATGCGCTTGGCATTCCCCTGCCGCCCGGCCTGCCGGTATCTCTGCTCGAACCCGTGGCGCAGCCGGTGCTGGAATTTGTTCGCCGCTACGCCCGCACCCACGGCCCATTCACGCAGCGCGAGGTCGCCGATCGGTTTGGGCTCGATGCGGCGGTGATCGAGACAGTGCTTCATCAGCTCACCGTGGATGGAAGAATTCTCGAAGGCGGTTTTCGGCCTGGCGGGTTCCAACACCCCATCGGATACACAACATCCGCTGGGAGTCCCGGTCTCCACCGCGAGTGGTGCGACACGGAGATTCTTCGCCAGATCCGCCGCAAATCGCTGGCCAAGCTTCGCCGCGAAGTGGAGCCCGTGGAACAGCACACCCTGGCGCGTCTGTTCACGCACTGGCAGGGTCTGCTGGCGCCACGGCGCAGCGGGCCCGCGCATCTCGACGCCTTGCTTGACGCCATCGAGAGCCTGCAGGGCGCGCCTGTTCCGGTTTCGCTTCTCGAAACGGCGGTCTTGCCCGCGCGTATCGCGGGATACGAGCCCGCCGGCCTTGACACGCTCATCGCTGCCGGCGAAGTCGCCTGGGCCGGCATCGATCCAATCGGCGAGCGTGACGGACGTATCGCTCTCTTCCTTGCCGACAAGCTGCCCCTGCTGGCGCAGCAACGCCCGCTTGCTGAGCCGCTCACCGAGCGCGAAGAGAAGATCATCGCCGTGCTCGAATCCACCGGCGCCAGCTTCTTCGAGCCGCTGCATCAGGCGGTCGGCGGCGGATATCCCGGCGAATCCATCGACGCTCTCTGGAGCCTTGTATGGCGCGGACTGGTCACGAATGACTCGCTCCATGCTCTTCGCGCATACATCACTCGTCCTGAGTCCTCGCGCCCGCAGCGCCGTATGCAAACGGGAATGGTTTTTCGTTCGCGCCGCACCACGCCCCCCAACGCGCAGGGCCGCTGGTCGCTGCTGGCTTTGCGCGCATCTCTCTCCGGCAAGGATGCGTCTTCGCAACATTTGTCAGGGCACGACTTCAGTCGTGCCGATAAAGGGGCACAAAATGCCGGGGCTTTAGCCCCTGGGGACTCTTCCCCAAGCGCAACCGAATCCAGCCACGCCCTTGCCCTGCAACTGCTCAATCGATATGGCATCCTCACCCGCGAAGCCGTGGCAGCCGAGAACATCCCCGGCGGATTCAGCGCTGTCTACGATGTGCTCAAGGCGCTTGAGGAGAGCGGCCGCATTCGCCGTGGCTACTTTGTAGCCGGTCTCGGAGCCACGCAATTCGCGTTGCCTTCCGCTGTCGATCTGCTACGGCAGCTTCGCGCAGAGCCGCCCGCCGAAAAGCCGGAATTCGTCCAGCTTGCTGCGCCCGATCCAGCCAATCCCTACGGTTCAGTCCTTCGCTGGCCCGACTTGCCGATGCTGGACGACGACGCTGAGGCTGCGCCGCGCGTTCTCACTCGCGCCGCCTATGCCGAAGTCATTCTTCGCAACGGTCAACTCGTCGCGTGGCTCCGCCGCAACAACCCGCATTTGCTCGTCTTTCTTCCCGCCGATGAACCGGAACGCTCTCAGGCCGCGTCCGGCCTCGCGCAATTCCTCTCCGCTCGCGGACAGGAACGTATGCGCATCAGCAGCCACCAGGGTGTCCTGATCACCACCATCAACGGACAGCCCGTCGCCGCGCATCCCATGGCGCGATTCCTGATGGACGCCGGTTTTCATCCCGGCCCGCTCGGCATGCATCTCCGTCGCATCCCGATCGCGATTCACCACGATCCGAACGCCGCCGATCCAGCCCCCGAGGAACTCCAATAATCCATGCCCGAGGGCGATACCATCTTTCGCACCGCACGCTCCATGGGCCGCGCACTCATCGGCAAGCCGGTCACCGGTTTCCGTTCCAACTACCCCATGCTCACGCGCTTTCAACGACGACACGCCGTTCACCGGCCAACTGGTCGAGTCGCGTCGAGTCGCGCGGCAAGTGGCTGTTGATTCATTTCTCCGGCGGCGGCACGCTCGCTACGCACATGCTCATGAACGGCTCTTGGCACATCTACCGTCCCGGCGAGCGCTGGCGGAAGCCGACCCGCGATATGCGCATCGTGCTTGAAAACAGCGACTACCAGGCCGTCGGATTTCATGTGCCGGTCGCGCGCATGCACACGCCGCAATCGTTCGCGACAAGCGCATTCCGCAACCTGGCATCGACGTGCTCAGCGCGGAATTCGAACCGGCGCAACGGCCCCGGATCCGCTCCTGCGCCGATGAGGAGATTGGCGACGTTCTGCTTCACCAGGAAGTGCTGGCGGGTGTGGGCAATGTTTTCAAGTCGGAGGTCTGCTTTGTAGAAGCGTTAATCCGTTTTGCAAAGTCGCCGCACTCACCGACGACCAGATCGCGGCTCTGGTTCGCACCGCGCAGACCTCCTTGCGGCCAACGTTCTCGAAGACTCCGGCGATATGATCGTCACCTATCGCGGCCAGCATCGCCGCACGACCCATCAATCGCGGTCCTCAAGACAGCCTATGGGTCTATGGCCGCAGGGGCCGCCGTGCCGCCGTTGCGCCGAACCGGTTCGCCGTCGCCTCCAGGGCCCGGATGCGCGCGTCACCTTCTGGTGCCAGCCCTGCCAGCCCATGCCCGATGGTTCTGACGTCGACGGGTAAGAAAGTGGGTGGCGAGTGAGCCGGTAGCCAATAGCCTGCAGCTGCAGCAATACGCAGCGTGAAAGCTACGATCTACTGGCTACAAGCCGCCCTTCAGTTCGCAGGTTTTCCCATTCCGAATATCTTCTGCAGGATATTCCGATGATCCGTCGGATGATCGCAGGTATCGGTCGGAGCAGTGCCGATGAGAAATGCAGCCTCATAGCCCTGCGGGCAGGCCTCATCGCTCAGCAGGTTGCTCACCTTGTCGAGCTTCACCACTTGGATTCCATCAGGAACTGCGAACTCGTGGGTGTCGGAGTACTGCGGCAGCTTGATGGCGCGTTTCATGAAATCCGCCCAGATGGGCGCGGCGACTGTCGCGCCGGATAGCTTGTGGCCGAGGTCGGTGTAGTCGTCGTTTCCCAGCCACACAATGCAGATCAGGTTCGTTGTGAATCCGGCGAACCACGCGTCGTTATCGGTGCCGGTCTTTCCGGCCGCCGGTTCCATGAAGCCGCGCTTGCGCACCTCGTAGCCGTAGCCGAAGTTCATCACGCCTTCCATCAGATTTGTCGTCAGGTATGCAACCCGCGGATCGAGGACCTGTTTCGACGTCGGTGTGAAGTCGGTGATCACGTCACCCGTGGGGGTGCGGACACTGGCCAGCATCCAGGGAGCGATGTACACCCCGCCATTCGCAAAAACCGTGTAGGCTCCCGCCATATCGAGCGGCGTCGCACCATAGGAGCCGATCGCGACGGAAGGTGTGCCCTGCGCGCGCTTGATGCCCGCTTCGCGAGCCAGAGCGGCGACATTGTCGAATCCCACTTCCGCGCCCAGGCTGATCGTCGCATTGTTCAGAGAATGCGCCAACGCGTATATCGCTGTGACCTCGCCGTGATACTCGTCCTTGTAGTTGCGCGGTGTGTAATCTTTGCCATTGGGAATCTCGTAGGTGGTCTGCTCATCATTCAGCATCGTCACGGCCGTAAAGGGTTTGTCCTGTCCCGGCAAGGGAGTGCCTGCAATCGCCGTGTTGTAGGCAGCCGCGAAGACAAACGGTTTGAAGGTCGATCCGGTTGGGCGCACAGCCATCGCGTGGTTCAACTGGCTCTTGCCGTAGTCGCGGCCGCCTACCAATGCCAGCACCTGGCCCGTATGCGGATTCAGCGCGATGAGCGCCACCTGGGGATACGGATAAGGCTCGCCGAGCTTCTTCTGCCGTGCGTGCACCTTGTCGACCAGTACATCCACTTCGGCCATGCTGTCGTCCACAGCCGCCGATGCCGCGCGCTGCAGATCCGGGTCAAGCGACGTGTAGATGCGCAATCCTTCGCGATTGAAATCCGTCTCACCGAGCTTCTGGATCAGCTGGTCACGCACCAGGTCCACAAAATATGGAGCTTCGCTGGCGTCCACGCTGCCCGCCGCCAGGTGCAGCGACTCCGCCTTGGCGCGTTCCGCCTGGTCCTTGGTGATTGTGCCGGTCTCCACCATGGAATCCAGCACAATGTTCCGCCGCTCGATGGTGCGATCCGGGTGGCGGAAAGGATTGAAGTAATTCGGACGCTGAATGATTCCCGCCAGCATCGCGCATTCGGCCAGGTCAAGTTGCCGGACATCTTTCCCGAAATACGCCTGTGCCGCTTCGCCGAACCCATCAACCGAGAAGCTGCCGCGCTGTCCCAGGTTGATCTGGTTGGCGTAAGCCTCGAAGATCTGTTTCTTCGTGAACCGATGCTCCAGGTGGAACGCCATCAGGATCTGGGTGATCTTGTACTTGATGGTGCCCGTGTCCTGCACGAACAGAAGCTTGGCCAGCTGCATCGTCAGCGTTGAAGCGCCGCCGCGATGCTTGCGATCGCCGATGACGTCGTGCCAGCCCCAGCTGATCATGCTGACGTAGTTGACGCCGCCGTGCTCGAAGAATTTCCGGTCTTCGATCGCCAGCACGGCTTGCACCAGGTTCGGCGGAATCTCGTCGTAGGTCAACAGGCGCCGCTTGGTGCGGTTCGCATCCTCGCTCAGTCCCGTGATCAGCAGCGGCTCCAGCTCGTAGCTCGAGAGACTCTGCCCCTTGTCGTCTTTAATCGAATCGACTTCGCCTTCGCGGGTGTGTATCGTTGCGGAATCCGGCGCATGGTACGACTCCGGCCCGGGATGCACGGTGATCGACTCAGCTTCCTCGGTGAAAGTGCCCATCTGCGACGGATGCGAAAGTCCATCCACCGTGTAGCCGGCCTCGCGCAGTTCCGTCGCGATCAGGCGCGCACTGATTTTCTGCCCCGGTCTTATCTCGCGCGGAGTGGCATAAATCTTCGCCGTGTTCGCGAAGAGCGGCTGCTTCAGCCGGTCGTCTACGATGTGCGCGTACTTGTTGTAGTAGTACGTGAATGTAATGAGCCCGACGAATCCGAAGAGCAGAACGGCTCCAATCACTCCGCGGACCAGCCACGATGACAAGGAGAACTTAGGCCAGGAAAGCTTCAACTTCGGTTTCTCCAGCCTCACCTTCAATGCCATTGATTCTCCTTCAACTCAGCTACGAAATATCCGATCTTTTGTTCCCGCACAATCCCGGGTGCGCCACCCTCGCGACGTCTTTGTTTTTGTCGCCAGGGTGGGAAAGCGCGATCCCCACCCTACGAGCTTTCCGCCAACAGCCTTTCTTCCTCAATCTTCTTCTTCAACAGCGCCACAACCTCTGCAACCCCTACATCGACAGACGACGAAGTTGAACGGGTCACCAGCTCCACCTGGCCGCCTGCTGTCTTCTTACCTACATTGATGCGGTAGGGAATGCCCACGAGATCAGCGTCTTTAAATTTGACTCCGGCGCGCTCGTCTCTGTCATCAAGCAGCACGTCGAGCCCCGCCGCCTCGAGTTCGGCGGCCAGCTTCTCGCCGGCGTCACGCAGTGCCGCATCCGCAACATTCGTCACGGTGATCACCACGTTGAACGGCGCTATTGATGATGGCAGCCAGAATCCGTTGGCATCGTTCGACTGCTCGATTGCCGCCGTCAGTATGCGCTCGATGCCAATGCCGTAGCAGCCCATGATCGGCGTAACTTCCTTGCCGTTAGGGTCCAGCACGCGCGAGCCCATCGACTTTGTGTACTTGTCGCCAAGCTTGAAGATGTGCCCCACTTCAACAGCCCTGCCGACAACCAGCCTGCCGTCGCAACCCGGCGTCGGGCACGCCTCGCCCTCGTTCACGCTGCGGATATCGGCCAGCACCGTCCACGTGAAATCACGCCCCGGCACGACATTCCGCACGTGATAATCCAGCTTGTTGGCGCCGCAGACCATGTTCCTGCGGCCTTCGAGCGACTTGTCGACCACAACGGTGAGGCCATCGCCGAGCGGCTTATCATCATGCTTCAGTCCCACAGGCCCCAGGTAGCCAGCCGGCCCGTTGAAGTACTGCTGCAGTTCCTCCGCCTGCATGGTGCGGAGCTCCGCTCCGCCGATTGCGCCCAGCAACTTCGTTTCGTTCACCTGGTGATCGCCGCGCAAAAACGTAGCGACCCCATGCCAGGTATCCTTCGCATCGCCCTTGCCCTTTGAAGATGACTCATGCTTCAGTACCATGTACGCCACGCACTTGATGTCCGAAGCCGGCGAAATCTTGAAGAACGCCGCAACATCCGCGATGGCCGCGCATCCCGGTGTATGCACCAACTCCGGCATCCCATCCGCGGTCGGCTCCATCTCCGCGACCGGGTCAAGCCGCGAAACGGCTTTTTCCAGGTTTGCCGCATAGCCGCACACCGGGCAGCTGGCGATAAGGTCCTCGCCGGCGTCGGTGAAGACCATGAACTCCTGCGACCGCGAACCGCCCATGGCGCCCGAATCCGCTTCCACAGCAACGAACTTCAGTCCGCAGCGCTTGAAGATGGCACGATAGGCCCCGTCATGCAGGTCGTAGCTCTTATCAAGCCCCTCCTCATTCAGGTCGAAGGAATAGCTGTCCTTCATGATGAACTGCCGCACGCGCAGCAATCCCGCCTTCGGCCGCGGTTCATCGCGAAACTTGGTCTGGATCTGGTACCAGACCTGCGGCAACTGCTTGTAGCTGCGCAGCTCGCTGCGCGCGATCGACGTCACGATCTCTTCGTGGGTCATGCCCAGGCAAAAGTCGGCTCCCTTGCGGTCCTTCAGGCGGAACATGTTGTCGCCCATCCCCGTCCAGCGCCCACTCTCTTCCCAGAGTTCGCGGGGCAGAATGGCCGGCAGGTAAAACTCCTGCCCGATCTTGTCCATCTCCTCGCGCACGATTCCGATCACCTTGTTCAGTGACCGCTGCCCGATAAAGAGGTAGTTGTACAAGCCTGCGCCGAGCTGCCGGATATACCCGGCCCGAAGCAGGAACTTGTGGCTGGCCACCTCGGCATCCGACGGGGCCTCGCGGAGAGTAGGAACAAAGAGCTTCGACCAACGATGCATAGATAGGGACTTACATGCTTTCCCGTCCGCTTGAACGGGGCCAGCCGGAACCTCTGGCCACCGGGTGCAACTCGGACGCAAGGCGTTTGGATGTACCAGAATCCATTCTAAATGTTCGTAGTCTTCCGGGTGTTGCGGCTGGACCTCTGCCTCTCCTCCCAATGCCAGCCAGGTTGCCACGGATAATGACATAGGTTCCAGCCCTCCCCGACTGCCTCGGCCGATAACAGTGCAGGCGCGGGGCCATTTCCGGGGACTGAAAACAAACGAGCTATGGATTTGGGTTCAATCTCGACTGTGTCATCCCTGACAAGCGTGTGGACCTTCTGACACGACGAGCCTGCTGCGCAAAGCTAGTCGCCCAGACCTGAGAGTTTCACGATCATGCGTTCGAACACGCTCGCCGGCAGCAATCGCCGCATCACCAGTGTCATGCGCGCATCCTTGCCCACCACATACCGCAACTTTGGCCGCGGCGTTTCCAGGATCCGCGCAATCAGATCCGCGACAACCTGGGCATTTCCCCGGCTCTTGCTGCTCTCTTCCAGCCGGCTGCGCCAGTGTGCCACCCGCGCGGCATTGGGCGAGTCTCGATCGCGCATCTTCGCCGTGACCTTGGCATTGCGCGTCCAGATATCGGTTTCGAACGATCCCGGTTCCACCAGCACCACCTGGATTCCCAATCCGCTCATCTCGTAGCGCAGCGTTTCGGTCCATCCCTCCAGGGCAAACTTCGATGCGACATAGCTGCTCACTCCCGGATATCCGGTCCGCCCCGAGATCGACGTCACCATCACCACATGCCCGAACCCCTGCCGCCGCATCTGCGGCAGCAGCGCACGCGTCACCGCTGCCGCGCCAAAGAAGTTCGTATCGAGTTGCTCTCGCAACTCCGCATCCGTCACGTCCTCTGCAAACCCCGGCACCGCAAATCCTGCGTTGTTCACCAGCGCGTGCAGCGGTTCAATGCGGCTCGCAACCACATCGGCCATCGCTGCAATCTGATCCGCATTCGTTACGTCCAGGGCATGAAACTCAATCTGCCCCATTACGCCCGCAGCACGCGCTGCGCTCTCCAGCTTCTCCCGCCGGTTCAAATCGCGCATCGTCGCCAGCACGCGCCATCCCCGCTTTGCCAGTGTCACCGAAGTTAGTAGCCCGAAGCCGCTGGAAGCGCCGGTAATGAGCGCAGTGCGCGGGGCATTGCTTCTGTCCTGCAGGTCCGTCCTGGGCATCGTGATTATCCGCCTGCCTTCAATCTCGACTGCCGTGTACGTGCCATCTTATGGGCTAGGCGCGCAAAACCGCTTGCCAAATCTTTCGGCCTTGAAGATGGTAGAAAGCATGGGCGCCTGGGGAACCGGCATCTTTCAAGACGACACGGCCTGCGACATTCGCGACGACTACAAGGACCACCTCGGCAACGGGCTGAGCGGACCTGAAGCCACGGTCCGAATTCTCGCGGAATACAAAAGCACTCTGGACGATCCGCACGAGGCCTCTGTTGCGTGGCTCGCGCTGGCGGCTGCTCAATGGAAACTTGGGCGCCTTGAGCCAGTCACGCTGGCAAATTCACTTGAGATCATCGATTCCGGCTCAGATCTGCAACGCTGGACCCCAGGCACTCCCGACTTTCAAAAGAGACGAATTGCGCTGGAAAAACTGCGGGTTCAGATAACCTCACCTCAACCGGAAGCCAAGCCGGTCAGAAAGCGCGTTCTTGCAACGTGTGATTGGCCGGTCGGAGCGTTGATCGCGTACCGCCTGAACTCCGGCAATCTCGCGATGCTTCGAGTCATCGGTTTTCACAAGGATAAGGGTGGAACCTTTCCGCTCTGCGAGGTGCTTGACTGGACTGGAGCAGAAACTCCCACGGAGGAGATGCTGCGCTCAACGCAGGTGAAGGAAGGCGAGGTCTTTCGTAACAAGATTCACCGGCTCATTCTCCTGGGGTTCAACAAAGGCGCCGCCAGGCGGATCGCGCTTCTTGACTTCACATTGCCGCCATTTCACAAGCCAATCTGCCCGCAAACCCTGGTTCTGTGGAAGGACATGGATGACCGTTTGAAGAGCTGGTTTCAGTTGGAATGAGAAACGTGCAAGAGCAGCCGCCCATTCCGGCCACCTTTACAATCATCCGCTCGAACAGGCCTGGAGACAGCCACCAGGCCGAGGCCGCTGGACGCACGACGATGAGCGCTGAGAGATCCGCTGATTTCATGGCGTATCCTCATCTCAGCAGTTTCATATTGTGCGAGTTGCGTGATGGGATCGTTCCACAAACATCGTGATTTGCCGGATTCGGAGAGCGCAGTCCCGATAAGGAAACTGAGCCGTCTGCTTCTCAAGGGTGGCCTGGTGTTCGCATGCGTCGGAGTAATTGCGATCCTCGCCGGCCTGCTTGCTGCGCGATACGGTTCAGCCAGCTACCTTTCCGCGTGGCATATCGCCATGCTGGTGGGTGTGGCAGTAGTGCTTTACCTGGGGTTCCTGCCGGCGCTTCTCGGTGGCGTTTTGTGGTTCTTTGCCAAACGAATGGCAAAGTCAAAGTAGATCGATTCGACCTCGAGTAGGCATCTTGAATATTTCTTCTTGGTGAAAAGAGCCAGAAGGAACGATTCGTCTTCAACTGATCCCTGATCCCTGCTTTTAAATCAACTCCACACCCCACAGATCATGCAGGTGCACCACGCCTTCGACGCGTCCCTGCGCATCCACTACCACCAGCGAAGTAATCTTCCGCTCCTCCAGAATCGCCAGTGCTTTTGCTGCCATTTCGCTCGCAGCAATCGTCCTCGGGTTCGGATTCATTGCCTCACCGGCCGTTTTGCTCAGCGCCGCTCCGCCCTCGCGCTCCAGCAGGCGCCGCAGATCGCCGTCGCTGATCACGCCGCGTAGCTTTCCGCTCTCCTGCACCGTCGTCATCCCCAGCTTCTTCGACGACATCTCGTAAATCACGTCTGTCATCGGCGTCGTGGGCGTCACCGCCGGAATGTTTTCGCCCGCATGCATCAGGTCCCGTACCTTCGCGAGTTGTTTTCCCAGCTTCCCTCCCGGGTGCAGCTCCGCGAAGTCTTCTGCCTTGAATCCCTTGCGCAGGCTCACCGCTACGGCCAAAGCATCGCCCAGTGCAAGCATCGCCGTCGTGCTCGCCGTCGGCGCAAGATTCAGCCCGCACGCCTCGCGTTCCACGCTGCAATCCAGCGTCACATCGCTCGCCTGCGCCAGAGTCGATTGCAGACTACAGCAGAAGCTCACCAGCGCATCTCCCTTGCGCTTCAGCGTCGCCAGCAATCGCAGAATCTCCTCCGTCTCCCCGCTTGCCGAGAGCGCAATCACCACGTCGCCCGGCATCAGCACACCCAGGTCTCCATGCACCGCCTCTGCCGGATGCAGAAACAGCGCCGGGCTGCCCGTCGAACTCAGCGTTGCGGCAATCTTCTGCGCGACGATGCCGCTCTTGCCCATGCCCGTGACCACCACGCGTCCGTTGCCCTCGCCGCAGCGCACAATCAGCTCTGCCGCGCGCTCAAAATCAGCCGCCCATCGCACCATCGAGGCGCGCAGCCAGCGCTTCCAGCGCCGCGGCCTCTGTGCGTACCAGCTCTGAAGGCCTCATGCAGTCCTCATCATTGTTGCGATTCATCGGTTTCTGATGGTAACAGGTTGGAGAACAGTGGTCAGTGAACAGTGGACAGTGATCAGAGGCCCGTAAACCGGGACGGCAACAACAAAATAAGTCTTCCCCTTGTTTCAGTAACTTAGCTCGCTCATAAATCAGGGCACCAGGTTCCGATGACTCACCACTGAGCACTGACCACTGTTCACTGACCACGACAACAATCCGCTGACAATTTTTCGCCCTTTCACCCGTACAATAAGGGAAAGAGGTCTCATCCCCGTGAAGCGCAACACCATTGTTCTTGGCATTACATTGTTCATCCTGGCAACCTTCGCCTGGGCAGGCTGGGCGAACTGGGAATATCGAAAGCAGGCCGCAGAGCGCGCACTCGCCTCCGCCTCGCACGCCGATCTCATTCCGGCCGCTACCGGCTCAGCAAATCCCGGTGACGTACCGCAGGAGATTTCGCCGCTCCTCGGCAAGCCGGCGCCAGACTTCACGCTTCCGAACCTCGGCGGCAACGACGTTTCGCTCTCCACCTTCAAAGGAAAGCCCCTGCTCATCAACTTCTGGGCCACCTGGTGCGGTCCCTGCAAGATCGAGACTCCCTGGCTCGTCGAGCTTCAGAACGAGTATGCCGCCCAGGGCTTTACCATCGTCGGCATCTCCACCGAAGGCGACGATCTGAAGCCCGGCGACAATGAAGGCTGGGCGCACGACAAGGCCGCCATCGCAAAGTTCGTGAAGGAATACAAGATGCAATATCCCATACTCATCAACGGCGACAGCCTTGCCACCGAGTATGGCGGACTTGACGCCATGCCAACCTCCGTCTATGTTGATCGGGCCGGCAAAGTCGTCGCCGTGCAACTCGGCATCACGTCGAAGGAAGACATGGCGGCAAACATTCGCAAGGCGCTCGGCAACTCCTGACTCCGGACGGTCGGAGCTCGCTGGGTTATTTTCCAGAGGCGTGCGCAGCCACGCAGGACCGGGCGGTTGATAGGGTGTCTTTCACGGCCAGGCGACCGTGGCGATTAATTTCTTGTTGCCACAAAAAAACAGACCGACATATAATCGCTGCTCCTCAGGATGGGACGCACCGATAAGTGATGTCTTGACCGCTGTGAGGGCCCTGACCCAACTGGGGTTTGCAGATGGACCGCCAGATTAGCGCGGCGTGGTCGGCTGCCGGCGAATGCAATTCTGCGAGGAGAGACGAATGAAATTCCCTCTGCCGTTTTTGCCGAAAATGTCATACAAGGGCGGTAATGGTTTCGGGGCTTCCCGGGAGAAAGTCCGCAAAGGACTGGTACACGCGGCCAACGACCTGGCGGCGCCGCCACACACGCCGGTTTTGGCGATGGATGATGGGGTTGTATTAGCCAGTTTGTATCCGTTTTACTCCGGCACGTTTGCAATGGAGGTCAAGCATTCCCGGTTTGTTGCCCGCTATGGTGAGCTGGCGAAACGCGAAGAAGTAAAGGTGGGCGACAACGTCAAAGAAGGCCAGGTCATCGCGTACGTGGGTGACCAACCCGGACAGGACATGCTGCACCTGGAGTTCTTCGCCGGAACAAAACAAGGCCCGCTCAGTACCAAGCCGGGCACACATCCCCCGTACGACCGCAGGGATGACGTGTTTGATGGAGTCAAGTATCTGGATCAGACGGCCGGAACCGTTACCCATCTGGACGATTCCAAAAACGTCTACGAGTATTACACCGACGAAGATGGCCGGAAGTTCATCAAAAAGCCCTGACCTGAGAGGTTCGTTGCGGCAAGTTGCGGCCCCCGAAGCGACAGCCCGCGTTTCGGTCGACCAGGAAGCTGCGTCGGTTTGACCGTGACGGTAGAATGATCAAGGTGCACATCTGTTCCGCCATCCTGTTCATCCCCTCCCTGGCCCTCGCCAGCGCTACGAGTTTTGCCCAGTTCCCAACCGACGACAAGCCGATGACGAACCGCACCAAGGCTGAGGCGGTGCAGTATCTCTATCCTGAGCAGGTAACTGTGCCAGCCGGGAAGGCTAGTGCGGTGACTCTTCATTTCCGCGTGAAACAAGATCTGCACATCAACTCGCACACCCCGCGCGAGAAATACCTGATCCCCACAGTGTTCTCAATTCCCGAAGAGTCCGGCGTCCGACTTGACAGCGCCACCTATCCCGCGGGCGCCGACTTCACGCTTCCCGTCGATCCCAGCGAAAAGCTCCTGGTCTATACGGGCGAATTCAGCATCCAGGCGCGCATTGTCGCCACGCCCGGCGATCACCTCGTTGAAGGGAAGCTCCATTACCAGGCCTGCGACCAGAACGCCTGCCTGCCGCCGAAGACAATTACCGTGGCCATCGATGTGATCGGCAAATAGCCGCGCATTCAGCGCCCGCTTCCCGCCGCTGTCTGCGCCGGTGCGCTCTCCAGTTCCTTCAACTTGTCTTTCGCATTGTCATTCGACGGGTTCTTCTCGAGTGACTTCTTGTAGAACTCGATCGAATGCTGCTTGTCGCCGGACTTCATGTAGGCCTCGCCAAGGCTGTCGTACACATTCCCCGAGTCCGGGTTCAGCGACACATTGAGCTTGAATACCTCGATCGCCTCCGGCAGGTGATTGTCGCCCATCAATTCGTAGCCCCACCCGTTAATCGATCCTTCGTCGAGCTTGAACGCAGGATCCTGCTTCTGAAATGCGGCATATACCTCCGTGGCGTGATCGAATCCCTTCTGATGCAGCTGCTCGCGAAAGCTTTCCAGCGTAGCCGGAGCGCCCGACCCGGCCCGATAGCTCGCCGTCAAAAAATGCGGCGGGGCGCCATTCTCAACCGGCTTGTTCTTGATCCACTCCATCGCCGCGGCATCGTGTTTGAGGTACGCATCCAGGAAATGCAGCGTATATTGCGCCACCCACCTGTATCCGGTAGTCCCGTCGGCCCGCGTGTAGTCGGCCTTCAGGAATCGTGCACCGCCTTTCCAGAAATTCTCGTCCCGCTGGAACATCGAACTGAATTCGCCGTGAGTAAGGCAGAACATGCGTACCGTGATCAGGTCGCCGTGGGTCCAGGAATTCAGTGCGCTGCGGCCGGCGTTGCGGTTGGGATCGTTCATCATGTCATCTTGTTCCTCGAGGGAGATTTCGCCCTGTGTGAAGAACAGCAACGGAATCCTCATCTGGTCCGGCCGCGCATAGCCTGACTGCTTGATCAACCCCGGGAAGTAGCGCATTGAGCCGTCCAGCGCGAACAATGCCTTGATGCGGTTATCACGCGACGCCGCGAACAGATTTGAGATTCCGCCCCAGCTGAATCCGCCAACCGCGACCTGGGACATGTCCGTGTCCGGCAGCGTTGAAGCGTAGCCGATGAGGAACGAGATGTCGCGCGCCTGCGCCTCGATTCCCGGCAGGTCGCCCGTCATTCCCCGCGTCGACGCGCCCATGTCCGGACTGGCCACCACCACATAGCCGTGGCTCGCAAGGTATTCGCAGAGGTCGGCGTTTTCCCAGGAGACGTTGGAAAAGCTCGGCGCGTAGACCACGACAGGGAAGCGGCCTGCTTTGAGCGGCGCATCCCGGACGGCCCACAGGTGGTCGCCCATCGCGGCTTTTCGGCCTGCATCTTCTGGAGCGACATCCGCAGGCTTGGCTTTTTTGTCAAAATCAGTTTCGGTGGCTCGCAGCAGCGAGTAGTCGCGAAGCGTCATGCTGGCTCCGCTGGCCTTCTCCGCGGGATACCAGATCAGGGTTTGCAGGGGACGGGCGCGCTCGCCGGTGTACGCCTGTCCGATCTCATCAACCGCGCTGCGCCACGTTCTCGAGTAGTCGTACTGATGAACGACTTTCAGGCCGACGGCGTCCGGACCGGGCTTCTCAGTAAATTGGAATTTCTGGCATTGGGCAGTGGCGATGCCGAGTAGGAGTGCAAAACAGGTCAGGGCGCGTGCCGTGCGAATCATGATTGACCTCCGGCAGGGAATCCGTCTGTGATTGCGGATGATAGCAGCCGCGCAGAGCCTCAATCCAGAGGTGCTTCAACCCGAAGGTGTGGGGGGTACTCGCTACGATCCGGGTCCGCATTTGGATTTTCCCGTAGCTCAATCACCTGGTCGAGACGAACCTGAGCTATCAGGCCTGACCAGGATGCCGGCATGCCGCGGAAGATGGATGGCCGATCGATGTTCTCGGAGAGTGAGTGACAGCAGTCAGTCTCTTATTCTCTAGCCGGCAGTGTGGATCCTTTCCCGGTTCCAAGTCGCTGCTTCATGTATTCAATGCAGCTACGACACGTCACAAGATGTGGGTAACTGGTTTCTGATTGGTGAGATTGAGCTTCCTTCTTCCACTCCTTGCAGAAGCCTTCGAGTTTTGCGCCCATGAGATGAACAATTTGTTGAGGAGGATTCGTCTCCATCTCAGGCCCTCCCTTCAAGTCTCCGTCGATGTCTCTCCACTGCGCGTTTACGGAATCATAGCCTGATTCGGATCAAATGCTTCTCTTTTCATCGACGATTTTAGGGCCCGGCGTCTTGGGGCCGGGGTTCCGGTCCTGATCTCGCTACTGCTTCTTCTCGATCCTGGCCCAGGAGTCCTTAAGCGGAAGCGTGCGGTTGAATACCAGGTTTCCCGGCCTGGTGTCGGGATCGACCGAGAAGTAGCCGACGCGTTCAAACTGGAAACGGTCCCCCGGCTTTCCGTTGGCTAGAGATGGCTCAAGCTTGGCGCCGGTGACGATCTCGAGGGAGTTGGGATTGAGATTGCTGAGCACGTCCTCGCCTTCCGCCACGTCGCTGGGATTGGCTTTGGTGAAAAGCTTGTCGTAGATGCGGATCTCCGCGGAGATTGCGTGCGCTGCCGAGACCCAGTGGATGGTGGACTTGACCTTGCGACCGTCGGGAGAGTTGCCGCCGCGACTGGCGGGATCGTAGGTGCAGTGCACCTCGACGATGCGATCGTGGGAGTCTTTCACAGAGCTGCGTGCGGTAATGAAGTAAGCGTTGCGCAGGCGGACTTCCTTGCCCGGCGACAGCCGGTAGTACTTCGGCGGGGGCACTTCCCGGAAGTCGTCTTGTTCGATGTAAATTTCCCTGGAGAAGGGGACCCCACGGGTCCCCGCGGATGGATCTTCAGGATTGTTCGCGACTTCGACAAATTCTTCTTTTCCCTCAGGGTAGTTGTCGATGATCACCTTAAGCGGGCGCAGTACGGCCATCGCGCGCAAGGCCCGGCGGTTCAGGTCATCGCGCTGGAAGTGCTCCAGCATTTCAATGTCAGTCGTCCCGTTGGTCCGGGTGGCGCCGATCTGGGCGCAGAAGGCCCGAATGGCTTCGGGCGTAAACCCGCGGCGGCGAATGCCGGACAGCGTCGGCATGCGCGGATCATCCCAGCCACTCACGCGCTTTTCCTGCACCAGTTGCAGCAGTTTGCGCTTGCTGAGCAGCGTGTAGGTCAGGTTGAGCCGGTCGAATTCAATCTGCTGCGAAGGGAAGATGCCCAGCTGCTCGATATACCACCGGTAGAGCGGCTGGTGGTCGGCGAACTCGAGCGTGCACATCGAGTGCGTGACGTGCTCGATCGAATCCGACTGGCCGTGCGCATAGTCGTACATCGGATAGATGCACCACTCGTCGCCGGTGCGGTGATGCGTGGCATGAAGGATGCGATACATCACCGGATCGCGCATGTTCAGATTCGGTGACGCCATGTCGATCTTGGCGCGCAGCACGCGGCTGCCATCGGGGAACTCGCCCTGCTTCATGCGGGTGAACAAATCGAGATTCTCTTCTACTGATCGATTGCGATATGGGCTGTCATTGCCCGGTTCGGTCAGCGTGCCGCGGTGCTGGCGGATCTCTTCGGCCGTCAGATCGTCGACGTAGGCCTTGCCTGCTTTGATCAGCTTCAAAGCCCATTCGTAGAGCTGCGGAAAGTAGTCCGAGGCGTAGCAGAGGCGCTCCCAGTCGAACCCGAGCCAGCGCACGTCCTTCCGGATGGAATCGACATACTCCGTCTCTTCCTTCTCGGGATTGGTGTCGTCGAAGCGCAGGTTGGTTTTGCCGCCGAACTCGTCCGCGAGCCCGAAGTCCAGGCAGATGGCCTTCGCATGGCCGATGTGGAGATAGCCGTTAGGCTCCGGTGGAAAGCGCGTCTGCACGACCGCGTCGCCGTACTTTTTCGTACGGACATCTTCAGCGATGATGTCGCTGAGGAAGTTGGGGGTGTGGGTTTCCGGGGTTTCGGTGTTGGATTCGGTCGTGACTGCCATGCTCTTATTGTTCCACGGAAAGGCCCGGCCTGGGGTCCAATCGCGCTCAGCCGGTGATGACGGATGGAGGATACGGTTCGTTACTGCAGGACCTGGGGCACTGTCTACCGGGAGCGCTTCACAGCCTGGCAAGACGGAAGACCGTTAATCTGGAGCCATCCACAAAGATGCTTCCTGCGCTGAGGCGAAATCGATCTCTTCTTCGCCTTGCTGGCTGTATTCGCCCGCAAATTGCGTGCCGTCCCACAGATCGATATGACCCGCCGCTGCGGTCGCTTCACCTGGTCGCGCAGCATAGTGGATCTTCAACGCCAGAATGCCTTTGCTCCCCTGGTATTTGTCCATGCTGATGGGCGGACCCTTGTAAGTGGAAGCGTTCGGGGGACCGAGTTGACTCTCAAGCCATTTTTTCAACTCCGCAACCCGAATGGCATACCACATTCCATCGCCGCCTTTCAGAACGTACATCCCTGACTTTCCTTTCGCGGGAATGGGGAAGCCCGAGTAGTTCAACGCCATGCTCATTCGGATGGCACAAGTATCCGTAATCCAGGCGGCGTTTACTTCCCCGCCGATGAGTGCCTTGGGGACCTCCGGGCCGCCTTCGTGGGGGTAGTTCTTTAAAAGCGTCGCGAAGCTGGGTAAGGTCTTTCTGGCTGTTGCCATAAACGTGGTCTCCTAATTCTCCGCTGAAAGGTCAAAGTCGATGGACACCCTCGCGGGCAACTGGTCGGTCTCACGGATTCCCGCGGGAAGATTCATTCGCTGGTCCGCGGAAAGGCCGGATACGCGAAGGACCCGAAGATTCTCCATACCACCCTGGATTCGAACGCGATAGTGGAACTCGCTCAAGGCTGCGGCGAGTTCGCGATACGCGTCGCCATGATTGAGCAGGTTCTGCAAGTACTTGTAGGTGTCCTCGCCGGATCGAGGCCGGCCGGACCGGCGGTTCCAGTTGCTGTCGCGGGCTGCCAATTCCGGCAAGCGCTGATAGAGTTCCGAGTACCCGTAGAAAAAGAGACCGTAGGAAGGAGATTTTTTCTCAGTGTTCAGAAACTTCTGCATCAGGGTTCGAAAGCATGACAGACGCTGATCGATTGGAATCGAGGCATCCTCCCTGAACGTCTTTGTGGCGCCTTTCCACACGGTGAATCGGAGTTCCGGTTTCGATGCAATTCGGAGGTCCCGGTCGACGATCAGTTCGGCATGAAGAGGCTCAGCGTCGAGGGTATATGTGGAGCGCGTAATGTTCTCGTCGACCCTTGCCTTCAGCCGGACGACGACCTGGTTTGATCCTGGCTGGCAGTCGATTGAAGTTGGTCCGAGAAAGATGAAGATCAATGCCCACAAAGCCCAGCGCGCTCGAAGCATGGTCTCCTCACATTTCGATTGGGGAAGTGAACCAGGCCCGCAACACCATTGCAGAAAAGACGGTTATTTTTATCACAGTTCGCAGGGATTGTATACCGACGGCAGCTCTAAGCGGTTGTAACTTTGGGTGCCTGTTCACAGAGGGAAGGTAGCTGCTCTCAGCTGAGCGAATCGAGCTTGGCTTCGGCCTCTCGAATCCGTTCGAGGCATACCTCGCGTCCCAGCACGATCAAGGTTTCAAACAGCGGCGGCGCGTTCTTACGCCCGCACACTGCCACCCGGATCGGCTGGAACATCGGTCCGGCCTTCAATCCAAGCGAAACAGCTGCCTCACGCAGCGCCTTGTCCAGCGAATCATGATCGAACGGCGTTTCGGCGAGTACTTCCCGCGCCTCCTTCAGCACCCGCAGCGCCATAGCGGCATCGCCGCCTTTGGAAGGAATCAACTCGGCCGGATCATAGGGCGGCAGCTCCTCGACAAAGAAGAAATCGGCGGCGGAAACGGCCTCCTTCAGCAGCTTGATGCGCTCGCGGATAAGCGCGGTGACAGCGAGCAGCTTTTCCGGTGAAGGATGGAGGCCCGCCTGCTCAAAGAACGGCAGAAGTTTCTCGCTCAGGTGCTCGACGCCCAGCGCGCGGATATGCTCGCCGTTGAGATGGACCGCCTTGGGATCGAATGGATCCTGTTCCGTAAAATTCACCACCGCGTTGGAGCGGTTGACGCCCTCGAGTTTGAACGCGGCGACGAGCTCCTCGAGAGTGAGGAACTCACGGTCGTCCTTGGGCGACCAGCCCAGCAGGCAAAGAAAGTTGATAAATGCCTTCGGCAGAAAACCAGCATCGCGATACGTCGTGACGCTGACGACCGGCCCGTGCTTGCGCTTGGAGAGCTTGGTGCCGTCGGGCGCAACCAGCAAAGGCAGATGCGCGAATTGCGGCGCCTCCACACCCAGAGCCTCAAAGATGAGCAGGTGCTTGTATGTGTTGGTCAGGTGATCCTGCCCGCGGATGATATGGCTGATGCGCAGATCGGCATCGTCAACACACGAGGCTAGGTGATATGTCGGCATTCCGTCCGAGCGCAGCAGCGCAAAGTCCTCCACCTCGTCGGTCAGCTTGGATTGCGCGCCGTAGACGCCGTCGATGAACGACAAGGTGCGGGCCCGGCCGTCGTCTGAACTTCGAGGCACTCGATAGCGCAGGGCAAAGGACTCACCCCCGGCAGCCCGGCGGTCGCTCTCGGCGCTGGAAAGCTCGCGCATCCCGGGATTGCAAAGCCAGGCTCCCTGCGACGAAGACGCTTCGCCCTCGGCCGCGTGCGCCGGCGTGAAATCGCGATAGGCAAGACCCTTGTCGAAGATCGCCTGGGCAGCCTTGCGGTGCAGATCGAGCCGTTCGGACTGCTTGTACTCTTCGTCCCAGCCCAGCCCCAGCCAGCGCAGTCCGTCAAAAATTGAGAGAACGCTGGCCTCGGTGTTGCGTTCGACATCCGTGTCGTCCAGGCGCAACACCACGGTTCCCTGGTTGTGGCGGGCATAAAGCCAATTGAAGATAAAAGTGCGGGCGCTGCCGACATGGAGGAAACCAGTCGGCGAAGGCGCAAATCGAACGCGGGGATTTCCCGCTTTTGAAGGAGTCGAATCAGGCATTGTCTAAATAACTTTCCAATCACGATGCTAAAGCAAAACCTGGGAGCCTGTATCCGAAGCCGCGACCCTCAGGTCGACGCGACCCCAGGGAGCCGCGACCCGGCACGATTTTGGACACGACACAGAATCCAAGGTTTTGCCGTAGCATCCGAATCCCGCAGGAAGCGAGACGTCTGGCTACGCGCGCGGCGGCATCGGCGGCATTGGCGGCGTCGGCTGATACGGCGGCGGATAAGCCGCCTGCGGCACGGGAATCACCTTCCACTCGGCAAACGCCAGAACATACAGCAATACCAGCGTGCCAAGCGAAGGAATGATGCAAAGCAGGGCGAGCCAGGGCGAAAACCCGGCTTTCTTCAGGATGAACCAACACGGCACCATGACAACGACGATCGTAACCAGGTAGATCATCATGAAAAAAGGAACAATCATGATCAACAGGTGCCGAATCATCTCGGGATTGGGCTGGTTTTCCTGTAACAGCATTGCAAGCGAATGCATAAAAACACTCCGGCAGTGGATTCGAGGTTCTGTGCCAAACTACGTCGATTCAGAGATTTTCGCAATCAGATTCTTTGGGATCGTGTCGGTGGCCGAATCGGGAGCAACGGGTAGAGTTCCGATCACTAATCCCTAATCCCTGGTTCCTAATCCCTGACTTACGCCACTTCCGACTTCAGCGGCAAAGACTGTGCTGGAACTTCGCCCTCTTTTTCCTGCGCCAGTCGGGCAATCGACACCACGGTGATGTCGTCTTCCTGCCCGAAAATCTCCGCGGCCTTCACAATAAATGCGGCCGGCAGGTGGCTGATCGAGCGCGCCCGATTGAATCCGAACAGCTCGTTCTTCGCATTCTTCGCTTCAATCACGCCATCGGTGATCACCAGCAGGCGATCCTGCTGCTTCAGCTGAATCGAGGTCTGATCGTAGGTGATCGAATCGTTCAGTCCCAGCGGCAGGTTGCCAGGCATGGTCAGTTCCTTGCCGTTCAGGTATGGCGCCAGGTGACCGGCGTTGGAGATCGTCGTTTTGCCATCCGCGCAGATGTGCATGGCCACACATGTTGCGTATGACTGCCCGCGTCCGCACAGCCTGCGATTCAGCGCCTCCAGCACCACGTGCGGATCGTAGCTCGTCTCCACAATGGTCCGGATCGCGCCCACAATCAGGGCCACCTGCATGCCGGCCTGCAAGCCTTTTCCGGTTACGTCGCCCAGAAGGATCAGTACGCCGCCATCCCCATCCGGCAGAATCTGGAAGAAGTCTCCGCCGACTTTCTGTGCAGGCTTGTACTCGGTCTCCAGCGCAAATCCCGGAATGGTCGGAATTGCCTCCGGGATCAGCAGCTGCTGAATCTGCCGGGCCTGGTCGATTTCCGCTTCCCACTGCTGCCGCAGCCGCAGGCCATGCAGGAACCTGCGCATCAGCAGCAGCGTGATGATGTTCAGCGAAACCACCACCGCAATCTGGCTGATTCCCACCGCCATTCCGAACGGGAAGAAATTCACCGGCACGTGCAATACGATCAGCTCCTGCTGGTAGAGCGAAAGGACAACGAGGCCTATTGCGGGCATCGCCAGCCACGCCCCGGTGTGGTCCTTGCGCATGCCTTCCCACGCCACCCACAACAGCAGGCCGCCCAGCAGCAACTTGAGAAACACCGACAGCGGCGCCAGGATCACCACTGCACGTATCGGGACAAATCCGCCATAGAAAGGCGCACGCAACATGGCGACGGTGATGGCCAGGACAATGGTGAATGCCCATACCATCCTGTGCAGCCGGACCATCCGACCCATGCGGAACCAGTAGGCCCAGAAGACGATCCAGAGTGCGATCACTGCCGGGGCCAGCACCGCATCAGCCAGCATGAAGTTCAGCCATGCCGGCAGCAGAGTGGTGTAATTGCCGGTCAGGTTCGTAAGCATCTGCAGCGCGATGGCGCCGCAGGTCAGGCCCAGCCAGCGATACGCTTTCTCCTTGCGATCAAGCCAGGACAAAAGGCCGGCAACAACGATCGCCAGAAGCAACACTCCGAATTCAAGAAACTTGCTGATCTCGGAGTGATTGACCGCATCCCAATCCAGGCGGAGCATCCGATCGATCGGTGCGGCCTGACCAAAAACCGGAGGCCCATGCAGTCCGCCGCTGTCCGGATTTGTCAGTGCTGTCGCCGCATCCATCCAGACGCGAATAGCAATCGTGATCTGTCCGCTCTCGATCCCCTTGGGAAGCTCGTAGACACGCGGCAGCGTCAGATACGTTGTCACGCCTCTTTTTCGAAAATGACCGAATTCGCCGATCTGCTGTCCGTTGACGTAGACCTGGTAGGCGTCGTCCACATCACTCGGCATTTTGATTTCCAGACCGCCCTCTGACAGCCCGGGATCGTATTGGACATTGACTTTCAGCCGATACCACGCATATCCCGAATATCCTGGGTCACCCAGATCGGTCCAGCCAGGCATGAACCCGCTGGTTCCTAGAAACGGGTCATAGGATCCGGTCGGCGGCTTCAGGTCCATCGATGTCCACCCGGCATCGTTGAAGTCCGGCTGCGCCCACTGCATGTTGTCGCCCTTGTGAAATTTCCACGGGCCGCTCAACTCCACCGTCGAAAAGCCGAGGACAACCTGTTCCGCCCAATGCGAGACCGATGCTGGTGCAGTGGTTTGTGTTTCGGCTTTTTGCGGAGAAGCAGTGGCTTGCGCCTCTGCACCGCAGCGCAGCCCACCCAGCCACACAGCTGCCGCGGCCACAAGAACGATCTTGCTCGTGACCTGCCTAAAGCAGGCTGATTCCATGAATTCGCGCATCTGGGAAAGGCCTCGCCCACCCGAGGTCTGTACTTCTCGAGCCAATTGGTATTCCGCGAGGATACGCGCCCCAACCGCTCCCCGGCAACACATTATTGCCCCCGTCAATTTATTGCAGGCAGGATCTTGCCGCAATCAATGTGCAAGGATGCTGCTAAGTAATGTCTTCGGTGTCGTAGACAGGAGTGATCGTCTTCTTTTTCGGCAGTCCATGCACCGACGCCAGTAGATCATCCACCACATCCTCCAGCTGCCGCTGGCTCTCGATCACATCGCTCATACTCTTCAGTTCGTCCGGCTCGATTGACCTCTCAACCAGCACCACCGCGTGGCATTGCGCCACGTGATCCAGCTTCAGGCCCTCCGGCGTCTTGGCCTTGATGCTTACCTGTTCCATTTCAAGTCCCAGCAGGTCAGCGAGGCTCGACCGCATCTCTCCGGCAACCGGCGCGATCTTCGGAGCATTCATGATCAGGGTGGTATCGACGTTCACGATGCGGAAGCCGGCATGCTGAAGCTCTTCCAATGCCAGCTTTAGAAAAATCGCCGAATTTGCATCCTTCCAGCGCGGATCGCCGGGCGGAAAAAAGCTGCCGATATCGCCCGCCGCCACTGCTCCCAGCAGGGCATCGGTAATCGCGTGCAGCATCACATCGCCATCGGAGTGCCCGGCCAGGCCCTCGGGATGCTCCAGCGTCATTCCGCCAATGCGCAGCGGGATGCCCGCCTTGAACTCGTGCGAATCCCAGCCGAATCCGATTCGTGTTTCCATCGTCACCGTGCCTGTTCACACCCAACACGCCAAAACCATGTTGGAGACCCCAGTCAAGGGTCCTGCCGATCAGCGCGTTCGCTGGTGCAGATAAAACTCCGCCAGCTCCAGATCGCCCGGCTGTGTAATCTTCAGATTAACCTGAGAACCGTGAACCACGGCTACGGGAAGTCCTGCGCGTTCCACAACCGAGGCCTCGTCCGTTCCCACAAATCCATCCGCAATCGCGTCTGTCATGGCCTTGCGCAGCAGTCCGTAGCGAAACCCCTGCGGAGTTTGCGCCTGCACGATGAACTCCCGCGGAATCGTCGCGGTAATGATTGCACCATGCGCGGTGCGTTCCACCTGCTTGATGGTGTCAACCGCCGGCATGCCGACGATGGCGGCGCCGTGTTCCACCACTGCGTCAATGGTCCGCTCGATCGTCGCGGCGTCGATCAGGGGCCGCACTGCGTCGTGCACCAGGACAATATCCGCCAGCTGCGCAGGCAAAGCATCCAGTGCGTGTACTACCGATTCCTGCCGGCTGTCGCCGCCTTCGACCACGTGCACGCGTTTCACCAGGCCATACTCCGCCACCTGCGCCTGCACCCGTTCCATCTCCGTCTTGCGCACGGCAACATAAATCGCGGTCACGCGCTCAGCGGCCGCAAACGTGCGGAGCGAGTGAACCAGGATCGGTACCCCGTCGAGCGCAAGGAACTGTTTCGCCGGAGGTCCCGGCGACAGGTCTTTGTCGCTGGGGTGTTTTGGCTGCGGCCCGGCCATCCGTGTTCCCAGCCCCGCCGCGGGAAGAATTGCAAACACCTGCATGACTTGGCGAGTATACAACGCCGCGATTGTCGATGGAGTCTGGAAGGTGCGGACTTTACTTGCCGCGGCGAGCGGAAAACTTCGTCGAAGCGGGTCTTGTTGCGGAGAATGACTTAGTTCGCATCGCAAAGCTCACCCGACAAACGAAGGTGTCATTCTGAGAGGATCGACTTTCTTCAGCGAAACGAAGGATCTGCTTTTACACTGGCGTCGCGTCAGGGCACGACCTTGCTCTCCCTGTTTACTTCTGTTCGCACATTGCCGCGCAAGGCAGGAAAACATCACCGCCAGCCCCTCGGCATAGAATAATCGCGTCACAAGTTCTTCAAAGGACAAGCACGATGCGGACACTTCGGTTCCTGATGGCCTCCGGCTCCCTGCTTTTGAGCGGTACATTCGCAATTGCCCAACCGGCGGCTACAAATCAAACTGCCGGCGGAAGCTGCGAGAACCTCGCCAAGCTCGATTTGCCCAACGTCAGCATCACCACCGCCGCAGCCGTACCCGCCGGCGGATTTGTGGGGCCGCCGCAGAATTTTACCGGGCGCGACTTGTCTGCCTTCTACAAGAAGCTTTCCGCATTCTGCCGTGTTGTGGTGCACGCCAGGCCCAGCGCAGACTCCGACATCGTTATCGAACTCTGGATGCCCGCTGCCGGATGGAACGGAAAGCTCCAGGGCCTGGGCAACGGCGGCTTTGCCGGCCTTATCGACACGTTCGAGCTGGGCGCGGCAGTGGCCAAGGGCTACGCCGCTGTCGCCACCGACACCGGTCACACCGGCTCGCCGATCGACGCGGCCTGGGCCCTCGGTCATCCTGAAAAGATTGCCGACTTCGGCCATCGCGGCATTCACGAAATGACCCGCGTCGCCAAGCTGGTCATTCCGCAGTTCTACGGGTCCCCAGTGAAGCACTCATACTTCGCCGGGTGCTCCGACGGCGGTCGCGAAGCCTTGATGGAAGCCCAGCGTTATCCCGACGACTACGACGGCATCCTCGCTGGTGCGCCGGCCAATTACTGGACCGGCCTGCTCGCGCTCGGCGTTGTCGTCACGCAGGCGGTCACAGCCACCCCGGCCAGCTTCATTCCGCCGGCAAAGATCGCCACCATCGGCAATGCAGTCAACGCAGCCTGCGACAAGCTTGACAGCGTGGCCGACGGTATCCTCAACGACCCGCGCCAATGCCACTTCGACCCCGCCTCGATCCAGTGCGAAGCGGGTCAGGACAGCGACAAGTGTCTGACCGCGCCCCAGGTCACAGCGTTAAAGGCCATCTATGCGGGCCTCCATGATACTGGTGGCCGCCAGATCTTTCCCGGGTATCTCCCCGGCGCGGAACAAGGCGGAAACGGATGGGGAACCTGGATCACCGGCGCCGCACCAGCCAGAAGCCTGATGGCCTTTTTCGGAATCGGCTACTTCTCCAACATGGTCTACGACAACACCGACTGGACCTACAAATCTTTCAAGCTGGAGAGTGCTCTCGCCACAGCCAAAGCTAAAACGGCCAGCGCGCTCGATGCCGTGAATCCCGATCTGACGGCCTTTCGCTCGCACGGCGGCAAACTGATTCTCTATCACGGCTGGGATGATCCGGCGATTCCCGCGCTCAACACCGTGAACTACTACGACGAAGTCGTTGCAAAGCTGGGCCAGTCCAAAACGGACTCATTCGCGCATCTTTACATGGTTCCCGGCATGCAGCACTGCGACGGTGGCCCCGGCCCCACCACATTCGGCCAATCGGCCAGCTGGCCCGCCGACGATCCGCAGCACAACGCCCGCGTTGCGCTGGAGAACTGGGTCGAGCAGGGAACAGCGCCATCCACCCTCATCGCGAGTAAGGAATCAACAGGGACCTCGCAAGGAGCGCCAACCATGACCCGTCCGCTCTGTCCCTATCCGCAATTCGCAAAATACAAGGGCAGCGGTGATCCGATCAGCGCCGATAACTTCGTTTGCTCAACCCCCAAGAAATAGCCCTCGGCCCAGATAAGTCGAATATCAAAAAACTCCATCGACGGTGTTTTCAATTCAGTGCACGACTCAATAGCTGGTTGCATCAATGCACTTTTGAAAGGGCACGACTTCAGTCGTGCCGCAAAAGCCCAATAAACGCGCGGGCTTTAACCCCTGAGGGACATAAATAACTGGAGGGTGCGGGGACCTTCAGGTCCCTGAACACCACCCTCCCAAAGAACAAGGGCTTCAGCCCCCGGAATGTCGAATCTTGCTCACGCCCTCGACTCGACATAAAGCATCTCGTTGCTCGTCTTGAATCCCAGCTTCTCGTACACCATCTGCCCCTTCTTCGTCGCATGCAGCGCCACTACGCCAATGCCGCGCTTCCGCGCCTCCGCCATGCACTCCTTGGTCAGCATCAGCGCCAGTCCCTGCCGGCGATGCTCCGGCTCCACAAACACATTCAGGATGTACCCTCGCTGCTCGCCCGCAGGATCGAGAAAATGCGGAGCCCAGTCGAGAATCAGCAAACCGGCCGACGCAATCGCACGATCTCCATCGGCGGTAATCCAGCCTGCATATTTTCCTTCCGCAAGCATCCGTCGCACCCATGGTTCGAAATGCCGCGCCATTTCTTCCAGGACCGTCTCCGGCGCATCGCCTGCATCCGCGAACATCGCCTTGCGATGCCGCGTGATAACGTCCGCATCATGTACCGTCGCACTGCGCGTAGTCAGCATG
This sequence comes from uncultured Acidobacteriaceae bacterium, assembly GCA_963774175.1. Taxonomy (GTDB): domain Bacteria; phylum Acidobacteriota; class Terriglobia; order Terriglobales; family Acidobacteriaceae; genus Telmatobacter. The sequence continues at coordinate 251,251 of CAVZDT010000027.1, forward strand.
CGCTGAGTATAGGGAATCCCCGCGGCAACCGCATCGGGAGTGCCGCCTCGAACTTCATCAACTGTGCGTGAGCGCCGTATCATCCTCTCGTGCGCACATCACCGCCCTCGCTTGCTCTCGATGCTTCGCTGCTGAAGCCCGGCATGCGCCTCGCCGTCGGCCTCTCCGGCGGCGCGGATTCTGTTGCTCTGCTGCGTGCTCTCGCCGAGCGGAGCAGGGAACTGGGCCTCGTGCTCCACGCCGCGCATCTCCACCACGGCCTGCGCGGCGCCGAAGCCGATGCCGACCTTGAATTCTGCCGCGCTCTCGCCGCGAAACTCGGTCTCCCGTTCCACGAATCCCGCGTCGACACCGCCGCTGAAGCGCGCCGCACTCCCAAATCCTCGGCCGGCGATTCGAACGACATCCCGTCAGATTCGATTGAAGGCACGGCCCGCCGCCTGCGTTATGCATGGTTTCGCCAACTGATCTCTTCGGGCAAAGTAGATGCAATCGCCACTGCCCACACCCTCGACGACCAGGCCGAAACCGTTCTCGCCAAGTTCCTGCGCGGAGCGTGGACTGAGGGCTTCTCCGGCATCCATCCAAAACTCGAAACCAGCATCATCCGTCCCTTCCTCCACACCACCCGCTCCGAAATCGAAGCGTGGCTGCACGCCCGCAACCAGCCCTGGCGCGAGGACTCCACCAATCGCCATCTCACTTTCACGCGCAATCGCATTCGCCACGAACTGCTGCCCCAGCTTGAAACCTGGAACCCGCAACTCCGCGAGCATCTCGCGCAAATGGCCGAACTCGCCCGCGACGAAGAAGCCTGGTGGCGCGCCGAGATCGAACGCCTCGCGACCCAGATCATCGTTCGCGGACGTCCAGTTCGAGGTGGCGGGCGCGCAACAACCGGCGCTGATGGCGTCGCGCTTGACCTGGCCCGCCTCGTTGCGCGAGCCCGTCGCGATCCAGCGCCGGCTGCTCCGTTACGCTGCCGCCCAGCTCGATGCTGCTCCGGATTTTGCGGCCACCGAGGCGCTGCGTGCCCTCGCGCTCTCCGGCAAAGGAGGCCAGAAGCTCGAACTCGCCCAGGGTCTTCACGGCGAGCGCACCCATCGCGAAATCCGCCTCACCTGCGGTCCCGGCGCCCCGGCCGCCAACCCCGGCCAGAAACCTGAACAGTACGAATGCGTGATCCCCGGCGAGGTGACCGCGCCGCTCTTCGGCTGCCGCATCCGGATTGACCTGGTTGCCCCGGCAACCCCGCCCAAGCCCGGAGATGAACCCCTGAAAGCTGTTCTTCGTCCCTGGAAACCCGGCGACCGCGTTCATCTGCGCCATTCCTCCGGACCCCGAAAAATCAAGGAAGTCCTTGAGCGCATGAAAGTTACCGGTGCCGATCGCAGCCATTGGCCGGTCCTGGACGTGGCTGGCAGAATCCTCTGGATGCGCGGCGCTGACCTCGAAGCCGACCCGGCCATTCGCATTTCGGTTGAGCAATTTACTCCGTGACCGGCTCATCTATCCCTCGCACGCCCGCATTTCTCCGTTGACGGTGCGGATTCCTGCCCGCTGGTACCGTTCACTTCTTCAAACTTTATTCATCTTCGGAGTACAATCGGAGTTACTGCACATCCAGGCAGGCGGCTTGAGGTGTATTCCGCCCTATGAGCCAGCACTTTGTGTGACTTCGCGGCGCATCAAGACGTCTAAATGGATGATGTAGGCGGTGCTTGAAGTTGACAGCGGCTTCTCCCCGCCGGGAAAGAGGAATCCTGGTGAATTCGACCGTCAAAACGATTTTTTTCTGGGTCTTTATCCTGATCTGCCTTGTGCTTCTGTGGGGCGTTGTCCAGCACGGCACCATCGGCGCGGGTAAGGACACGGAAATCAACTACTCCGACCTGTACGACAAGGTGCAGGCAGGCCAGGTTCTGGACGCTCAGATACAGGGAACGGACCTTCGCGGCCACATGAAGGCGACGCCGAAGGAGCAGTTCCATACAGGCATCGGAGAGCAGCACGAAGAACTCGATAAGGCGATGCTCGCCGCTCACGTCAACTTCGGCAAGAAGGATGCGCAGAGCAACCTGCTCCTCCCGATCCTCTTCAACGTGGGTCCTTTCGTCCTGCTCGGTGCGATCTGGTTCTTCATGCTGCGCCAGATGCAGTCCGGCGGCAACAAGGCCCTCTCGTTCGGCAAGAGCCGCGCTCGTCTGCTGTCGATGCAGCAGAAGAAGGTCACGTTCAAGGACGTGGCCGGTGTGGACGAAGCCAAGGAAGAGCTGAAAGAGATCATCGAGTACCTGCGCGAGCCGCAGAAGTTCCAGAAGCTCGGCGGACGCATTCCCAAGGGCGTGCTGCTCGTCGGACCTCCGGGCACCGGCAAGACGCTTTTGGCCCGTGCGGTCGCCGGCGAAGCGAACGTCCCGTTCTTTTCCATTTCTGGATCGGATTTCGTGGAAATGTTTGTCGGCGTCGGTGCAAGCCGCGTTCGCGACCTGTTTGAACAGGGCAAGAAGAACGCGCCCTGCATCATCTTCATCGACGAAATCGATGCCGTTGGCCGTCACCGTGGCGCAGGCCTCGGCGGCGGACACGACGAGCGCGAGCAGACACTGAACCAATTGCTCGTCGAAATGGACGGCTTCGAGTCGAATGACGGCGTAATTCTCGTCGCCGCCACCAACCGCCCTGACGTGCTCGATCCCGCGCTGCTGCGCCCCGGCCGTTTCGACCGCCGCGTGGTTGTCGGACTGCCCGACGTGCGCGGCCGCGAAGAAGTTCTCCGCGTGCACGTGAAGAAGGTTCCGGTCGCCGACGACGTCAACCTCAACATTCTCGCCCGTGGAACACCGGGTTTCAGCGGCGCCGACTTGGCCAACATGGTCAACGAGGCAGCGCTGAACGCAGCGCGCGTCAATCGCAAGCAGGTCGTGATGTACGACTTTGAACTCGCGAAGGACAAGGTGCTGATGGGCGCCGAGCGCAAGTCCATGCTGCTTACCGACGAAGAGAAGCGCGTCACGGCGTATCACGAAGCCGGACACGCGCTGGTTTCGTTCTTGCACGACGCACTCTGATCCGATTCACAAGGTCACGATCATTCCGCGTGGCATGGCATCTCGGCGTGACGATCTTCCTGCCGGGCGATCGCCACAACTACACGCGCGAATATCTCGAAGCGAATCTTGCCATCGCTTACGGCGGACGCACGGCTGAGGAGATCTTCCTCAACCAGATGTCCACCGGCGCAGGCAGCGATATCGAGAACGCCACCGACCTCGCGCGCCGCATGGTCTGCGAGTACGGCATGAGCCGCCTCGGTCCGCTGACCTTCGGCAAGAAGGAAGAGCAGATCTTCCTCGGCCGCGAGATCGCACAGCACGCGACTTCTGCGAGGAGACGGCGCGCCAGATCGATCTGGAAGTTCGCCGCCTGATCGACGAGGCGTACCAGTCTGCGCACGGCATTCTCGAAGCGCACAAGGACGCGATGCATCGCATTGCTGCAGCCCTGCTCGAGCGCGAGACCATCGACGCCGAAGAAGTGAAGATGCTGCATCGATGGTAAGGAACTGCCTCCGATGCGCTCCATCCTCGCTTCGCCCAGCGACGGCAGCGGCAGCGGCGGACAGCAGGTGCTGAAGCCCGACACACGCGGCGGCTCCGGATTCCCGGAAGGCTCACCAAGCCCCGCCTAATCACCTGAAGTGGGACCAAACGCGGCTTGCGCCGCACGAGCCCCCGGCAACTCGGAAAATCAGGGCCGCTCTTCGGAGCGGCCTTTTTATTTCCGACCAATATTTCCTTCGCGTAAATTGAACCCTCAACGGGTTTCCTGCGACATATAGACAGACAAATGCCCACCGAGACAGAAAGCCGGGTCCAATACGCATGGGTCGCTCTCCGTTGCCAATCCGGAGAAACGGCGGCATTCGAACCCCCTGATCGCTGTCATGGAGCGCCCGTTGCTTTACTACGCGATGAGTCTGACCGGCAGCCAGGACACTGCGCTCGATGTGCTTCAGGACGTATGGCTGAAAGTCTTCCGCGGCATTCGCAAGCTGAAAGACCCAGGCTCGCTGCGTCCGTGGTTGTATTCGATCACGCACGGGGTCGCAGTCGATCGCATTCGCAGCAACTACTCGCGCGACAAGGCCGAGCAAGCTCAGCTGGAAGACTTCAACGATGCCGAAGAGCCTTCGTTCGCGAAAGAAGATGCCGCTGCTGTGCACCAGGCGCTGAGCCAGCTTGGCTTGAAACACCGCGAGGTGCTGGTCCTGCATTTTCTCGAGGACCTGTCGATCGCAGAAATTGCGGAAGTCGTGGGCTGCTCTGAAGGAACCGTGAAATCTCGCATTCACTACGCCAAACGGCAAATGAAACAGATTCTCGAAGGAGTCAAACATGGCACAGCAAACGAATGATCTGCGCGAGCGCCTGCTCGCGTCCCTGCCGCAGCCGGAAAACCTCGTCGCCTATCGTGAAGAGACCGCCGCGTTGCTGGCAAAGCATGCAAGAGCGCTTCGCTTGGATAAAATCATGGCGTACCTGGTCGTATTCCTCGCCATGGGCTTGTGGTTCCTCTGGACACCAAACCAACCCTGGCATCTGCGCGCAGGCACGATTCACGGGTTTCAGGTCGCGAGCGCCCTCATGTTCTTCTTCGGGGTAATCTTCACCGCGCGCTACGAAATCTACGCCAGCCAGGTCGCCACTCTCAAGGAAATCAAGCAAGTCCAGCTTCAGATCCTCGAACTCCAGGCTTCCATACAGGCAAATGCCGGCCGTGAACCTCGATCGAATTGAAATCTCGCTCATTTAAGGCGCCGGCTTTGGATTAGCCGTCGCCTGGTCGTTCTCAAAAGCAAAGAATCCGTGAGCAGCCGCCACACCGGCGGGCGCGATCCGCTCGATCCAGTGTTGATGGATGCGGTGCAGTCCGTACATGCCCCAGATCACCGCGTTAATCTCGAGCCCTTCTGCCGCCACCTGCCCGCTCCATCCGTACTTCACCAATGGCCTGGCAAACGGATCTCCCTCCACCTGCCCGCGCGAAATGAACCGCTGCGTCGTAACCGAGTCAGCCGTCATTCCCAGCACACTGGCAGTCATGAGCGTCAGGTTGGTCGAATCGAAAAATGGATGCGCAGCCTTCGCTCTGTAGACCGGTGGCTTCCACGCCATGGGCTTTCCCAGCCCGACATAAACCCCGGCCATGCTCTGCAGATTGTTTTGCCACGAGGTGCGCGAATAGGCCCGGAGCAGATCGCCGATCTCACCGCGAAAATGAATCCGCGGCGACGGGGAATACTCAAACCCCGCTGCAGCATTGGCGGCGAACTTCCGCTGGTCTCCAAAGAGGAAATCGAGCTGGTCGTTGGGCAGGCGAATCGCTTGCGTGATCACGTGATTCCAGCTCAACATTCCAATTTGAGTCCTCAGGAAATACCCATAATGCTGCGCACGTGCCTCAGAGCGCAGGCCCGCCAGGTACTCCGCATGGCGACCGCCGTAAATGTTCGTCGCGACGTTACTGGTCGTCGGAGTCACGGTGAAATTGCCATCGATTGCGAAATGACCGGTGAGGTTGTAGGAAGCGCCGGCTCCAACACCGAATGAGGGAAGCCCGCACCCTTTTTGTTCAATGGAGTTGATGCAGTCGGTTCGAATATCGGCGAAATTCACTCCCAGCTCAAACCTGCGCAGGCCCGCGATGTCTGCTGCCTTGGAGCGAGCGGCAATTGATTCCGTCGGCGCGTCCTGGGCTCCGAGGGGCGCGCCCCATACCAGGCAGGCGGCAAACCAGATTAGCGAAACGCGACAGCCGCGCCACTTCCTCATCTCAATCCGGGCGTCAAACCACAAGTGCAACATTCAGCACTGTTCCGTGTTTGTTTCCCGGCACATGTCAGATTCGAGCCCTTGAATGAAACTCCAGCCGTTCGCTCGGCTTCGATTCGTGCCGGACACTTCATCATTCGACGGCACAGCGTCATCTTCGTTGGCAGAAACAATCGTCCCCTCATAATGCGGTCGAGTTGAAAGTGCGCCCGGGAGCGTCCGATCCCCGTCGTTGAATGTGTGCTTCACTTGCATGCCCTGTCCTCCGGCGCGCCGCACTTGGCATCGAGCACCATCTCGAGAATCGTCATATAGGTTGGTCCCGAAATGCTGCGCGATTCATCTTTATCGATGTTCACCTTGTGCGCCACGACGATGTCGTGAAAAGGAAAGACAGTGATGTACTGGCCGCCGGACCCCATGGCCGAGAACGCGCCTTGGAACGGACCGGTCATGATGTCGCCGGGATACTTCGGCGGATCCCAGGCCCACCACAGGATGCCGTACCCCCAACGCCCGGTTGTGCCCGCGGGGTTGTAAAGGTTCCCCATCTCGTCGACGCGGGTGGTCGGATACGTGCTGAACTGAATCGTTCCCGGATCGCCCCACACGGTCTTGCCCCAGGCCCCATCGCGCAGGGCGAACAGCCCAAGCCGCGCCATATCGCGCGTAGAGAGATACGTTGCATATTCGAAGTGCGTCGAATCCGGCTGGTAATTCTTCTTCTGGCGCGCGCGGTCAAAATCCTGAAAGCGCAGCGGAATCGCCAAGTCGTCGCGCAGCGCATCGAAAATGTCTTTGTGCGTGAGTTTTTCAAAGGCAATTCCCGCGGCGTCGAAATCCCAGTTGTTGTAGAAGAAGTGCGTGCCCGGGTAGGCCGAGCCACGTTTTGGCAGTATTTTCTCCTGGTCTCCGTTGCCGCTGGGGATATAAATGCCAGACCGCGACATCATGATCTGTTCAAGCGTCGCGTGCTTCTCCATTTCGTTAAAGGGAGTCTTGTCTTCCAATCCGAGTTGCACCACGTTCTGGTCCATATACTCGTCAAGCTTCAGGCCGTTGTGGGCTTCCACCGCAAACAGAAGATCAAGCACGCTCTTTCGAACCGACGCGACTTTGCTCACCAGAGCCAGGTCGCCATATTCGAAGACGACCTTCCCGCGCGAGACGATCATCATTCCGTCAGTCTGATGCGTTTTAAGGAACGCCCGCAAGGCTTCGAGCCGTGCCGGTGAAAAACCCTCTGATTCCGGCGTTGCGCGCGCCCACTCAACGCCGGGCAGCACGTACCCATGGCCATCGTCGAACCCTTCCGGCGGCAACAGTGGCGCAGGTTTGTTCTGCGCTGCCGGCGCCGGCTGGCTCGCCGCTGACTGGGCATGCAGCCCGGCGACCGGCACCAATCCGCAACCAAGAATAGCGACACAAGAAACGGCCGTCGAGATCATGACACATGGTATCAATTCCGAATTTGCCGACCAGCAGTCGAGTGCACGGCCTGGACGGATCTCGTCGACTCCGATCGTGCCGCTCATCCTCGGCGCGATCCCAATTCACTCCGATGACAACGCTCGCTCAATGCGGCGATCGGGAATGAGCCAGATCAAAGCCACCAGGATGTAGATGGAATGCGCGATCCAGTGAAAGAAGAGGCCGAGGGGGATCGCCACTGCATAGAGCGCGACTGACAGAATCCCCTTGCGGTCCCTGCCAACCGCTTTCGCCAGGATCGAATCGGCGCCTTCCCCGGCGATGATGGTGCGCTCCAGTATCCAATAGGCGATGCCCGACATCAACAGAACCGCTCCGTACAGAGAAGTGGGATCAGGCGCGAAGCCGCTTGCGCCCATCCAGCCGGTTACAAACGGCAGCAGCGAAAGCCAGAAGAGCAGGTGCAGGTTGGCCCAGAGGACGCTGCCTCTCACCTGGTGTGTCGCGTGCAGGAGATGGTGATGGTTGTTCCAGTAAATGCCCACATAAACGAAGCTCAGCAGATACGTGACGAGAACCGGAAGCACCGGACGCAGGGCGCCGATGTCTCTTCCCTGCGGTATGTGCAGTTCCAGCACCATGATCGTAATGATGATGGCCAGCACTCCATCGCTAAAGGCCTCAAGTCGGCTTTTGGACATCGGGGACGGCTCTCCTGAACGAGAAGTGATGATTCAGCCTACCAAGAAGTCGCGCGACGAGCGCTGTTTCCACAAGGTCCGATCATGCGCGGTTTTGCTACCGCGGCGGCATTTCTTCCGGCGTAGGGATTGTGTCGTCTTCGTTGGCGATTACGACCGTTCCCTGGTGATAGAGAATCCGCCAGCCATCTGCAGCTTTCTCCCAGATAGTCGCGCGCCGTGTCAGCCGTCCATTCTGGTCCAGCGTGTACGTCAGGAGAAAGCAATCCGGCCCCAACCGGCGCAGTCCGAATCCCGTCGCCTTCCATCCGGCAGCATCGGCATCAACAAGCTCGAGTTTGCTCTGCATCCCCAGGATGAATGCGCGGCTGTAGCGCCGTCCCGACGCTCCCACTTCCCAGAAGTCTGCCGCAGTCGAGCGCTCGAACTCCTCAACGGTCCGTCCAAACCTCTGGGTATGAAAAATCGGCTCGCGGCTGCGTAACTCCTCAAGTTCCGGCAACAACTCCGGATCGATGCGCGTGAATACTGCTTCATTCGCCATGCTGAAATTGTACGGTTCTCTCCTCAGTCACAGAATTGCAATCAGACGATTGTCTTATTGCAACGCGGCGATCATGTTCCCGAAACAATCTCGGCTTATGGTTCGGTGAGCAAACGCAGAATCGCGTTTCCCCTGGAGGTAATACTGTGACTACTGATCGTCGAACGTTCCTGCAGCTCTTGACCACGAGTGCGCTCTCCGCAGCTTTTCCGTCCAGCATCGCTCGCGCCCTTGAAATTCCCGCCAACAACCGCACAGGCAGCCTCGCGGATGTGGAGCACATCGTGATCCTGATGCAGGAGAATCGCGCGTTCGACCACTATTTCGGCACGCTGCGAGGGGTTCGGGGCTATGGCGATCCACGCGCCGTCAAGCTTCCCAATGGCGATCCGGTGTGGAATCAGCCCAACGGTTCAGGCGGATACGTGCTGCCCTTTCATCCCGGAGCGCCCAGCCTTGGATTGCAGTTTATCGAAGATCTGGCCCATGACTGGGACACAACTCACAATGCATTGAATGGGGGCAAGTACGACCAGTGGATTCCGCAGAAGGGCACTACTTCGATGGCCCACCTGACGCGCAGCGACATTCCCTTCCACTACGCGCTTGCCGACGCCTTCACGATTTGCGATGCCTACCACTGCTCATTCCTCGGAGCCACCGATCCCAATCGCTACCACATGTGGACCGGCTGGGTTGGCAACGACGGCACAGGCGGAGGTCCGGTGCTCGACAATGCCGAGGCCGGCTATGGCTGGAGCACCTATCCCGAGCGCCTGGTCAATGCGGGCATTTCCTGGAAGATCTACCAGGATCAGGGTGCGGGCCTGACTGCGCCGGAATTCTGGGGCTGGGGTCCGGATGCCTACATCGGCAACTACGGCGATAACTCGCTTCTCTACTTCCACCAGTATCAGAATTCGCTGCCGGGCAGTCCGCTTTTCGAAGCCGCGCTTACCGGTACGGATATTTCCGCCGGCGGCACACTCTTCGATGAATTTCGCGCCGACATTGCCGCCGGGAAACTGCCGCAGGTCTCCTGGATCGTCGCTCCCGAGGCCTATACCGAGCACCCCAACTGGCCTGCGAATTACGGCGCATGGTATGTCTCGCAGTTCCTTGACGCGCTCACTGCAAACCCCGAGGTATGGAGCAAGACTGCTTTCTTCCTCTGTTACGACGAGAACGACGGCTTCTTCGATCACGTTGTGCCGCCCACCGTTCCCGCGTCGAGAGCACAGGGTTTTTCGACCGTCGACACCATCAATGAATACTTCACGGGAAACTCCGAGTATCCCGCCGGTCCTATCGGCTTTGGGGTGCGAGTGCCCATGATCGTCATCTCTCCATGGAGCAAGGGCGGATATGTCAGCTCCGAGTTCTTCGATCACACCTCGCTCATTCGCTTTATTGAGCAGCGCTTCGGTCCCAACAATCCTGCGCTGTTCGAGCCCAACATCACACCGTGGCGGCGCGCCGTCTCGGGCGATCTCACATCGGCATTCAACTTCAAGTCGCCGAACGACGCAACGGTGCCGCTGCCCAGCACCGTGGCCTACATTCCGCCCGATACGGATCGCCACCCGGACTATGTTCCCACGCCGCCCACCGACCAGGCGCTTCCCCTGCAGGAAACGGGCACGCGACCCTCACGTCCAGTGCCTTACGAACTGCACGTGCATGGAACCGCCAACTTCTCCGACGGCACTTTTGAAATTCACTTCGGCAACGCCGGGAAAACCGCGGTCTACCAGGTTCGCTCGGGAAACAGCGCGCTGGGGCCGTGGTCGTATACGGTCGGCAGCGGTGCGGCTGTCTCCGATACATGGCAGATCACCGCAAACAGTCTCAGCACCTACGACCTGTCGGTCAATGGTCCCAACGGATTCTTGCGGGCGTTCCAGGGCAGTGTTTCGGGCGAGGACAGGGCCAACGTGCATGTTCACACCAGCTACGATCCGCAGAGCAACGGAATCACGTTGCAGCTGGCCAATCGCGGGGCCTCTGCTGTCGATGTTCGGATCACCGACGTTTATACAGGGTCGGTGCACACGGTTCATCTGAAGGCGGGCGAGACGGCAAGCAAATACTCTGAACGCAATCAGACGTTTGGCTGGTACGACTTTGTTGTCGAAGTCGAATCGGACTCGACGTTTGTTTACCAGTTGGCGGGGCATGTGGAGACCGGAGAAGAAAGCCGGACGGATCCGGCAATCGCTGCGGTGTAAAGAACAGGGAGTAGGGAGTAGGGAATAGGGAACAGGGAGTACGGAGATTTCCTGATCCCTGTTCCCGGTTCCTGTCTTTAGAAAATCTTGTAACCGATTCCTGCGCTGACGCCGTAGGGCTTCAATGTGCCGTTGATCCAGTTCGGCCACAACTGGTATTCGAAGTCGCAGGCGCGCACGCTGAGCCGTTTCGACACCTTCAAATCCACGCCGCCACCGAGGGCAATGTCGGCGAAGCGGCCGTAGGCTTCGTTGTACTCGAAGTTCATGTGACCCAATCCGAACAGTGCCTTCCCGTAGGTCGTCGCGCCCAGCCGCTTGAATTGGTGAATGGGCACGCGCGGCCCGATCAGGTAATTGTCCTCGGTAATGTCTACGTAGGAATTCTCGCGGAGCCAGCGTCCTTCGGCCTCCACACCAACCCAACGATTTGTCTGGAAGTCAACGTAGACTCCGAACCCCACTAACCACTGCGGACTCGAAGACGGTATTCCGCCCCCGGCATAATCAGGTTGAAACGCTGAGGCCAATCCGCCCGCCGTCAAAGTCATCTGGCCGCGGTATGCGGAAGGAACCACTTGCGCGCGGGCACCGGTAGCTGCAGTGCAAATCAGGCAGCTGAAAACGCAAAAAGCTATTCGTCTCATGTAAGGAAGTGTGTCAACTCCTGCGGAGAATCGTGGGAATCGCGCAACTCGGGATCGGCACTCAGTATAAAAGGCCCAGGACAGGATAACGAACTAGCCGTTATCCGATCCTGGGCCGGTGACACTAATCTACTGCTGCGGGTTGGGTGTTCCACCCGCTTGCTGTGGCTGAGGCCCCTGGGCCTGGGCTTGCGGCGGCTGCTGGCCCGGTGTTGGAGCCGGCGGCGTGCCACCCGTGCTCTGGCCTGCCGCGGGAGTAAGAGGCGGATCGCCGGCTGCGGGCTGCGCTGCGGGCTGCGCTGGGTCACCCGCGTTTGGCTTTGCAGGAGCCGCGCTGGCATTCTGCGCCTCGTCGTAACGCTGGAGCCTGAAATAGACAGGCGTCACTTCGAGTGGCATCTTGTCACGCGGATTCAGCGGTGCGTAGAGCTTGGCGTTCAGCTGGTGCACCCGGTCATCCCATGGATCGGTCTTCAGCCAGCTTCCCAGCGGAAGAGCCGGAATCTGCGCCAAGTCGTCCCAGTTGATCTTCGGGGCGCTGTGCGCCAGGGTCGTCATCCAGGGAGTGCCATCGGCTTTCAGCAGCGAGTCGCCCAGCTTCGGCGAGTTCAATGCCTTGAGCACCTGGCTGCGGTCGGATAGCTGCTCCCAGAAGAGCCCGGCCGTCGACAGCTGATCTTTGTACATCGACGCATCGAGATACTGCTGCGCCTTGGCCGCGGCCTCCTCGTTGTCATGATCGGTGTGATTCATGTTGATGCGCCGGAACGAAGCCTCATCCGGGAACATCAGGCGGTCGTTAAAGGCATAGCGTGTGTCGATGTGATGGCCAAGTGCGATGTGCGCCAACTCCAGCGAGATCACCGAAGCCAGCGTTGCTTCGTTGCGGGGCATCGTGTCGATCAGGCCCTTGCTCAGCAGGATGGTGTTGCCCACGGTCGTAGTTTCGACGGTGTCCGTCAGCATGATCCGGCAGTGCACCGGCAGGCTGAGCGCGATGTTGTTCGGAACCTGCAGGTTGGTTACGATCTGGTCGAGTACGGTCTGCTCAAAGCCGTTCGGCGTGAGCGGAGCTACAAGGCCGGCCTGCTCGAGGCGGTCGATCACGTTGTTCTCAGCCTGCAGAACCCACTCGCGCGAGGCCTGCAGCGGGCTTACATCCTGCGAGTCGTCGCTCTTGTCCTCGGCGTCTTCCACCTTCACGCTCACGCTCTCGCTGTCACGCGTGGGCAGTTTCAGGCTATAGCCCCAGAAGTGCGTCTGCGCCTTCAGGCCTTCCTGCTTTTGGCCGTCGCGGGTCGTTTCTTCCACGTAAATGGCAACCGGCAGCCAGATGCCCGGCTGCACATTCATGCGCCAGCTGTCGAAGTGGAAGTAGTAACGGGAGTCATCCTCCGAGCGCGGTCCCGTGTAGGTTCCGTTGAAGCGGACAACGTTGCCGTCCTGATCCTCGATCCAGACGCGCCCGTAGAAGCGGCCCATTCCCGGGACCTTCGGATGTACGTCAAACACCCAGGTCCTCACCGACCCCAGGAATTCGTGCCGCACGTAGTTGAATACATAGTGCTGCTGATCGAATCCCGTCGGATCCAGGAACATCATCTGCATGAAGCCGGTTGGATTGTAGGTAAAGTGCTTGTCGAGGCCGAGCGCCTTGGTCAAACCTGTGATCGCTGCGAAGGAACCTTTGAAAAAGCCATGCTTCGAGCTTCCATCTCTCGGCTCATAGGTCTTGTCAAAGAAGCCCTTGCCAAAATCGACGCGGCTCAGCGTGTACTGATCGCCTACAGGAACCTCGTAGAGCTTCACATCGGGGCGCGTGTCCTGGATGTAAGTCTCCACAAGCGGAGTCCGCTGCTGGATCGCTTTGATCAGGATTTTCTCCTGCCCGATGGCCTTCTGCACGAGTGCGGACTGGTCCGGAGTCAGCTGGTGCGCCTGCTCGAACCGCGGAGTTTTTGTTGCATGCGCCCACGACACTCCAAGAAGCAGGGTCAGGAGAGTAAGGGCGAACTTTCTAGACATCATGTCATCTCCTAGGATGATTCCTCTTGCCGATCTATGACAGTGCCCGATTCCCGTTGCGCACTGTCGTGATTAATGGTGCAAATTGGACGTTCTCAGCCCGCAGGCCGTTATGCCAATTGAAACGTGATGGTGATGTTGGTGGTTAAATCTACCGCCTGGCCATTGCGCGTGGCGGGGCGAAAACGAATCTGTGTTGCGACACGGCGCGCTTCTTCATCCAGTCCGTGACCCAGCCCGTGCAAGACATCCTTCACGATCACCTGGCCCGATGCGGTGAATGTTACACGCAGGATCACGTCTCCCTGAACCCGCAGTTGACGCGCCTCCGGCGTGTACTGCACCGGCGGTTTCGATAGAACTTCAAGATTGGTCGGCGCTACTTCGCGCGGGCTTTGCGCCATCGCGGGCACGGCCGCCATCTGCGTCTGGATTGCCGCCGATGCTACCTTGCCGCCACCCACGTAGCCGGTCGAGGCAGTACCGGTTCCCCCGGGAATGCCCGCTTGCGCTACCTTGCCAACTACGCCGGCGTTCGACCCCGACTTCAATCCATTGCCAATTCCGGTCGATCCGACCACTCCATGCGGAGCGATTGCCGGACCTTCGTTGCCGCCATAAGGATTGCCGATCGCTGCCACCGTGGCCGGACGCGTCGCGTTGGGATTCGGCGTCACCCCAAACGTCTGTCCAAAGTGAACCGGCTTCGTCGAAGCCTTCACCATGTTATTCTGCGCCGGCATCGCGGCCGTCAATGCCGGTTTAGGCTGAGGAGCCAGGATGATCGACGGCCTCGCCGCTTTGATCTGCGGTGTGTTGAGCTTTGCCTCCATCTGCAGTGGCTTCAGCGCCGGCTTCGGCTCCACCTTGGGCATTTTGATCTTCGGCTGCTCCAGCTGCATCTCCAGCTTCGGCTTGGGCAGGTCAGGAAGTTTAGGCGGAGGAGGTGTTTTGATCTTCGGCTGCGGAGGGGGAGTTGTCGGAAAAATCAATTCGGTCTGTTCAAACTTGTGCTGCTGTATTGCCTGCTTGGCAGTCATCCCGATGTAAATCACCATGCTCAGGATGATCAAATTGACAGTCGCGCTCGTGATAAAAGGCGCAGACCGGCCTTCCGGCTCAGGAAGTAAACCGAGACTGATACGACCTGGGTAGCCACTCATTTGCATTTTCATACCTCGGGGTTAGCCATGGAATCGGCGTCTAAAGTGTGACGGGATACAGGAAATACAACGTAGATGAGGGATGCGCAAATCTCGTCCAGCGTTGCCATTGCGCACCGGCTCTCTCTCGGGCATCCTCGAACGACTCTCATTTGCCGCGAGTTCTCCTCGACCCCGGCGGCAACTGATTGATTCCAAAGAAGAAAGTATTTCAGGTTATACGATGCCCGGAAGCAGGGGATTTTTGTGCCTCTCAGGCTCGTTTGCTCTGTTTGACGTCGCCCCGAGCGATTCGGGATAAAGGGGACGCGAATGCCTCTTAACATGCTACCGGAACGGGTGACCCGAACGCTAGTGGACGCGACCGCCAGGTCCGGATCTGGATGCGCCGTCTTCCTGCCAAAATGAGCTTCGCCCGCGTGCATCCTGTCTCTCCCGATCAACTACAAAATCCAACGAAACGATCAGTCGCAGATTCCGCGCTTCGGCGGGAGAGGAAAAAGATACTTCATTCAGCGGGTCGCACCCTTGATCAAACCCTGAATTGGAACTATTGTTGCGTTCTCAATTCACGTAGTTCGGGTAAGCCGTCTCCTATGCGACGGTCTTCCGGTTGAGCGGCCTTCGCCGCTCCAGCTTGCCTGCTGTAATAGACTCACGGTAACGCAATCCGCTCTGGAAGGACAGTATTTTTGTGAGAACTTTGGTTACCGGAGGTGCAGGTTATGTCGGCGGCACCGTAGCGTCACTGCTTGCCTCGCAAGTCCATCACACAACAGTGTTAGACAACCTCTCCCACGCTCGCCGCGAGATGGTTCCCGAGGGCGTCGAGTTCATCCAGGGTGACCTGGCCGACCGTACTCTGATCGAAAGGATTTTCAAGTCCGCCAAAACGGAAGGAAATCCCTTCGACGCCGTCCTCCACTTCGCCGCGCTCATTGAGGCCGGTGAGTCCATGCAGCGGCCCGAAATCTACTTCCGCAACAACACCGCCTCCACCCTGGCACTGCTCGAGGCCATTCTCGCCGAGGGACCGAGCCGGCTGGTCTTTTCCTCCACCGCCGCGGTCTACGGGGAGCCGGAGTCCGTTCCCATCAAGGAAGATGCGCATCTCAAGCCGACAAACGTCTACGGCGAATCGAAACTGATCGTTGAAACCATGCTCGACTGGTTCCATCGCATCCATGGCCTGCGCTCTGCCTCGCTGCGTTATTTCAACGTTGCGGGCGCACCCGAAGGTGCACGCGGTGTCACCCGCGGCGAGGCACACGAGCCCGAATCCCACCTCATTCCCCTGATCCTCGACGTCGCCCTGGGCCGACGCCAGTCGATCCGCATCTATGGCGACGACTACCCCACTCCCGACGGCACCTGCATTCGCGACTACATCCACGTCTCGGACCTTGCCGACGCACATCTGCTGGCGTTGAAGGCGCTCGAGAGCGAGACGGCTGCCAAATCAAGACTGATTTTTAATTTGGGGAATGGGCACGGATTCAGCGTGCGCGAGGTGATCGAATCAGCTCGGCGGGTGACAGGACATTCGATTCCGGCTGAGGTCCATCCGCGTCGTGCGGGCGATCCGGCCGTGCTGGTGGCCAGTTCGGAGAAGGCGATTCGCGACCTGGGGTGGAAACCACGCTATACGCAGCTTGATGATATCGTGCGCACAGCGTGGGTCTGGCACCAGAAGCGGTACAAAAACTGACTATTGCTTGTCGTACACAAGTTTCATGGTCGCGGGCTTTCCGTCGGCGCCAATGCCCGACGCCGTGGTGGTCATGGTTTTGCCATCGCCGGAAATCACGACGCGTCCGCTGACGCGATATTTGTTTTTTGAGTTTTTCGCTTCGTAAGTGAGGGTGTTCGCGTCCCCCCGCTTGACCGAAATGCTGTCATAGGGCGCACCTTCGCCGGTCACCTCGGACGACGAGCCATCGTACTTTGCCGTATAGCTGGTGTTGATCGCCGAACCGTCAATGCGCGTGCCCACGTTTGTTACCTTGACGCCGCCCGGCGCAGCTTCGCGCGTGACCGTGAGGTCTTTCACCGGCCACGGTGCAGGCGTGTACTTGGACTTCGCGACGTTAGCCTTCCAGGTGCCGAGGGAGTTGTCCTGGGCAGCAGCCGTCAGGGTAATTGTTGTAGCCAGAGCAAACAACGCAACGCAAAGTATCTTTCGCATATCATTTCTCCTTGTTCTTTTTGGGAAGGTGCTGTCGTTATGCGGCAGTGGGGATGTGAGTGTTTAGAGCCAGTGGAGGTGCACCATGGACGCCGACAGAACGAAATGAAGCCTCAGTCGGCCGCGGGGGAGAAGCTTATCACAGGGTTCTTGAAACTGAACAATCCTCGACAGGGGAGGTCACCGGCGATCTGGGTGCGGCGAGTGCGGGGGCTTTCCCTCAGCATCTCCCCGGGCCATATCTTGACGGTGTGTCCCCGTTTCACGCAGAACGATGAACGCGGGCCTCCTTGCCTCGCCTGCCCCCACCCCGATAAAGTGACTCTCACACGCAATGCCCCGCGGCGCGCGGCTTTGAAAGTGCGCCGGCTGAAGGAGGCTTGCGGTCAAGGCACTTTTCCTGAAGGGATTCGTCATGTCTTCCACGAATGTTCCCGCTGATGCTGCTTCGGTTTCATCCCTTTCCAGTCAGGATCTCGACTCGATCCTTCGCGAAGCCCGCGTCTTTCCGCCGCCCGAAGAATTCGCCGCAACACGCCCACATCAAGAGCCTCGAAGAATACGACGCCATGTACAAGCAGTCCATCGAAGACCCCGAAACCTTCTGGGCCGGCGTCGCCAAAGAACTCCACTGGTTCAAGCCCTGGGACAAAGTGCTCGAGTGGAATCTTCCCGTCTGCCAAGTGGTTCGTCGGCGGCAAGATGAACCTGAGCTACAACTGCCTCGATCGTCACGTGCAGGGCGAACGCCGCGATAAAACCGCCATCATCTGGGAAGGCGAACCCGGCGAAGTCCGCCGCCTCACCTTCGCCGAACTGCACACCGAAGTCCAGCACTTCGCCAACGGCCTCAAGGCGCTCGGCATCAAGAAGGGCGATCGCGTCGCCGTCTACATGGGCATGACGCCGGAACTCGCCATCGCCCTGCTGGCCTGCGCGCGCATCGGCGCCGTCCACTCCGTCATCTTCGGCGGATTCGCCGCCAACGCCATCGCCGACCGCGTCAACGACTGCGGCTGCGTCGCCATCATCACCCAGGACACCAGCTATCGCCGCGGCAACGAGGTCCAGCTCAAGCGCACCGTCGACGAGGCCATGGCCGCCTGCCACACCGTCAAGCACGTCATCGTCTACCGCCGCACCGGCTCACCCGTGCGCATGGTCACCGGCCGCGACTGGTGGTGGCACGATGTCGTCGCCAACGCCCCCACCGATTGTCCCGCCGAGCCGCTCGACTCCGAAGATCCGCTCTACATCCTCTACACCTCCGGCACCACCGGCAAGCCCAAGGGCCTCGTCCACACCACCGGCGGCTACGCCGTGCAGACCTATCTCACCTCCAAGTACGTCTTCGATCTCCAGGAGCGACGACATCTACTGGTGCTCCGCCGACATCGGCTGGGTCACCGGCCACTCCTATGTCGTGTACGGCCCGCTGCAAAACGGCGCCACCGTCCTGATGTACGAGGGCGCGCCCAACTGGCCCGACTTCTCGCGCTTCTGGAAAATCATCGACGACCATAAGGTCACCATCTTCTACACCGCGCCCACCGCGATCCGCGCCTTCATTAAGTGGGGCGACCAGCACGTCGAAAAATTCAAGCTCGACTCGCTTCGACTCCTCGGCACCGTCGGCGAACCCATCAATCCCGAGGCGTGGATGTGGTACCGCGAGAAGATCGGCCACAACCGCTGCCCCATCGTCGACACCTGGTGGCAGACCGAGACCGGCGCCATCATGATCGCGCCCATTCCCGGCGCCGTCCCCACCAAGCCCGGCTCGGCCACGCGCCCCTTCTTCGGCATCCAGCCTGAAGTCATCACGCGCCCCGATGCCAATGGCAACTTCCACGCTGTCCCCGCCGGATCGGGCGGCCTGCTCATCATCCGCAAGCCCTGGCCCTCGATGGCCCGCACCATCTACGGCGATCCAGAGCGCTACCAGAAGACCTACTGGTCCGACGTTCCCGGTTGCTACTTCACCGGCGACGGCGCGCGCCACGATGCCGACGGCTACTTCTGGCTGATGGGCCGCGTCGACGACGTCATCAACGTCAGCGGACACCGCCTCGGCACCATGGAAGTCGAGTCCGCTCTCGTTGCGCATCCCAAGGTTGCCGAAGCCGCCGTAGTGGGTCGGCCCGACGATTTAAAAGGCCAGGCCATCTCCGCCTTCGTCTCGCTCGAAAGCGGCAACGAGCCCAGTGAAGCTCTCAAAGACGAACTCCGCAAGTGGGTCGCGAAAGAAATCGGCGCCCTCGCCCGTCCCGACGACATTCGCTTCACCGAAGCCCTGCCCAAAACCCGCAGCGGCAAAATCATGCGCCGCCTCCTGCGCGAACTCGCCACCCACGGCGAAATCAAGGGCGACGTAACCACCCTCGAAGACTTCACCGTAATCGCCAAACTCCGCGAAGCCGAAGAAGGCTGACGTTCAGATAAAGAGTCTGAATCCGCTCAGCCCAAATGACAACCGCCGTTCAGCAAACAGCGAACTGTCAAAGCACAAACTGTCTCACCCAAGGGTTCACTTCACTGGTTGTCAAGGCCACACTCCTGGGTCTGCCGGCTAAGTCGCTGATTTACCTTAGAAAATTCTCGCGCTCGCTTTGCAGGTAATTTCCCCGTCCTGGCGCACAATGAACTTGTGAGAACATTTGCGGCAAAGGCTGACTCCGCCAACATCCGCGATGCGGACGCTAACCCCGCTTCTGTCCGGCCTGTAAGTCCTTTATAGAGACGACTCTGTGTCTAAGCTAAATTCTAAGATGACTTTAGCGACAAGATCATCCGTAAACCCATGAAATCAGCCAACTTTGTCACAGAGTTGGGGGGGGGGAGAGAGGTATATGCAACCATTCGGTTGCATGTTGGCGGCCGGCCCCGCGCGCTCCAGCCGGGTGCCCCAGGTCTCGCTGCTGAGACCTGGGATAGCTCAAGCCAAACAGTACTTCATCGGCTAGGGCCCCCCGTGCGTTCTCTAAGGAGATGCCCTACCATTGTTTCCGTGATCCGAATGGAATTCTGAATGTCTCCACACAGAGAAACCTGCGCCTGATGCTTTCCGAGTTGCACTTTGATCACCCGATGTTCAACCGAACTCAGCTGTAAACAGCCAGGTGACTGAACAGCGACGTTCAGGAGAAACAATTGATGTTTCAGCGGAATGGTTTCCTGGTTGCCTTGTGTGCTGTCGTGCCGGTGCTCCCCGTTGGGGTTCGTGCGCAGCAGAGTTGTGAATCGCTGAAAGACGTCAAGCTTGATCATGCGGTGGTTGTTTCGGCCACCTGGCAGGAAGCGGATCGATTGAAGGAGTTGCCCAATGTCCCCATCCCCCGCCATTGCGAGGTGACGGCCATCGCCCGGCCAACCTCCGATTCCGAAATTCACTTCACCCTCTGGCTCCCGCCCAGCGAACGGTGGAACGGGAAATACATGCAGAGCGGCAGCGGCGGATGGGGCGGGTACATACAGCCCGTGACCCTTCTTGGTCCGCTGGCGCGCGGCTATGCGGCTGCGGCCACCGACGACGGTCACCAAACAGCAGGCAACACGGCCGACGCAAGCTCAAGCTGGGCGATCGGCCATCCGGAGAAGCTCATCGACTTCGGCTATCGAGCGGTGCATGAGACCGCCGTTCTCTCCAAGGTCGTGATGGATACGTATTTCGGAAAACCTGCGGCGCACGCCTATTTCTCCGGTTGCTCCGACGGCGGACGTGAAGCGCTCATGGAGGCAGAGCGCTATCCGGAAGATTTTGACGGCATCCTTGCGGGTGCCCCTTCCAACAACTGGACGCACCACTTCACAGGATTCGTGTGGAACGAAATTGCGCTGAACGCCACGCCTGAAAGCAAGATCGCCGTCGAACAACTCCCTGCCATCGAAAAGGCAGCGCTCGATGCCTGCGATGCGCTCGACGGCGTAAAGGACGGCGTGATCCAGGATCCTCGTCAGTGCCACTTCGATCCTTCCGTTCTTCTTTGTCATGGCACGCCCAGTGCCGAGTGTCTGAGTCAGCCTCAGATCGAAGCTCTGAAGAAGATTTACTCCGGCCCGGTGAATCCGAGGACCGGCGAGCAAATCTACCCAGGCTACGAGCCCGGCACTGAAGCCGAAGCAAAATCCTGGTCGCTTTTTATCGTTGGAACCTCGGCTCAATCGTTCCTCGGAAACAGCTTCTTCTCCGGGGCCGTCTACGAGGACCCGCGCTGGGACTGGCACTCCATGGACTTCGACCGCGATCTGCGCCTGGCCGACGAAAAGACCGCATCGATTCTTAACTCGTACAATCCCGACCTTCGTAGTTTCCGCGATCACGGCGGGAAGCTGATGCAATACCAAGGTTGGGGCGATGCGGTCAGCGCTCCGCGCGCTTCCATCGCTTTCTACGAAAAGGTCAAGCAATTTCTAGAACACTATCCCGACCCTCGTTCCAGCAATCCGTCGGATATTCAGTCCTTCTACCGGCTTTACATGGTCCCTGGTATGCAGCACTGCATGGGAGGCCCAGGCGCTGTCAGTTTCGGGAATGATGGTCGGAACTTTCTGAATGCAACTCCCAACAACGACATCCAGTTGGCCCTTGATCGCTGGGTCACGCAGGGAATAGCACCTGATGCAATCATCGCGTCGGGCGTCGCGCCGGGAGAAGCCGGCGCCGATTCCAAAACCAAATCCCCGGGAGTCCCGATTACCCGTCCTCTCTGCGTCTATCCGGCGGTGGCTCGATACAAGGAGCGCGGCAATACCAACGCGGCCGAAAACTTCGAGTGTGTTCAGCCGGCCGATGCGGTTTCGCAATAGCTATATCCCGAAAGCAGGACTGCCAAGTGGCATTTTCCTTGAGAAAAGGCCATCTTGCACGTTGCTAACCAGAGCACATGGAATTGTGGAACTGCTCTAAATCGTCTCATCGGTGCAAAGCCAGTCAGAAACCGAGCAGCTATCACTGGTGGCAAAGCGCCGGATGCCCAGGGTTTCGCTTCCGCGACCTGGGATCACGAGTATCCGAACCCAACTTGCGCTGTTTATTCCGCGGTTGGCATGTGGACGTACATCGATTGCACGCCAATTCGTCCCGGGCCTGTAAAGCGGTTCCACACAAGCATGCCCGCGCTGGCAAAGAGCCCGGTTGATAGTTTCTGTAACTGGGTCTCCATCGAAACCGACGCATCCTTGTAGATCCAGCCTCCGGGTTCAATATCAATCTTTTCACCGGCGGCGAGCGTCACTTCGAAGACGTTTCCGTATCCGTGTACCCATACGATGCCTTCGCTGTTCGTCGCGACAAAATGATCGATGAAGAAGCCCGTTCCGGCAAAAAGCATATTCGAGACGCCCTTTACTCGGCTGAACGAATAGTCGACGGTGCTGGTCGCCGCCAGGAACTGGTGCTCGCGCATGTCGATTCCCTCGCCGCGTCTGAGGTGAAGGGCAAAGATGTGTCCTGCGCCGTCGCGGCTGAAACCGATCTCTCCCGGTCCACTCACTTCGGTCAGAAAGACCGGCATGCCCGACAGCACTCGTTTCAGAGCACCCTTCAGCGGCTTGATGCCGATTTGGACCCGCAGATCTTTCCAGAGAAGAATGTAGTGCTCGAAATACACCGGAACACCGCCCAGCTCAAGATGCAACACCGGGACCATTTCGCCTTCGATGTGGTAGGTGACGCCCGCGAACGTTTCGTTATGCGCCGCGGTCTGCTTCAAGACAGGAATTGGCACAGGCAACCTGCTTTCCGGATGGGAGGATCAGCACAATCATCCGCGAGAATCTCCACAATTGCAATATCACGCGAATGCGTTGCACAAATCGCGCTTAGGCATTCAGGAAGCAGCATCGCCCGCCAGCGCCAGCGAGTACACGCATGGGAGCTCGTCTAATTATTCCTCAGCGCTTCCATCGGCTCGAGGCTCGCGGCTCGATGCGCCGGCGCTGCGGACGCCACGACAGCCACCGCCAGCAGCAGCGCAATCACGCTTCCCATCACCAGCGGATTAAAGGCACCGATGCCAAAGAGTTCCGCCGACATCATCCGTCCCGCCTCAATGGCGGCAGGAATTCCGATCGCCGATCCCAATCCGACCTGGAGCAGCGCGCTTTTGAGCACCATCCGCCGCACGTTGAAGCGATTCGCGCCCAGTGCCATGCGAATGCCGATCTCGCTGGTGCGCTGCGCCACCGCATAGGATGTCACGCCATACAGCCCGATAGCCGCCAGCGCCAGCGCTACCAGCCCAAACAATGACGTCAACTGCACGATCATGTTCTGCTGCGAAAAAGCAAGTTGCACTTGCCGGTCGAAGCCCTGGAAGCTGGTGATCATCAGGTCGGGATTAATCTCCTGGAGCTTTTCGCGCACCTTCGCTTCCAGGTTCGGCACCGTCCCGTGCGTCTCGATCTCCAGCGACGCCATGTAGTGCGTGTTTGTATCAAAGGCGTTGAATCGCTCCGCCTGAGGAGCGGTGGGCGGAAGGGTCACCCACTGAGCCCCGGGGCGGAAGTACATGGGATGCGCGCGCTCCTGCGGATCGTTCGGCGGCCAGTACTGCGCGTTCTCCACCACACCCACGATCGTGTACATGCCGGTGTGTGCCTCGTCCCAGTCGCCGAATTGCGCGCCGATGGGATTCTTCCCGCCAAGGTAGCGCTTCACGAAAGCCTGATCCACAATTGCGACCGGCCGCGCGTTGCGATTGTCGTCCTGGGTAAAGCTGCGGCCTTCCAACACTTTGGTGCCCACGGTCGCGAAATAATCCGGGCTCACCCGCACCCACGATGCGAGGTTCACGCTTGATCCGGGCGGCGGAGCGGGTTGTCCGTCGATATAAACATCCTCGCTGTAGTTGTTGTCGTCCATGGGACTCCACAGCGACCATGCCACGCGCTCCACGCCCCCAATCCGCCTGATCGACTCATTCAGCCGGAGGTAGAAGCTGTCCAGCTGTTCCGGTTTCATTCCCGAGGTTTGCGCGTTGAACATCGCGATGGTACGGTTCGCAGGCTCGAAACCGAAGTGCTGATGCTCCAGTTTCTGCAAGCTCAACAGCAGCAGCCCCGCGGCACACAGCAGCACTACGGAGATGGCCGCCTGCGCCACCACCAGCGCCTTCTGCGCCAGCGTGGTGTCCTTGCCCGTACTGCGGTTTGCGCCCCGCAGCGCATCGATCGGATTCACGCGCGCGGCCATCCACGCCGGAGCGGTTCCGAACAGCAGCCCGGTCAGCACCGCTGCCGCCAGGGCAAACCCCAGCACGACCCACGAAGGATTTGCGCTGATGTCGATCGGGTCCTGCGCGAAGGCCAGGTGCAGAATCAGCTTTGCGCCGCCGTAGGCCACCAGCACCCCGGCCAACCCGCCCAGAACGGCGACCAATACGCTCTCCACCAGCGCCCGCTGCACCAGCCGGCTTCGCTGCGCGCCCAGTGCCGACTGCACGGCGATCTGCTGCCGCTGGGTCACACCCCGCGCGAGCATCAGGTTGGCCACGTTCGCGCACGCAATCAGCAGCACAAAGCTTGAGATCCACGTCAGCAGGTGCAGATCGTCGCCATATTGATCCTGCATCCTGTGCACTCCGCCGCCCCCGGGCGTCAGGCGGAGATACTGCCTCGGAATCAACGCCATTTCCGGCTCCGGAAGCTTGCTCAATGGGCTGCGCAGAAAGTCCTTCAGTTCAACTTCCATGCGCGCCTGCGCCGCCGCCACGCTGGCTCCCGGGGCCAGCCGCCCGATCAGGTTCAGCCACTGCTGCTCACCGCGCTCCAGCAAGTCCGCATCCCGCGGGCGCAAGGTTTCCACCAGGTGCATGGGCATCCAGAATGCCGGTGGAGTGGCGCTCAGGCGCTCTCCGTAGAACCCCTGCGGCGCAATGCCCACCACCGTCACCGTCTGTCCGTTGATCTGCCATCCCGATCCAACCACGGACGGGTCTCTCCCCAGCTTCTCCCAAGCCTGGAAGCTCATCACTGCGACCGGCTGCGCGCCCTTCGCGTCATCGCCCGGTTCCAGCAGCCGGCCCGCATAGGCTCGAATTCCCAGCACATCGAACGAGTTGCCGGAAACAAACTCGCCGTAATACGGCTGCGCCGGATGATCGCTGCCCGCACGCTCCACCGCCATCTCGTGGTCAGAGGACTCGAACGCCGCAAGGCTCTCGAATTCCGGCGTATGGTCGCGGAACTCAGTGTATTGCTCATAGGAAAAGAGCGACCAGTCGTTCTGCTTGTCGGTGTAATCCGGCAGGCCGGAGTTGTTGCAGCACTGTTCGTTATCGCCTACCCGCCACAGTCCGGCCGGATCTTTCACCGGCAGCGACTTCATCAACACCTGGTGCACCAGGGTGAAGATTGCCGATGTTGCGCCGATTCCCAATCCCAGTGTCAGCACGGCCGTAAGCGCAAACGCGCGCGAATTTCCCAATTGACGAAATGCAATTTTGACATCGTTAAACAAAGGGGCGACCTCCCGCAGAGCCATCACGCCCTTTTATGCAATCCATTCACCAACTGTTGCCCCGGTATGCCACAGATAACAGGAGGCCCTGACGAGCGATTCGAGCTTCGGCCCCCCGGCGGTTGTCCGAAGGCCGCCGTTGCTGTCCATTTTCGAACAGTTACGCCGGCTGAATAACGCGCTCAATAAACGCCCGGAATCAGGCGCTTCGTCCGGCTGCTGTAAGCCTCGTAGCTATTCCCAAACGCCGTCTGAAGAGCTGCTTCTTCGACATGGATCCTGTAGCTCAAAGCCGCGATGGACGGAACCAGGAATATTGCCAGGGCTTCCCAATTCCGCAAGTGCAGCGCGATGGCGGTAAGCACAAGCAAGAGTCCCAAATACGAAGGGTGCCGCACAAACCTGTAGAGGCCTCCGGTTTGAAGTTGCTGTTCGGTACGAATGGCGACGTTGGCGCTGAACGACCTGCCCAGCGACACGACAGCGGTCCAGCGAATCGCGATGCCGAAGATCATCAAGGCGAGACCAACGAAACTCATCCAGTGAGCTCCGCCAAACATCGTCCGTGAGTGAGCCTCTGCATATCGGCCCGCCACGATACCCGAACCCATCAATGTGAGCCACAGAACGGCGAGTGAGCCGCGATCCTTTACCTCGCCTCTGCCCGGCCTTGTGAGGGTGGCGATGAGAATTGCGATTTCTGATGTGATCCAGCACCAGTAGAGCAGCTTACCGAATACAAGTAGTGTCATTGTCTCCTCTTCCAGCGGTTGGGGTTGGTTCCCCGGCCACTGACGTTCCGCCGATCGACATTCGAGATCGTTTTCTGTCTCGCGTGACCGTGAGAGAAGAATGCGCTGGGCAGCCGGCGGAAAACAGTAGCAGCTGTCAACGATGGAAGATGACAGGTATCACCATGACACCTGTCATGCGTTCCAGATGACAGGCCTGGGTACCGGGACGGTTTGCATAGTGGGATGATGAAGGTATGAGCGAAGGGCGGGCACACGCACTAGAGCGGAACACGGCGGCGCCGGAGTCGCATGTAACCGACTCCAGGCGAAAATTCGTCTATGTCCGTTTGATCGTGCGCGGGGTGGCGCTGCTCTATGCCGCCTATATGTTCGGCGCGCCAGCTTATCGGCACTCCATCGCGGTATGGATGGAGTGCGCGGTGTTTTACGTGGCCTTCCTCGTTCTTTTTTACCTGACCGCGGAATGGACGGGGCGCCGCCAAAGAGTGGCGTTCGTGCTGTACTTTCTTTTCGCTTTTCTCTATTACCCTGTCAATCAAAGCGCGAGCGCCATTTTTGTCTACCCATTCGCGATGCTTTGTCTGTTTCTCGGTCGTTTGCGCACCATATTCCTGGTGCTGGCCGCGCTAGCGGCCGGCGTGGTGGCAGAGACCCGATATTACGGTCATTCTCCGGCCGCCACTGAAGGCATCCTCTTCGCCTGCGTCATCATTGGACTCAGTAACTTTGCCTTCGCGCAGCAGGCGCGTGCCAACTTGCTTCTGGAGCGTGCAAATTCCGAGATTGAACGCCTGTCGCAGGAAGCAGAGCGCGAGCGCATTGCACGCGATCTGCACGATCTGCTTGGCCATACCCTGACCGTGATTACGGTGAAGCTCGATCTGGCGCGACGACTCCTGTCCCGCGATCTGGAGCGTGCGCGGAACGAGATCGCGGAAGCGGAGCAAACTGCGCGGAATGCCCTCGCCGATGTCAGGGAAGCCGTTGCCGGCTACCGCGCCGGAGGACTTGACGCGGAGATCAGTCGCGCCCGGAGAAGCCTGCTTTCCGCCGATGTCCAATTGACCACGACTCTCGCTCCCGTGCATCTCTCATCGAGCCAGGTCGATGTTCTGTGCCTTGCGCTGCGCGAGGCCGCAACCAACATTGTCCGCCACGCTCACGCAACCGCCTGCCATGTGGCGCTCTTCGGAAAGGACACCACGATTTATTTCACGATTGAGGACAATGGGATGGGCGGGCAGATTCGTGAAGGCAACGGCCTGCGTGGCATGCGAGAGCGGCTTCGATCCGTGGCTGGAACCCTGAAGCTGACAGCTTCGGCAAGTGGAGGAACAAGCCTGGAGATAACCTTGCCACTGTCCAGTGAGTCACCGGCAGAACCGGAGTCACAGATTGTGGCAGAGGCGGATACCCTGTGACGCAAAAGATACGCGTGGTGCTGGCGGAGGACCAGAGCATGTTGCGGGGTGCACTCGCCGCGCTGCTCTCGATCGAATCCGATATTGAGGTGCTTGGATCTTGTTCCGATGGCGAGCAGGCCCTGCAAGCCGTTGGAAAGCTCCGGCCTGATGTTTTGGTCGCCGACATTGAGATGCCGAAGATGAGCGGGCTGGAACTCACCGCGCGCGTACAGGAACTTTACCCGGAGACTCGCGTCCTGATATTAACGACCTTCGCGCGTCCGGGATATCTGCGGCGGGCGTTGGACGCCGGGGCATCCGGTTATCTGCTCAAGGACCGGCCCTCGGAGGAACTGGCCGACGCGGTCCGCAAGGTGAGTCGCGGGACCCGCATCGTCGATCCCCAACTTGCTTCGCAGATATGGAGCACGGAGAAAGATCCACTCACCGACAGGGAACGTTTGATCCTGCGCCGCGCCGGCGATGGTGAAACAACCGCTGAACTGGCGCATTCGCTGCGACTGACCGAGGGTACGGTACGTAATTATCTCTCCGAGGCCATCTCCAAGTTGAACGCTTCCAACCGGTTTGAAGCGGCCCGGATTGCCCGCAATAAAGGATGGCTTTGAGACTAACAAATAGCCCAGCGCCTGCCCTCGCTGCATCAGAAGTTCGCCCAATCCGCCGGCCAGATTTGTCGATCCGCCTCATGTGGGCCGTTCAAACTTTTTTTCGCAGTAAACTTGTGCGTTGAGGAATCAGTCGCAGCCTGGAGGAGTGATCATGCGCCAACTCGTCTACAGCGTAGCCGCCAGCCTCGACGGCTTCATCGCCGGCCCCAATGGCGAATTCGACTGGATCGTCCAGGACCCGACCATGGATTTTGCGGAGATCTTCAGTGGGTTCGACACCATCGTAATGGGGCGTCTCAGCTATGAGGCCATGTTGCGCGAAGGGCATTCGCCGAAGGAATTCGGGATGAAAACCTTGGTCGCTTCCAGCACGCTCGATCCCGCAAAACACAACGACATCACCATTGTCGGTTCAGATCTCACCGCAACCGTCGAAGACTTGAAGCACAAATCCGGAAAGGAGATCTGGCTTTTCGGCGGCGGGCTGCTTTTTCGCAGTCTTCTCGATGCCGGGCTCGTGGATCGCGTCGACGTTTCCCTGATTCCCGTGCTTCTGGGCGGGGGGATTCCGCTGATTCCGCAGGGCCGGCGCTGGTCGCTCAAGTTCAAGGACTCGCGCACATTCCCCAGCGGCATCGTCTCGCTCAGCTACACCATTGCGTCCCAACCTCAGATATAGGTTCAGCAAATGCAGTCTTCCGCTCCTGACTCTCATACCATCACTGTCGTCAGAACCGATACGCCAGTCCAATGCCACCCCGCGCATTCCACCGCATGTGCGGAGAATAGCCCGGCTGGAAGGGTACCAGGGTGAACGACGATCCGATGTCATCTCCAGACATCCGCAACGACCAGCGCGGTTTGAAGTTGTAGTCCAGTCCCACGCCGATGCCGCCCGCAAACGAGACATTGGGCTGAATCGACACGCCGCCAGTATGCGCACCGCCCAGCAAGCCTTCGGCAAAGCCGCTCCACTTCTCAAAGAGATTTCCGTGAATCACCGGACCCGCCAGAAACAGATCCACGGTCGGATTACCGGTGTTTGTTGCCGTCACCGACCACGCGTAGTGCCCGCCGTCAAACTTCAGCCCAAAGTGGTCGCCAAACCCGCGCATGATAGAACCGCTAACGCCCTGCAGGCCGCTGCGCGACTGGTTCACCTGGTTCAAGCTGGTGTAACCCCATCCTACGTAAGCCTGGTATTTGTACACCGGCTCGCTTAAATCTTTGGGAGGACGATCGGGGGCGACCTGGCCTCGAGCAGCCATCGGAACGGCAAGGGCCGACGCAACGGCCACGATCGAAAGCAATAACGTACTCTTCAATGCGGATTCTCCTCAACACCTTCCTGCGCCGCAGCGCAGCTTATGGGGCTTCCAAGGCCATTGCCGGCCTTAGCCCATGCGGGTGCCATCACTCAGATTCGGTACCCTCATAGACTACCTTCTACCACCCCAGCGACCCAAAGCCGTCTCCGGGGCCAGCGACAAAAACCCGGTCGCTGGGGACACGTTCCACAAAGCGCCTCAGCGCTGCTCGACTTGAACCGCCGAGCCCAACCGCAGCAGCTTGCCTGAAGACTCAGTCACTCTGACGTTTGTCCCGCCCGGCAGGTAGCGAGCCATCGCCTCGGGACTGGTCCAATCCAGCTCCCATCCATCTTGAATGGCGACCACCGTGTACTCGCCAGGGGCTACGTCGGGCAGTGCAAAGCTTCCGTCGGAGTCCGACTGATCGCGCCGCGTCAGGGCCCTCCACTGCGCCGGATTCTTCGGCAAGAGCACGATCATTGCCCCGGCAACTCCCTTGCCGTCCTTCTTTGCAAATCCATCCACCTCCGTTTCGGCGTCGCTCAGGGTCACCACCAGTTCCGGCGGGCGGTCTCGCAGGGTGATGATGTTTCCAGCCTGTTGTGCTGTTGCCGTGCCCACGGCGACGACGGGGAGCGCATTGCTTCCCGTGGTTGCCCCAATCGCCCATTCGCCTGGTGGTACTGCTTCGAATTTGAATCGACCCAGTTGCGCGATGGCTGCGTACGTGACCTGGCCGGGACTGCTGTCGGCCCGCATCAGCGACATGGTCACCTCGTCCGGCGCCGGCGCTCCCGACACCATCCGTACTCTGCCCACAACCGTGTTCGCCGGGTTTCCGGAATTCGGATCGACCTGCTGGCTCGATGTCAGATCCAGGGCGACCACCCGCGGCGGGTCACCCTGGGTAAGTTCATAGTGTCCGGGCGCAATACCGCTCACCTCCCACGTGCCGGTTTCGAGTCCGCTCAGGTTGACCGCGGCTTGCCCATTGACGACTTCCCCGAAGGCCATCTGCTGGAGTTGAGGCACAACAATTGTCCCGTCCGCTTTGCGCGGAGCCGGAACGGAGAGATGCAGAGCCGGAACCGCATGCAAACTCATGTTCGCCTCTTCGCGGCTTCCGCCGGTCAGCACGATCGGCGTCGCCGACGCTTCATCGGTCGACGAATCAAAATAGGTCAACGGATAAGCCACATCGAGCGCCGCATTCCGCTTTGCCGCCGTGCCTTCATGCACCGCGTACCATGGCTCGGCGATCACCGCCAGCAGATATTCACCCGCTGCGAGATCGCCAAACTCGTACGCCCCGGTATCGTCAGTCGACGTCGAATCTGCCGATCCCATGCGTTCCCCCGAGTCAGGATGCCTAGGGCGCCGAAAGAGCATGACGCGCGCATTCGCAACGGGATCGCCGTCGTCGCTGGTGATCACGCCCCGCAAGGTCGCCTGGGGTGTGAGCTTGAATCGGAGGTGAGTGGTGTCCTGGTCCGGTGCGGTGACGATCGCGGTGCTGAACCCCTCGTGCTCGTCGTAAAACGCCGTATGGAATCCGCGCCTGGAAGCTGTCAGTTCAAACTTTCCCGCTCCCATCCGATCCAACGCAAATCGCCCTTCGCTGTCCGTCACGCACGAAGCCACGGCGTGGCCGTCACCTTCCTTCAGCGCCTCCACTATCGCTCGTTGCACCGGCTCGTCGGTTAGAGCGTTCACCAGCACGCCGGCGATGCGATAGGGACCCGGCACGACAGTCGCCCCGGGCTGCGCTGCCGGCGGACTCTGCGCATTCGCTGCCGCCGCCAGCATCAATCCGCAGAGCACCAGCATCGCGCGCAACGCGGCGGAGTTTAAACCCGGTCGCATCATGGTTGACGAGCCTCGACGGCAAGCTCCGACTCGCCATCCGGCGCAAGCGTGACCGCCTGTGATGGCAACGCAGCAAGCGCAGCGGGATTCCTATATTCAAGCGCAACCGGCCGATCGAATGTGTAAACGTGATAGTCGCCCGGCGTCAGTCCCGTCAGCGTAATCCGTCCACCCGTGGAAGGCCGCAGCGTCTGCGGTTCTACGTCCACGGTGGAACCGGAATCCGGCACCACGTACACGGTGTAAAAGAGTTCCTCGCCCGCGGCCATTCCCACAGACGCCGGAAGCAGGAGCGTCAGCTTGGCGCAATCGTCGCGCAGCGTCAACGTCAGGGGCGTCGTTGTGCCTGCGATGCCCAGCGCCAGCGGTTCCTGCGCCAGGTTCACTCCACCGGCGGTGAACGAGGCCTCGCAGAGCCCCTTTTGTTCAATGTTCGTATGTACCCAGTACGAGCCCGGAGGCACGCTGGTCGTTTCCACCGAGCCGGAAACAGGTCCATCGGCGTAACTGTTTACCATCCCGTCCCCCAACCCGCCGCTGGACTGGCTCAGCGTAACAACCAGGCGGGAATCCCCGGGCGGCGAAGTTCCATTCGCACCCCGAGCCACCGTCACCTGGATCGAATTGTTCCCCATCGTCGACATGGGAATGCGCAGATTTGAAACCGCCCGTCCGGCAACGGCAAAACCTACTTCGCCGCTGATCTGGTGCGGACCTGAAGGCACGAAACTGAGGCTTTCCCCACCCTCCCCCGGTACAATCCGGGCCATCGTCCCAGTGAACGTGGCGAGCAGCGAATATGCGCCATCCGGGAGCATTGCCTGTGCTGTGTGTGTCGCCGAATCATATTGCGCAGTGTAGGGCAGCACGTGACCCTGCCCATCCATCACCTGCACTGACACGTTATCGGCGCCCGAGTTCCCCTTCGGTATCATCACCGCAGCCGTGACGGATTGAAAGGGCTCCAGCGTCAGCGCGATATTCGCCTGCGCCTGCTCACCCCCGGCCACACGAATCTTCGCCGCGCTCGCCAAGTCGCGTCCATCCGGATAGAACTGGCTCGGGTATCCGTGGCGCACCACATTGTTCCCGCTGCCGTTCTCCACGAGATTCGGAGCCGCATCGCTGTCCATCGTGGGGTCGGTGTAGATCGCATACAAGCCATCCGCGAGATCGCCGAAGCGATATGCGCCTTCGCTGTTGGTCCTTGCCGCGGCAGCCGACTGCCACACCGCCCGTCCATCCTGCACGACGCGCCGCAGCAGGGTCACTTGAATCCCCTCGGCCGCATCGCCGGACGACAGCTGAATCTGGCCCGTGATCGAATTCACCGGTTGCATTGTGAAGACCACATCCGCCATTTCGGGAACCACGATCACGTTGCGTCCATAGCCGTGCGAATTCCAAGCCATGCTGTCGGCGCCCGCCTCGGCCTCGTCGAGGAAACCCGGCTTTACGACCATGAACTGTTGCGGACCCTCCGGCACATCCGCAATCTCAAACCGTCCTTCACCATCCGTCAGTACGCCGGTTGCCGCATCGCCGTTGATGCGCACCAGTGCGCGCGCCAGCGGGCCGCCGGACGCGCCGTTGCGAACCATGCCATGCACTGTCGTGGTCTGGCTTGAAACTGCGCTCTGGTTTGGCTGGTTTGGCTGGGCGGAATCCTGTGACCAGCCATTCGTTCCCAATACCAAAGCAGCGAAACAGCCGACCAAAACCCGCATCGCCCGGCGCGGGTGATTCACTGGTTTCGACTGGCCGGCGAAGTTGCTGCGTCGCCGGCATAACCGCTCAAATGATGGCCTGGAGTCCACTCACCATTCTGACGGTTTCACCTCGGGAAGGGAATCGCGGGCAGCCGAAATCCTCGTCCCGGGGCCGTAACGATTCATCCGTGCTTCATCCGCGCTCCAGGTACCACGGAATGTTAATTACGATGATCCGCCTGGTGCCGCGAAGCAGAAGCACAGCCTTGAGCAGGTTTGCGCGGCGGTTATGCAGCAGGTTCTCCCACCAGTGCAACACCACCAGTTCGGGAACCAGCACGCAGATCTTGCGCACCTCTGACTCCTTCTCCGCCTGCAGGATGTAATCGACCATCGGCTGCAGCACGTATCGAAACGGCGATTGCAAAATCTCCAGTTTCGGTACGCATTTGCCGGCCCGCTTCAACGGTTCTGCTACGAACTTGTCCCAGTCCTTGCAAATCTCATCCGGCTCTTCCACCGTCTGCACATGCAGGCACCGGATGTCATTCGACAGCGAGAGCGCAAACGACAGCGCTTTCTCGGTGATCCGGCTCCAGCGATCGATCGGGACGACGATGATGGGCTCGATGACCTCGGCCGGCAGGATGGGCCTGTCGAGGGCGACCTCACGATTCACGCGGCGATAGTGCCGCTTCACGGAGTGCATAATGACGATCATGACCGCGATCAGCAGCGCGGTGATCCATGCGCCTTCAGTGAACTTCGCCACCAGCACCACCAGCGTCGTGATGCCCGTAGCAAACGCCCCCAGTCCGTTGGCAAACAAGCGAAGCGGTGATCCGCCCTTCCGTCGCCAGTGCATCACCATGCCGGCTTGCGACAGGGTGAATGCCATGAACGCGCCAATCGCATACAGCGGAATCAGCCGGTCCGTCACGCCACGGAACGTGATCAGCAGCAGCCCGGTCAGCACCACCAGCACATAGATGCCCCACGAGTAGAGCAGCCTGCGCCCGCGAATCAGAAACACGCGCGGCATGTAATCATCCAGTGCAATGGCGCGCGTCAGCCGAGGGAAATCCGCAAAGGCGGTGTTTGCCGACAACGCCAGCACCAGCAGCACCGATCCGATGGTGAGGTAATAGAACCAACCATGGCCCATCACCGCCCGCGTCAGCATCGAGAGCACGCTTTCGTATCCCGACCCATTGGGATCGGTCGCTCCAATCCCATACGCCCGGCACAGCAGCGCAATGCCGATCAGCAGGATCATCAGCAGGGCAATGATGATCGTCAGCGTGATCTTCGCGTTCTTCCGCGTGTCGTCGCGAAACGCCATCACGCCATTGCTTACCGCTTCGACGCCCGTCATCGCCGTGCATCCCGACGAGAACACCTTCAGCAGCAGCCACGCGCCCACCGCAGCCGTGGCCGGAGGCAGCGCGGGCAGCGGTGTCACTGCGTGAGGATGGCCTCCGCTCATGACCGCGTGCCACGCGCCCACGGCAATCACGATCAGCAGCGTTCCGGTGAACAGATAGGTCGGAATCATGAACACCACGCCCGTATCGTGCACTCCGCGCATGTTCACAAGGGTCAGGATCACCAGTACGCCAAGGCACAACTCCAGCGTGTGCGGCTGCAGGCTGGGAACAGCCGAAATCAGCGCGCCGACTCCCGCGGAAATCCCCACCGCGGCGGTCAGGGTGTAGTCGATCATCAGCGCCGCTGCCGCCAGCAGCCCCGCGCCCTCGCCCAGGTTCTGCGAAGCCACGGTATACGAACCGCCGCCCTTGGGATACGCATCGATGGTCTGCCGGTAGCTGATGTAAACGATGGCCAGCAGGATCACGATCGCGACGCTTACCGGCACGATGTACTTCACTCCCAGCAGGCCCAGCGGCAGCAGCAGCGTGAGCGCGGCCTCGGGGCCGTATGCCGCCGAACTGAGGGCATCGAGCCCGAAGATCGGTATGCCGGCAATGGGGCCGATGTGCTCGGCACGCTCTTCGCTGGTCGCCAGCGGACGCCCGAAAAGCAGGTTGACTATATTCCTGGATACATTCATAGAAGAGTTATTCGGCAGCACAGGAGCGGTGCAGGGAAGGCCGTCGAACGCATTGTCTCACGACGTACTGCGAATCAATTGAAAGCCGCCGAGAGGCGCTCGCCCGATCTTCAGCGGCGATGGTCAGCCACCATCGACAATCCGCGCCAGGCTCTTCGGCGCCGTCTGCGCATAACTGCCTCGCACCAGCTCCTTCACCTCGGCCCAGTCCACGGTCCGGCCATCGAGGCGCAACCCCACCCACCCGCGCGGTCCCACATAAGCCGGCATGTAGAATTTCTGCGGTCTCGCCGCGATCAGCCGCGCGTTATCGCCGGGCAGCACCTTGCACCAGAGGCCGACAATGCCGTCGCCGTGATGGTCATTCAGAAAATAGGCAAAGACCTTCTTCGACACCGTGAAGGCTGAATGCGATCCCTTGTCTTCGCGCACCGCCCTGGGAAGAGAGAGACAGATGTGCGAAAGCTTATCCAGTCGCCCTCTCGCCTTGATCGCGTCCGCCATGGGCTGTTTAGAACGAGTACATCCCGAGCAGCCAGATCACCCCGATCGCCGTCGTAACCGCCGATCCCGCCATCTGGATCCACCGCGAGTAGGATCGCGACACGAGCGTGACTTCCTCAACAGCTACGGGATTATTCGGATCGCCGAACAGGCTCACTGGACCATTGGTCTTCTTCGCCCTGGTCGTTTGCGCCTCAATCTGCGATAGCTCGACATACGGACGCATACCCCTCCGGTACCAACCTTTGAGCGTCACCTGCTCGCCGATATAACGGTCCACATTGCTGATGGCGAACCACAGCCGGCCGAACGGAATCGACGACCGATACAGCACAAACATCAGTCCCGTCTTATCGCGGAGCAAAAGATCCGGGCTCCAGAACGCTCCCGGCAGCCCGTTGCCCACGATTTCACCCTGCAATTCCACGGCGCGCGTGCGCATCTGCGAGACGGCCATGTCCTCCAGCAAATCTTCAACCTGCTTTGGTTTGAACTCGCCATGATAGCGATAGGCGATGCGCAGTGCCCAGGTCACGCCAAGCACCACCAGAAGCGAAGGCGCCAGCAGCGGCGGAATGTGCACTCCAAGCCTCACCAGCGGTTTGCCGATCCAGATCCAGCTGAAGAGCAGGAATCCGCAAACCAGGGGCGCGGCCCAGATCACGAACTCCAGCGGAAATCCCGCCCATCTCACCCGCGAATCCAGCGGCAAAGCGTACATCACGTTCTGCCCCTGCGACTGCGCCTCACGATTCAGAGCGCGCAACCGCAATGCGGTAAGCGGATGTGTCGAGCTCAGCTCATAGAACCGCGCCCACGGATTCACAAGGTCCCACCGCATCACGCGCGCCGCCTCTTCGGGGCTCGATTCACCAAGCGCCAGCGCCGGCGAGTTCGTCGCGCCCATGATGCCCATCAGTCCCAGGGCGCGCCCCAATTGCGTCGCCTTGCGCGCAGCCTTCTTCTCTTCTTTGTCGCCCTGCTTCGCCAGCCGGGCTACTTCGCCGTTCTGTTTCACCATGCCGTATGCGATCTTCACCAGCGCCGACGACAGCGCATTCGGCGCATGGCCTTCACAAGCCGAGAAGTGATCCGCGCCGTACTCGCGGGTGCGATTCAGGGCCAGCACCATGAATTCGCCGATCAGGTACGACAAATAGGCGCCGTAGCTCACGATCCGCGTGTTGTTGTTGCCGCGCGTCCACACATAGAGCTGATAGAGAAGCAGCGGCGCCATGGCGGCTACGGCCATCAAGGCGAAGTCGTAGTGCGCAATGTGTCCCACCTCGTGCGCAACCACCGCATCGGCTTCTTCCTCGGTCAGCAGATCCAGCAGCCCGCGCGTCACCACGATGCGTGCGTCGCGGCGCAGCCGGCCAAAGGCGAACGCGTTCGGAGTCCCGCTTTCGATGATCCCCATCTTCGGCATGGGCAGGCCGCGCTGGCGGCAGAGTTGTTCAACGTAGAGGCGCAGGCGCGGTGGAATGTCATCCTCGTGCCAGGTGATATCGAAACACCATTCGATGATCCACGGGGAAATCACGTACTGCAGTCCCACGATCCCGACTGCAAACGCGACGCCGATCCAGATGGGCGCTCCGCCATGCAACAGGCAGGCGTCTCCCACCGCGAACACAAGGCCGTACAACGCAAACAGCAACAGCAACGAGCGACTGATGAATCCCATGGGCCCAAAGCCCTCCCTGCTGGAAAGTTCCGCCATGATACACAACCAGCGGACCGGGCTCAATCACAATTGCATCGAAGTCGGATGATCTTTGGTCACCAGGCTAGCTGTTGGGCAGCTTGCAGCAGTCGCCCGCGGCAGCCGGCTCGTTTGCGCCGGCATCCAGCTCCACCTTCCAGCTTCCGTCGGCCTGTTTTCGCCACACGGTGATGTACCGCCCGGTGGTCGTCACCGGATTCCCCGCCGCGTCCTTGCTGTGCCCTTCGAAGTGCCCCCAGGTGTAGCCCATATCGCCCGAAGGACCCATCTGCGCGTCCGTCGGCGTCCACGTCAGCTGGTAGTCCTTCGGCAACCAGTTGGCCGACTTCGCAATGGCTACCTTCCCGATGATCGGCGCCGCGCCGTTGTTGAGAGCGACGGCGTCATCGGCGAACCAGTCTGCGAAAGCGGCGCCTCCGCGCTCAAGCACATCCTTGGCGAAACGCTTATCCAAGTCAAAAAGCAGCACCTTGCCCGGCTTGGCCGTTGGATCCGTCAGCGGATTGGGCGCCTGCTGATCTCCGGGCATCGGCAACTGCGCCCAGCCGGTCCGCGAGCCACCCCAGGCCAAAAGTCCTGCGAATACAACCCCGCACAAAAGTCCTTTATGCATTGCGAACACTTTTTCGCCTCTCCCCAGAATCCTACACAAACCGGCCGGTTCCGCGTCTTGCCATCCACCAGTTTGTCCCATCAAAGCAATACTTTAGCGCTCAAACCGCGTCAAATCTGCCAGTGCCGGAAGTGCCTTGGGAAACTGCCTTATTGATATACTCTTTGTTGGCACAGCTGGCTTTTTGAAGCTGAAGGCCGGCACGCCGATCGCCGCAGCAGTCCGGCGTATCCGGGGGGAAGAGGATAAACATGGGAGCATTGCTTGAGACGATCCAATCGCCGGCCGACCTCAAGCGGCTCAACCCCGGTCAGATGGCGGACCTCGCCACGGAGATCCGCGAATGCCTCATCCAGACCCTCTCGAAGACCGGCGGTCACCTCGGCCCCAATCTCGGCGTCGTCGAGCTGACGCTCGCGCTCCACGCCGTCTTCAATACGCCTACTGACCGCATTCTCTTCGACGTCAGCCACCAGGCATACATCCACAAGATTCTCACCGGCCGCCTCGACCGCCTCTCCACCATTCGCCAGCCCGGCGGCCTCAACGGCTTCATGCTGCGCACCGAGAGCGAGCACGACTGCTACGGCGCAGGTCACGCGGGAACCGCCCTGTCCGCTGCGCTCGGCATGGCCGTGGCCCGCGACCTGGCGGGTGGCAAGGAGCACGTGATCGCCGTCGCCGGCGATGCTGCCTTCACCAACGGCATCTCGTTCGAGGCACTCAACAACATCGCCGAACAGACCAAGCGCCTCATCGTCGTGCTCAACGACAACGAGTGGTCCATCGACCGCAACGTCGGCGCCATCGCGCGCTACTTCCATCGCATCGTCACCAACGAGCACTACAACCACCTGCACGACTCCGCGCGCCGCATCGTCGAGAAAATCGGCGGCAAGACGGCCGTCGAAGTCGTTCGCCGCGCCGAAGAAGCTGCCAAGAGCATGCTGTGGCCCTCCATCATGTTTGAAGAGTTCGGCCTGCAGTACTACGGCCCCATCGACGGCCACAACCTGCCGCTCCTCATTGAGACCTTCAAGTTCCTCAAGACCGAGAATCGCCCCGTCCTGCTGCACGTGCTCACGCAGAAGGGCCGCGGATTCCAGCCCGCGCTCGATGGCCAGAAAAAATTCCACGGCCTCGGCCCCTACGATCCTGAAACCGGTATGACCAAGCCGGCCGGCGTCCCAACCTATTCCGAAGTCTTCGCCAGCACGCTTGTGAAGTTGGCAGACAAGGATGAGCGCGTCGTCGCCATCACCGCTGCTATGCCCAACGGCACCGGCCTCGATCTCTTCCGCCCGCATCATCCCAAACGCTACTTCGACGTCGGCATCGCCGAGGAACACGCCGTCATCTTCGCTGCCGGCATGGCCACGCGCGGCTATCGCCCCTTCTGCGCCATTTACTCCACATTCCTTCAGCGCGCGTTCGATCCCGTGGTGCACGATGTCTCCCTGCAAAAGCTTCCCGTGGTCTTCTGCATGGATCGCGCCGGCCTTTCCGGCGACGACGGCCCCACGCACCACGGCCTGTTCGACATCAGCTACCTTCGCGGCGTGCCCGAGATGGTGCTGATGGCGCCGAAGGACGAAGACGAACTTGCCGACATGATGGCCACCGCGCTGACCCTCGATGGCCCGAGTGCGATTCGCTATCCGCGCGGCGCCGTTGCCGGCGTTGATTGCAAGCCCGAACCGCAAGCCATTCCCGTCGGCAAAGCGGAAATTCTCTCCGACGGCTCTGACGTCGCGATTCTCGGCCTCGGCCCGATGACGACGCTGGCGCGCGAGCTTGGCGAACGTCTCGAGAGCGATGGCTTCTCTGCCGCGGTCATCAATCCGCGCTTCGTCAAGCCCATCGACCGCGACATGCTCGCGCAGTACGCCCGCCGCGTGGCCGCTTTCGTCACCTTTGAAGATCATGTGAAGATGGGAGGCTTCGGCTCAGCCGTGATCGAAACGCTGCAGGAGATCGGCAGCGCTGTTCCGGTGGTGCGCATCGGCTGGCCCGACCGCTTCATCGAACACGGAAAAATCGAAAGCCTCCGCGCCAAGTACGGCCTCACCGTCGACAACGCATACGCGCAGGTTCTCCCGCTGCTCCACTCCCGCAAACGCCGCACCCTTGTCGCCTCCTGAGCGGCCGAGTCCGCGCAGTTGTTCCTGACAGCGCAAATGTGCCTTCATGCCGGCTTCGAAAACATCGCTGTCCCGCATCGAGCCAACGCCTCATCAAACTCCGCATGGGCGTGTGCGAAAATCATGAAGACAACGCTTTTCCTATGCGACCTGATCGTTTCTTGCTGGTGTGGATGCTCTTATCGCTCGCGGCAGGTATCTCCGCTGTAGCGCAGAATGTATCCCAGGTTGCACCCAAAGCCGCACCCCCTCCGCTTGTTCTTCTCGGTGGGACCATTATCGACGTCACCGACTGGGGCCGCTCCGCACTCGACCAGCAGAACTCCATCGTCATCATTCAGAACGGCCGGATTACCGACGTTGGTTCGCGCTTTCTCATCCAGGTGCCCAAGGGCGCGCAGGTCATCGACTGCACCGGCAAATTCCTTATTCCCGGCCTGGTGGATGGCTTCACGGGCATGAACAGCCAGGAACAGGCCAATGCTCAGCTCTATATGGGTGTGACCAGCATCGTCGCCAGCGCCGATGACCACCGCGGCCACATCGACTTCACTGCGAATCCCAGTCCTCACCTCTACCTGCTCGACTCCGTCGGCTCCACTGACAACTGGAGCCTCCTCATGGGCCATGGCGACTGGACCATGAAGCTTCACGAAGGTGCGCACCCGGTCGAACTCAGCCCGGAAGACACAGCCGAGCAGATCAGCGCAACCGCCAAGCTGGGCACCCGCGTTCTGTGGCTCGGATGGGATATCACCGCCGCCAATGCCCAGTGGATCATCACTCGCGCCCATCAGCTCGGCCTGGTCACCTACGGCGAATTCATCTCCACACCCTACAGCGTCGGAATCGACGCCGGCGTCGATGTACTCCTCCACATGGGCCGCTACGAGCTCGGAGTCATCCCCGACGAACTCCAGCGGCCGCTCGTCGACGATCCCTACGGCGCCGCGGCCACGACTGCTTATGACTACGCCCAACACCTGCCGCCTACCGATCCGCACTTTCGCAACTACGGTCACTTCATCTCGACGCATCATGCGACGCTGATGCCCACCTTCAGCCTCTACTATCTGAATCTTCCCGGTCATCGCGACCTGTGGAAGGAACCGGCGGCGTCCATTCTCAACCCGATGAACATGTACATGCCGTCGGATCGCAGCACCGGCGAACTCAACTATCCACTGGGACCCTGGACCCGTCACCTGCCTAATGTGACGGTGCGCTGGATGGAAGAAAGCCAGCGCAAAAAGGCCGATCTTACCGCCCTGCGTCTGTGGCGAATCAATCAAACCATGTTCAGCGCCTACCCTCATTACCTCGCGGCATCGGGAGCCGCGGCCATGGGCACCATGCCCGGCATCTCCCTCCACACCGAACTCGAGATGCTGGTCCGCATCGGGCTTTCGCCCCGCGAGGCTCTCGCCGCCGCCACCAACAACTACTCCATCCAATTCGGTTGGAATGAACTTGGCCAGATTGCGCCCGGCCGACGCGCTGACATCCTCATCCTCGATGCCGATCCCACCACCAACGTCTGGAACGCCCGCCGCATTTCCACGCTCATCTTCGACGGCAACATCATGGATCGCGACGCTTTGCTCAGGCCCAAGCGATAGCATCCCGCACTCTGCGGCTGCAACTCCGCCGGTATTCGCCGCTAGGTCGCGACCGCTACCTCCCCGGCGAGGGCAAGAGTGACAACCGTGATGTCGTCCTCCTGGCCAAAGGCACACGCTGCTTTCAGGATTTGCTCTGCGCCTTTGCGACTGCACGTCTGCGTGCGTGCGAAGCCGAACAGTTCGCCGGTGGTCGAGCGCGCCTCAACCACGCCATCGGTCAGCAGCGTGAGTTGGTCGCCGGGTCTCAATTCGAATCGTGACTCCCCATAGGTCGATTGAGCGTGAAGCCCAAGGGGAAAGCCGTTTTCGACTGCCAGCTCCTCGCCGTTGCAGTACGGGGGAATATGCCCGGCATTGGCCATCGTCAAGATACCGTCTGCGTCGGCTCGCAGCACCAGGCACGTCGTAAATCCATCCTTGCTCCGGACCAGCATTCTCCGGTTCATCTCCGCCAGAATCTCGGCTGGGCTCGTAGAGTAGTCGGCCATGGTGCGGAACGTGCCAACAAGGAGCGACACCGTCATCGCAGCCGGCATGCCCTTGCCGCTTACGTCGCCGATTACGATAAGAGCCGCGCCGTCTGCCAGGGGCAGAATCTGGTAGAAATCTCCGCCTACCTGGCTGGCGGGCTGATAGACGCTCTCGATCTTGAACCCCGGCAGACTCGGAATCTCCTCGGGGATCAGCATCTGCTGCACTGCCCGGGCGGCTTCCAGCTCTGTTTCCGCGCGCAGCTGGCGGGCTCCTTCGGTGTTGATGTGCCTGGTGGTGACCAATGCGCTGGCCACGGCGGTGGCAAAGATGAAATACGCGTCGAAGGCGTAAGCCGCAGCTGCAGTCGAAGCTGGTCGATCGATGCCGTGCCAGTGAAATATTGCGATTCCATAAATAATGAAGACAATCGTTACGATAAACAGAAATCGCTGAAAGGGAGGGCGATGCCGCAGCAACAGAGCCATCGGGCCACAGAGGCCGAACAGCAAGGCAAAGAGGACAACGAGCGGCCGCGACATGCTTCCGCCGAGGGCTACGTCGGCAACAAAGCCCACGGAGGCCATGCGAAGGAATCGCGCCGCCAGAAGATATCTGAGGCGGTGCAGGGACATATCCTGCAGATGCTTGCCGAACCAATCGCCGCCCGTTCTTCGGAAGAGCAGCCACCCCACCACTATCACAATTACGAGGGTTATCGCGATTGCGATAAGGAATGGTTCTAAGGACATCGGCGGCTCCTTACGACATCTTCACTCTGGCAGGGTTCACCCAGCATAGCGTCTGAAAGGCTTGTTGGTGGGAAATTTTGCCGAACTCGGTCCATGGAGTCCAAGGGAAGGGAGGGCAGGCCATTTTCATCGATGCGGTCAGGCACGTTCCTCATCGCCGGCAGTCAAAACGATATGCGTTCCGTCAAACTTTGGGTTAGATGACCACGCTCTTCCCTTCGACAGCATCGTATTTTCGGGGTAGGCTTTCAGTACGTATTCCAGATCCGCCAAAACCGCCGATTCGTTCGGACGGAGGCCGTTTTGCCCCGGCAGGATCATTTAACGTAAGAAGAGAAGCATCGTGGGTTTGCATCAGGCGATCAGCACGAAGGAAATCATCGAGGCGGAAGTCGAACCGACGACCGTGCGCAATCGCCACAACCGGTGGCTGCTCCTCATCGCGTTCTATAAGGGCCTCCAGGCGCTCCTCTTCATTACGCTCGGGATTGGCGCCCTTCACCTGCTCCACAAGGACATCGACGAAGTCATCAGCCACATTGGCGATCTGCTTCGGTTCAACCCGGAATCAAAGTTCGTCAACTTCCTCTACGACCGGGCATCGCTCATCAACGATCCACTTCTCAGGCGCCTCGGCGCAATGGCCTTCAGCTACGCGGGCCTGAGCCTCGCAGAGGGAATCGGACTCTTTCTCGAAAAGGCCTGGGGCGAATACCTGACGCTCGCCATTACCGCATCATTCCTCCCCTGGGAGGTTTTCGAGGTCTTCCACCGCGTCACCTGGGTGCGCGTGACTCTTCTGATCGTAAATACGCTTGTCTTTGTCTACCTGATGAATATCGTGGTCAACCGCAGGAAACTCGCCGAAGACTCCGATCCGGAGTAGTTTCGCTTTTTATTCCCCTACACCTTTCGGATTCGCTTGAGAAGTGGCTTTCTATCCACGGTACTCAAAGAGGTAAACACTATATCTTGTGGTCTTATGGATGTCTCGCCCCATTAGAAGCTTCCCGAAAACGGAATTCCCGTCCGTTTTGCCCCTAACCCACTAAAGTTGCAGGATTTCGACAGAAATTGTCGTTGGAGTGGAAAACTCCCTGGGCTATTATCGTGTCTGAAGTGGAGTGAAGTGGAGTAAACGGGAGTCTAGATCCCGTTCTCAAGCAAAGAATACTCCAGATTTACTCCTTTTCTGAGCATTTCCGTAGCAAGAAACACCGATTTGGAACCAACTTCTGCATCCAGTACGAGGCGAACGACAAACAATGTTCCGTGGCAACCATCCAGCGAAAGTCGATGAAAAAGGAAGACTTAAGCTGCCATCTGCCTTCAAGCAGCTGGTCGATGCCACCAGTGTAACCCAGTTTTATGTCACGTCAAGCGATGGCAAGAGCGCGGAGATCTGGCCCTTGCCGGAGTGGGAGAAGAGGGAACAGCAGCTGGCCGACTCCAGCACCATGGACGATGCCGTTCGCAAATACCTCAACGTGACCAGCTACTACGGGCAGCAAGTGGAGATGGACAACCAGGCACGGTTACTCCTCCCCCAGATCCTCCGCAATGCTGCCCAGCTCGACGGCGAAGTCAC
Source organism: uncultured Acidobacteriaceae bacterium (assembly GCA_963774175.1). Taxonomy (GTDB): domain Bacteria; phylum Acidobacteriota; class Terriglobia; order Terriglobales; family Acidobacteriaceae; genus Telmatobacter. The sequence goes on from CAVZDT010000027.1 coordinate 295,630, forward strand.
TGTCTTCGGAATGAGGACCTACCTGGAAGTGCATAACCGGGAGATCTTCGAACAGAATCTGGCGGCCAACCAGTTGACCGCAGACGATCGCAAGGCAATGGCGGAGATTCTTCGCCGCAAGAGTTAGGGCCCACCCCCCAGGGGGAGCACATGTCGAAGCAGAGCGAGCGTCATGTGCCAGTTCTTTTACAAGATGCGATCCAGTTTCTCAATGTACGCGCAGGAAGCGTCATTGCAGACTGCACTCTCGGGCTTGCGGGGCATGCGGCAGAAATCATTCGCCGCTTAGGCCCGCACGGACGCCTGATTGGTTTCGATCGCGACCCCGAGGCACTGGCACTAGCCAGGAACCGCCTCGAACAGGTCGCAGGCGAACTCGGAGATCAGGCACCTCGACTCTCTTTTATCGGCGAAGCCTTCAGTTCCATCAGCAGCCGCGTCGAGCCGGGCTCTCTCGATGGCATATTGGCCGACTTCGGCGTCAGCAGCCTGCAACTCGACGAAGCGCGCAGAGGATTCAGTTTCATGGCGGACGGGCCGTTGGACATGCGTCAGGACACGCGATCCGGTCCCACCGCCGCACAAGTGGTGAATGAGGCGAACGAGCACCAGCTTGCCGACCTTATTTACGAATACGGAGACGAAAGGAGGTCGCGGAGAATCGCCAGAGCCATTGTTCGCGGGCGGCCAATCACAACCACCGGGCAGCTATCCCGGATTGTTGCATCAGCCGCCCCGGCAATGAAACAGGACAAGATTCATCCGGCGACGCGCACGTTCCAGGCGCTCCGGATTTATGTGAATCGCGAGCTGGACGAAATTCGGGCGCTGCTGGAGGCCGCACCAACGTTGCTTAAGCCCTCCGGACGACTGGTGGTCATCAGCTTTCACTCGTTGGAAGATCGCATCGCGAAAGACATTCTGCGCGAATACGCGCACAAAGGGATTTTTGAGCTGCTGACCAAAAAACCGGTCACCGCCAGTGAAGAAGAAACAGATCGCAACCCACGCTCCAGAAGCGCCAAGTTGCGAGCGGCAGAGAAGACAGCTACTAGCTCCTAGCTTCCAGCTACCAGCTAAAGGAAGTCGAAGAGTTTGTATAAGTGGGTTCGATCAAGTGGTTCGCTGTTTACTTTGATGAGTCGAAGAAATGAATTCAGCAAGATTCCAGCTAGCAGCTAGAAGCTAGCGGCTAGAAGCTAGGAGAAACGACATGGCTGCATGTACCGCAACACTATTTGATACGAAACCCGGCTGGACCGCTCGCGTGATCGAGCGCAATGCCGCACTGCTCGCACAGCAGCCCATGCGCCGCCGCGGAGTCCGCACGCCTGAGATCATCTTCACGCATCACTTCGACAACACGCGCCTCGTCAAGGCTGCCGATCCTGTGCGTGCGCGCCAGATGCGCATCTTCTCGGCCGCGATGACGGTCCTGTTCTCGCTCGTCATGGTCTATGGCCTGCAGCACTTCTATGCCATCGAGAACTCGTACCGGATCGAGTCGGAGAAGCAGGTGCTCGACCAGCTGCGCGAAGAGAATCGCCAGCTTCGCTTGTCTGAGGCACAGCTCACGCAGCCCGGCCGCATCGACGGCATGGCCCGCCAACTCGGTCTCGCCGGAGCCGCAACCCGGCCAGGTTGTGCACGCCACCGACCGCACCATCGACTCGAGCGCGCCAGGTCCTCGCGCAGCCGTCAACGCGCCCGCAGCCGAATCCGGCTTCAGATCTGAGCCGTCCGATGATCCATCAGGATGTAGCCCTCTTGCTCGACAGTCGCGAGATTCGTGTGCCTGTGAGCGCGTAACCGCGAGTGCATGATCTAACCTGAAACCGAACCGCTGATCAACAATGCAGGCAGCACTTCGCGCAACCCGTCCTCGCACCGTCACGTCGCGCGCCACGCCCATGAAGCTGGCGCGTTTCTGGCTTGTCTGTGCCTTCTTTCTGTTCTGGGCCTGCGCCATCGCCACTCGTCTTTTCTGGCTCCAGATCGTGCGCCACGGCGAATATGTTGAGCGCGCGGACAAGCAGCAGCAGCGCACCTTCGAGGTGGCGCCGCGCCGCGGCGTTCTCTACGACCGCAATATGCGCGAGCTCGCCATGACGGTGCAGGTTGACTCCATCTATGCCGATCCCTCCGAGATCGACGACAAGAAGTTCCGCCGCACGGATGCTCGCCGCCATCGTCCACACTGATCTCGAAGACAACCTGACTCGCGAAGACCAGATCGCCCATCGCCTTGACGATGGAAAAAGCTTTGCCTGGATCGCCCGCCGGGTCACGCCCGATGTCTCCTCCCGCGTGCACGCGCTCAACATGAAAGGCATCTACTTCCAGAAGGAATTCCAGCGCTTCTATCCCGACAACCAGATCGCCGCGCAGGTTCTCGGCTACGTCGGCCTCGACGACAACGGTCTCGGCGGCCTCGAAGGCAAATTCGATTCAGAGCTTCACGGCGTCCCCGGCCGCATGTTCACCGCTATGGACGCGCGCCGCCACATCCTTGGTTCGACCGACCAGCAGCCCCAGCCCGGACAGAATCTTCAACTCACCATCGACGAAAACATCCAGTTCATGGCTGAGCGGGCACTCGATCACAATATGGAGCGGACGCATGCCGATAGCGGCACTGTGGTGGTGCAGGACGTGCACACCGGCCAGATCCTCGCCCTGGCGATCCGGCCCACTTTTAATCCCAACCAGTTTCGGCACACGACGCCGGCGCTCTTGAAGAACCACGCGGTCAGCGATGTCTACGAGCCGGGGTCGACGTTCAAACTTGTTACCTATTCCGCCGCGCTCGACCAGGGCGTTACTCACCCCGATGACATGATTGACTGCCAGGGCGGCCAGATCAAGATGGCCGGCGGCCGGATCATTCACGACGACAAGGCCGACCACTACCACGTCATCACTGTTCACGAAGCGCTTGAACACTCAAGCGACGTGGCAGCCGTCAAGCTAGCACTCAAGATGGGTCCGGAAAATTTCTACAAATACATTCACGATTTTGGTTTCGGCAGCCGGACCGGTACCGAGCTGCCCGGCGAAACGCGCGGCTTGTTGCGCGCGCCTAACAGATGGGGATCCTCCTCAATCGGGTCGATTGCCATCGGGCAGGAAGTCGGCGTCACTCCAATTCAACTTGTGTCGATGGTTTCGACCATCGCTAACGGCGGCGTGTACTTGCCTCCGCATGTTTTGATTGCGCAGCCGGCCAATGCCAGCGGCCAACCCTCGCCGCAGATGCAGGCACTCCCGTTCAGGGCCGGCGGAGAACTTCCCGATCCGCTGCCGACCGGTGCGCATCGCGTTCTGTCGGAGCTGACCGCGGCGCAGATGCGCAAGATGATGGAGGGCGTTGTCCTCTACGGTACGGGCAAACCGGCGCAGCTCAACGGCTACTCTTCGGGAGGCAAGACAGGCACCGCACAAAAGGTAGATCCCGTCACCCATCTCTATTCGAAGTCGATGCACGTGGCCTCCTTCGCGGGGATCGCGCCGGTCAACAACCCCGTGATCGCCGTTGCCGTCATCATGGACAACCCGAAAGGCGTGTCCTATTACGGCACGGCGGTTTCCGCGCCGGTTTTCGCAGAAGTGGCGCAGCAGGTTCTCGAATACCTGAATGTTCCGCACGACATCGACGTCCGTCCTTCCAAGACGCCGTTAAAAGAAGCAAAAACCGAAAAGCCGATTCAGGAAGATGACGCTGACGACGCGCAGGAAGATGTGAACGCGCTTTTCGCCGCAGCCAACGATCTGCCGCCCGATGATCCGCTGCGCCAGCCGCAGCAGCCGGCCCAGCAAGCACCAGCGCCGGTAGCCGTATCCGCTGCGTCTTCAGAAGCCAAACCTGCCGATAGCCGGCAGCAGGTCGCAGCCGTTTCATCCAGTTCCGCCGACCCCGCGCTGACGACGCCCGCGCCAAAACCAAACTACGTGACCATAAGCGACGGCAAACAACTCAGCGTGCCCACCCTCGTTGGCCTGCCCATTCGCACCGTCATCGAGGTGACCGCAGCCGAAGGTCTCCAGGTGCAGATCAGCGGCAGCGGCACCGTTCGCGAGCAAGCCCCCGCCCCCGGCACCCAGGTCCCCAGCGGAACAAAAATCGTCGTCCGCTGCGGACGGTGAGCAAATGTGGTATCCCTTCGAAAACGGCCTCAACCTCGGTCAGAAGGGGTCCGAGAATGGCGAGACCATTCGCGACGAAGAACATTCCGTCGGCGCGCGCATCACGCTTGAGTGCAACACCACCGTCGCCCCCTTCGCCATCACCTGCGGCATCTACGGCTGGATGTTCCACACCCGCTTCCTGTCGACCGAGGACGAAGCGACCTCCGAGTACGAAAGAATGAAAGCCAGCCTCGCTGAGATCATCGCGCCCTTCAGCAACCCCGATTACGACGATCGCCGAGCCACCGAAGAGGCAATTGAAAAATTCGTCGAGATCTACCCCTGACACAAACGTCCGTCTCGCACTTGTCCCAATGTCACGTTCAATTTCGCTCCAGGCATCTACAATCAACCACAAATGCTTTGGCACGAACTCATCGCCGAAATCACCGCCGTCGGCTCCTCCGGCTCGTCCTCGCAGCCCATTACCGGCATCGAGTACGACTCGCGCCGCGTGCGCCCCGGCTCCGTCTTTGTCGCGATGAAAGGCGGCAGCACCGACGGCAATCGCTACATTGACAAGGCCCTGTCCGCCGGCGCCCTCGGCATCATCACGGACTCCTCGCCGGCCTTCGATCACCTCATGGTCTACAAGTCTGAGGTCCCGGTTCTAGAAGTCGAACATGGGCGCCGCGCGCTCGCCCAGGCCGCCGCCGCTTTCTTCTGTCATCCCGAGCGCAAAGTCGCATCCACCGGCATCACCGGCACCAATGGAAAGACGACCACGGCCTTCCTCACCGAGGCGCTTCTGAATGCCGCCGCGCACAAAACCATTCTCATCGGCACCATCGAGTATCACGTTGCCGGCGAGGTGCGTTCGTCACTGCACACCACGCCCGAGTCGCGCGATCTTTTCGAACTGATGGCCGAAGGCGCAGCCCGCGGCGCCACCGAACTCGTCACTGAAGTCTCAAGCCACGGCCTCGACCAGGGGCGCGCCGCGGGGATCAATTTCGACGTCGCGGTCTTCACCAACCTCACGCGCGACCATCTCGACTATCACCAGACGATGGAGAGATATTTCATCGCCAAAAAACTTCTATTTGACGGCACCGTCTACCCCGCGCCCCGAGTCGCCGTCCTCAATGCGCATGACGAGCGCACGCCTGATCTGATTGAAGCCGCGCGATCCGGCGGCGCCGAAGTCCGTACTTACGGCATCGGCATCGGCGACTTTTGTGCCGCTTCCTACACGCTGACGCCGGGCGGTGCCGTCATCGAGCTCGAATCGCCGGCCGGTTCTGCCCGCCTCACCTCGCGTCTCGCCGGTGAAGTCAACATTTTCAACCTGCTCGCGGCCTTTACTGCGGCACACGCGCGCGGAATCGCCTTCGACCAGCTCGCCGCCTCTGTACCGCATCTGCATCCTGTTCCCGGCCGCTTCCAGCCCGTCGATGGCGGCCAGCCCTTCACCGTGATCGTCGACTACGCGCACACCGACGACGCATTGCGTAACCTGACCGCGCTTGCCCGTCAGCTAGTTGAGAAGTCCGGCGGCCGCATCATCACCCTCTTCGGCTGCGGTGGCGACCGGGACCGCACCAAGCGCCCCAAGATGGGCTACGCCGCGGGTGAGGGAAGCGACTTCGTGGTTGCCACCAGCGACAATCCCCGCTCCGAAGATCCCCACGCCATCCTTGCCGACGTCGAGCCCGCTCTCAAGGCCACGGGCGTTCACTACACCATCGAGCCAGACCGCGCCATCGCCATTCATCTCGCGCTCAGTTCCGCCAAGGCCCGCGACGTCGTGCTGCTGGCCGGCAAGGGCCACGAAAAGGAGCAGATGCTCGCCGGCCGCACCATTCCCTTCGACGACTCTGAAGTAGCACTCGCCGCGCTGCGGGATTTAGGGTACGGTGGATTGTCATGAAATTGACGCTTGCAGATGCGGCCGTAGGCGCAGGCGCAGTCCTTGAGGCACCCGCCAGCATTTCGAATCCCGGCGCTCTTGTCGCCACCGGCTACTCCATTGACTCGCGTACCGTGGGGCCTGGCGAGTTGTTCTTCGCCGTTCGCGGAGAGCGCTTCGACGGCCACGAGTTCATCGCCGCCGCTATCGAGCGCGGAGCCATCGCGGCCGTAGTCTCGCGTGCAAAGGTCGCCGCGCTTCCCGACGCCGCGCTCGCCACGACTCTCCTGATTGCTGAAGATTCCCTTGTTGCTCTTCAGTCACTCGCCCTGCATGTACGCCGCCGCTGGGGCAAGCGCGTCGTTGCCGTCACCGGCTCAGCCGGGAAGACCACCACGAAAGAAGCTATCGCCGCCGCGCTCTCGGCAAAGTTCAACGTCCTCAAATCGCAGGGCAATCTGAACAACAGCTATGGACTGCCCCAGCAGTTGCTGCGCCTCGAGCCCGAGCACGAATACGCGGTCGTCGAAATGGGCATGAATCACCTTGGAGAGATTGCCGCGCTGGCCCGCATGGCTGCGCCCGACTGGGGTGTGGTGACCAACGTCGGCACCGCCCACATCGAAAACTTCTCCGAGGGCCAGGCCGGCATCGCACGCGCCAAGTATGAACTGATCGAAGCCCTGCCGTCTGCCGGCGTCGCCTTTCTCAACTGCTCTGACCAGTACGTCTCGCAGTTCGGGCGCGACTTTCGCGGCAAAGTCGTCTACTTTGGTGTGGGCCCGTGCGCCAATCCCGCGATTCTCGACGTGAAGGAAGATCCGTCCGGTCTGCGCGTCCAGTTTCGCGCCGGCGATCGTGACGGCGTATTCACGTTGAATCTCCTCGGCGCGCACAATGCGCAGAACGCCATTGCCGGCCTTGCTGTTGCGATCGAAGCGGGCATCGATCTCGACTATGCCATTGCAGCACTCGAGTCGCTCACGCCCGGCAGCAAGCGCGGAGAGGTGCTGGAGATCGCCGGCGTCACCATTCTGAATGACAGCTACAACTCCAACCCCGAGGCGCTGCGTTCGATGATCCTCACGCTCGCGGCCCGTCCCGCGCAGCGTCGCATCCTCGTTGCGGGAGAGATGCTGGAACTCGGCGAGCACGCCGCGATGCTCCATGCCGCCTGCGGCAAAGCTGCTGCGGATGCCGGCATCGATCTCGTTGTCGGGGTGCGCGGCAATGCGCAGCACCTTGCCGCCGCAGCTTGCCTGAGTGGAGCAGCCTCGATCTTCCTTCCCGATGCGCCCAGCGCCGGTGAGTGGCTGGCGAAAAACCTCCAGCCCGGCGACGTCGTCCTCGTCAAAGGCTCGCGCGGCGTCCAGCTCGAACGCGCCATCGAAGTGCTCAGGAATCAAATCACCTCAACGGAGAACCAGTGACCCCTCGCAACTTCCCGCGCTTCGCGCCCCGCATTGTCCTTGCTCTCATCGGTTTTTTCTCCACTCTTCCGATGGCAGCCCAGATTCTGGAAAGCTGGACTAAACCCTTTCCGCCGTTCCAGATTGCGGGGAACCTCTATTACGTCGGCAGCGAAGACCTGGCCGCTTACCTGATCGTCACGCCCAGGGGCAATATCCTCATCAACAGCAATCTCGTCTCATCGCCGCCGCTCATCAAAAAATCCATCGAATCGCTCGGCTTCAAATTCAGCGACACGAAAATCCTTCTCATCAGCCACGGCCACTACGACCACTGTGCCGGCAGCGCCGAAATCAAGCGGATCACCGGAGCGAAATATGAGGTCATGGAGCAGGACGTGCCCGTTGTCGAATCCGGCGGCCACGACGATTTCCACTACGCAACCGACAAGACGATGTGGTTTCCGCCGACCAAGGTGGATCGTGTCCTCCACGACGGCGACAAGGTTTCGCTGGGCGGCGTCACGCTGACCGCGCACCTCACTGCCGGCCATACGAAAGGCACGACCACGTGGACGCTCGATGAACCGGCAAACGGCCGCATCCTCCACGTCGTCATCGTCGGCAGCCCGAACGTCAACCCCGGTTACAAGCTCGTCGACAACAAAACCTACCCGCAGATCTCCGCCGACTACCGGCGCGGATTTGAAGTCATGAAGAATCTCCCCTGCGACATTTTTCTGGGCGCCCACGGCCTCTACTTCGACTTGCTGGCCAAATATGACCGCTTCAAGAACGGCGACAAGAATGCCTTCATCGATCCCGCCGGCTACAAAGCCTACCTCGCCGACCGCGAACAAGCATTCGAAACAGAGTTCAAAAAGCAGTCCCCAACCGAGCACTAACTCGGGTACCCCAGCACCAGCCCAAGTCCTAGCTCCGCTTACCCCGTTCACTCCGCTAACCGCTTACTCCGCTGATTCAACACCCCATCATCCACATCCGTCCCGACCCCACCCCTAGTAGAATCAACATGAAATCCCGCCCCGATCCGGCATTGGAGTCCTCTTGCTCTACTGGCTGCTCTACGAAAAGCTGTTCCCGTTCTTCCATCCCTTCCGGATCTTCCGCTACCTCACGTTCCGCACCGTCTTTGCCTCGCTCACGGCGCTGCTGATCGCCATGTTCATCGGGCCCTACGTCATCCAGAAGCTGCGCGAGTTCCAGATCGGCCAGTACATCCGCGAAGACGGCCCGCAGTCGCACCAGAAAAAATCCGGCACGCCCACTATGGGCGGCGTCCTCATCGTCATCGCTATCCTGCTGCCTACGGTGCTGTGGTCCGATCCCGCCAACCCCTTCGTATGGATCGCCGTCTGTTCTACGCTGGCCTTCGGCGCCATCGGTTTCACCGACGACTACACCAAGGTCGTGAACCGCCGCAACCTCGGCCTCACCGCGCGCGCCAAGCTCTTCTGGCAAGGCGTCGCCGGGGCAGGGGTGGCGGCGGTGCTCGTTTTCCTCGCGCAGTTCAAGCTTTTCTCCACGCAGCTCAGCGTTCCGTTCCTCAAGTTTTTCCATCCCGGCCTGCAGTGGCACCATTGGCCCGCCACATTGCCGCATCTGGGCCTCCTGGCCTTCGTGCCCTTTGTAGCCTTCGTCATCTTCGTGCTGATGGGCACCTCGAACGCCGTCAACCTCACCGACGGCCTTGACGGCCTCGCCATCGGCTGCACCATCATCGCCGCCGGCGCGCTCACCGTGCTCACCTACGTCAGCGGCCACGTGGTCTTTGCCGATTACCTCGAGCTCCAGCGCATGCCCATGGTCGGCGAACTCACGGTCTTCTGCGGATCGATGGTCGGCGCGTCGATCGGCTTTTTGTGGTACAACGCCCACCCCGCTGAAGTCTTCATGGGCGACGTTGGCTCGCTCGCTCTCGGCGGAGCCATCGGCACCGTCGCCGTCATCATCCGCCAGGAATTCCTGCTCCCCTTCATCGGCGGAATCTTCGTTCTCGAAGCCGTCTCCGTGGTCCTCCAGGTGGGCAGCTACAAGCTGCGCAAGAAGCGCATCTTCAAGATGGCCCCGCTGCACCACCATTTCGAGCAGCTAGGTTGGAGCGAGTCCAAGGTCATCGCCCGCTTCTGGATCCTCGCCCTCGTCTTTGCCCTCTTTGCCCTCACCACGTTGAAACTCCGTTAGTTTGACGAGTGTCGTCCTGAGCGAAGCGGTTTTCTCCAGGGCCCGGCGACAGGTCGTCGAAGCTGGGGTGGATCATCAGCGACGCGAAGGATCTGCTTCTCCGGAGCCCCATGCATTATCCTTGGACTGATCGCCATGATGGAGCTCAAAGGCAAAAAAGTTCTAGTCGTCGGACTCGGCAAATCCGGCCTCGCTGCGGCCATCTTCCTGCGCCGTCGCGGAGCCCAGGTTACCGTCTCCGACATCCGCAGCGCCGAAGCCCTCGCCAAAGATATTCCCGCCCTCCTCGAAGAGGGCATTAACGTCGAAGCAGGCGGCCACGGCCTGCTTACCTTCCGCCGCCAGGACCTCATCGTCGTCAGCCCCGGCGTCCCGCTCGACACACCCGAGTTGGTGCAGGCCCGCAACTTTGGCCGCCCCATCATCGGCGAACTCGAGCTTGCCGCCCGCTTCCTCCGCGGCAAAGTCCTCGCCGTCACCGGCTCCAACGGCAAAACGACCACCACCTCGCTGCTCGGCGAGATCCTCGAAAGGGCCGGCATGCCAACGCAGGTCGGCGGCAACATCGGCGTCCCCGTCGTCGCCCTCATCGACGACAGCACCGACGAGACCTGGAATGTTCTCGAGGTCTCCAGCTTCCAGCTCGAATCGACCGAACAGTTCCACCCCCACATCGCCGTGATCCTGAACATCACGCCGGACCACCTCGATCGCCACGGCAGCTTCGAAAACTACGCTCTCGCCAAAGAGCGCATTTTCGCTGAGCAGGATGCCGACGACTACTGCGTGCTTAACGCCGACAACGTCCGCGCCGCCGCCTCTGCCAAGCGTTCCAAAGCCAGGGTGTACTGGTTCTCGCTCGAGCACTCTGTCGACCAGGGCGCATGGGTCGATGGCGGATGCATCCTCTTTCGCACTTCACCCGCCGACGCGCCTGAAACCGTGATGCCCCTCAGCGGCATCCCCCTGAAGGGCGAACACAACGTTGAGAATGTGCTGGCCGCCGTTTGCGCCGCGCGCCTCGCCGGGGCATCTGCCGAATCCGTTCGCGCCGCTGTCGAACAGTTCAAAGCCGTCGAGCATCGCCTCGAATATGTGGCCACGCTGAACGGCGTCGAGATCTACAACGATTCAAAAGCAACAAATGTCGACGCCACTGCCAAGGCCATCGCCGCATTCCCCGGGAACATCCACCTCATCCTCGGCGGCAAAGACAAGAACTCGGATTACACCACGTTGTCCGCCTTGCTCCGCTCTCGCGTAAAGGCCGTCTACACCATCGGCTCCGCCGCTGCCAAAATCGAGTCGCAACTCCGCGGTGTTGTCGCCCTCCACTCCTGCGAAACGATGGACAAGGCCATCAGCGCCATCGCCGCTGCCGTCCACCCCGGCGACGTAGTCTTGCTGGCTCCTGCCTGCTCCAGCTTCGACCAGTTTGAAAGCTACGAGCACCGCGGCCGCATCTTCAAAGAACTCGTCAACGAATGGCGAGGCTTCAGCGGTTTGCCGGTTGTCATGGAGCGAAGCCACGGAGCTTGAGCGGGCCTTTCATCAGGAAGACCCCGCCTTGCACGGCCGAACAGCGAATTCATCCCGAGTGGACCAGAGTCGAACCCCCGACTCGGCCGTGACATTTCGATGACATTCCAACGACCCAGGCCTGACAACTCCAGATCCTGACATGAGTAGTCTGGCGCTGCGCATGAATCTGCTCGTGTGCGGCGCGGGTGCGCAGCCTGAAAGACTACGGCATCATGGCAAACGAAAAACGCATGGTCGAGCTCGACGGACTTCGCGCCATAGCCGTGCTCATGGTGTTTCTCAGCCACGCCTACCGCTCCCAGATTCTCTGGACCGGCGTGGACCTGTTTTTTGTGCTGTCCGGATTTCTTATCACGGGAATCCTGCTCGAACGGCGCAGGCAAGTCAACCTGGGCGATTACCTCGCTTCGTTCTACCAGCGGCGCGCGCGCAGAATCCTCCCTCCCTATCTGCTCTTTCTCGTCCTGGTTTCGCTTCTCTTCGGCACCGGTTGGATCCGACATTGGTATCTCTTTCTGTTCTTCATGAACACCGCTCCTTTCGAAGCGCTGACAGGCCTTTATCCAGTCGGCAATCTCTGGTCTCTGGCTGTCGAGGAACAGTTCTATGTTGTATGGCCTTTGGTAATACGCTGGCTCGACGAGAAGGCGTTGGCGTGGCTTGCAGCAGGTCTTCTATTCGTCGCTCCATGTTTGCGTTGGATAGCTACCGTCTTTCTTCACGGGCATTGGAACATCTATGGCGCTACTCCGTTCCGAATGGACTTGCTGGCCGCTGGAGCGCTTATCGGGATTGCATGGCGCAGTCATCGCGCAACCGTGGAGACCGTTGGCCGTCGTTATGGTCTGCTGATCGTCGCTTTCGCATCCACGATCCTGCTTCTGCTCTCCTGGTATCCGTGGTTTCAACCGTCGGCTGGCACCGTTCTTGTCAATGTCTGGCTCTACGAACTCAGCCTCATCGGAAGTGCAGGAGCCTTGCTCTGGGCGCTTGGCCGTCGTGCCGTGAGCATATTGACACTGCGGCCGATGGCCTACATGGGGAGAATCAGTTACACGTTCTACCTGGTTCACCCGGCAGCCATCAAGATCTCGCGCCAATACATGGATCACCATTCAGCATTCGTCGCCTTTGCATCTGCGTTTTTATTCTCGGCCCTTTCATGGCATCTGATGGAGGGCCCCATTCTGGCCGGCAAGCCGCAGGTTCCCGCTCTTTTCTCTGCCCCGCTCAGAGTGACGCCCGGTCGCTGATTGGCGCCGCTGCCGCTTATCAATTTGATCCCCGCCATCACCATCGAGCAATTCTCCACACCCTACCCGTGAAACCATACCTACAAGCGCACAGACACGTGTCATGGCACGACTTCAGTCGTGCCGAGAAGGGCGCTCGAAATTACCGGGCTTCAGCCCCTGAGGCAGCAAGGCATTGGCAAAGCGTGTAGGCGTCGACAAGTGGATCTTCTGCACCACCCTCCTGCTGGTCGTCGTCGGCCTGGTCATGGTCTTCTCCGCCTCCGCCGTCGTGGCGCAGGAGCGCTATCACTCCCCATACGCCTTCGTCGGCCGCCAGGCGGGATGGGCGCTGGGCGGAATCCTCCTCATGATCCTTCTCTCGCGCGTGGACTACGCCCGCTACAACACCCCCAGATTCATCTACCCGGCGCTGGTCGTCACCACCATGTTGCTGCTGCTGGTCTTCTTCTTCCGCGACTCGCACAATACCCATCGCTGGATTCGCTTCGGCTGGCTTCTTCACCTTCCAGCCCTCTGAGATCGCCAAGCCCGTCATCATTCTGTTCCTCGCCTGGTTCCTCTCCACGCGCCTCGACCAGATGCGCGACTGGCGCAACACGCTGCTCAGCGCCGTCGATCATGCCCGTGGTCTTCATGCTGTTGATCGTCAAGCAACCCGACCTCGGCACCGCCCTGGTCGTCGGCGGCGTCACCGCCATGATGCTCATCCTCGCCGGCATGGAGTGGAAGTATCTCGTTCTCGCCGTCGCTGCGGCCCTGCGCCCGGCCTGGCCGCGCTGCTCTTCTGGGTTCCGTGGCGCCGCGCGCGCATGCTCGCCTTCCTCCACCCCGACCCGACCTTGCAGGGCGCCGGATTCCACATCAACCAGTCGCTCATCGCCGTCGGCACCGGCGGCTTCACCGGCCGCGGCTACATGGAGGGCATGCAGAAACTCTTCTACCTCCCCGAAGCGTCGACGGATTTCATCTACGCCAACATCGCCGAAGAACTCGGCTTCATCGGCGCCATCGCCATCCTCTCCCTCTTCGCGGTCCTCGGATACCGCGGCCTCCGCACCGCCTTCCGCTCCACCGATCCGTTTGCTCGCCTCACCGCCTTCGGCATCACCACCGCCATCCTGCTCCAGGCCTTCTTCAACATCAGCGTCGTCCTCTCGCTGCTCCCCACCAAAGGAATCCCCCTCCCCTTCATCTCCACCGGCGGCACCAGCCTCTTCTTCACCCTGGCCGGCATCGGCATCCTCCTGAACATCTCCAAAAAAGTGGACTGAGAGACCAAGCTTCGCGCACCCTTTTCTTTCCTCCACCTCGGAGGTGTCATGCTGGGCGAAGCGGCTTTCGCCCCCTTATCGTTGGGGTTGTAGCGAAGCGAAGGCTCTGCTTTTGCGTATGCAGTCTCGGGGCGCTGTGCTTCCCACCCAGGTCTCAAAACGAGAACTGGGGGAGCGACAATTAGGTGAATTGGAAATGCCTAAGTTACAGATTCTGAAATGTGCAGAATGGCCCAGATAGCCTAGAAGTCAGGGCTTGTAGCACAAATTAGCACAAATTCAGTCGAGTCGCCGGTCAGTATGGGTGTGTTGTTCCGCCGTTCAAGCCATCAATCTTTTCGTCTTCGGTGAACCACCTAATCGCCGTGAATTGGCGACCTGCCCGAAGGGATTTGTCGAGCGACATGGCATTCCCAATCGTTGCTCGGTCGTTATCCTCTAGGCTCACAAGCCATCTCTCTCCCGAAATTTGCTTAACGCGGAACTTGATTGAGCAGTCGGTGTACCAATGGAAGACGAACGACGCCTCGCTCTTGCTGAATTGGAAATTGGTGCATCGGGAGTATTGGCCCTGCGTGCGGGTACTGGATATGAATCGAACGATCGACTTAAGGCTTGATTCGCCGGAGGCACCATCGGATTCGTATGCAAACGTCACACGGCTCCGAATCTTCAGTGAAGTTGATGCGATATTCTCGTCGCACTTTTCGCTTTCACCAATTTCCGCAATTCTGGCCAGGATTGACTGATCCTTGCCTGCATATCGAATCGCCCCGCAGCAACTCGCCCATAAGGCTCGAATTGCTGCATCGACCTGTTCCAGGTTTGTGGGTTGAGTGCTGAAAAAGCAATGGCCTGACTCGTCGTGCGCCATCAGTTCGTCGGCCTCTGACTCTGGCGCGCCACAAGCTATGCACTCTCCGTTGACCACATAAAACGGACCGTCGACATTTGCCTTATGTGCGATGAACCGCCTCATTCTTCTATTCTATTCTTCCGATTTTTTTGGCTTCTCCGAGGTCACCACTTATTGCACTTGGAGCGCTGTTGAGAAGTGGGGTACCCAGATCGCGGTTGAGTTAACGTTAAGAAAACACACCATGAAACGATTCATCATCACCGGCGCTCCCGGGGCAGGGAAGACGGCGATCCTCCGCCAGCTGGAACTTGACGGGTTCAGCGTTGTCGAAGAGGCAGCAACGGATGTCATCGCCCTTGCGCAAGCCCACGGCACGCCGGAGCCCTGGACGCACCCTTCCTTCATCGATGCCATCGTTCAACTGCAAAAGGACCGCTTGACGCGAGCGACCCATCAACCTGATGAAATCCAGTTTCACGACCGTTCCGTGTTGTGCACCGCCGCGCTGGCCGTTTACCTCGGGTTCCCTCGTTCACAATTTCTTGCCAACGAGCTTGAACGCGTCAAAAAGGAAGCGATCTACCAGCATCGTGTCTTCTTCATTCGCAATCTCGGCTTCATCATGCCCACAGAGGCGCGGCGCATCACCTTCGAGGAAACCTTGCGTTTCGAAAAAATCCACGAAGAAACCTACCGCGACCACGGCTTCGAACTCGTCTCCATAGAGCCCGGAACTCTGGCGGAGCGTGTCAGCATCATTAAAGCCGCAGTCCGTTAGTCAAGTCATCATCGGCTTTCAGCCATCAGACATGCAACCGATTGGTTGCTGGTTATCCCCCCACCCGTACTCTGTAAGGAAGGCTCCTTCTTTCAAGGGCTTGCGTGTGGGGTGTCGCTGCAAAGTCCACTGCCTGTTTAACTTAGTCGCAGAGTCCTCTCTGGAAAGGACTTACGCGCGTCGTTGTGACGCCAGATGGATGCAAACTGGCCTGTCTGAAGGGTGTCGAGTTCCATTATGCAGAAATCGGAGAAATAACCTGCAAAGGTTTTGCACAGATTCAGGAATTATTTTCGGGGTTGGGAATCTCGTCAGGGATCTGTTGCCCCGTGTCGGGTGGCTCTGTAGGAGGAAGCAAGGAGGACATCCCGTTCGCTAGCCCTTCCTCCCCTACTCCTCCCAACTTCCTAATCCCCGTTCGTTCGCTGGTTCGTCCATAGCGCCGCGAGCTTCCTTTGCAGGGTTTTTTCTTGACAACACGACGCGCTGGTTTCATTGTTGCTCTTGCTTCCATGGTTCGCGTGCTTTTCCACGGAAAGCGTACTCCCTCAACACCAACAAGAAATTGATCAAGACAAAACTTCAAGGAGGTTCGCACATGCGCGTCAACGCACGTGTAATGGTGCTCTGTGTCTCGTGTTGTGTTTCCATCCCCAGCTTCGGGCAAGCCGTCGGTCTGGTGACCACGGCTGCCCCTGCCGCCAACCCCCACTATGCGGAAAAGGCCCCCGTCAACATCTCCACTCTTCCGGCTGCCTACTCCACCAGCGGAATCACCCTGAATGCCGTTACCGGCGCGCTGGTGGGCGGCGGTTCCGGAACCGCGAAAATCACCGCCAACACCAAGACAACCACTGAACCCGGCCCCACGAGCGGCTTCGATGTGGACGATACGCGATCCAACGTCTCCAACATCGACGGCCTGAACACGTTGGCCACGTTCGATGGCGCCTTCGTTGGCGAAGCCGGCCCGAGCGTGAATGCAGACTTCCGCTTTACGATGATCGGGAACAATCCAAAACTCGGCGGCACCACCGTTTACCCGGCAAACATTGACGAGGTTTCCCTGCAGCTACTCAACGCCGACGGCAGCGTATTCACCACCGTTCCGTTTGCGCCGTTTGAGCAGAAGACTCTGGGGTCACCGGAGTTTGTTCCCTTGAATTACCGGTCAGGCAACAGCATTGAATATGCCGATGCCGTGCACCGCGCCGAATTCTTCAACAGCATGAAGAACAACTGGCACACGCTGATCATTCCGCAGGTGGTGAACCGGGTCTCCATCACCGTTCCATTCTTTGTTGATATCCAGTTGCAGAACGGCAGCGTCGTCCAGGCGCGCAGCTACTTCACCGGCACCGCCGCCGACGGCAGCACTTTCGTGTTGTTGCTGTCGCCCTTGTTCAACTTCCTATGGGACAACGAAGTCATCAACGAGATCAATCTCGGCAACTTCACCACCAACAGTTTCAACATGACGCTCTTCCCCAACACGTATCTTTTCGATCTAAACGCCAGCAATCCCAACGTACCGGGCAACTGTTGCGTGCTCGGCTTCCACAACTATTTCCTGGAACCCGGAACATTTCCGCAGCCGCGTTGGATCACGGAATTCGCAAGCTGGATCTCACCCGGCATCTTCGGCGGTGGATTCCAGGACATCACCGCGCTCTCCCACGAAACCGGCGAGTCTGTCGACGATCCGTTTGTCGACAACCCGACGCCGGTCTGGCAGTTCCCGGGTCAGCCTGCGAATTCTACCGAGTGCCAGGGGAATCTGGAGATCGGCGATCCCATCGAGGTATTGCCCAATGCAACGGCAGCGATCGAGGTAAAGCAGCACGGATCCAGCTACATCTACCACCCGCAGAATCTGGCGCTTTACCAGTGGTTTGAAATGGGAACCACGTCCAGTGCGATCGACGGTGCCTACAGCTTCCCCGACGAAACAGTGCTTCCCATCTCCGCGATCCCGTGTCCGCAGTAGGGAGGTTTTCAAGTACTCAGTTCTCAGTCTTCAGTCATCGACTGAAGACTGGGACCTGGTAACTGTGCGCAGTCCTTGCGTACTCACTGCATTCTCGGCCTCATCGTCTGGTATTTCGCAATTGTGTATCCCAGCGCACTGCCAAGCCACACGTCAGACGCAAAGTGTGCGCTCTCCGTGATGCGCGAACAACTGATCACTGTAGCCATGGTGTATGAAAGTACCGGAATCCACGGCTTGTGCCGGTGGCGATACCGCTCCGCAACGACCGTCGCTACCGACCACACTGCAGTGGAGTGCCCCGACGGAAAACTGCTGCCCTTAAGCGGCGATTTGCTGCCGTTGAAGAACGTGTTGTCCCAGTCGCCGTT
Organism: uncultured Acidobacteriaceae bacterium; assembly: GCA_963774175.1. Taxonomy (GTDB): domain Bacteria; phylum Acidobacteriota; class Terriglobia; order Terriglobales; family Acidobacteriaceae; genus Telmatobacter. The sequence continues at coordinate 313,342 of CAVZDT010000027.1, forward strand.
TGAAGCTACATCGGAGGGCCGCTGGCGCCGCGTGATGGCCTTCATCGCCAGGTTGATCACCACGCTGTCGCCGTAGGCCTCGGTGGCCAGCAGCGCAGTGTTCACTTCGCGGTCGTCGTGACGGATGTAGCCCGCGGCCAGCAGCCCGGCCGGCAGCGCGATGACCTCGCCGGTGGTGATCAACGGATCGAAGACATCGTTGAAGTCATCCCAGTTTTTCTGGTGGTTGCGGAAGTAGGGCGCCGTATGGGGATCGGAGTAGATCAGTCCCACAGTCACGCCCACGACAATTGCGGTCGGCAACAGGTAATGGCCCTTGGCAAGGCGAACGGGAAAGGTCCACAGGTCCTTCTGGTCGTGAAGAAAGTCGCCCGGCATGCTTCGCCACGTAGCCTCGCGCTGTGGCTCACCGGTGGTGGTATCGATTGCCGGTTTCGCGGTTTGGCCCCCGTCATCGGCCTTGAGCGCCCGGCCGGGGTCGTCGGGAAGGTTGGCGTAATCCTGCGCGAAGGCCGCATCGGCCGTGAAGGCGAGGCCGGAACAGGCAAGCAAAGTGAGCAAAAAGTGCTTCTGAATCCCAATCATCAACAACCTTGGATGCAGGTTTGTTGATGATTGTCGGCCAGGAGCCGCCGAAAGCCCTTGATGAACAACTTGTCATGATCCGGAATCTGCCAGACGAAACCAGCGCGTAGTCGCCGGGCGGAACAGGGCCCAGGCGATGAGGATACAGAGGATGGCGTGGATTGCGAGTTCGCGGAGCGGATGGAAGAAGCTGATGATTACGTGGAATACGACCCAGGCGAGCGCGAGCCAGCGTGCCCAGTTGTGCCGGCGCAGCAGGAAGACTCCGCACACGAAGGCGACCAGTTCGGTCACCTCGATCGCGATGGCGTCGCGGTGTCCGGCCATGAGCTCGGGAAAGTGGTAAACGAATCCCGCCACTCCGACCAGAAGATAGATGCCGGCAACGATGATCACGATAATCGGCCGCTTCATAAGTGAAAAAATAACCGATGCGGCCATGTCTTTGGCGAAGAATCATTGAGCCGGTCGCAGGCTGGATTTCCGTGGGACGCAAAATCAAAATCTTGCCACGCGCGCTGCTTAATATTGATTGGCTAATTCCGAGCCCTGATGGTACGCTTTCGAAACCGGCGCACATTGAAGGCATCGTTCCCGTTGAACCGGCGCCGACGGACTGTTCCCAATTTCTTTGCCGGCGGGACCGCCTTGCGGTCTTCTCTTTTCGCTGCGCGAGTTGCCCCACACAAAGAAATCATTCTTTTCTGTCAATTGACGGGAAACATTGAATCGGCTTCAAAAACGAAAGGATCAAAATGCAATCGAGTTGTAAATCGAGGTTATCGACAATCTGCGCGCTGGCAGCGTGCTGCTTCGCCCTCGCCGGCACAACCATCGCAACTGCGCAGCAAGCGCCTGCCACTGCTCCGGCAGCGTCCGTTGCGTTGCAGCCCTACACTGCACCCGATGGAAGCGCAACCGTGGGCGTTCCTGCCGGATGGAAGGTGACCAAGGGCGCCTATGCCGTCATTCAAATGTCGGGCCCGCAGGGTGAGGCGATCTCCCTCGGGAACGGCCTATTCGTGAAGAACGGCCCGTTTCAGCCTAATCAGAAGTTGCCTGCTCCGCTCTCACTGTCGATGCCATACCAGGCCACGCTGGCTCAAAAGTACGCGATGGTCTGGCAGGCTGCTTCTCTCGCGGCGGGCGATCCGAGTGAGCAGGTCAACATCATTTCATCCACTCCCATTCCGCTCGGCAATGTCGCTCAGTGCGGGATATTCCTTGGCAGTCAGACGAACAAGCAAGGCGCATCGAAATTCGAGTCGCGATTCTGCTCATTGCCGATGGACACAAACGGCATCTACAAGCTTTTCTGGATGAATGCCACAATCCCGGCTGCCCTAGCCGCCCAGGAGCGCGCTACCGCAGAAGCCGTGCTGGCCAGCTACAAACCATCCCCCGCTTCGCTGGCGTTGATTCTCAAACCTGCGACGCCGCCGCTACCCCCGCCAAGCTCGGTGGGAGGTGGTGCTGGTGGCGAGTCGAGCGGTGCGTACGCGGAAAGGATGGCAGACCAGAGCAGCACCTGCATGGACCTGGGTGTCATCCGCGAAGTGCCGGAGAATAAACTTCCCTCTTACTGTCAGTGAGAACGCCGGCGACCATCCTGCCATTGAAAGAACAGTCGGGGCGGGGGATTCCAATCTGAATCTCCCGCTGTCAAACCAGGACCAGCCTCTGGTTAGGCGGCGCCTGGCACGGCAGACGCTGAGGCAGAATGAGGAGACCCCACGATGAAAAACTGTTTGCGTGAGGCCAGCCGATTTAGGCCAGAACCGTACCGAGTACGGAATCAATCTGCTGCATCGTCGGGTTCAATTCCGAGCCGATTCCATGTGAGGTAAGCAGCGGCCTCAGAGCACCGATGGCTGCATCGACCTGCTCTATCCGATTCCGCAGCCGCTTCGCTTCCTCAAAAAGGCTGCTCAATTCTGTTGTTGCCGCATCCATTGCGGCCTGATAGCTAACTGCATAAGATTGCTCGTTCATCAGAAACCTCCACTGCAGAAAGTCTAGCCAAGGTTCCGCTTCATCGACATTGCACGAATAGTGCCCCGCAAGGACACTTTCGTGCTACCGCAGGTTGGCAATGGGTCTGCCTCAATTCACAAAGCGCGTTTTGATCTCGCTTGATGTAAGCAGGTAGGGAATCATGGCGCCGGCCCAGATCAGGTAGCGGACAAGGGAGAAGTAGCCGCCTGACATGTTCGCATCCGGGAACATCGAGTTGATGGCCCCGATGATCGCCGCCAGGTACAGCACCGTTGTCGCCACGTAAGCAACCATGAGCATGGGAAAAGCCTTGCGCCTGGTATAGAAGAGAAAATTCAGGACCAGGGCAGCAATTACCAGAAGCGAATTCATGCCGATCTCGAATTGGAGAAGCCCCGAAAGCCCCGGATGGCTCTGCAGATATGCCTGGCTATCGTCTCCGAAGAGCCTCGGGATCTCAAAATTGACGATCGAAACGACGCGAAAAACGGGTGCGGCCACCAGGCTGATGGCGACGGCGACCAGCCACTTCGAAAGCGCGGCGCTTCCGGGACCGCTAAGAGTTTTGGCTGTCGGCAAGGATGGAGTGATGGTTTGGCCGGCTGGCGCGGTGACAAGATTCCTGTTGCCGCACATCATGCACGATTGCACGCCATCAGGAATGTGCAGACCGCAAAGCTTGCATTGCGTTGGCATTGGCCCTCGGTTTTTGTGATTTTGACGATATTCTTTTTCCGGCCGGGCCGACTGTCAATCCCATAATGGTTTACACCGCTGGTGGTTACCAGGTGTTCAACCTCGTCAGAGTTTCTTTTTTCAGCCGTAAGTTTGCGGACGTGTTTCCCGGCAGTTGAACCTTGCCGGGAGCTTGAATCTGTCAAACTGGTACAAAGTGGAACCTGCATCCTCTTCACACTCGCGACCGGGAAGCCTCCGGGTGCTCATTGCCGGCGGCGGCACCGGCGGACATATTATCCCCGCTCTCGCCGTGGCGCGGGAACTTGCTACCAGGCATGGAGCCGGGATTCTTTTTGTCGGTACGCCGCGGGGGTTGGAGTCCCGGCTTGTTCCCGCCGCGGGTTATCAGCTTCGCATGGTCGAGGTGGGCCCGCTGAAAAACGTGTCGCTCGGTACGCGATTTCGCACGCTGCTCGATGTTCCGCGCAGCCTGTTTGCATGCCGCAGGATTATCCGCGAGTTCAACCCGCATGTGGTCTTTGGTGTTGGAGGATACGCATCCGGCCCAGGTATGGCGGCGGCGCTGCTGCTGCACGTGCCGACCATGGCGTTTGAACCAAACGCAATGCCCGGGCTCGCCAATCGTCTTGTAGGCAGGCGGGTGCAGGCGGCGGCAGTAAATTTTCCGGCGGCAGCAAGCTATTTCAACCATGCTGAAGTCACCGGCATTCCGGTGCGGCCGGAGTTTTTCAAACTTCCGCCGGCAAGCGGGACCGCTCCGCACCTGCTCGTCTTCGGTGGATCGCAGGGCGCGCGGTTGTTCAACACGACATTGCCGGCCATCGCACCTGCGCTTCTCAAGGCCGTCCCGCAGCTCACGATCCTGCACCAATCGGGAGCGCGTCACGCCGAATCTACCGAAGGCACCTACAAGGCCAGTGGTGCAGATCCGGCGCGCTGGCGGGTGAGCGGATTTCTCGATGATATGGCCGCGCGCTTCGCCCAGGCGAACCTGGTGATGGCGCGCAGCGGAGCATCGACGGTCGCCGAGCTTGCTGCGGCCGGCAAGCCTTCGCTGCTGGTGCCTTTCGCGGCCGCGGCGGACGATCACCAGACACGCAATGCCGAAGAGATGGTCAAGGTTGGCGCCGCATTGATGCTGAAGGAGCCCGACATGGCCGATCGCGACCAGGTGCTCGACACGCTCGTGAAGCTGCTCACATCCCGCGATCGCCTGGCCGCGATGTCGGCCGCCGCGTTGACGCAAGCCCATCCCGAGGCCGCCGAGAACATTGCTAACCGGATTGCCTCGCTGGCACGGGCCTGATCGGACTTTCCCGGTTGCGTAGCCGACGCAAAAGGAAAGCCCGGATGCCGAAGCACCCGGGCTTTGAATTTTATCTAGGGTCTACGTCTTACCGGTGTCCGCCTCCACCGCCATGGAAGCCACCACCGCCTCCGCCATGGAAACCACCGCCGCCTGCGTGAATTCCGCCGCCGCCGGCTACGTGGCCGCCGCTATATCCGCCGCGGTACCCACCGCCTGCATAGCCGCCCCGGGGAGCGACGCCACCCCTGTATCCATATCCGCCACGGTAGCCATAGCCTCCGCGGTATCCGTATCCGCCGCGATAGCCGTATCCGCCCCATCCGCGACCGTACCAGCCGCGGCCCCAGCCCCATCCGTACCAGGGACCGACGCCAATGAAGAGGCCGCCATTGAACCAGCCAGGTCCGTAGTAGCCATAAGGCGCACAGGCATACGGGTAATACGCGTAATAACCCCATTCGCAGTCCGGAGGACCGTAGTCAACGGGCGCCGGAACCACAGCCGGGCCAACTCCTACTCCCACTGCGACTTGAGCCTTTGCCTGTGTCGCGAAAGGCAGTGCAAGGGCAAGCAGCATCGCAATCAGGATGAATTTGTAACTTTTCATACGTCCTCCCTGTGCCGCCCGATCGGCCTTTCTGGATCGGGTCCCTCGTTCTCAGCACCAGCCGGGTTTCTTTCTGCTTCCCGGCTTCTGTACATTTGAACAGCGAACGGGGGGGAAAGTTGCGGTTCCTTTTGAAGTTTCTGGAAGCCACTGAAGACTTTGAGGTAAGACAGCGTGTCCTACAGTAGGCTTGCGTGTCTACCACTCAAATCTTGGGGGCCTTCCGGTAAACCAAGGCCGGAAGGCGACCAGAGGGCAGCACAGCATGGAGGATGTCGCCTGATGCAGGAGTGGCTTGGTTCGCATCAGCAGTCCTGATGGTATACGCAACCGATTGGTTGCGGGTTACCACCCCCACCCATACTTCTGTGCGGATCTTCTCTTCTTTCAGTGGTTTACGGAGGATCGGCCCCGCAAAGTATTCTGTCGATTGGACTTAACCGTAGAGTCGTTTCAGGAAAGGACTTACGGCACCGTTTGTCACACGTGCGGCGCGGAGGGCCATCCTGGTGGAGCTTCCTTCTTCAAGTATGCACAAACGGGAGAAATAGCCTGCAAAGGTTTTGCACAGATTTGGGAATTAATTTTCGGGACTAGGTTCTTGTTGAAACACGCCTATTCTCCAGAGAGCGTTAGTTGAGTCTGCGCTAGGGCCTGACCTGCCCCGTTTTTCTCAGCCATTCGTAGCCGGAGTTTCTCGTTTCAGGTTTGTGGGCGAGTATATCTCGCCGTCGTCGTAGTCGGGGCTGTGGGGATGTGGGAAGCGTTGTTTGCTTTCCACATCTCCATAGCCCAAGGCTCTGCTGAACTCAGCAGGTGTTCTGTATGCGAGCGAACTGTGAGGGCGCTCGCAGTTGTATTCCTGACGCCAGCTGTCGAGGGTTCTCCGCAGATCCTTCAGTGTCCTAAACCAGTTTGCGTTGAGACACTCGTCGCGTAGCCGTCCATGAAAGCTCTCAACATGCCCGTTCTGCATCGGCCTTCCGGGTTGGATGTGAATCAGATTGACCTTGCATTCTTCCGCCCAGCCCAGCATCCGTCGTGAGGTAAACTCCGGTCCGTTGTCGGTGCGCACATTTTCTGGCCGACCGCGTTGTTCGATCAGCCGATCGAGAGCCCGCGTCACGCGACCGCTGCCCAGGCTGGTGTCAGCTTCCAGCGCCAGGCACTCGCGGGTAAACGCATCGACCACACTGAGGATGCGGATCATGCGACCATTTGCCAGTCCGTCCACGATGAAGTCCATCGCCCACTCCTGGTTCGCACGGATCAGACGGGGCTCGATCTGCTGTTCGCGGACCAGCCTTTTGCGCCGTCGCCGGCGCACCGCCAACCCTTGCTCGACATACAACCGATAGACTCGCTTCACGTTCACCGCTTGTCCTCGACGCTCCAGCACCGCATGCAGTCTGCGATATCCATAGCGCGGCTTTTGTCTGGCCAGCTTCACCAGTTCCTCGCGCAGTTCCGCGTTCCGATCCGGCCTCGGCTCGTACCGATAGCTGGCTCGATCCACGCCCAGCAGCTTGCAGGCCCTGCGCTCACTCAGATGAAATCCTGCCGAGACGAACGCAATGTCTTCTCTCAGACCGGCAAGCTCCAGCCGTTTTTTCGGATAACTGCCTTCAGCGCTTCCTTGTCCAGACTCAGATCGGCAACCAACGCCTTCAATCGCCGGTTCTCATCCTCCATCTGACGAAGACGTTGCGCTTCGCTCACATCGAGACCGCCATACTTCGCCTTCCAGTTGTAGAACGTAGCGTCGCTGATCCCATGCTCCCGGCAAAGATCCGCCGTCTTCACTCCGGCCTCATGCTGCTTCAGGATCGCAATGATTTGCTCTTCCGTGTACCGGCTCTTCTTCATCCCAGTCCTCCCGTTCAGATTACGAGAGAACTCCAGCTTCCCCTGGCTGAGTTTTTCGAGGGCAGGTCAGGCCGCGTAGTCAACGAATCGGTCAGCCCTCTTTGATGGAGCTATTTTGGCGGGGATGTCGAACTCGCAGTTTATAAATCTGACGTTCTGTAGATCTAATTCTCCACCTTCATAGCGGATGTGGGTGCCAATGAAATCCACATCGTGCCAATGAATCCCGTCTAGAATTTGAGTTCCGCCATCAAATCGGTCATTGCTTGCAACTATCTGGCGAGCTAGGCGCCGATCGGACCCGATCTCAATAGCATTTCCCGTGACAGTTTCCAATTTGAAATCGATTACCGGTTAGCGGGTCATTGACAGTATGCCCGGGAATGGGTAAGCACGCACGTGCTCGATCGTTCCACTGGGAAAGATAGTGGCACCGGTCCATTGTGGTATTTCGTTCGCTGAATGAAATTGTGCAAACGCAATGCGGGTTCCGAAGGCAATGGGAAGGAAGCCCTTGCGGCTCTTGATTTGATCGAGGGCATCAATCCCATCTTGAAAGAATTCCGGATTGGCCGTTCTCTTTTCGTTTCGCAGCATTTCAACTAAAGACTTCGCTGCCAAAATTAATCGGGGAGCATCTGCTGCCGCGTTGCTCGCCGCGCTTGCTAACAAATCATGGACTAGCTTTTGAGTTTGTTCCGATTGCTGGCTGCTAATCGCCTTTATAGCGTCCTCGGTTTTCTGTAGTCGATTACTCAATTGCGAAATTGACGAATTGGTGTTGTCGAATTTGGTGTCAAAACGAACCCAAAGCGTCCCAACGATGGCAGCGCTCGCGACCAGAGCGCCAACTAAGGGGCCGACGATTGAGGCCCACCATGGAGTTGGCTCAGAGGGCGGGAGTGCGTCTATCGCGATCTGTACATTTTTGAGGCGATCCTCAAGACTCTGGACCCGGTTCGTTAGATCGCCAATCTCATCGTTTTTGGCCATGCTTAGGCTTTCGGCTGGAAATTGCAGGATAACGGCTCGCATGAGACAAACCTCTGCGCGACGCTGATTTAAGCCTTATCCACGCAAAACATCAGGCCCAACAAGCGACCCCGCCTGCCAGCGGGTTTTCTTTTGATCTAAATGATACTCCCTACAACCCACTGAAGATCTTGAGCTAAGACAGCGCGTACACCCCTCAAATCCGGGGCGACCCTCCGTAAACCTGGCCGAAGGCCAGCCAAAGGTACCAGCGCAGCCTCGAAATGCCCCTTGATCCCGTCGCCGCGCCGGGACTCGTGGCCAGCTCGGCGTGTAACGCGGGGGTGTCTAGGAGATTGCTGAAAAAGGCCAAACCTTGAACGAAGCGTCGCCCAGGGGCTAAAGCCCAATACTCATTTTGTTTGCGTTTCTGGCCTGGCTGAAGCCATGCCCTTGTTACAAAACTTCGGTTTCATCGAGTTTTTCGGTAAGCTGTAAGGCGATTAGCGACGGCGGTCCTTCAAAAGCAAAAGCAAGCTGCGAAGAAACCGCCGAAGGAAAAACCTTCTGGCAAGTAACGAGGCTAGAAGGGTTGTTCCTCTTGCCCCTCCTTGCCTCCGGGTGGTGCGGGCTCGTTCGAGTCGTAGGTCAAAACGCGAAATGCTTCCGGCAACCATCATCATGAGCAGGGCAAAGGTGCCCGCATCTGTCAGCTTGTTACCTTTCGTCCGGTTCGGCTTTGTGTTCTGGCTGGTGGCTGAGAACTGACGACTGAAGGCAACAAAAAAGGCGGCCTCTCCAGAGGAGAGGCCGTGAGGCAAGTCGGACAGTTCAACGGACGTCGGTGATTACCTGCGGAAATGATCGCGGTCGTGGTCGCGGTCGAAGCGATGGTCGTCGCGGTCGCGATAGAAGCCGCGATCGTGATCAACGTAGCCAACGCGGCCGCCAACTACCACGCCAACGCCGACGCGCGGATAGTTCCAATAGCCCGGGACCCAATAGCCGTTGTTGTAGTAGCCGGCTGTCCAGACATATCCCGGACCCGGGCAAGGAGGAACGTAGGCCACCGGCCCGCGCGCATAAATCCTAACCTCGGCTGCCTGGGCCGTGGATGCTCCAAGACCCAAACCGCCAGCCAATACCGCTGCACCCAGAATCCATTTGCCAAGATTTTTCATAACTCCTCCATACCTTCGGACGAAAACCGATTGCGGCTGCCCGGCCGTGGAAGCTTGGCTCTTGCTGCTTCCTGCCGCGCCGCTTATGTGGAGTTCAAACACAACGCAGCGAGAAGGTTGCGGAGGTCCATGCGAAATAAATATGCGCAACTTTTGACGTGCTGGTGTGTCGAATCGGCGCTGCGCCGGCGTCGCGCGCGCAATTCATCAACGCATGCCGGCGGTAGTTACAGCAGGATTGAAGTCCTCAGTCCGGGATCTGAAATGGGCAACGTCGAACGCACCAAAGAAAGGCTCCGCGAACTGCCCAGTGTGCTGAGCAGTTTCGCGGAGCATGAAAAAAACAGTGGTGCACGAAAAAAACAGTGATGTTTTACCGATCGAGCGCAAAGCCGGCGCGACGATTCGCCTGCCAGCAGTTTTCAGTGTCATCGGTGCAGAAGGGCTTCTCCTTGCCGTAGCTGACGACGCGGATACGATTCGCACTGACGCCTGAAGCGATCAGCAACTTCTGAGCGGAAGCAGCGCGGTCCTGCCCGAGCGAGAGGTTGTATTCGTCTGAGCCCCGCTCGTCGCAATAACCGCCGATGACCACCTTCATTTCAGGATGGTTCTTGAGGAAAGCTGCATCCTGCGACAAAACAGATTCGTCGCCATTGCGGACGTCGTACTTGTCGTAGTCAAAGAAGATGTCTTTGACGTGCGCCATGAATTCCTGCTCCTCGGTCATGCCGGAAGCAGGCGCGGCGGCCACGGGCGGCTGGTTCACGGTCACGCGGCCGTATGCGTCCGCCGTGCCTCCATTGCCTCGCGCCAGCAGGTGATAGGTGGTCGAAGCACTGGGCGTGACGGTCTTGGTACCGGAAGCGGCAACAACTCCGAGTCCGTCAATCGTGGCACTGCTCGCGTTGGTGGTGTTCCAGGTGAGCGTGACCTGGTCACCGGCGGTTACGGCAGAAGGGGAAGCCGAAATGTTCGCGGTTGGCGCCGGGGCAGGCGGCGGCGCAGTGGCTACGGGTGTTTGTATCTTGTGCTTGCATCCTGCCATCATGACGATTGAGGCAAGCACCACAACAGGGATTGAGAATCTCGTTTGTCGATCCAAGGCAATACTCCTTCAAAAGCGCTTCTTTTTTCCACGCCCCCGTCCGGATTTTCCGGATCCCCTGGCGGCACGCGGTCGCAAATTGCTTTGCAGGTTGTCCCGGTGCAAGCAGGAGAAACCTGGCGCTGATAAAAGTTTGAAATAAGGAATTGCGCCGGGCTGTTCCTTTTGGAACAGGGCTCTTCGGTTTTTCAACGAAAGTAACCTCACTTGCAACGGGAGGCCGGTTCCTATCGCAAAACCGGGTTTGCTGAATCCGGGGGGTGAGACGGAACCACTCGAGGGGGTCCACCTTCTCTGTCCTTGCCGTAGAATCATCGGTATACGCATCCCCAATGGCCACCGCTCGCCCAGCCGCATTTGACATCGAAACGTTCCTGATGCACGCGTGTCCCGGACGGAAAATCCTTACCGTCGCCAAAGGACATCTTTTTTTTCGCCAGGGCGATCCGGCAGACTGCGTCTTCTATTTGAAAAGGGGACGCGCAAAGATCTCAGTGGTTTCATCGGGCGGGAAAGAGGCCACCATCCGCCTGGTGCTGGCGGGCGACTTCTTCGGGGAAAAGGCGATGGCCGCCGAACCTGGATTGCGCATCACCACGGCGATTGCCTTGACGGAAAGCACTGCGATCCGGATCACGCGCGCCGAGTTTCTGCGGCTGATGAAGGAAGACCGCGATTTCTCTTACCAGTTCTCGTCGTTTCTGCTGGCCTGCACCATGAAGACCCAGGCCGACCTGGTCGATCAGCTCTTCAATCGCGCCGAAAAGCGCCTGGCCCGCCTGCTTCTGCTGCTGGCGGAATATGGCAGAAGCAAGGACGACGAGAGCGTTATCCCGCAAATCTCGCAGGAAGCCCTGGCAAGCATGATCGGCAGCACCCGGCCGCGCGTGAACACCTTCATGAACCGCTTCCGCAAGCTTGGCTTCATCGAATACGACAACCAGATCCGCGTCCGCAAATCGCTGTTGAACGTCTTCCTGCGAGACTGAACAGCTTGCGGAGGTACTTCTTCTCGAGGCCTGCCCTCCAATCCCTCGTCCCTCATCCTATTCCTAGAACTTGTTGTATAAATCCCTTGGAGTCGGACGGAATCATCCCTCAGGGGCTAAAGCCCGCAATTCTATTGGCGAATTTGCGGCACGACTGAAGTCGTGCCCTTTTACAAAACCATTTATGCAACCAGTTCTAGTCCCTGATCTCATGCAACCAGTTCTAGTCCCTGATCTCTGATCCCTGACCCCTGCCCGCTGTCCCCTGTTGTATCCTCCCGCTAATGTCTTTTGTCCGCGATTTCCAGGGCCTGACCTCAACTCAGCGCCATACCTTCATCGCCGCGTTTCTCGGCTGGACGCTGGACAGCCTCGACTTCTTTCTGCTGATCTTCTGCGTCAAGGCGATCTCGGCGGACTTCAGAGCCAAGCCCTCGGACGTGCTGAGCGCGGTGTTTCTGACGCAGGCGTTTCGGCCGGTGGGCGCGCTGCTGTTCGGGATGCTGGCGGATCGTTACGGACGCCGGCCGGTGCTGATGTTCAACATTCTCAGCTTCTCGGTCATCGAACTGGCCTGCGCGTTTGCGCCTTCGCTGCGCGTGCTGCTGGTGCTTGCGCGCGCTGTTCGGCATCGCCATGGGCGGCGAGTGGGGCGTGGGCGCGGCGCTGGCGTTTGAGACGCTGCCGAAGGAGGGCCGCGGCGGCTTCTCCGGAATTCTGCAGGAGGGATACGCATTCGGATCGATTCTGGCGTCGGCGGCATTCGCGCTGTCTGTTTGCGGGGACGCAATGGCACGGGATCACGATTGTCCCCGCGATCGGCTGGCGCGGACTGTTCATGCTTGGCGCATCGCCGGCGCTGCTGGTGTTCTATGTGCAGGCGCGCGTGCCGGAGTCGCCGGTGTGGCTGGCGAGGCGAACGCAAAGCGCCGCGCCGATCCGGCTAAGGCTTCGTATGCGAAAAAGCCTCGCATCGCTGAAGTCTTTCTGCCGACGTTTCTGTTCCTGATTCTGCTGATGACGGCTTTCATGACGTTCTCGCACGGCACGCAGGATGTGTATCCGACGTTTCTCGAAGTGCAGATGGAGCTCTCGCCCGGAGGCGGTCGGGACCGATCGGAGTGCTTTACGGATTTGCGCCGATCGCCGGCGGATTTGTGTTCGGCACGCTATCGAGAAGTGGGGACGCAAGCGCGCGATTATCACCGCGGCGCTGCTCTCGCTGCTTGCCGATTCCGGCGTGGGCGTATGGGCACTCGGCCATGACGCTGGCCACGGGCGCGGTGCGTGATGCAGTTCATGGTGCAGGGCGCGTGGGGAGTGGTGCCGGCGTATCTCGCCGAGTTGACGCCGGCACCGGTGCGGGCCACGGCGCCGGGGCTGGCGTATCAACTTGGCGGGCTCGTGACCTCGTGGAATGCGAAGGCGCAGGCGCTGGCGGCGGAGAAGTGGGGAAGCTATCCGCAATGTGCTGGCGATCACGGTGGTCATCGTGGCGCTGTCGCTGGCGGTGCTGGCGTCGCTGGGACATGAGGTCAAAGGCAAGGACATGGCCGCGGATTAGAAGCATCTTTCAACGAGATTGAGCCTGATGAAAAAGGGAAATCCGCCATGGGGTTAAACCCGCTGGATCTGGGAGTGATTGCCGTCTACCTGGCGGGCGTAACCATGTTCGGCCTCAGGTTTCGAGGCCGTCAACGGACGCTGAAGGACTATTTTCTCGCGGACAAGTCGGCTCCCTGGTGGGCGATTTCGCTTTCGATTGTGGCGGCGGAGACCAGCACGCTTACGATCATCAGCGTGCCCGGCATGGCGTATGACAAGGACTTCCGGTTCCTGCAACTGGTGTTCGGCTACCTGATCGGGCGCGTGGTGGTGAGCCTTGTGCTCATCCCGCAATATTTTCGCGGCGAGATGGTGACGGCGTATCAGCTGATCGAGCGCCGATTCGGGCAGCGGCTGCGGACGCTGACGGCAGGGATCTTTCTGGCGACACGGGCCGCGGCTGAAGGCGTGCGCGTGTTTGCGGTGGCCATCGTGGTGCGGGTGGCCCTCGGCGGATTAGTCGCCGGCGTGAGCGACTTCTCGCGCGACGCCTGCACCATTGCCATTGTTGTGCTGCTCACGCTCATCTATACATTTGAAGGCGGCATGGCTGCAGTCATCTGGACCGATGTTGTGCAGCTCGCCATCTATGTGACGGCTACGGTTGCGGCACTCTTCATCATTCTGCACCTGGTGCCCGGCGGATGGACGACCGCGTCGACGGTTGCGGGGAATGCGGGTAAATTTCGCATCTTCGATTTGCATTTGAACCTGACGACCACCTACACGTTGTGGTCCGGCGTCATCGGCGGCACTTTCTTTACGATTGCCAGCCACGGCACCGATCAACTGATTGTGCAGCGGCTGCTGGCTGCACGCAACGAGCGCCAGTCGCAGACCGCTCTGGTGTCAAGCGGCGTCTTCGTCCTTGCACAATTCTCATTATTCCTGCTGATGGGGGCGCTGCTGTTTGTGTTTTACAGTACTGTTCCTTCGGGACAACACTTCAGCCGAACCGACACCATCTTTCCGGAATTCATCGTGTCGCACATGCCGCACGGCCTGAGCGGTTTGCTGATCGCGGCGATTCTGGCAGCGGCGATGTCGAACCTGAGCGCCGCTCTCAACTCGCTTTCATCGACGACAATCGTGGACTTCTATGGCCGCTTCCGGCCTCAATCGACAGAGGGCCGCCGTGTTCAGCTTTCGCGGTATTCGACAGTCGCGTGGGCTGTGGTTCTGTTTTTGCTTGCGTTGCTCGCAAGGCACGGCGGCAGGGTGCTTGAGGTTGGCCTGACCATTGCTTCCGTGGCCTACGGAGCTCTGCTGGGTGCTTTTCTTCTCGGCGTGCTCACGCGCAAGGCGTCGGAAACCGGCGCGATGGCGGGCATGATCGTGGGCTTCAGCCTGAATCTCTATCTATGGCTGCGCACCGACGTGGCGTTTACCTGGTATGCCCTTCTTGGCGGCATCGCGACATTCGTGGTCGGATATGCGGCCAGCTGGTTTGCGCCCCAATCCAATCCGGATCCAGCCAGCTGAGAACTGAAAGCTCACTCCTTCTTCAATACAGCCGAGCTCTTTTCGTAGGAGAGGATCGCCGTCTCCAGGTTTCTGAACTCATTTGCCTTTGAAGGCGGGATCTCGACATCACGCACCACGTATTCACTCTCGTAGTGCAGATGGCCGTCCTTCGATGAAACAGACGCGTGGAAGCTGGCGAAATCGAGATCAATTTTCACGGGGTCGGGAATATCGTCCACGGTGTATCCCGCGGGAACAGCAACATCGAACACATCATGCCATCGTCCCGGATGGCCGAGCTCAATAGGATAGGTGCGCGGCTTTCCCTCCATCACTTCAGGAACGATATGAGCATGGCTGCCGAGAATGCGGGGCCGCAATACCAGCAGCGGACCGGAGGGGTGCGCGTAATTCATCGCGGCGAGATGGATTTCAAGGTTGAGCGGCTTATCAAGCTGCTCTGTTCCGTTGAAGCCAAAGTCCTTCAGCGTGAACCCCGGCAGATCGGCGCTGAATGTCTTTTCGAGCCGTTCGCGCAGTTCCTTCTGCGCATTCCGCTTGATGAACATCCGCTCTCGGGTCGCCTCGTCTCCTGAGAAGTCTTCCGTAATCGTGCCCTCGAGAGTTCCGTCCGCACCCAGGGTAAATTCGCCCTTGCGCACTTCACCTTCCGCATCCGGCGGCATCAGCGGCATGCGCAGCACCTCGCTGTTCTGCCCGTATGCGAGGTTTCCGAAGCCGCCCTGAAGCTCGGAACGAATGAGCCCGACCGGTGTAGCCTCATCTGTCGGATCGAAGATGAGCAGTTCTGTGCCGCTCGCCATCTTTGTGCGCGCAAGCAGGCGAGGATCGTTCTCGCCCGCGGGCAACTCAATCGCGGTAATCATGTGGTTGCCGATAAACGACGGCTCATTCGGATCGATCACGCCGCGACGGCTGTCCACGTGAAGGTAGTGGGCTTTTACTCCGATCACCTGCAGCATTGAGATCAGCAGCGTCGTCTTATCCTTGCAATCCCCATATTCGTTGCGGAAGATGTCTCCTGCCGGATGCGCCTGAAGGCCGCCAATTCCTGATTCAATGACGAAGTAGCGAATGTGGCCTTGAATAAACTCGGTGATCCTGCTCAGTTTCGTGTAGAAATCAGGTGCGCCGGCAACCAACTCCCGCGTCTTTGCGATGATTTCCGGAGTTGGATCGGTTCGATGTTCCTCGAGTTGATCTATCCACTACCCCACGGCGCGCCATTGGTTGTCTGTGCCCTTCACGGCCGTATCTCCCCACTTGATTGACATGCGGGCTTGCAGCGCGGCCCAGTAAGGAGTGGCGTGCTGGTTCTCAAGATCGAGGGCCGGCATATCCTTGATCTCCCAACGGAGACGGTTGGGAGCAACCTCCGTCGGCTTCACCGGATCGTACCGGCGCCAGGACTCCGCGTAGTGCCCGCCAGGCGGAAGGGCCAATTCCAGCGATTGATCGACGATCGGAATGGTGGATTGTATAGGCCATTCCTCTTCGTTCATATATGGCCTCAGTCGTTCCTCGGTCTCGCAGATCACGACTGAACCGGGATCGCTTGCCGGCGGATTGACGACACGAATGCGCTCAGTGAACTGCAGAACGGCACTTGCGTAGGCGCCATGATCCACAAAGTCCGTTTCCGCTGCCTGGAATTGGCGTCCATCGGGCGTGATGGTCCAGGAATGAAAGTAGTTGAGCTTCTCGTCGACGTCGTAGCCAATGGCGCAATGAGCGTGCCCGCGCCCTTGCGGCTTCAGAATGCGTAATGCGCTTCGCTCGCGCTCGACGGCATGATTTTGGTCATCGACCGTAATCACGAACTCGTGAAGCAGAAGGACGGCGGAAGCATCTTTTGCGGTTTCGGGGGTCGCCAGTTTCGCGGCATTCACACCCCAGTCCGGTGCAGGAACGGGCTTTTCCTTTGCGGCAAGCCTGGCCGCCCCGCCAGCAAACGCGACGAGCATGAGGGGCGTTGCGAACCGATACAGCTTGCACGATCTTCGAGCCATCAATTCCCCTTTTGTTCTGCACCGATGGTAAGGACAACCTGCTCCTGGTCGTTGGCGTCCACCTTCTGATAGAAGGTGCGCAGATCCTGGTATTGATCGGGTTTCAGAAATGTGAATGCCCGCGCCAGGGATCGCGCCACCGTAACCTCGCCGGGAGCCTGCACTACCTTGGTGTCAAGAACCGCCTGCCCGGGAAACGGGATCTTGGTTTCCTGCGGAGCACCCTCCACCTTGAGCGTAGCGGGAAACTGGTAGATGATCTGGTCGATCTCTCGCTCGCCATAATGCATATCGACGATGCTTTGGCGCTGGGGTTGATTTACGAATGGCCGATGCGCCCGAGACTCGAAAAAGAATCCGGGAAGCAGCAGGCGCTTCGACGTAAAGGTTCCGACGGTCCCCTTCGCCGTGATGACCGCAATGAGGTTGAGGTCAGGATCATCAAGGCCGAGGAAGTGATCGATATGCGCTTCAACGCCTTCAGGCATCGTGCCCTGCAGCATGCGATCAAAGCGCTTTTTCACCTCGTCCTGATCTTCGAGAATCGCCCGCTGGCGCCAGAAGATCGCTTGCTGGCCTCTCATCAGGTAGCGAAATTGCCCGGTCATGCCTCCATGCTCATCGAGATACACGGTGCCGGTACGCTGGATTTCGTTCGCGGTGTACGGCAACAGCGGAGAATTGGCCGGAGCAGGATTGCTTGCGGTCTCACGGATTCCGCCGGCTCCTGCGCGCCGCCAGCCAAGCAACTGAAATGGACACATCTTCTCGCCCGGATCAAGGAAGATCTCTTTTCCGCCTGTACTCAGAATGATGATGTCGTCATCAAGCTGATTGAAATCCAGATAGCCGGGCGCAAAAACTCCCCGTTCGCGGTCCACCACCTTCATGTCCCAGGCTGTGAGTCCCGCAGCTCTCAACATTGCGAGATACAAAAGCGCGATGTCCTCGCTGGATCCGCTCTTCTGGGCCAGGGTATCTTCCGCGCGCTTCGCCACGCGCAGTCCCATGGCCTTCAGCTCTACCGCGCCCTTCTTGCGCGTGTAATCGGTGTTATCGAGAGCCTGTACGGCCTTGTAGAGCTTACGGGCCTTTTCGAGCTCGTTGTCGCCGGGAGCGGTAAGCTCCGCCACCGCGTTCTGGATGGGTTTGGTGGGCTCGGCGAAGTGGTCCACTTCCTTG
>CAVZDT010000028.1:0-46181 GCA_963774175.1 uncultured Acidobacteriaceae bacterium
GCCCGTCGGGCCGTTTCGAGCCCAATACCGGCGCTGCCGCCGATTACAACGACAGCTTGCCCGAGGAGTTCCGGTTCGCGCCGGACGGGAACGGTGGTTGTTGCGGTGCTCATGATTCCTCCAGAAATTCGCGATCGAGCCGCGACTTTCCACCGGGACGATGTCGGTCGCGTCGTAGTCGTTCATTGCGGCAGCTCTTGCCGGACTGCTCCGCGACCATGTAAGCGGCGTACCATTCTGGCCAGTTCGCGTCGCGCTGCTCGGTGCGCTTCTCGTGCTCGCCGTGGGCGGCCTCCGCACGCCGAAACGCGCTTGCCAGATCGTTGGCCGATGCAAAGGTCGTTGCCGTCGAGTCGATGCGGCCGGGAAGCCGCGTCGTGATTTCCTGGAACAGCCAGCCGTTCCCGTCCGGATCGCGGAACGAGGCGAACGAGCGGTAGCTGCGATGCTCGGGATCAGGACCGTTGACCCGGACCCTCCCAAAAAGGTAGGGCTCGTCAGGGCCAGCGTACACGTCGCCGGCGCCGTGGAACACTTCGCTGACCTCAACGCCGCGACGGAGCAGATTCTTGCGCGCGGGCTCGATGTCAGCGACGATCAGATACAGGCCCTGAGCCGAGCCGGGAGCCGCGCCGGTGACGTTCTTGCCGAAGATGACCGAGCAGGCGGAGCCAAGCGGCGTGAACTGAATTACGCGAAAGTCCTTACCGTTGTCGTAGTCGCCGTCGAGTCGCCACCCGAGCTTCGCGTAGAACTCCTTCGCGCGATCGACATCCATGACGGGAATAACGACGATTTCGAATTTCATGTCGACTTTCGCGACGCTCGCCTCGCTGGCGGCGTCGTTAGCTTGGACTTCATAGGTCGCATTAGCCATGTTCTTTCCTCCTCTGCGTTCAACCGAATCGAAAATCATAGTTTGTTGAATGCGGGCGTCAGCCAACGGAAGCACATGTTCCCTAAGGCGCGACGTTCGATACCTTTTGCGAACGATGCCATCTGCCGGTCGTGCTCCTCTAAACGGGGTCCACGGGCAGCTTGGAGGAACTCCCAGCGAATACCTCGTTTTGATCAGGAAGTCCATTCGCTTCGCCCTGAGCGGAGCCGCGAATCATCTTCCTAAATTGACATGATTTGTTGTTCGTGTTCTCGACGCTTTAGCCCCGTATCATGCCTATCATTTCAGCGGCGCGTGGGCGGGAAAACGTCTGGCTTGCGAGCAAATCGAGGGAATCGGGTTTCTCCGATCTCTCTACCTGTGGCCCTGCAGTTCGTGAGTGAATTTAAACGACGAGCACGGGAAGCCGAACGCGGCCAGTATATACCTGTAATGCAGTGAAATCTGCAAAGTCACTATTAATTAGACCATTCGCCACGCTCCGAAGGCACGAAAACCAATAATTGGAGGTTCTTGGCAACAACCAATGCACTCATTAAGCGCCAGTTAAGCGCAACTTTCACGATTACTCCCCGAAAACGCCTCAGTATCCAACGATCTGCCCCTGTCCTGCACGTCGGT
This sequence comes from uncultured Acidobacteriaceae bacterium, assembly GCA_963774175.1. Lineage (GTDB taxonomy): Bacteria > Acidobacteriota > Terriglobia > Terriglobales > Acidobacteriaceae > Telmatobacter. The sequence goes on from CAVZDT010000028.1 coordinate 1,520, forward strand.
AGGCTGATCCGTCATCAGTATTGGAGGAGAAGCTGCGGTAGCTGGGCTTTTCGCGTCGCCTCGCAGTCGAGTTGGTGAACCTGGTATTCACTTTGATTGCCGAGGCGCTGATCCGTGGCGAGGAGGTGGAGTTCCCGTTCGGTCATCTTCAGCGGGTTGAGCGCAAGCGCAGAGCGCAGCGGGGCTGGTTCCTGAACAAGATCACGACCACGTACAAGAACCCCTGGACGGTGAAGCTGGCGGTAGACGAGGCGGGGCAAAAGCTGATCGACGAGGAGGAGCCGGCGCAGGGAAGAGGCGCGGCGGGAGTCCACCCTGCCAGGCCGCTGGCGTTGAGAATCATCGTTCAGAATCCCCCCGGTGCTTGGTGTCCAACAACTCCGTTGCATCGGGATTTTGTAGCAAAGTGGCTATACTGGAGCGGGGCCGTGTGGCCAGTAAGTATCAGTGGTCATTTTAGAAGTGGTAAATAACATATTGTGAGAGATAGGGGAAGTATGTTCCCCTGCTGTTTCGGCGGAAATCTCCCAACCGTAAGTTGAGATCCGGGGGGCGGGGCGGCGCAGAAAATATAGCCCCCGATACTCTGTCTGCCGGTTAACGCATCCCTCCCTGTTCCGACCCCGCCCATCCCCTTTCGACTCTCCCTGACGCCGCCGTCCTCTCCTGCTGATCAGTTTTAGGCACGGTTGTTTCTCTCCGCTTCACCTTATACATAGACAGAGGGAAGAACCCCGCTGGTGGCCAGGACTCCCGCGGGAGATGCCGTGCCGGCGACTGCCGGGGCAGTCTCCACTCGGTCTGGTGGGCCCCTCCTTCCGCGCGCGCGCGAAAAATATGTGCTGCGCGGGAAGGAAGGGACCTAGTCATGTGAGCATATCCGTCAGCGTGTCCAGGTCCCTGCGGTGCTGGATCTCCTTGGGGATGACATCCTCGCCGGTGACGCGAGCGATCGCGCCGCGGAAGTAGGGCGCCAGAAAGTCATGAATGGGCCTGTCCCACCGGCGCATGCGGGTGCCGATGGCTTCCTGCTGGATGTACTGCGATAGAGCCGTACGTTCCTGAGCGAACTTGGTGTGGAAGGGTGTTGGAACATAGCGCATGGGGTTCAGCGGATGCTGATCCCCTTCGAAGAACATCTCTTCGGTGTATTTACCGAAGAGACGGCCGAGAGTCCCATGCTGGGGCTTTGGCTGATGCTCATATGAGTACAGACTGAACATGGAGTTCAATCCGGGCATACCCCCTCTTGACGGGATGCCTGATTTAGGAGTACTCACATGAGTATGGTATCTACGACGACTTCCTCCTTCGACCGCATGGACGCCTTCTGCCGCGGCGCTTTCGGCGTGCTGTTCGGCGAGCGGATCACGGCTCTCCGCGAGGAGCAGGAGACTGACCATCGAGCAGGCCGCCGGCCGGCGCCGACATGACCCCGTTCGAGTGGCTCAGGGTGGAGCGGGGCAGGGTGCCGGAGAGCTGGGAACTGGCCTCTCGGATGGCCGATGCCCTCGGGATCAGCCACTTCGAGATGGCCGCGCTCGTCATGCGTCATTCCAAGGCCTGGGGAGAGGACGGGAAGGTACCGGAGGAGATTAGCCAAATCTACTCATAACCGTATAGACTCACCCCCGAAAGGGGGTGAGCCAGATCAAAGTCTCAGAACAGAAGGTGAAAAGAATGAACCTGAACGTTCCCATCGAGTTGCATAACGCCTTCAAGGCGACGACTGCCGCCCAGGGGTTGAACATGACCGATGTCCTGATGGAGTTCATCAAGGACTACGTCATGAAGAGCTGCCCCGGGCCGCACCGGATCCAAAGGGCGGCGCCGGTGAAACGGGCCGCCCTCTACATGAGAGTGAGCACTGTGGACCAGAATCCTCAGACTCAACTCCTGGACCTCCGCACCATGGCCGCCCAGCGCGGCTATGAGGTCGTCGCGGAGTTTACTGACAAGATCTCCGGCACGAAGGCGCGCCGGCCAGGCCTGGACGAGCTGATGCGGGATGCCAAGCGTGGCCGCTTCGACATCGTGCTCGTCTGGGCCTGCGATCGCATCGCCCGCTCGACCAGGCACTTCCTTGAAGTCTTGGACGAGATGAACCGGCTGGGAGTGGAGTTCGTCAGCTTCCGCGAACAGATCGACACGGGCGGACCACTGGGCCGTGCCATCGTCGTCATCATCGGGGCGATCGCGGAGTTGGAACGCTCGCTCATCGTTGAGCGCGTCCGCAGCGGGATGCGGAGGGCGCGCCTTGAAGGGCGCCACATCGGAAGACCGGCGCTCGATCTCGATCGCGAGGCTATCTGTCGAGACCGGAAGCGCGGCATGAGCCTTGGCCAGCTGGCCAGAGAACACCGCGCATCCAGAGCCACCATCCACCGCGTGCTGCATGAGCACGTTCGAACCGCGCAGGAGGAAGTCGCATGATCGAACAACCGGCAGACTTCATCCCCATCTGGATGCTGCTATCGGCAGCCTTCGGGTTCCTTGTCGGCGAAGCCTGCGGCGACCTGGCCCGTCATCGCAAGTGCCTCGAGGAAAACAACGCCGATCTTCGCGATCAACTCCAACAGGCCCAGGCTTACCCTCCAGACCTGCACCGGGAACTGGAGCAGCAGCGCAAAGTCGTCAACGACATCCACAAGCGCATACTGGCCGTTTCAAAAGGGCTCGAAAAACCCACCCCCTAAACCACACAAAATACTCAGCCGGATCTCCGAGATCCGGCTGTTCTTTAAAGGTGTGGGTTAGAGAACAGCTGCTCATCGTGGTCCTGTTGGGGGCATGGCGGATTGGGGCGGGGCACTAATGCCGTGTGCCTGGTTACGGCGCGTCCCAGTCAAGTGCGTAGATCTCTTCATTACCCGCGTTTCTGACCGCGATCACCGAACCATCGGGTGTGATTCCCGCCCATGATGATTTCAAACCGGTCAAATCGGCAGCAGGTTCCACGGCCCCGTCGCTGACCCTCACGCGGTATTCGGTGCTTCCGTCCTCGACGTACGCGTACTGGCTGTCCCGAGACCAAGCTGGCCACCCGCCATTCTTCGAAGCGAAAAGCTTCCGCTGCTCGTGGGTCTGCATATCGTAGAGGACGAGAGCTACTGGCAGCGGAAAAGATAGTGCAAGCAGAAACCGACCGTTGGGCGACCAGCGAGGAGACCAGAGTCCCTGCGAACCCGGCAATACCGAAATCTCACCGGTCTTCAGATCAATCATCCTGAGTACAGTGGTGTCCCTGTTCAGCCCCTGGCTTTCAGGAAGGCAGCCGAAAACGAGGAAGGTGCCGTCAGGCGACCACACCGGATCCGATTCTCCATCTCGTCCGCACTCTCCATTGGTGAGTTTGCGCAGCCCACCGCCTTCGGACGATTCCACGTATGCCCGCGACGGCTCGCCGGGACGCGATGCAGCAAATGCAATCTTCGCGCCGTCCGGCGAGAAACGGGGGTTGATGCCCTGAAAAGGAGGCGGCATCAGTTGCAGTTTGTGGCCTCCATCCGTATCGCTTCGAAAAAGATATCTTTCAGGGTAACTGCTGTAGGCCAGCAATTTCCCATCACCGGAGAAATCCAATTGTTCGGCCAGAGTCCGGAGAGGTAGGAGACCCATTGCTTGGTCTTTAGATCGTAGCGAGCCAGTTCAACGCGGTCGAGTACACCTTGAAAAAGGATGCGCTTGCCGGCGGGGCTGAGTACAGGATAGTTTGCGCGCAATGGTCCGGTGGTCAACCGGACCGGGGTATTCCTGGATAATCCAAAGGGGCCTCCATCTCGTTTTACCGCCCAGATATCCCACTGATTCGAACGAGCATGTTCCGCCGCCATGAAGACGAAGTACTTTCGATCCTGAGTCCAGGAACCATACCATTGGGAATAATCCGTCCATTGAGGAAACAGCCTGTGCAGGCCACTGCTATTCGCAGAGACTTCCCAGAGACTTGCAGTTTCCTCCGTAAAGACCGAGAAGACGAGCTTGCTTTCGTCGGGGTACCAGCTGGGACCATAGGTCATGCCCTCCGCAGTCGCCAAGCGTCCGCGAATCGCTGCCATCGCTCCGTGCGATCCGGATTTCCTTCTGTGAATCGAAGGGAACATAGGCGATCTGGGCTCCCGAAGGAGACCACTTCGCTTCGCCTGCAACCAGCCCGGCCAGAGGATGCGGCGCCGTGCCAACCACAGAGGCCACCCAGAGTGTGTGATCATCGGCACGCGAAAGCAGCAGTTCAGATCGGTCGACAGAGATGTCAAGGGGGAGCATTCCATCCAATTCCCTCATGGGGGTCGGATCGCCGCCCTGCGTACTGACCTGGTAGAACCTAAGGCCCTCTTTGGCTGCAGAACTGTAATAGATCCGCGAACCGTCGGTTACGTACCAGTCCTTCGGGTTGCCGTCGTTCGTGATCTGCGTGATGTTCGTGACCTTGGGCCGGGAGCGCGGCGAGAACAGCGACCAAGCCGCAATCGCGGTGACTACAGCCGAAATGGCTCCGGCTGAAAGCCATAATCTGCGTCTAAGCGAGCTCGCCTTGGGGTGCGGTGCGACCTCCGCTGCTTTTCCATTCAGGGACGGCTGACAGCCTGGCTCCAGACTCCCGGAAGCGCTTTCTTGAAACCTCCGCCTCGTACAGGAACCGATAACCTATGCTGGATACCGTCTCGATAAAGCGTGGCTCACGTGGGTCGTCGCCCAGGAGTCGACGGAGCAGTGCAATGTTGCGGGCGAGGGAATTCTCCGTAACAGCCGTCTCTCCCCAAACCCAGGTCAACAGTTCTTCTTTCGCGATCAGCTTGTTCGGATTCTGGATTAGCACCAGCAGAACCCGGAAGGCTTTCGGTTCCACTTGCTGAACCTGTCCTGCTCTCAGGATCGCGAACTCCCGTTCGCGCACGGTGACATCCGCGAATCTGAAAACGAGCGATTTTGTTGCGATTGTTGGCGCCATCACAACTTCTTCAGAAACAGTTCAGGAGTTTAGAAAGACGACTGCGCGGGGATTGACTTAGAGTCGCTCCATCGCAGGGCCCCTGGAACTCACGCTTGGTTGCTTCCTTTGTGTTTCGGCATTTCGCCAGGCGTGGGCTCCCAGTCCGGCGAACCGTGCTGGACGGGGAATGCCGAAAGTGTACCGTAGAGCGTCCTGGGCCACCACGAGATTTTGGCGCGGCTCACAGGAGTTCTGTGCGCACTGACATTCTCCGGCTCCAGCCGGGGGTTCTGATCACCCTAAGTCCATGAGCCGCAAGCGGGGTAAGCTTCCGCTTAGCTCTCCTGCGGCCCGATACCTCCACATTCGAGCCAACCAAGGGAGCCATCTAACATGACAAAGCAGATCGCATTTTTTTCCATCGCGGCATGCGTGGTTGTCTGTCTGTCCACAACTGCTCACGCCGGAGCACAAACTCCATCAGGCAGCAGGTTTTCGACGCTCTACAAATTCGAAGCTCCAGCCGCCACAACCTTCACGAGCTTTTTGGGCTCTCAACCAGACACCACGCCGGCTCTCGGCCCAGACGGCGCCATTTACGGGATGACTAGCGACGGTGGCCAGTTTGGCAACGGCGTCATCTATCGGTTCGATCGTGAATTGCATCAGTACACAGTCCTGCATACCTTCGGCGCGACGGATGCCAATGGAGACAATGCGGACGGAGCCTTTCCGGGCAATGGACTGACAGCCGGTCCCAACGGTGTGTTATACGGCATGGCTTATTTAGGCGGCGCGAACGGCAACGGCACGGTCTTCAAAATCACGACATCCGGTGAGTTCACTGTGCTCCACGCATTCAGCGCCCTAGATGCGAATGGACACAACCTAGACGGAGCGGGTCCACTACGCACCATTGTCGTCGGAAGGGACGGCAACCTTTACGGGACCACCCGCACCGGCGGGCTAAATACATGCCTCTTCACGCATGGTTGCGGGGTTGCGTGGATGATCGATGGCAAGGGCAACCTCACGGTGATGCATCAGTTCACCGCCGAAGAAGGCCACGCAGCATCGTTGACGCAGGGAATGGACGGATACCTTTATGGTTGCGCGGTGTGGCCGGCTACCTCTCTGCCTCCTGGGCCTTTGCCCTCAGGAATCCTGTATCGGATGGCGCCATGGGATCAGGATTTTCAGGTGCTTTACACGTTCAGTCAGACGAACGCAAGCGGCCAGAACACGGATGGCGCCGATTGCTACGAGCCGCTGGTTGAAGCGAAGCCGGGGGTTTTTTATGGCGCGGCGTTTTACGGCGGGACAAATGGCAATGGCGTTGTGTTCCGCTATTCCCTCTGGGCGCCCGGTGTGGTCGACGTTGTGCACGACTTCAGCGCCGTCAACTCGGCTGGCCAGAATTGGGATGGGGCGTACCCGGATGGCCCGCTGGCTCTTGGACCAAATGGAACTCTCTATTCGAACGCCAACGCAGGGGGTACAAACGGCAACGGCGTGATTTACAGCATCCGGGAAGACGATCGCTTCGACGTTCTGCACGCCTTTAGTGCAACGGATGCAACAACCGGAGCCAATTACGATGGTGCGATCCCGGACGACGGCCTGATACTGGACGACGGAAACAGGCTCATTGGTATAGCGATCTATGGCGGCAACGGCAGCCCAGCGGGCTTCAACAACAGTGGCGGCACGCTCTACGAACTAAAACTGTATTAGCTAAGGTGTGGAGGTGAAAGTTAGCCATGAATCGAGAGGGAGTCGAAGGGAGCTATTTCCGGCGGTACCAACTACAAGAAGAGAACGTGGCCGAAATCAGGAAATAGCTGTTCTCTAACCCACACCTTAAAGAACAGCCGGATCTCGGAGATCCGGCTGAGTATTTTGTGTGGTTTAGGGGGTGGGTTTTTCGAGCCCTTTTGAAACGGCCAGTATGCGCTTGTGGATGTCGTTGACGACTTTGCGCTGCTGCTCCAGTTCCCGGTGCAGGTCTGGAGGGTAAGCCTGGGCCTGTTGGAGTTGATCGCGAAGATCGGCGTTGTTTTCCTCGAGGCACTTGCGATGACGGGCCAGGTCGCCGCAGGCTTCGCCGACAAGGAACCCGAAGGCTGCCGATAGCAGCATCCAGATGGGGATGAAGTCTGCCGGTTGTTCGATCATGCGACTTCCTCCTGCGCGGTTCGAACGTGCTCATGCAGCACGCGGTGGATGGTGGCTCTGGATGCGCGGTGTTCTCTGGCCAGCTGGCCAAGGCTCATGCCGCGCTTCCGGTCTCGACAGATAGCCTCGCGATCGAGATCGAGCGCCGGTCTTCCGATGTGGCGCCCTTCAAGGCGCGCCCTCCGCATCCCGCTGCGGACGCGCTCAACGATGAGCGAGCGTTCCAACTCCGCGATCGCCCCGATGATGACGACGATGGCACGGCCCAGTGGTCCGCCCGTGTCGATCTGTTCGCGGAAGCTGACGAACTCCACTCCCAGCCGGTTCATCTCGTCCAAGACTTCAAGGAAGTGCCTGGTCGAGCGGGCGATGCGATCGCAGGCCCAGACGAGCACGATGTCGAAGCGGCCACGCTTGGCATCCCGCATCAGCTCGTCCAGGCCTGGCCGGCGCGCCTTCGTGCCGGAGATCTTGTCAGTAAACTCCGCGACGACCTCATAGCCGCGCTGGGCGGCCATGGTGCGGAGGTCCAGGAGTTGAGTCTGAGGATTCTGGTCCACAGTGCTCACTCTCATGTAGAGGGCGGCCCGTTTCACCGGCGCCGCCCTTTGGATCCGGTGCGGCCCGGGGAGCTCTTCATGACGTAGTCCTTGATGAACTCCATCAGGACATCGGTCATGTTCAACCCCTGGGCGGCAGTCGTCGCCTTGAAGGCGTTATGCAACTCGATGGGAACGTTCAGGTTCATTCTTTTCACCTTCTGTTCTGAGACTTTGATCTGGCTCACCCCCTTTCGGGGGTGAGTCTATACGGTTATGAGTAGATTTGGCTAATCTCCTCCGGTACCTTCCCGTCCTCTCCCCAGGCCTTGGAATGACGCATGACGAGCGCGGCCATCTCGAAGTGGCTGATCCCGAGGGCATCGGCCATCCGAGAGGCCAGTTCCCAGCTCTCCGGCACCCTGCCCCGCTCCACCCTGAGCCACTCGAACGGGGTCATGTCGGCGCGGCCGGCGGCCTGCTCGATGGTCAGCTCCTGCTCCTCGCGGAGAGCCGTGATCCGCTCGCCGAACAGCACGCCGAAAGCGCCGCGGCAGAAGGCGTCCATGCGGTCGAAGGAGGAAGTCGTCGTAGATACCATACTCATGTGAGTACTCCTAAATCAGGCATCCCGTCAAGAGGGGGTATGCCCGGATTGAACTCCATGTTCAGTCTGTACTCATATGAGCATCAGCCAAAGCCCCAGCATGGGACTCTCGGCCGTCTCTTCGGTAAATACACCGAAGAGATGTTCTTCGAAGGGGATCAGCATCCGCTGAACCCCATGCGCTATGTTCCAACACCCTTCCACACCAAGTTCGCTCAGGAACGTACGGCTCTATCGCAGTACATCCAGCAGGAAGCCATCGGCACCCGCATGCGCCGGTGGGACAGGCCCATTCATGACTTTCTGGCGCCCTACTTCCGCGGCGCGATCGCTCGCGTCACCGGCGAGGATGTCATCCCCAAGGAGATCCAGCACCGCAGGGACCTGGACACGCTGACGGATATGCTCACATGACTAGGTCCCTTCCTTCCCGCGCAGCACATATTTTTCGCGCGCGCGCGGAAGGAGGGGCCCACCAGACCGAGTGGAGACTGCCCCGGCAGTCGCCGGCACGGCATCTCCCGCGGGAGTCCTGGCCACCAGCGGGGTTCTTCCCTCTGTCTATGTATAAGGTGAAGCGGAGAGAAACAACCGTGCCTAAAACTGATCAGCAGGAGAGGACGGCGGCGTCAGGGAGAGTCGAAAAGGGGATGGGCGGGGTCGGAACAGGGAGGGATGCGTTAACCGGCAGACAGAGTATCGGGGGCTATATTTTCTGCGCCGCCCCGCCCCCCGGATCTCAACTTACGGTTGGGAGATTTCCGCCGAAACAGCAGGGGAACATACTTCCCCTATCTCTCACAATATGTTATTTACCACTTCTAAAATGACCACTGATACTTACTGGCCACACGGCCCCGCTCCAGTATAGCCACTTTGCTACAAAATCCCGATGCAACGGAGTTGTTGGACACCAAGCACCGGGGGGATTCTGAACGATGATTCTCAACGCCAGCGGCCTGGCAGGGTGGACTCCCGCCGCGCCTCTTCCCTGCGCCGGTCCTCCTCGTCGATCAGCTTTTGCCCCGCCTCGTCTACCGCCAGCTTCACCGTCCAGGGGTTCTTGTACGTGGTCGTGATCTTGTTCAGGAACCAGCCCCGCTGCGCTCTGCGCTTGCGCTCAACCCGCTGAAGATGACCGAACGGGAACTCCACCTCCTCGCCACGGATCAGCGCCTCGGCAATCAAAGTGAATACCAGGTTCACCAACTCGACTGCGAGGCGACGCGAGAAGCCTTTGTCTTTCAGTTGCCGCACCAAATCTGCACGCGTCAACTTGTTCCCCGCATCCTCATGGCTAACAACCCTCACCCTTCTCTTCCATGCTCTGGCCTACCGCAAGTTCGAGGTGCCGAAGCCGGGCCAACGACCTCTGGAGCGGCCCCGGCGGCTTACTGGAAAGTCTTGGCGGAAGCAGAATTCGGTGCTTCCGTGATTTCCCTACTGAAGTCTCCGCAGCTTTCGTAGGCTGTACCTCTTTCCGTCTCCCTCTTGCTGTGATCTTCTTCGGAACCGGCTTCTGAGACTTTTCCGAGGGCCTCGGCGGCAATACAAATCGAGGGCGCGTAGGAATGGGTGGTGGGTTGAGCAGCTTGTCCAACTTCTCGTCGAGTTCGTGAACCACCGTGAAGCAGCGCCGGTAGATCGTCCGCTTCTTGCCCAGGAACATGCCCTCCTGCTTGCGGTGACGATGGCGCACCAGCACGAGCTTTCCAAGCGGAAACTCAACTTCCCCGTCCTGCTCCAGCCCCTCCATCATTGCGTCGAGCGCAATGTTCAGGGTTCGCTTTGCCTCGCGCCGCGAGAATCCCTTGGCATGCAACTTCTCAACAAATTGCGCTCGCCCCAGACTTCCCGGCTTCTTCTCTTGTTTTTTCATTGCTAACGGACTCTTCGTTCACCTTCTGTGGCAAAAGAGGATTTAGGATGTGCCCAACATCACAGCACCAAGTTCGGTCATCCACCTCACCTACGTGTGAATGAGATCATCCTGTATACTTCGTTCTCAAAACTGATATGCGCATCTTCGTCGCGGTCACCGATAACGACTGGTTCGCGCTCCATGCCTCCGCCAACCATGTAGATGAAGTCAACTTTTGGCGTCCATCCTCTGAGGCCACTTTTAAGGCGCTTCAACCTGGAGAGCTTCTTCTCTTTAAGCTCCACGCCCCTCTGAACTTCATTGTCGGTGGGGGTTTCTTTGTTCGCTTTCATCGGCTGCCGTGAACTTGGCTTGGGAAACGTTCAAAGAGTCAAATGGCGTGCACTCGCTGATGGAAATGCGTCAACGAATTGCCTACTACAGGCGCACGCCGATTCTTGGGAGCGAGAATCCGATTATTGGCTGCATCATGCTCGCCGAACCATTCTTTTGGCCGAGAGAAGCTTGGATCCCGTGCCCTGAGGATTTCAAGCTCAACACCGTCCCGACGCTGGACCTCCGAAAATGGCAATCAGAATGCCCGGGCTGCTGATGCCGGATCGGCATTCCGGCCTGGGCTGACCTAGCTTCGTGATGACCTCTGAGAACGGGCGATTATCAGGGGTCAGCGAAACGAGATCCGCTAAATCGCGTCCCAGGATACTGGCCGGCTCTTCAGTACCATCCTTTGGCGAAGCCCGTAAGCCGCAGAACAGTTTGTTTGTTAGAAGTCCCGTCATTAGTGACGGATCGACGACACTCAATTGTCCGAGATGGCGACTAGAACGAAGCCGCTGGCGCGGCGGACACTGCCTTGGCATGCAGCTATGAGCGGTAGTGGCTGCGGTAGGTTGATTCACAAGGAAGGAGATTCTTGTGACCAACTTACGCAAGCGGATGCTGGAAGAGCTCCAGCGGCGCAACTATTCCCCCGCCACGATCCGTGGCTATCTACATGCCGTCGAGCAGTTTGCCAAGCACTTCGGAAAATCCCCGGACCAGCTGGGGCCAGACGAGCTCAGAAGCTATCAGGCCTATCTGCTCACGGAGCGCCAGCTGGCCGTGGGAAGCGTGGTGGGCCGGGTCGCTGCGCTGCGTTTCTTCTTCGTTCGTACCCTCAAGCGGCGCGACTTCTGGGAGGAGCTGCCCTATCCGAAGGACCCGAAGGATCGGCGCCGCCTGCCGACGGTGCTCAGCCTGGACGAAGTCGCCCGGCTCATCGACGCCGCCGGCAACCTCATGCAACGCGCCCTCCTGATGACGCTTTACGGCACAGGCATGCGGCGGGCGGAAGTATCGCTGCTCAAGGTAAGCGACATCGACAGCCGCCGGATGATGATCCGCGTGGAGCGTGGAAAGGGTGGCGGCGGTCGCGACATCCCACTCAGCCCGGCTCTGCTGGAGACGCTGCGCGAGTATTGGCGCTGGAAGAAGCCTCGCATCTACCTTTTCCCCAGCAGTACAGGACACCGCAGACAAGACAGACCTATGTCGGACAAGGTTGTCTGGTACACCTGTAAAGAAGCCGCCCACTATGTTCGCATCAAGAAGCACGTAACGCCCCACACCCTGCGCCACAGCTGGGCGACGCACTTGCTCGAGGCGGGAACAGACCTGCGCACGATTCAGGTGCTGCTCGGCCATATGGATCTGGAGACCACGGCCAGGTATCTCCATCTGTCGCAGCGACACTTGCAGGCAGTGTCGAATCCGCTGGAGCATTTGCAGCTGTCCAGCGTCAGCCAGGTATCCCGCGAGTATCACCGGAAAACAGATAAGTGACCCGGCCCGCCGTGGAGGTGGCCGACATCCTTCGCGTCCAAGGTGACTGCTTTCGAGAACAGAACCGTTCCTGGCTTGGCTACCAGCAGCTGAGCGTGTTGCGGGCCATTACCGCATGTCGAACGGCTGCGCTCGGAGGCCATCTGGATTCCTGCTCGCGATGCGATCTTCAGGCCATCTCATATAACTCCTGCCGCAACCGGCACTGCCCGAAATGTCAGGCGCAAGCGCGCCAGCGCTGGCTCGCGCGGCGGGAGCAGGACCTGCTTCCCGTGCCCTATTTCCACGTCGTCTTTACTCTGCCTCATGCGTTGAACCCGCTGTGTCAGCGACATCCCAGGCTACTGTACGATCTGCTGTTCCGAGCCAGCTGCCGAGACCATGCTTGAAGTCGCAGCCGATCCCAGGCATCTCGGAGCCAGGATCGGTTTCCTCAGCATCCTGCACACCTGGGGACAGAACCTGCGATTGAACCCTCACTCATGATGCCCTGCATTATCATCTCCTTCATTTCCAACGAATAGGCTGGGCTGGTCTTCCGCGGAACCCCCATTCAGAATTAGCTTGCCCGTGCGGAGAAGCTTGTCGAGGATGCTCTGTACCGGTTCGCTATTCAAATCGGCACGGCAAATCCCCCAGGGAGCACGAGGAGTGACCTGTTCACCTTTTAGCAGGCCTGCCTCTACCAACCGTGCGATCGTGCTGCTACTCACTCCACATATTCGAGCAGCTTCATTAAGGCTGACTATGTCAGAATCAGGCAACGCTCGCCTTTGCCCGGTAATTGCGTGGTTGCGTCTTGCAGTAGCTACGCGGGTTTGGTTCCAACGCTTGCTCTTGCCAGTCGAATATCCCAGCCGATTCAAAACAGAGGCGATTTGATCATCGCCGTGACGAACCGCCATTCGCCGGATGACCTCCAGTGCCTCCATCGACGTCGCGCAATCAGTCGCTGAACGCGGCCGATCCATCGTGAGTTGGGTATGCGTGCCATCCTTCCAGTGAACACTGAACTGAAGGGTCTTTTTCTCCGCATCTGTACGCACGACTATCTCTTCCACAACAGTACGGAAGATCATCTTCTTCAGTGCCGGTGGACAGCGATCGCTTTGCCATATTTGAGTAAAGTTCTCACCCATCGCCATGATTCGAGCTTCTTCTTCGGGGGATAGCGAGTATCTTTTTCCATTAAGACTGGCCAGTCTCTGTTTGGTGTTTTCGATCTCCTCCAACTTCTCGTTCCAGCGCCGCTCTAACTCGCTAGCCACAAGACGATTCCTGGCATCAACAGCGTCGTATTGCTCGAAGGCCTTTTTAGCCTCGTACTCCAACTGTTCGAGCTTGCTGCTCAGAGCGATGCGCTGTGCGGCATCGCCGGCACTAAGTTCCTCGAGTGCCCTGAGGCTGGCATTTACTCCAAGAGGCGAGATCACGCGTAGTACCTCCTGGCCCATCCGGCGGTCTACCGACGCGCCACCGAAGCCAACACAGTACTGCCCACCGTCGTCATAATCTCCCTTGCAGAGATAACGCGCATTGGTGCCCCGGCCTCCCCAGTAACGTACGTGAAGCTTGCGGCCACAGTGCCCACAGCGAAGAAGCCCCACCAGAAGGCCTTGTCCGGCTCGAATCGCAGCCATGGATTCATCCCCCTGCCAGTTTACGGAATTACGCTGCGTCATTCGCCGATTCTCTTCATAGGTTGTCCAGTCAATATAGCCCACATGATGATTGAGGATGAAGACCCGGCACTCCTCGGCTTGATGCGTGGCCTCCTGACGCTTCTCCAGCCTGCCGTCGACCAGCAACGTCGTGACTGGGCGGCGACCCCACACATATGCGCCAGCATAGAAGGGGTTGATCAGGATATCGCGGACCAGACTCTGTGTCGGAATCTTCCAGACTAGCCGGGTTCCTTGGATCGGATTCGCGGGCAGCTCTATATCGTGATCCCGGAACCACTGGAAGGTCTGTCGCACACTCCATCGCTCTCGAAACTTCACGAATACAAGTCGAATAGCTTCGCAAATCCGCTGATCGGGATGCAAAGCTATCTTGCCCATTGGATCGAGAACATAGCCGACCGGAAGCCTTTTGAACAACTCGCCGCGGCGCGCTTTGGACTCCTGTCCCGCCTGCATTCTCTGGCGAATCACCTTCAGTTCAACGACACTCAGAGTCCCTTTTATTCCCAGAACCAACTGGTCATCGAGATAATTCAAATCGTATATCTGTTGTTCGTCGGCGATGAGCGTACCAAAGATCTGGCACACCTCTAGCAGCCGACACCAGTCTTTGTCGGTGCGCGACAGTCGTGACGCTTCCCGGCTGCCGACGATTCCTACCTCACCCAGAGCCACTGCACTGAGGACCCGCTCGAACCCTTCCCGGCGCGCCGATGCCATGGACGCACTTGATCCAAGATCGCTATCGATGATCTCTACCTGCTTCCAGCCCAGTGCACGTATCCGGTCTGCTACTTCGTACTGAAGACGCTGGCTCTCCAGATTCTGCCGAACCTGCTTCTCGCTCGACTGCCGTAAGTAGACGATGGCCCTGCGTGCCAAGTGCTCCGGCCTGATCTTCGGACTGTATACCAGCTCTGTCATCAACGTTTCCTCCTTCTGCCGGAAAGACCTCCATCAGAATGCGAGCCATCAGATCGATCAGATCGGCGCGCATCATCGCATCCATCCGCACGATTCCGCTTTCTTCCGGGATCGCCAGGCCCAGCAGTTTTAGTTGCACCACGATGACCTCCCTTGCATCCGTCAACAGCAGTTGGCAGAAGGTTATCGCGATCGCGACCCTCAGAGGCATGTGGAGAAAGCAACAACATGAGAGAAAGCAGGGATTCGCTGCTTAGATGAACTTCATCGCTGATCTTGATCGCGGCGCAATCAGGCAACAGCATCCACACGGGGATCTTCAGCCGTTTTCCGCCTCGATCGATGACAGAGACCGCGCCATCTCCCCGCTTGGGCCTGCGGAGGATCTGAAGGGTGGAACCATGAAGCGGATGGAACGGATAGAAGACCTGAACCTCGTTGCTTTGCGCGAACAGGGTATTGTGGGCGCGGATGTTTGCATCCTCACCTCCACTGCGTCATTCCCGCCGGCGGTTTCGACCCAGACTACTCGCGCTGGGTTCATCCGAAGTATGCTTTCTTCCTGCCCGTGAAGGTGCTGAGCGGTGTTTTCCGAGGCAAGTACCTCGCTCTGCTCCAGCGCGCGCTCCGGAAGCGCCGCATCGAATGTCCTTCGACACTCGTTCGCGCACTGCTCGAGGACGATTGGGTGGTCTATGCCAAGCCTGCCTTCGGAGATCCCGTTCGCGTACTGCGGTATCTCGGCCGCTATACTCATCGCGTCGCCATCAGCAACCAGCGCCTGCTCAGCTTCGATGGTCACCACGTACGCTTCCGATGGAAAGACTACGCGCACGGCAACAAGCAGCGCATCATGACGCTCACCGCAAGCGAGTTCCTGCGCCGCTTCTGCCAGCATGTGCTGCCCAGGGGCTTCGTCCGCATCCGCCACTTCGGCTATCTCGCCAACGCTCGCCGGGCTGCTCTCATCGCGCTCGCCCGGCAGCGGCTTGCCTGTCAGCTTCCAGCAACTTCGCATCTCACCAACTCTTCGCAAGCTGCCTGGCGTTGTCCGCGCTGCGGAGCCAACATGAACATCGGTCCCAACCTCACCGCACAACAACTGGCATTTCGATGTCCCGACACTTCATGACTCGAACACCATCCAACGGCCCGCAAAGATGTGACCCCACGTCTCGGCCCACGTGTGCCTTCTGTGCGAACTTCCGGCCTTATGACCGACTCCTACTCGCATGCAGTTCACCAAACCGCTCGTTCCTTGAAGGACTATCTGCCTTGCCGCCTTATCCAACCCGGCTCCTACAGCCTCCTCGCCATATCCATGCAGGCCAATTGGCGACCGTAGCTCCATAGCAGCGCCCGCCACTGCCACCGCCTTCCTTCTAGTCTCCTTATCGAAAATGCCTCGGGGCAGCAGCTGCGGCGAAAGAGTTTGGCTGCGGGGATTCGCCCCGAAGCATTTCCGATCAAGGCTAACGACAATACGCTCAAGTGAATTGCCGCTGCGACCCGCCCACGCGCATGCTTCGATCAGGCTGACTGCAAAGTCACCGCAAAGACGCATCCCGATTCCGAAGGCTCAAATGCAACGTCGCCGCCAAAACCCTTCATTAAAGCGCGCGAAACGTAGAGACCAAGACCAGTGGCATCCGCATCTCGCTGGAAAGCTCGAAACAGATTTTGAGGATTAGCGATTCCGGGTCCAGTATCCGCAAAGCGGATGATTACGGATCGATGTCCATGTTCCGTGGTGATTCGGATGCGCTTTTCTGGAGCCGATTCCAGAGCTCGGCGGCTGTTCTTCACGAGATTCAGAAAGACCTGAGTCAACCCGTAGTGGTCCGCCCAGACCGAGCGCGACTGATCGCTCGCATCCCATTCGAGTTCGATGTCCGAATCTCGACACACGCTCTCGACGAGCACTCGCAACTCGTCCAGCACCGGGGCGAGTTCGATTGCCTGTCGTTCCTGATTTCCCGAACCGGATGTTAAGTCCCTGGCAGACAGCTTTTCGAGTCCATGTATCAATGTCCCCAATGCCTCAAAGTCCTCGTTCCCTCTCAGTGTCTCAACTCGGCTGAGGTTCTGATGAAACACGAGCGCAGCGCCCGCCATATTCCTCACTTCGTGAGAAACGGCGCTCATCAAAATGCGGGCATTCTTTAAGAGATAATCAAGGCTCAGATCTTCGCGGCTCACCAATTCCTCGGACAAATCAACGATGATGGCCGCGAGCTTGTTTCCACCCGATTGTGCGGGGTAGGTCGAAAACCAAGTGCCAGCGAGGAAGGGTTTTCCGTCAGCGCGTTGTGCCCGGCACTGAATGGTGGTCCGGTAGAGGCGGGACTGGCCGGATTGCAGGGCGGCCTGTAGAGCGGGGACAAACTTTCCAATCGACTGGCCGCGTAGATCACCGTTTTCAGGACTAAGCAACTCCCGCGCAGCTTTATTGACCAGGAGAATCTCTCCAGAGGAACCCACGGTGAGGATTGCGGCCGGGCTGCTGTCCACTAGCATTTGCAATTGCTCTTCGACTTCTCGACGTTGCCGACTCTGCTCTTCAATCTCCTCCAGGTGAGCCAGCACCATTCGTCGATTGCGCAGAAGCTCGAAAAGGAAAAGACCGGTCCCGGAGAAACCAAGCCACGAGAAGACGAGGCGCGGAATAGCGTTATCCAGAGGGAGATTGCTGTAGAACTCTTGTAAAACCGCGCAAATGACCGAAGCGACAACGATCTGCCATCGTCTGAAGATGCCGCTGATTAGCATGATCGGAAACAGATAGAGGAAGCCGATCGAGATGAACGGCCTGGTATACCAGTCCGCAACCGCGATGGCGCAAGTCAGGGCGACAGCTGCGATCAGCAGGAGCTTTCGATTGGCGTGCGAATAGATCTCAAACAAGTCCATGTGAAGTGTCCAACAACAGAGTACGGCGGCTATTTTTCATTATTGCTCGCAACGCCGCGATCCACTGCACGCACGCGAAAGTCCACTGGAATTGTCCGAAAGATTGGCCGACCGGGCAGGCGGGGTTGGTCGTGCGTCCGAGGTCAAGTTCTAGGGCGTTGACGTACGAGGTTGAGTTTTGAGGGCTGAGGACACGGAAGATCAAATTTCGACTCGCCGGGTCCATATCGAAAGATAACGGTGGTGCCACGCCTCAGAGCCGTATACTTCGATGAGAATCGCCTTAGCAGCGTGCAGCCATAGATCGGTGCCCTCAAGGCGCGGATCGCCCCCTATGAACAGAAATAGGCCGTGCTTGGCAGTCATAGGTTTGCTCTTGACGACACTCGCGGCGTCAGCGGCGCCAGCGCATGGACAGCGTACAAATCGCGCCAAGGGTGTTTACAGGATCTATGTCGAGGCACTCGGAACGGCTCCCGAAGCAGTCTATCTGCGGCGCAAGCTGCTTTCGAAACTGGCTAAATCGGACGAACTCATGGTCGTCGCCGATCCGGCCATCGCCGATCTTATTCTCCGCGGAACAGCCCAAATGCCCCTTACTGGCTATTACAACTCGAATCCACGGGTCCGGTATCGAAACAGTGCGAGCGCCCCGGTTTATGATTCAAAGATGAGCCTGGTCATCGCCGACGGGCAAGGGCGCTGCCTATGGTTCGGTACGCTGAAACCTCGCTTCTGGGGCTCGCAGTACGTCTCCGACAACGTTGTGAATCAAGCCGCCCAGCACGTCGTTGATGTCCTCCGGCAGAGGGAAAATGAGCGACATTCGCCTCCTGATTGTTGACGATCATAGTCTCTTCCGCGAGGGACTGGTGCGCTTGCTGTCCTCGGAGCCCGGCTTTCAGGTTGTCGGCAGCTGCGGCCATCTCAGAGATGCGCTGGACGTACTCGACAGAGAACCGGTCGACTTGGTGCTGCTGGACTACGATCTTGAGACAGAGCAAGGTTCGAACTTCCTTGAGGAAGCGAAACGTGGAGGAAAGAGTCCCAAGGTATTAATGGTCACCGCAGGAATGAACAGCTTTGGGATGATGAGCGTGATGGAGGCCGGAGCCTCCGGGATCTTCTTGAAGCATAGCCCGCCTTCGCAGTTAGCTGAGGCGATCCACAGAGTTGCTGCCGGGGAGATGTGGCTCGATCCGAGAGCCGTCAAGCCGGTCATTCAAGGCGCCACTCAAAACGCGGAGCACAGAAAGCTCGAATCGCTTCTCAGTGACCGCGAGAAGACGGTTCTAAAGGGCGTCCTTGAGGGCGCAAGCAACAAAGCGATTGCTATCACATTGCACTTATCGGAGAGTTCCGTGAAGGCTGTGCTGCAACAACTCTTTCTCAAAACCGGCGTTCGTACCCGGAGCCAGTTGGTCAGAATCGCGCTAGAACGACACTCGCATGACTGGCTTGCCGACAAAACGGCTTGAGAGCATCGCTTCTGGTATCTCGAAACATCGGCCCTGTAGAACCACCCGCCGACGAGAGCTTGAAACAACGCGACAGTGTCAATCCCAGCACTAGTGTCGTGAGAACACCATGCTATCAACCGCGAAGAACGTAGATCGCACCGGTTAAAAATAGTACGATCCCGAAGACACGGTACCAGAGCACAAATATAGCTTGACGTTCAGGAGTCATGTTGCGAAGTCTCTCCGGTGCCCAAATCTCAGCTACCCGGCGAGGTGAAGCGGCCGCAAAGGCCCCGAATGCCATAGCAACAAGACTCACCACAAAGTCCGCTGCAGTGAGATCACCAACAATCAAAATTGCAGGTAGATTCGGCTCCATTGTCAGTTCCTTGGAATGTCGCTTCGATTCCACCAGCCACCGCCGAGAGCCTGAAACAACGCAACAGTATCGGCGTAGCGATTGGTCTGGGCCTGCACGAGGTTCATCACGGCTTGCTGATAGGCTTGTTCCGCGCTCAATAACGCAAGGTAGTTTGCGTAGCCGGCCTGATGCTGCTTCCTCGTCAGATCCAGAGTCACATTGGCTGCATCTCGTGAGGCTGCCGCGGCCTTCAATCCGTCCGCATCCTGTTCGAGAGCATTCAACGTGTCGGCTACATTTTGAAATGCAGTAAGAACGGTACTGCGGTACTGCTCCGAAGCCTGAATATATGCCGCTTTCGCAGCCCGCTCTTTGTGCAGAAGCGTGCCTCCGTCAAATACGGTTTGCGTAACCCCTCCGGTCAAGTCCCAGAATCCTGAGCCCGAGGAGAACATCCGGGTGAAGACCAATGCCATGCTGCCAACATCCCCGGTCAGAGCAAAACTCGGCAGCCGGTTCGCCACTGCGACCCCTATGAGCGCGCTTGCCGAATGCAGGTTCTCTTCAGCCTGGCGCACATCCGGACGCTGCTCCACAAGCTGTGATGGCAGACTCAGCGGAAGTTCCTGCGGAAGTTGCAGGCTTGAAAGCTCAAACTTCTCTGGGAGATCCTGGCTCGGGAACCCGCCAGAAAGAGCAGCGAGGAGATCGCGCTGTTGCGCCAATTGCTTGAGGAGCGGAGGCAAGGTAGCGGCAACCTGCGCAAGCTGCGATTCCTGTGCCGCCACGTCGAGCCTGCTCACATATCCCTTGGCGTACTGATCGCGCAGGATCTTCAGCATGTCTGTGTTGATCCCGATGAGTTCGTGTGTCGCGTCAATCTGCGCACGCAACGATGCCTCCTGGATCGCTGCGGCGGCGACATTGGAACTCAATGTGATGTGCGTCGCAGCCAGAGCGAATCGGGCCTGTTGTTCCTGCGCCGCAAGGGACTCGACCGTTCTCCGATTCAGTCCGAAGACATCGGGCACAAAAGAGACGCTGACTTGGGGAGTGTACAGGCTGTAGGTGAGAGCGCCGTTCGCGGTGAATGGACGACACAACGTTCGATGTCTTCGAGTGGTCCGCGGAAAAGCCCGCCGAAGCGCCGGGGAAATACGCGCCCCGCTGCGCCAGCACATTTTCTCTTGCCACCAACAGTGCGGCCTGTGCCGCCTTGATGTCGGGATTGGCTTTGAGCGAACGTTCGATCAAGTCGTCGAGCGGTTTCGAGTGAAACAGCGTCCACCACTCTCCCGGAATATCCTGGCCATCGACAAACTTCTGCGCCTCACCGCCGGCGACACTGGGAGTGGCGCTGGTAGTAGTAACCGGAGCAGGCGTATAACCGGGATCTGCGGAGGAACCGGCGCCTTGTATTTCGGCCCCACCATGCAACCTGTTGCCAGCAGCAAGGCCGGCAGTCAAGGCGCCGTATCCGATGAGGCGTGATTTGCGAGTGAACGTCATACGAATCGATTCCTCAAGGCTTGCGGTGCATAGCGGTTCCGTTGATCCGTCGCGCTATTCGTTCGAACTGAATTTGCGGCTCCGCCGATGGCCGGCGGATTGGCACCGCGATGGCGCAGGCTGGCGAATAGTGGCTTGGCGGGCCGGATTGCAACTCTCTGCGGAATGGCCGGAGGGGTGTTTGCCGCCCCGGATTGGGTGAAACCGCCTCTGCCTGTACCGGCAGGCAGAACCGGGCCGGTCCGATGAGGACTCACGACGCTGGCAGGAGTCGACCGTCGTTCGCTATTCGGAATCTGCTTAGGACGATTTACCCTGGTCAGGCTTTCTTGGCTGAGCGTACGATTTTTGACCAAACTGCGAAGCGAGCGCTGTTCAGAAGTCCGTGCATCCCTCTCGCCTTTCCTGTCAGAGCCAGCGACATGTTGGCTACGATGCGGAGTACCGCTGGTCGCCTTCACGGCTATGTCAGGAGACGCCTGTTGAGACGCTGGACCAGACGATGCTGCGTAACCTGTCCCGTTTATTAGCGCCGCAGAGCCAATCGTAAGGAGAGCTACTCGAATCGCATTCATTTTGATTCCACTCCCTGCGTCGAGCCATTTTCGCCCCCAAGGAAGACCATCCTCAGCGCGGGCACGACAAGAAGCAGCATGACCGGGCCGACCAACATGCCTCCGACGATCACGGTCGCCAGTGGACGCTGCACCTGGCTTCCGATGCCCGTCGAAATCGCCGCCGGAAACAGACCAATGCAAGCCGAGAGCGCCGTCATCAGCAGGGGTCGCATGCGGTTGGACGCGGCATGGAACATCGCCTCCGTCGGCGTTCCGCCGCGCAGCTGCCGTTCCTGGTTGTAATAGGTGATCATCAGAATGCCGTCCATGACGGAAACGCCAAAGAGCGAGACGAAGCCGATGGCGGCCGAGACGCTGAAATCAAGACCAGAAACATAGAGCGCCAGAACACCGCCGGCAACGGCAAAGGGAATCCCGGCCAGCGTCAGCAGGCAGTCTCGCAGCGAGTTGAACATGCTGTAGAGCAAACCGAGAATCAGCAGCAGGCTCACCGGCACAATGACTTCCAGTCGCTTCTTCGCCTCCTGAAGGTCTCCAAACTCTCCGGCCCAGATCAGGCGGTACCCGGACGGAAGTTTCACGTTCTTCGCAATTCGCTCTTGAGCTTCGGCCACCGTGCCACCGAGGTCGCGTCCGCGCACGCTGAACTTGACCGGGATGAAGCGTTGGACGCTTTCGTGATAGATCCAGGCCGCGCCTGTGTCCAAGCGAGATCGATGCCAATTCGCTCAAAGGGATGTAGGCGTTGGTGCCGCTGCTGGTTTGATAGCCGACCTTGATGTTGCGGATCTTGTCGATGCTGTCGCGGGATTCTGGCGAATAGCGAACAACCAGGTCGAACTGCCGGTCACCCTCAAGCACCGAGGTCGCAACAGATCCTCCCATGGCGGCTTGAACCACCGCGTTGACATCGCCGGAGTTGAGGCCGTAGCGCGCTGCCTTGGCGCGATCCACGGTGATGTTGAGGTTCGGTTGCCCCAGCACAGGAAAGATGCCGAGGTCGGCAACACCGCGAACCTGACTCATTTGATCCCGGACCTGTTCGGCAAGATTCGTCAGAACCTGGAGATTCGGTCCGACGATCTTAACTGAATTAGAGCCTTTGACGCCCGAGATGCCCTCCTCGATGTTGTCCTCTATATATTGCGAGAAATTGAAGACGACTCCCGGCAACTCATTTTGGAACTCCGCCTGAATCTGGTTCGTCAGCTTCTCTTTGGTCAGGCCTTTGGGCCACTCGTCAAACGGTTTGAGGGGAGCAAACAGCTCGACGTTGGAGAATGGCGATGCGTCGCTTCCGTCGTCCGGGCGGCCGTGCTGCGACACGACGGTGATCACCTCCGGATGTCTCAGGAGAATCTCGCGCATCTTTCTCGTGGCCGCTTCGCCATCCTCGAGGGAGAGCGTGATGGGCATCGAGGCGCGAATCCAGAAGTTGCCTTCTTCCAGGTGCGGAAGGAACTCGCTGCCCAGCCGCGTTCCCAGAAACGCGGATAGAGCCAAAAAGACGATGCCAAGCCCGACCGCGATAGCGCGGCGGTCCAGAGCAAAGCGCAGAGCGGGATTGTAGACACGGTGCAACAGGCGCACCACGATGGTTTCGGTTTCCTTCACGTGCTCCGGAAGCAGCAGCGAAGTGAGCACAGGAGTAATGGTGAATGTGGCAATGAGCGCACCGGCCAGCGCGTAACCGTAGGTTCGCGACATGGGTCCGAATATCTGGCCCTCGACTCCCTGCATGGTGAACAGCGGGACAAACCCGGCCACGGTGATGAGCGCCGAGAACAGGACGGCCTTGTCCACTTGCATGGCGCTGATCAGAATCATCCGCAAGCGGTCCGTCCAGCCGTGCGCGGAAGTGCTATGAAGCACCGCTCTCGTCGGGTCTGCGCCCCAGTGCCCTCCGGAGAGACTGTTGCAGCAAGCCCTGCTTGTCTTCGGGATTCGCCTGGAAATTCCGGAAGATGTTCTCGACCAGGATCACCGCCGAATCCACGATGATTCCGAAATCGACAGCGCCCACTGAGAGCAGATTTGCGCTCTCTCCTGTGATCACAAGAAGAATGATGGCAAAGAACAGCGCGAACGGAATGTTGACGCCGACAACGATCGCGCTTCGAAGGTTGCCGAGAAACATCCATTGGATCAGGAATACTAGCACACAGCCGAAGATGAGGTTGTGCAGAACGGTGTGAGTGGTAACAGCGATCAGCGACGACCGATCGTAATACGGAACGACTCTGACTCCTCTAGGAAGACTCCCGTCGTGGTTCAGCGCATCAATTGCCGCCTTGACCTTCGGAATCATGTCTGCAGTCTTCTCTGTCCGCCGCATGACGACGATCGCACCCACCACGTCATCCTGCCGATCGCGGCCCAGGATTCCTAGCCGCGGCCTGTAGCCTACCGTCACCTTCCCGACATCCTTCACCAGCACCGGGACGCCGTTGGTCTCGCTCAGAACGACATTCTCGATGTCGTTGACCTTATAACCTTGCGTCAGATCGTCATTGCCCGCCATCGTCGATCAGCCCGACGCCGCGAATGTTGATCGACTGCTGCCCCATGCTGATTTCACGCCCGCCGACATTCAGGTTCGCGTTGCCCAGGGCGGTCAGGATCTGCGGCACCGTAACGCTGTAGGCCTCAAGCTTGCTCGGGTCGACGGCGACCTCAAACTCCTTGGTTGGACCGCCCCAACTGTTGACGGCGGCGATGCCGGGGATCGTCAGCAGCCGGCGCGCCACGATCCAGTCCTGAACTGTGCGGAGGTTGGTGATTCCGAAATGCGGTGGACCGACTACCTGGTAACGATAGATTTCCCCGGTTGAACTGTTGGCCTGAATTGTGGGCACCAGATTGCCCGGGAGGCTGACGTTCTGCTGTATCGCGACGGACGCCTGGGCGAAGGCGAAGTTATAGTCAACACCGTATTTGAAGGTCACGCGAACGAACGACAGGCCATAAAACGAGGTCGATCGGATCACGTCGATTCCGGGCGTTTCATAGAGCCCGATCTCGATGGGGCGAGTGTAATAGCGCTCCATCTCCTCAGCGGAAAGGCCGGGTGCCTGCGCCGTAATCTCCAGAATGACAGGTGTAGGATTCGGATACGCCTCGATATTGAGCTTCTTGAAGGCAACGAACCCGGCAGCGCCAAACAGCAGCAACCCCAACACGACAATCGCGCGGCGGCTCAGACAAAATGCGATGAGGGACTTGAACATGTCGGATTGTCTCTGAATGAAATGAAATCAAGCTAGTCGGAAGGTGGCGCTTGGAGCATGTTGCTCAGGAACACGGCATTGTCTGTTACCACCAATTCCCCGCGCCGCTAAACCGCCAAGGACCTGCACTTGGCCGTCGTTTCGCAGGCCGGTCTGGATGACTCTCTGTCAAAATGACGCCGATCGCTTGTGACCCACGCCGTCATCGCGCCATCGGATTCGCGCACCACGCCGTTGGCTGGAATGGCGGTGGCTTCTATCGGTTTTTGAACACCAATCGTGAAGGTGGCGAGCATTCCCGGACGCAACTCGTTCCTGGGGTCTGATATCTCAGAGCGGACCGTCTCCCGATGCGTGTTTGGATCGACCGTCTCGTAGATTTTGGTGATACGTCCTTTGAACAGACGCGCGGGATAGGCCGTCACTTTAACTTCGACCGGCTGCCCTGGATGAAACGAAGGGACGTCACTCTCTGGAACATCGGCCAGCATCCACTTCACTGTCACGTTTGCAACCGAATAGGGCGCCGGTGCATTCCCCGGCTGCACAAAGAGCCCTGGCGGCGCATTGAACGCTGTAACCTTGCCGGCAATCGGACTGAGCACCACAAGCACAGGGTCGATCTTGCGCGAGGCGACGATTTGATCGATCGCTGCATCCGACTTGCCGAAGACGCGCACCGCATCCCGCGCGGCCTTGAGAGCGCCTTCCGCGGTTTGCTGATCTGAGACTGCCTGCTCCAACTCGCGCTCAGAAACTCCATTGGTTCCATTCAGCGCCTTGGCGCGCGTCAGTTCTTTGGCGGTCAACTCGAGTGTTGCGGCGGCGCCAATCAGCGTCGACTCGGCCTGGATGAGATCGGGACTATCGATTGTATAGAGCGGCTGCCCCTTATTTACTTGGTCGCCCAGTTCAACAAGGGCCTTGATGAGCTTCCCCTGATAGTTCGGAAACACATCCACGGAAAGATCGTCGGCGAGGCTGATGCTGCCCACCGCTTCCTTCTCAACGGGAAATAAGTAGCCACCCACCGGACGATCTTGATCGAATTCAGTTGGCTTGGGGAGAGATCCACACTCGCTGGAGTCACCGACGGGGCCAAGTTTGAACTCGTCCCATGCGAGCCCTGTGTGGCGCTTGCCCGGCCGAACTCGGACTTCACGAATCCAATGATGAGTGTGACAGCCACGACTGCAACAGCCGCGCCCGCCATCTTGCCGTTCAGCGGTAATCGACTTTTCACGATGAATTGCTCCTACTCGATTGGGTACAAAAGCAGTCAGCTGAAACTGAAATCTGCGCGCCGCACATCTCTCCGTCGTCGGCATCCGGCGGCAATACGGCTTCGTAGAGCCAGTGCTAATTCCCAAACGAAGTGACCAAGCCCGTCTGATCGCGCAACAATGCAGGGTCATGGAAAAGTCTATTGGCGATTGACGTATCTAGTGGTCAATCGAAAGGGCGATCTTCTTAATCTTTGAGAGTGATGATTTCGAGCAATAAGGCAGCCGCTTGTATCTTTCGCTCATCGAAGCAGCGATTGGTAAATGATATGTCGGTCGGTGTTTATGACAGCGATCGTTTCACCTGGACGAAAAACGGCCTTCTCGGATAGGTGAATCATCTTCGACGGATTTGCCAATGTGTCTCGGAGCAATTGTCTGAACTGGATAGGCAATTGCCCCGAAGCATTTCAATTATTTACCAGTAGTGATTCAACTTTCAGAGCAGCCTCGTCCTGCATATGCGGAAGAACATGCGAGTAGACCTCAAGGGTGAACGCTACCGAGGCGTGCCCAAGTTGTTCGCTCACGACCTTCGGCGAGACACCGGCCGCCAGACCGAGCGTAGCAGCTGTATGCCGCAGATCGTAGAGACGGATATTTGGGAGGCCGGCATGCTCGAGCAAAGGCTTGAAATGGCGCCTTACCAATTTCGGCTCCCGAATCGGACCGCCGTTGGGTGACTTAAAGACAAGATCGCCCGACCTCACATCGGCCAACCTGGCTTTTTCTTTTAGTCGCCCGAGCAGCGTCGTTACCCAATTCTGCAGCTTCACCACGCGTCGACTGCGTTCTCGTTTGGTGTCCTCGAAAAGCCATTCTCGACCTCGCCACTCGAGAGTTTTAGAAATGCTCACCGCGCCGTGTTCAAGATCAAAATCTGACCAGGTAAGCGCCAGGTATTCGCTAGGCCGCATGCCAGTTGTAATCGCGAGAGCAAACAACGCCTCATACTCGTGACCGGAAATCGCGGCGATGAATTGTCTGCACTGTTCAACGTCGAGGACGATCGAACGTCGTCGAGCCTGTCGCGGCAGATGAACATCCTGAGCTGGGTTCTCCAAGAGGAGCTTCCAGCGGACCGCCTGCCGCAACGCCGAGAAGAGAACCGAGTGCGTGTAGCAAATCGTTCGTCCCGACAGCTTCCTATTAATCAACTCCCCATAGAGCGCCTGAATCTCCCCAGACGACAATTCGCCAAGCAGTCTCGATCCCAATCGTGGACGAACATACCTGGCGAGCAGTGTCGAATAATCCGAAGCTCTAACCCGCGGGGCCGAGATCCCGCTCTGCGAGCATCCGATTGAGGTGAGCCTGTGCAGACCGCAGGCCTCCATGGATGAACTTGCCGACGTATCTGCGCCTCCGAGTTTCCGGATCGCGACCAACGTAGATGCGGACCAGCCAAGTGGTGGGTCCGCGGCGAACGATTTGGCCAGTTTTGCGGGCCATATCCCCTCCTAAGACGTGAATTGCGGCACACGTGTGGCACACGCGGCCGCTGCTTAGGATTGGGTTTGTTGCTTGATCATGGCACGG
This sequence comes from uncultured Acidobacteriaceae bacterium, assembly GCA_963774175.1. GTDB lineage: Bacteria > Acidobacteriota > Terriglobia > Terriglobales > Acidobacteriaceae > Telmatobacter. The sequence continues at coordinate 28,953 of CAVZDT010000028.1, forward strand.
GCGGCTGACAGAGGTTCAGTACCCACCTGTTTGCCGCAGGTCCCGACCCAATAGGGCAGGCGATCTAAGGGAAACGAGCTCTAGTTCCGAAAACCCGAGTCAGGAATGTCTGCGATAAGACGCGGCCGACAGAGTCCCGGGTAAACAGGTGATCTTTCGGCACCGGAGAAAACGACCCTTCCAGGCTTCGGAATGTCGGCTGATTTCGCCGTCAGCAAACTGATTGGCCGCAACCGCAGCACTGGTTGTCTTTGGGCATCCGAAGCGCGATCCAGCACGTTCCAAAAGGCCTTCGGAGCCAATTAGCAACGGGCATTGGGAACTAACCTGCGTCGCTGTGGTGTGCAGCGAACGCTGAACAGACCTAAGAGAGAGCAAATGCAAGGTCCGGTGCTTTCACTAATTCCTATTGGCCTTATCGTGAACCAGAACGCCTCCGAGAGCGAGCCTCTGTTCCGGTTCACCGTTTCGGTGCTCCGAACGCGCGCCATCGACCGCGATTTCAAACTGGTGTGGTTGATGGTCATAGCTGGCTGGGAACACCCGAAGCAGGCAAAGGAAGCCAAGAAGGCTGAACACACCCTCGAGGGACCGCTCGACATTTGGAAGCACTTCAGAACTCTGAGAAGAGTCAGGATGTTTCCAGAAGAGCCTCGAATGACTCGCCGCGGACGCTTTGGGGTTACCCCTGCCGTTCAGGTGCTCTCGTGCGTAGTCGTCCATCCGGCAGAAGATCGTTGTCGAAAAATGTAAGCTGGAAATCCCCGTGGAGAATCTTGTTCGCGTTCCGAAGATGATTGGCCACTTCTCGCATTCGCCGGACCCGCCCCAACGAACTCGTTGCGTCCCAGAGTCTCTGACCAGCGCGTTCCAACATTCTGGTGAGAACGTGACGGCCGCGCGGCGTGGGCGAGAGAAGCTGTACTCTGCGATCGCCGGGATCCCGCGAAGCTGTTACCAACGCGCTTTGGACGAGACTCCGGCACGCTCTACTGGTCTCGTAATCCTTCAAGCCTGTTTCGCCACGAAGCCAGCGCTCCGAATAGATTCCCCCGTCATCCGCTTTCTCGACGACTCGCTGAAGAGCGTAGAGCGCCAGAAAGGTCATTCCCTCCCGCCGAAGTTCCGGCTGTATGAGGATGAAGAACAGATTCCCGGGGACCGCAAGCGCACTGGCAACGCGTTCCTGTCGTGTCATAGATTCCTGCAATTCTGCGAGAATTCTAGCCAAGGAATCGCAGATGTCAACTCATCTGTTTTCAGCCGGATAGAGTTTGTAGTCTCCAACTTTGCCGATTCCTATTCTTGCCCATCGCTTCGTTCAGGCCCGTTCATGGCCCGAGCTGCAACATCTAACGAGTCAAGCCTGTAGACAATTTCAACCTCTCCCGTCGGAGTGCACCGGAAAGCGATGCCTGGAGATGAGCCTTTGGGAGAATCTAGTCTCTCCTGCAGAGTGGATACCAGTCCGGAGGCTCAGCTTTTGGGAAGGATTGCCACTTGATGCAGGGTGGATGAGGAATAGGAGTTTCCCGTTCGATGGATCGGGCGAACTCGGAAAGGAAGGGGAAATGGCCCGGAAATACTGGCCTCCTTGATGCTGTTTTCTTTGGGAAGTTCGGATAGCGACATGTCCTTGGTCCAAGCCAGTTGAGAGAGGGCGATCCCAAGTTGATGCCCTTCCAGCACACGGACCACCAGCCAACGTGGCCGGGGACCCCGGCCCCAGGAGAAGTTAGTGGAAGGCCCAGTTGAACGCATTGCTTACACGAAGCGCGAAGTTGCCGAGATGCTCGGGCTTTGCTTACGCACCATCGACAACATGATTGCCGACAAGCAACTCCCGGCCCGCAGGTTCGGACGGAGAGTAGTCATACCCGCCGCCGCAGTTTACGCCCTTATGGGGTGTTCCCGCCCCGAGAGCTTGAAGATCACCCGGATCGCCTTTACGAAGGCCGAGGCTGCATACTCGCTCGGACTTTCGCCTCGGACCATCGACAACCTCATCGCCGCCGGAGAGCTGAAGAAGCAGAAGGTACGCGGACGCGTGCTGATCCCTGTCTCATCTCTCCGTGCGCTCATGCGCGGCGACCACAAGACCGAGAGGGCGGCCGCCTGACACCAGGAAGGAGAAATCAAGTGGAGAAGAACACAAGAGGAGTTTTCGAGAAGGTCAAGGGCAGCGGCGTGTGGTGGATCTGCTACTTCGATTCCGACGGACGGCGCCGCCGCGAGAAGGCGGCACGAAGTCCGTGGCCATGAAGCTCTACATCAAGCGCAAGCAAGAGGCTCTCGAGGGCGTCAAGCTTCCTGAGAACCTGAAGACGAAGAAAGTCACTTTCGGCGAGTTGCTTGACGACGCGATCGAGTACAGCGAACGCAATACCCCACCGGGTGGCGAGAAGCGCTACAAGTGCCGGCTCAAGTTGATCCGGGATGCATTTGGATCATTGCCTGCGGAGTCGATCACTCCGCAGGCGCTCTCGCGGTGGCTGACCGAGCAACAGAAGAAGAACGGCTGGCGGCCGGCGACGGTCAATCGCTACAAGGCGTTTTTTTCGCTCGCCTTCCGGGAGGGAATCGAGAACAACAAGTGCCAGACAAACCCGGCAAGGCTGGTGAAGCGCCTAAGGGAGGACAACGACCGCTGTCGCTTCCTATCGGAGGAAGAGGAGCAACGCATCCGTGCGGTAATCGAGCGCGACTGCCCCGAACACATGCCGGAGTTTGAGATCGCGCTGAACATCGGAGCGCGTCAGGGAGAACAATACAAGCTTCTATGGTCCGATGTGAGTTTGGAGGGACGCCGCGCAACGCTGCGGCGAACCAAGAACGGAAGCACGCGCCATGCACCGCTGAATGCCACGGCCCGCAAGGCACTCGAGGATCTGCTGGAGAATGCAGAGGAGGAACAAAATTCGGTGTTCATCGGCGAGCGGGGCAAGCCGCTGAAGAAACCGCGACACTGGTGGGACAAGGTTCTCGAGGAAGCTGAAATCGATGACTTTCACTGGCACGACCTGCGACACACTTTCGCCAGCAGACTGGTGATGGCCGGCGTCGACCTTCGTACAGTGGCGCAGCTGCTAGGGCATAAGACGCTTCAGATGGTGATGCGCTATGCGCACCTGTCGCAGTCCCATGAGCTGGCAGCTGTGGAGAGATTATGTAAGACTGGCGAAGGAAACGAAAAACGAAGTGACACCAGAAGTGACACCAGCACAAAAGCCGAGCTTGAGAAGGTAGCGTGAGAGCTGGATGTAAATTCAACAAGATACAATGGTTATTGACAATCCGGGCCTGTAGCTCAACGGTTAGAGCAGGGGACTCATAATCCCTTGGTTGGGGGTTCGAATCCCTCCGGGCCCACCAGAACGCCTTCCTCTCCACTTGCAAACTGGTTCAACGTTGCTTCAGGCTGAGTTGATCCGGTCGGGCCTGATTGTGACTATGCGGCTTATCAGCCGAGAAACAGCGCGCGATTGGCGTTGAACTACATGGAGCGGGCGCGGGCCAGTTCCACGATCTTATCGATCATGTCGGTGTACGAGTAGCCGGCCTTCTTGGCTGCCATGGCGAATTCTGCGGCGCTGGCGAGCCATGGGTTTGGGTTCGCTTCGATGACGTACACCTCGCCTTTTTTGTTCAACCGCATATCGATGCGGCCGTAGTCACGCAGCTTGAGAGCGCGATAGGCGGCGAGCGCGGTGTCCTGAAGTTTTTTCGTGGTCTCCTCGTCGAGGTCTTCGGCCGGCGCGGATTTTGTCACCTTGTAGGCCTCGGTCTCGTGATCGAACTTCACGTCCTGGCCGGCGATCCGCGGCGTTCCCTTGGGAAGCTTGGAGAGGTCGAGTTCAATCAGCGGCAGCACCTCGGCGTTATCGTTGCCGAGAATGGCGGCGTAGATTTCGCGGCCTTCAATGTACTCCTCAATCAGCGCCGGGCTGTCGAATTCCTCGTGGATGTAGTGGATGCGCTCCATCAGCTCTTTCACGCTGTCGACGACGGAGCCGTTGTCGATGCCGACGGATCCGTCTTCGGAGACAGGCTTGACGATCAGCGGAAACTCGATATCGTGCGAGTGATCGGTGCGGCCTTTATAGGAGGTTGCGAAGTCCGGGGTCTTGATCTTGTGAAAGTCGAAGATCTTTTTTGGCGATCGACTTGTCCTGGGCAAGATAGAGAGCCTGCGGGCCGCCGCCGGTATAGGGAATGTGCAGCAGTTCCAGATAGGCGGCGATGTTCTTGTCCATCGTGTCGTGGCCGGCGTAGGACTCGGTGAGGTTGAAGACGAGGTCGGCGCCGCACTTTGCGAGCGCAAGCAGCGATTGGTTCTTGCCGTCGAGAATGTGATACGAAGGTTCGTGCCCGAGCTTTGTCAACGCCTCGAAGATCTCTTCGCGGTCGTGCAGCGGATCTTTTTTCTTCTTCCGACGTTTGCCATTCTTGCCGCGCGGCGCCTTGACCGGCTCCGGCTCAGGCTCAGGCGGGCCCTCTTCCCAGACGTCGTGCAATATCGTTACTTTCAGGTTTGCCATGATGCCTCTGCGCTTTTTCGGTATACCCGCATCTGCCGCAATGGCAGATGGCAGCACCGATCAGGGCAGAATGAATTTGCCCCGAGTGATGTAGTTCATCGCCAGCGCGGTCGCGTACACAGTGACTTCGGTTAGAGACTCTCTTTCACATTTTATGTCGGCGCGCAGGCCGAGGTCGCTGACTTTTGCTTCGATGGCTTCCACTAACTTCTTGACCAGCGGACGCTGAACGCCGGTCCAGTAATTCACCTTGTCGACGAGGACCTTGCGGTTCTCGCGAAGAAGATCGACCGCCGGGCGAACATTTTTCCTGCGGCGCTTGGATACGTTGAAGATGTCGCGCAGATCGGTGTCGAGGGGAAGCTCGCCGGGAGTGAGCTGCTGATCGAGCGCGCGCTGATAGAACTCGCCGACCGTCACATCCATTTCGTCGACGGTAATATCGGTATCGCCGTGTGCGACCACGGGGTCGGCGTCGCCGAGCTTGCGGCCGATGCGATCCATGTAGAGCAGCTTCTTCATCGCGCCCCAGCCTTTGTACCGCTTGCGCCAGTTGGAGCGAGGCGTCAGCCAGACCGCGAAGGTCTCGGCGAAGTCTTCGTCGGGATGCTTTTGCGCGTACCAGCCTTCCATGTGCCGCACGAACTGGCGCGAGAACGGAACCGGCTTGTAGTTGTCCCGGTAAGGCCGCCGGAACGGTCCGAAGAGGTCGCGCCATTCTTCCGTTTTATAGAGCGCGTAGGCGTAATTGAAAGCGTGGCCGGCCTCGTGGCGCATGTACATCATGATCTGCCGCGTGTCTTCAATGTCGTTCATCTCCGATTCAAGGCGCTGCAGTTTCGGATCGGCCAGGTAGAACGGGATTCCGATGACCGGCTCCATGTTCGGGCAGCCCCACTCATCGGTGAGGTAGCACCTGGGGCGGAACCTGTTGAGCCCCTTGGCGTCCAGCTCTTTGTAGAGTTGCTGGACGAAGCGTTCGAGGGGAGAGCCTTCCAGCTTCAAGCCGAGTTGCTGAATCGGCTTGGAGAGGATCTCCTGGACCTCTGCCGGTGCTTTTTCGAAATTGGCCACAGATGGTCGAAGCGTAGCACAGGCAGGCGGGGTTCTGGCCCGCCATTGCGTAGACCGTGTTGGCTAACCGGTTGCACTTCAGGGCTTTCCGTTCTGACCGTATACTCAAGCCAGCGTATGTCGACCCGACTGGACACGATTCTTGAAACAACGCGCGCTGCGGTCGCGAAGGCTGCGGCGCGGGTGTCGAAGGCCGAACTCGAACGCCAGGCGGCACTACATCGTCCGCGCGGATGGGCAGCGGCGTTGCGGCAGAGATCGGTGACGGAACCGGCCATTATCGCGGAGATCAAGAAGGCTTCGCCGTCGAAGGGATTGATTCGCGAAGACTTTGACGTGAGCTGGCTGGCGAAGCGATATATGGACGGCGGTGCGGCCGCGCTGTCGGTCCTCACCGATGAGCCGTACTTCCAGGGAAGCTTGCGCAATCTTGAACTCGCCTCGAGCTGCCGTGAAGCTGCCGTGTCTGCGCAAGGACTTTACGGTCGATGAGTACCAGATTGTTGAGGCGCGGGCTCATTGTGCCGACGCGATTCTGCTGATTGCCGCGGCGTTGACCGGATACGGAACTGAAGCGATTCTCCGCTGCTGCGCACGAGCATTCACTTGATGTGCTGGTCGAGGTACACACGCGCAAGCGAACTCGAGCGGGTGCTCGATGCGCTCGGCGAGAACGGGTGCGGACGCCATCGGCGTCAACAATCGCGATCTGAAGACGTTCGAGGTGCGGATGGAGACCTCGCTCGAACTCGTGGATCGCATTCCGGCCTCCGTCATTCGGGTGGCGGAAAGCGGAATCGCAGACGTCGGAGGACATCGATACGGCTGCGCGACGCCGGGTTCGATGCTTTCTGATTGGCGAGAGCCTGATGCGGCAGCCCGATCCTGGCGCGGCGCTGACGGCTCTGCTCGCGGGCTCCAGAGTAGGCCGATGAGTCTCTGGATCAAGATCTGCGGGAATACATCGCTGGAGGATGCATTGCTCGCGGCGGAGGCCGGTGCCGACGCGGTTGGATTTGTTTTGCGCCGAGTCCGCGGCAGAGTCACTCCGGGCTGCAGTCGCTGCGATTGCGCAGAACTTGCCGGGATCGGTTGAAAAGATTGGCATTTTCGTCGACGCGGCGGAGGAAATCGAAGCGACGGTGCGCGCGTGCGGTCTTACTGGCGTTCAGTTGCATTCCAACGCGGGACCCGATCTGACGGCAAAGCTGCGCGAGCGGTTTGGGCGCGGCTTGCGGATTCTGCGGGTGCTCCACTTTGCAGGGGGTTGCAAGCAGGCTGCGGCTCTGGCCGCGGATCAGGAATATCGATGCAATTCTGGTGGATTCCCGGACAGCTGCCGCGGTGGGCGGAACGGGAATCGCGTTCGATTGGAAATCTGCAGCTGCGAGTCTATCGGGCGGTTCGGTATCGGCGCAGTCGGATTGTGGTGGCGGGCGGCCTTACTCCTGCGAATGTCGCGGAAGCCATCTCCAGCCTGAAGTCCGTGGGGCGTCGACGTGGTCTCGGGCGTTGAGGCTGCACCGGGCCGCAAGGATCCTGCGAAAGTGCGGACATTCGTGGCGAACGCGCGTGCGGCAGTTGCAGCTCAGAGTGATGCCCGGGTCTGAAAGAGTGTGCGTGAGGACCGATTTTCCGGGGCTCACGGGAGAAGATCAGATTTTTTTCGTTCAAAGGAACAGCAAGTCAGCGCTGCTTCGCGGCATAGCAAGTTAGCAGGTTAGCCGAGATGCCGGTTCTCACGAGTAAACTGAAAAAGATCGTCTCATTCGCAGAGTTTGTGCAGGAGTCTCGACCCCATGGCATCAGTGATCTTCCATCGAGTCCCATCGGAGTCGCGTCCGGGGCGCTTTGGCATTTACGGCGGCCGGTACGTGCCGGAGACGCTGATGGCCGCGCTCGCTCGAGCTCGAGCGCGAATACGAGCTCGCCAAGGCCGATGCCGCTTTCCAGACCGAACTCGACGGTCTGCTCAAGGACTTCGCCGGCCGTCCCACGCCGCTCTACTTCGCCAAGCGGCTGACTGAAGAACTCGGCGGCGCGAAGATCTACCTGAAGCGCGAAGACCTGCTGCACACCGGCGCGCACAAGATCAACAACGCGCTCGGCCAGGGATTGCTCGCCAAGCGCATGGGCAAGAAGCGCATCATCGCCGAGACCGGCGCCGGCCAGCACGGCGTCGCCACCGCGACGGTCTGCGCGCTGCTCGGCATGGAGTGCGTCATCTACATGGGCGACGTGGACATGGAGCGCCAGGAGCTGAATGTGCTGCGCATGCGCCTGCTTGGCGCTGAAGTCCGCGGCGTTTCCTCCGGCTCCAAGACGCTCAAAGACGCTATCAGCGAGGCCATGAGGGACTGGGTCACCAATGTCCGGACGACGCACTATTTGTTGGGCAGCGCTCTGGGCGCGCATCCTTACCCGACGATGGTGCGCGATTTTCATCGCTGCATCAGCCGCGAGATGAAGGAGCAGATTCTCGAGAAGGAAGGCCGTCTGCCGACTGCGGTCATCGCGTGCGTCGGCGGCGGATCGAATGCGATTGGCGCCTTCTACGAGTTCATCCCCGATCGCCAGGTGCGGCTGATCGGCGTCGAAGCCGGCGGACGCGGCACTGAACTTGGCGAACACGCAGCACGTTTTCGCGGCGGAGTGCCGGGTGTTCTGCAGGGCACATTCTCCTACGTATTGCAGGACGAGAACGGGCAGATCGCCGCAACGCATTCGGTGTCGGCTGGGCTGGATTATGCCTCCATCGGCCCGGAGCACGCGGCGCTGCATGACTCAGGACGCGCCGAGTATGTCTCGCAGGATGACGCGGCCACGCTCGATGCCGTGGTGAAACTGGCGCGGACGGAAGGCATTCTGCCCGCACTCGAGAGCGCGCACGCGGTTGCCGAGTGCCTGCGCATCGCTCCCTCGTTCTCTCCGCGTGACATACTGATAGTGAACCTCTCCGGACGCGGCGATAAGGATATGGGCATCCTGGCCCGCGAATTGAAGATCCAGGGAGCGTAATCGACTTCAATGGCACTCAGTTTCAATCACAAACCAGGCTTGGTTGTTTATCTGACGGCCGGCGATCCCAGCGTGGAGGTCACGCGCGCCATTGCGCATTGAGGCGATCGATGCCGGGCGCCGATGTGATTGAACTCGGCGTTCCCTTCAGCGATCCTCTGGCCGACGGCCCCGTGATCCAGCGCGCCAGCGAACGTGCCGTTGCCCGCGGAACGCGCATGGCCGACGTGCTGAAGATCGCCAGCGAGATTCGCGCGGCACGGCCAAAGGCCGGCCTCGTGATCTTCACTTATTTGAATCCCATTCTCCGCTACGGTCTTTCGCGATTTGTCGACGATGCGGCAGCGGCCGGCGCAGATGGCGTTCTCGTTACCGACATGATTGTCGAAGAGGCCGACGAATATCTTGCCGAGATGAATCGTGTCGGACTCGCGCCGATTTTTCTGGCCGCGCCCACGAGTCCCGACGAACGGCTCGAGGCCATCGCCACGCACTCCAAAGGTTTCGTCTATGCCATTTCGCGCGTGGGAATCACCGGCAAACAGCAAAGCATGACCGCCGACGCGGCCGCTCTGGTTGCGCGCATTCGCCGATGGACCGGGCTGCCGGTGGCCGTGGGATTCGGCATCTCCAATGCGGAGCATGTTGCGCAGGTGGGGGAGTTTGCGGATGCCGCGGTGATCGGCAGCGCGATTGTGGAGTTGATCGAGCGGTCTACTCCAGAGAGCGGCGCCCGAAGCAGTTGCACGATTTATCAAGGGTCTGCGTCTGCCCCAGGCGGCGCTGACCCGGTGAGGTACAGCGATTCAGGGCGGCCCGCTGTGACGACAAGCCGCTGATTCGGTTCAACTCTTGTTCCCATGCAGCACTGGGCGACAGGCCATTGCAATAGGTCCGTACGCGCCATGCGCATCACGAGGATGGAATGACGCTGGAAGAATTGCGCAATCAAATCGATGCTCTGGACCGCCAGCTTGTGGAATTGCTGAGCGAGCGGGCCCGCGCCGCGTTGATGATCGGTCATCTGAAAGTTGCGACCTCCCTGCCGGTGTATGAACCGGCACGCGAAAAGATCATCTACGCCAATGTGCGCGCCGCGAACAAAGGGCCGTTGCCCGACATCGAGTTGACGCATATCTACGAGCGCATCATCGACGTGATGCGGGCATTGCAGAGGAACGAGTTGGCTTCAGAGAGAAATGCCCTCAAGGGCCAAGGCACTGGCGCACCGACATCGCAGCAAGAGTCCGTTGCTGGGAATCCGGGATCCGCGCCCGAGACAGGGAACGAAAAATGATTGTTGCAATGCAGGAGAAGGCTACTGAAGAGCAGATCGACTTCGTGATTGAAGCCATGGTGGAAGCCGGAGTCGGCGTTCATCGCACCACGGGCGCAACGCAAACCATTCTGGCTGGCGTGGGACCTACGCCGACCATCGACCTTACCAAGTTTGAGAATCTGCCCGGCGTGCTGCACGTTCACCGCATCAGTTCGCCCTACAAGCTGGCGGGCAGGGGCTTCCGTCCCGAAGGAACCGTCATCGAATTCGCCAACGACGTGAAGCTGGGCGGCGAACAGGTGGTGGTGATGGCGGGTCCGTGCTCCATCGAAAACGAGACGCAGATCTTCGAGAGCCGCGAAGCGTGTGAAGGCTGCCGGAGCGAGCTTTCTACGCGGCGGCGCCTACAAGCCGCGCAGTTCGCCGTATGCTTCCAGGGCATGGGGCATTCCGGGGCTGAAGCTGATGTACGATGCCGCGCGCGCCAACGGGCTTCTCGTCGTCAGCGAAGTCATGGAGATCGCGCAGATCGAACCGATGCTTCCGCTATGTCGATTGCTTCCAGGTGGGCGCGCGCAATATGCAGAACTTCAACCTGCTGCGCGAACTGGGCATGACGCGCAAGCCGGTTCTGCTCAAGCGCGGAATCGCGGCCACCATCGAAGAGCTGCTGCTTTCGAGCGAGTACATCATGTCCGGCGGCAACTACGACGTGATTCTCTGCGAGCGCGGCATCCGCACCTACGAAACCGCCACGCGCAACACGATGGACATCTCCGCGATTCCCGTCGTGAAGAAGTTTTCGCACCTGCCCATCGTCGGCGATCCGTCGCACGGCACCGGACATCGCGACATGGTTGCCCCGATGGCACGCGCAGCGGTTGCGGCCGGAGCCGACGGCATTATCGTTGAAGTGCATCCCAACGCAGACAAGGCCGCGTCCGACGCTGCGCAGACGCTGTATCCTGATCAGTTCGAGAAGCTGATGGCCGAACTGCGCGTGATTGCCAAGGCGGTTGGCCGAACGACTCTGAACTGGAAAGAAGCCGCATGATGGAACGAGTCGCGATTCTCGGTACCGGCCTGCTGGGCACATCGGTGGGCCTCGCCCTGCGCGCGGCTGGATTTCAAGGGCTCGATCGTCGGCTGGAATCGAAGCCGCACTCAGGCGGAGACGGCGCTATCGATGGGTGCGATCGACTCAGGTTGGCGCACGATCCGATCGCAGCGGCAAGCGCGAGTCCCAGGTTGTGCTGCTCTCGGTTCCGATCTTTGCCACGCTCGACCTGATGGAGCAGCTCGCGCCGGTACTCGGCCCGGACCACCTCGTCACCGATGTGGGCAGCACCAAGGCGCAGATCACCGAAGCCGCGGACCGCCTCTTCAACACACCCGATCGCGCGGCATTTCTCCCCGGGTCATCCCATGGCGGGCAAGGAACGCGGCGGTGCGGATCTGGCCGATGCCAATCTGTTCCGCGGCGCGGTGTGGCTGTTTACCGATTTTCCGGCGTGGCAGCGATCTCCGCAATCTGCCGCTCTCGCAAGAAGCTGGCGCGAGTGGGTGGTCCGCATGGGTGCACGAACCATTGACCTCGATCCGCAATCGCCACGACGAACTAGTCGCGTGGGTCAGCCATCTTCCGCAATTCACCGCGACGGCCCTCAGCGCGCTGCTGGAAGACGAGGTTGGCGAAGCGCCGGAGTTGAAGGATGTGGGCGGACGCGCCTTGCGCGAGATGACGCGCCTGGGCGCCAGCCCTTTTCCATGTGGCGCGATATCGCTCACACCAACACCGAGGCCATCGCGGCCGCTCTGGAGGCACTCGAGCAGCGACTGGCGCATATCCGCGAAAACCTGCGCACTCCGGAGTTGCGGGACGAATTCGAAAAGGCCAATCGCTTCCGGCGCGATTGATTCGCCGGCATGGCTTCGCTATTCTCCGCTCGCCTATAATCTGTCGACATGCGACTTCTTCTTCGCGATCTGCGCTTCGGTGTGCGGACACTGACCAAGACTCCCCTGTTTACGCTTGCGACGGTGCTGACGCTGGCTCTTGGAATCGGCGCGAACACGGCCATCTTCACGGTGACAAACGCGCTGCTGCTGCGGCCGTTTCCGTATCACGATGCCGATCAGCTGGTCAGTATTGAATCGAAAGATGCCGCAAAAGATGACGGCATCACGCCGTTGCGTTATGAACTTGTGCGTGACTCCAATCGATCGTTCCAATCGGTTGCTGTCTGGACAAGCGACAATCTCAATCTGGCGGGGAAAGGAGATCCCGTACAGGTGCCGATTGCGCGGGTGTCGCCCTCGTTCTTTCAGACGCTCGAGGTACGGCCGCAACTGGGACGCGTGTTCGCAGCGGACGAGGGCACGCCGGCAGGTCGGCCGGTTGTGATCCTCGGCAACACGATCTGGCGGACGCGCTATCACTCCGATCCGAACGATTGTCGGCTCGGCTATCACATCTCGATTCGGTTCGAAAGCACGGTCGTCGGCGTTCTTGCGGCGGATGCGCGGTTTCCGTTCATGCCAGAGGCGGAGATTTTCACACCACGCTACTTTGAGCATTCATTGATTCCAGCGCAGCGGTTGCGCATGGGTGTTGGTTACCTGAACATCATTGCGCGACTTCGGTCCGGAGTGAACCTGAAGGAAGCCAACAACGAACTGGCGCTGTTGAACCAGCGTTACCGCGAGCAGAATCCCACCGCACCCGATGCTTCGCCGACCACCGTGATGATCGCTTCGAGTCTGCGCGATGAAGTTGTAGGCGACGTGCGCCCAAAGGTGATGATGCTGTCGGGTGCGGTTGCCGTGGTCCTGCTGATTGCGTGCGCCAACGTTGCCAGCATGCTGCTTTCACGGGCGCTCGGACGCAGGCGCGAGATCGCCACGCGTGCGGCTATCGGGGCAAGCCGTGGCGCGATTGTCCGGCAACTGCTGACGGAGAGCATATTGCTGGCGCTCGTCGCCGGTGCACTCGGCGTTGGAATCGCGTGGGCGGCGACGCGTGCGCTGGCAACCTGGGGAGCGTCGCAGATCCCACAGGGCTTTCCGGTTGAACTTGACCTGCACGTGCTTTTCTTCACGTTCACGATATCCCTGGCTGCGGGAATCGCCTTCGGCCTCTTTCCCGCATTGCAGCTTGCCCATCTCGACCTGAACGCGACGCTTCGCGACGAGGGTCGCGGAGTGTCGATTGGCCGCTCTCGTGCGCAGATGAGGGCTTTGCTTGTCGTCGGACAGGTAGCGCTGTCGCTGGTACTGCTCATTGCTGCCGGATTGCTGCTGCGCAGCTTCAGCCGGCTGCTGCACGTCGACCCCGGGTTCGACGCGCAGAATTTGCTGACGATGAATATCTCGCTTTCGACAACGAAGTATGCCAAGCCGGAGCAGCAGATCGCCTTCTTCGACGATTTGCTGCAGCGGATATCGCGGCGGCCGGGCATCCGTTCAGCGGCCATCTCTGCCGCGCTGCCGCTGAGTACGAAGCGAATCACGCCGGTGCTTGCCGAAGGGCAGCCTGACGTTCCGCTGGCCCAGCGCCCGTTCGTCGACATCGAGGCGATCAGTCCGGAGTGGTTCCAGACGATGCGCGTTCCTTTGCGAGGCGGGCGTTGTTTCACTTCGGGCGATAACGCAACTGCACCGCCGGTAGTGGTGGTGAATGAAAGCTTCGCACGGCAGTACTGGCCCGGGCAGCAGGCGGTGGGCAAGAAGATCGCGATCGGGCGGAGGCCACCGGCCCTGGTTGTAGGCGTGGCAACGGACGTAAGAAACCGCGGACTGGAGAAGGATCCGCAGGTGCAGCTCTATCTTCCGTTTCCACAGTTGCCGTGGAGCGACATGAACCTGCTGGTGCGGACCGATCTGCCGGCGCAAGGTGCGATCGGAGCGGTGCGGGCGCAGATCTCTGCTGTCGACAGCACGCAGCCGCTGACAGATGTGCAAACTGCGGAAGAACTGATCGACGGCTCGCGTGCTCAGCCGCGATTTACGATGCTGTTGCTGGGTGGGTTTTCAGCGACGGCGCTTGTTCTCGCCGTGATGGGAGTCTATGGAGTTCTTTCTTACTCGGTGGCGCAGCGCAGCCAGGAATTCGGTATACGTCTCGCGCTTGGGGCCCATCGCAGGGACATTTTGCAAATGGTGCTGCGGCAGGGATTGTCGCTCGCTTTGGGTGGGATTGTGACAGGCGTGTGCGCGGCTTTGCTGCTGACGCAACTGCTGGCCAGTGCACTCTACAAGACCGGCTCGCGCGACCCGACAACCTTTGTGGTGGTGCCTGTTCTGTTTCTGGGAGTGGCGGCGCTGGCAAGCTATCTGCCCGCCCGCAGGGCAATGAAGGTCGACCCGGTGGAGACGCTGAAGTAGGCGGAGGGCTGATGGGCTCGTTTCAGGCGGTTTTTTCCACGGCCATCTGGTCAATTTCCGGATCGAGGGCCTGGAAGCCTTCGGCTTTTGCCGCTTCCAGCAACTGTGCTGAAGCCGAGACGAAGATAATCTCGGTGCCGCGGAACATCTCGCGAGCGACCAGTGCGGCGCCGAGTTGGAGTGCGTCGGTCCAGCGGAGCTTGGTGCGATCGAGCAACTGGCGGGCAGCTTCGAGCACTGCCGGATTGAGCGGCTGCTGCACCATGCGAGCGGCCTCGATGCGGAGGATGTCAAATGCGGCAGCCGCATCCGCGGAGTTGATGTCGCCGGTCCGTTCGCGCCTGCGAATAGCGGCATAAACCTCGAGTGGGGCGGAGGCGGCGATCAGTTTGCGGTTGTCTTCGACTGTTTCCATCAAGCGGATCAATGCGTCTGTGCCGGGTTCCTGCACAAACAGCTTGGCGAAGGCTGTGGACTCGAGAAAATAGCAACAACTCACAGCTTTCCTCGTTCCTCCTGGATATCCTCGCTGATCGGTTCGCCCTGTACGACGACAGGATGGAAGCGCTGTGCTTCTTCGGGGATACCAGCTTCGGCGCGGTTCAGACGAATGGTGGTGGTGGGATAGGCGGGCGTCTTGGGATTGGCGATCTTGCTGGTGAGCACCACGCCGCGCTGAATCGCCTCAGCCAGCACGCCTTGCCGGGATTCGGGGTGCTGGTTCCAGCGGAAGGCTTTACGCGGCAGGAAGGAGTCGCGGAACCACTTGAGGGCGATGAACGCATGGCCGCCACGCTCGGCTTCGGCCAGAGCGGCACACAGTTCCTTGACCCGTGCATCCAGGTCTGCGGGAGATGCGGCGGCATCTTCAGCATCGTCCTCGAAGTGTTGCTCCTGGGGGGCGCGTGAGGCGCGACTCTGCCGGGCAGGGGCGCTGTTGTCGTCGAGGCGCTCGAAGTAGATGCGGACCTCATCCTCCTCGGGTGACCAGGAGTCTGCCGAGGCGTTGCGGCGCTTGCTGCGCCCGTTTTCGCTGCACAGTTCTACGATGGCCTGGTAGCCGGAAGGCGCCAGAAAGCGCAATGCCCGGGCCAGACCGGGATCCTGGGAGAATGCCAGTTCACTCAAGGCCTCTTCAACAATCTCTTCCGCTTCAGGAACGCTCAAATTGCTGATGTCTATGCTGCTTTGCACAGCCCGATTTGACTTCATGAAGACTCTCCGTATAAAGCTTCTCTAGCCCTGTCCGTGACTCTGCGCTCTGGTGAGTTAACTCTTCCTGACGAAGCGGCGCTTTTCCGGCGGGCGACAGTTCTTATTCTGGCTGTAACGGACCGATTTGTTTTCTGAACGGATGTAAGGTGATCATGGCGGTTTTAGTCTTGCCGAAGCAGCGCAATCGCGATTCTGCCTCTTTGTTGATTCCCCACAGGGTCGAGAAAACTTTAACTTAAAAGCACTTCCAGCCTATCCACGCACCAGTGTAAACGATTGTGCAACCGAAACCCACGGGCGTGCAAGGGTTCTGAGCTTTCGAATCAGGGGTCCGTGACTTCAATTTCGATGAAAAGGCTGGTCATCGGGGGTATTTTTGAGAGCCTCTACCATCGGACAATGGAAGTGAGAAGAATCACTCCGTACAATAGAGGAATGCGCCGTTGTCTCCTGTTTTACCTGCTCTTTTTCCTGGTCTGGGGAAGTATACCTGCACACGGTCAGGGGGGCGCACCCGCATTTGACCTGATCGGACCGAAAGTAGACGTACACGTAAAACGGGGAGATGTGACCCTCCCCATCGGGCAGGTGCCGAACCTGCTTCCAGGCGACCGCCTGTGGCTTCACCCGGACTTTCCTGAGAGCCAGTCGACCCGCTTTGTTCTCATCGTGGCATTCCTGCGGGCACCACGAATCCTCCTCCATCCGAGTGGTTTACGCGCGTTGATACCTGGGATAAACATGCACGCGAAGAAGGCGTCTTCGTGACGGTTCCGGACGGGGCGGAACAGGCGATCGTGTTCCTGGCACCTTCCACCGGGGGCGATTTCAGCACCCTGCGGAATGCGGTGAGGGGACGGCCGGGCGTTTTCGTTCGGGCGACGCAGGACCTGCAGGCGGCGAGCCAGGACCGGATGCGGGCGGATGCCTATCTTTCGGACGTCAAGGTCACTTCGCAGACTGATCCCAAGTCGTTGAAGGAGCGTGCGCAGAAGTCGGCATCGGTGCTGGGCATCAAGCTCGACCAGGCGTGCTTCGACAGGCCGACGGATCAGCAGGCTACGTGCTTGACGCAGCATACCGAGGGTATGGTCCTGGACGACGCCAACGCCTCCAGCAAAGTGGCGCAGCTAACCAGCGGGAGCAGCGGTGACCTGATGAATCAGCTGAGCTACTCGACGCTGGGCGGCGCGGGAATTTACAGCCCGTATGTCGGCGCCATCGTGGACACCGCGAGGATCCTGGCGTCGTCTGCACACCGCGCATTTTCAGTACATTCCCGCCCTGGCGCTGCCGACGCAGGATACGCTCAATTTGCGGCTGAGCGTGCCGCCGTCGTTCCGCGACCCGAAGTCGGTGGTGGTGGTGGCGCTGCCGCCGGTAGGGCCGGTGGTGATGCCGCCGCTGCACCCTGTGAATCCGTCGGAGCAGTTCTGTGCCGAAAAG
This sequence comes from uncultured Acidobacteriaceae bacterium, assembly GCA_963774175.1. Taxonomy (GTDB): domain Bacteria; phylum Acidobacteriota; class Terriglobia; order Terriglobales; family Acidobacteriaceae; genus Telmatobacter. The sequence continues at coordinate 45,906 of CAVZDT010000028.1, forward strand.
ACGGGCCTGGTGCTTCCGGCTGAAGGCGCGCCGCTGGTGTACGCGACTCCCGAGGCGCACGATTTGCAAGCTGCATATCGAATCGAAGTCCGGTCCTGTTGATGTGCCGTTGAAGGCGGATTCCGCGGACGGCGGGCTGGTGGCTACGCATGCTATGCCGCAGCTTCCCGCTGGGGAACTGAGTGGGGTTGTGAAGGGCAAATGGGGATTCGACGACTGGGAGGGTCCGAGGTTCCACCTGGTCAGCGCCAGCGCGGGCAAATGGACGGTGGCGCC
>CAVZDT010000029.1:0-341386 GCA_963774175.1 uncultured Acidobacteriaceae bacterium
CGAGGTACACCGGGTACCCGAGATCTTTCAGCAACTCCGCGGCGTCATCGACCGCGGGCGCCGCAGGGGAAAAGCCAATGGGCGTTTACTGCTCCTTGGATCGGCCGCAATGGATCTGCTCAAGCAAGCCGGCGAGAGCCTCGCAGGACGGGTTTCCTATCTGGAACTCGGTCCCTTCGATGTCCTTGAGGCTGGCGCCGCAGCCACGGACACATTGTGGGTAAGGGGCGGGTTTCCGCGCAGCTTCCTCGCCGAATCGGAGGATTTGAGCCTGCAGTGGCGGCGCGATTTCATACGGACTTACCTGGAGCGCGATATCCCTCAGTTCGGACCGCGTATACCCGCCGAGACGCTTCGTCGTTTCTGGACGATGCTCGCGCACAATCAGGCGCAGATTCTGAATGCTGCGAGTTTGGCTCGAGGCCTGGCGGTCGATGGGAAAACCGTGGCTGGCTATCTCGATCTGCTCGTCGATCTCCTCGTCGTTCGCCGGCTCCCGGCCTGGCACAGGAATGTTGGCAAGCGCCTGGTGAAGTCCCCCAAGGTTTACGTGCGCGACACGGGCATTGCACACGCCCTGCTCGGCATTCGCGACAAAGAGGCGCTCTTGGGGCATCCGGTCGTCGGGCAGACCTGGGAGAGCTTTATCATCGAAACCCTGATCACCACGGCTCCGGACGGCACCGAAGCGCATTACTATCGCACCTCGAATGGCACTGAGATTGACCTCCTTCTCACGCTTCCAAACAGGGAACTCTGGGCCATCGAAGTAAAACGCAGTTCTGCCCCGAAGATCGAGCGCGGTTTTCATTCAGCCTGTGCGGACCTCAAGCCTCACAAACGGTTCTTTGTCTATGCAGGAATCGAACGCTTTCCGCTGGACAAGACGACAGACGCAATCGGCATTGTCGAACTCGCCAAATGCTCCAAAACATCGCATGAACCGGCTCTGTAAACAGCTGCCATAAAACAACATCCGCTCCGTTTCAATTCAGCTCCGAGAACGGAAGTACAGGGCTCGCGAGCTACTGAGTTTCCGATTCGCTTTCCCCGGAACCTGCCGGATTGTCGTAACCCAATTCCGATTTGGGTAATCGGGACCGCTGATGCCTCAAATCGCACATTGGGTAATCGGGACGGTCATTTGCTCAAGCATGAAAGTGGGTCAACGGGACCGATCTTTGCTCAAGTGCGCGTTGGGACATCGGGATCGATCTTTCCCCAAGGCGCGGAACGAGTCAGTGGGACCGTTCATTCCCCGACCGCACTTTGGGTCATCGGGATCGATCTTGACTCAATTTGGAATTGGGTAATCGGGACCGACAATGCCTCAAATCGCGCACTGGGTAATTGGGGCGGTCTTTTGCTCAATCATGAAAATGGGTCAACTGGACCGATCTTTGCTCAACTGCATTTTGGGTCAACGGGACCGAAGATTCCCCAACGCCATACTGGGTCATCCGGACGGATCTTTGCCCAGGCAGAAACTGCATTTTCGGGAATCGGCCGCTACGTGGCCCAATGATCGGATTGGAAATACGACCGCAATTTGCGGGTTCGGCCGTCAGGCAGCCGGCACTTTCAATGTGACGACTCATCATGAAAACGCCCTGGCACTCGGCCAGGGCGGAGGAGAAACGGATGCTTCACGCGATTTACTGAGCCGTGGGCGCGCCCCTGTGAAGCTCAGAGGGAGTTTGTTCGTGCTTGGTGAACACGATGTAGATCTTCGTGTCAGCGGGAACAGAAACAATCACGCGGCTGTTGGCATTGAGGCTCATCACCTCGGAGTCACCCGCGGTGCCAATATTTTCGGCCAGCCGCTCACGCAGCATGTCATCCTCGGAGAACGCGGCGCTCGAGTTGTTTCCGGCCACTTCTGCAAGGACCGAGCCGAGTCCCGACGCCGCACGTACAAGAAAGTTCTTCCCTGTGTTCTTTCCGTACACGATTCCTTTAATTGGCCCGAGGTCCAGGCCCGTACCGACGGCGTCGATCTTCTCCCGCGCGCCGTCGAGCAGTTCGATCTCGTCGAACTTCACGCTGACCAGTCCGCTGCGATCTGCCTGCTGCAACTGGCCGTAAACGCGCGCGCCTGCGGGAACGATGATTCTGTCCCCGATTGCGTAGGTGTATTCAACTACGGCAACGACGGGGGCCGGCACGGCGCTCGATATCTGCGTCTCAAGCTTCGCCTGGATGCGGGTCCCCGGAGTCAATTCCAAGCGCGGAGGACCATCGCTTTCGGCGTTGGCCCTTGGCGCTGCAATTCCCGGGTTTTGAGCCACACTCCGCACAAAGACGAGCGACGGCTCCTTCAGACTGTTTTGCTGTGTCTGAGGCGTTTCTGCGGCCGGGGTTCCGCCATAGGGTGCGGGATCTTCCCACTTCTGCTGTGTGTCCGCGAAAGAAGGTACGTTGCCCAGAGAGCTTGCGACAGCCGGCTTGCCCGCAGGTGGCTTCATCCCCGCGCCGTTCTCCAAAGAACGTGTGCGCCGGATGTCACTCGGCCCAAGCTGCCCGCTTGTATTGTCCGGCGCTGGAGTATGAACTGTGTCCATAAGAGGCGTCACACTTCCCTGGACCGGCTTCGACTGTTCCTGCTTCGATTGCTGAGACAGCGGCTTCATCACCGCCAACTTTCTTGGCGACTTGCTGACGATCGCGGTCAAGACGAAGAAGAGCACCGCAACTGCGAGTCCACCTCCGAGGAGAAGGAGTTTGCCTTTGCTGATTCCGTCCGCTCCTTTGACATCGGCTCGTGTGGCAAACTTAGCGCCTGGCTTCTCTGTGGCATCGCGGTCTGCTGATTCGGGCGCCTGCACGAATCGTTGGGAGACCGCAGGGCCGGGAGCCTCAGCGACTTGAGTAGTAGGTAATCCTGCGCTTCCATTTCTGTTGTTGCCATTGACGTCGATAGTCACGGAACCCCCTTCTACTTGCCGTCGCCGGAAATGGGTGGAGTAAATGGCAGATGAATCAAGATCGGACGATCCACCTGGTCGGCCTGGGCGATCTGCAGAAATAGCTTTTCTGTCGATTCCTTGAAGTTGGGCCGGTCGAAGACGACCACACCATCGGCACGTTCTCCGGGTTCCAGGCGGGTCGTGCTCAACCTGTAGTCCCGAATCTCCAGCTGATCGGAGATGATTCCTTTGCCTTCCTTCTTTTTCTTCTTTGTGACCTTGCGGCCCGTCATCTGGATCTGCGGCGGCACAATTTCGATCGGCTGATTCGAGTTGTTGAAGACCGAGTAGGAGATCATGGTCTCGTTGCTCAGTTGCCGCACGTCGCAGATCGATGTCTCGATCTCCTTGTCCTCCCATTTCGTCCATTTCGGAGCGTTCACGCTCTCTTGCTGCTTGAATGCTTCGTCGAGACTCGACAGCGGCGCTGATCCTGTGCCGGTGTTTCCGCCACTTCTGTCACGATCCGGATCCTTCGCCGGCGCGCTCGGCGTTGGCGGGGATTCGGAGTCATCGGGAATGAGGAAGCTCCGCGCCGTCCTGTATTCGATCAGGAAGTCAACCGGCTGGGCTTGGCTCGCAACTCCGGCACCCTCGCTGACTAATTCCAGCGAGACGTGCTGTCCCGATTTGGTTGCGATCAGGAGATTCGACTGCGCAGCGTCTTCCGTAATGGGCTTGACGTAGACGTACTCCGGTTCGCCCTCGTTATGCTCTGCCTTGAACTCGCCCGGACTGCCCAGAATGACCGACGTGACCTCTTCGGGCATGCGAATCGTCGATTCAAACTCCGGACGCAAGTGGAGGATCGTGACTTCTCGCGGATTGATCGTGATCGTGGCAACGCGCGCCCCGACCGGAGCATCGGTCGCGCTCAGCCGCAGTGGAATAAGGACAGCGATGGGGATGAACCAGCGAAGTTTCACCGGGTGGACCTCCTTGGCGGCCTCGCGGCCAGATACTTGCGAAACATGTATCGCTGCCGGACGGCCTGAACGTAAGCCACAACCTCCGGATTGTGGTAATTCAGTTGCTCACGGGAGATTCCGCGATCGCCGGCATAGTAGGCGGCGGAGACCAGACGTAGATCCCCATGGAACTCCCACATCAACGCCGTGACGTAACGTGTGCCCGCAGCGATGTTTTGTTCGACATTGAAGGGATCGAACGCGCCGAAACGCTTTGCGGTCGCCGGCATCAGTTGCATCAGCCCCATCGCTCCCTTGTTCGAAACTGCCCGAGGATTCCATCGCGACTCGACGTCGATCAATGCGGCGATCAACTCGGGCGGTACACGATAGTGCGCAGCGTACTGCCTCACAAATCCTGCCGCTGGCGCAGGATCGGCCTGCCCAAAGGCAAAACTGGGCAGCACGGTCAAAAGCAAAAACAAATACCGAATCATGATGCTGACCCTCCACGGAGTGCCAGCGTCCGCGCGAATCTGGCTCCATCGTCGAGGAGGCTTTTGAATCCCTCGCGCAGCAGGAGATGGCGGCGGTCCTTCTCGGTCTTCGCCAAAAAAGGCAGTAGGACATCGCGATGTTCCTCGGTCACGTGGTCGGTTCCAAGCAACTGCAGAGCATTGGCGAAGTCGATCATCTCCGAGACAGAGGGCGGCTTTTCCAGCGAGTAATTGCGGAAGGAAAGAGCGATCCCGGCCATCTCTCGATGAAACGTCTCGTCGGCTTCGGGCGTTCGGCTGGCGATGATCTCGGACTCGCGCGCTGGTGTAGGATGCTCGACGCGGACATAGAGGCTGCGCCTCCGAATCGGATCGCCCAATCGGCGCTCTTCATTGCTTGTCAAGACAACGAAGGGAATACTCTTCGCGGTGACGGTGCCAAACTCGGGAATCGAGAGCTGCCACGCGGAAAGTATTTCTAACAGCAAAGCCTCAAATCCCTCGTCGACTTTATCTATTTCGTCAACCAGCAAAACGCACGGCCGCTCGCATTCGAGCGCACGCATTAGCGGACCCGGCCGAAAGAAATCCCGCCCCTTGAGGTTCGCCTGCACAGCCTGCCAGTTTTCGTGCTGGCCCCTGGAGAACTCCATGTAGAGCCGCTGCAGGCCTTCGTCGAAGCGGCCAATTGCTTTCTCCTCGGTCACGCCGCGGTAGCACTGCAGCCGTTCCACGTGGGTTCCGGCCGCGGCGGCAACGGAGATAGCAAGCTGGGTCTTGCCACTGCCCGCGGGTCCTTCGAGCAGCAGCGGTTTCTGCAGCTTGGCGGCAAGAAACACCACCTGGGTCATCACCGGATCGATGAAGTACCGGTCGGCGGCTAGTCTGTCGGACAATGTGTCAAGCGATTCAAACATCGGACTGCTCCCTTCGACGAATCCCAGCCACTTCACGTCGGGGTCGGTCTCTGGCAGATGCGCTGTCTTTCGAGTGCGGCTGCAGCATGCCGCCGATCCGCAACTCTGTCAAATCTCTCGAAGTTCTCCGCTGGAATTTCAGTGGGACGCCGTAGCGCGTAGCCACCGGCGTGCAAGGCGTCAGGAAAGACCCTGCAAGCGCTGGTGTACCCGCTGAGCGATTCGTTCCGGAATTCTGAGAGAGGTGTAGCCCCTCTTGACGCGAGTGGGCTGGCGGGCGATCTTGATCACCCCGGGTTCATGACTGAACAAGCGCCGAATGGTGTTTTCGCTGAAGAACCACAGCTTCGACAGCTCCGAGACGGTGTAATGCCGTTCCAAAGCGACTGGGCTGAAGACATTCAGCGGCTTTTCGGGAACATTGATCTGCGGTTGTGCGACTCCCATTCTGTGCCTCCGTATTTTGGGACTTGTGGTGACGAAGCAGCGAACCCACCTCGATCGGAGCAAAGACCATGCGCGATATGTCTACCGTGGATTCATTCCTGGGTCAAAACCTCTTCATCTCTCACGCGCAGCGCGCGACGATAGAATGGAGCCGCGGGTGAGGTTGTGTATGAGCAGGCGGCGCCATTCTCTGTGCGGCGGCGAATCGGAAACGGCGCTTCCGGGCACCAGGCCAGCTCCGGCTGAGACGCGGGAGAATATCGAGACCCCCGATGAGGCCACGCGCAAAGAAATCGCCAGAAGACTCCGTCAGGAACGGGTGAGCCCTGATTTCATTTACGCCTTCGAGAAAACAGGACCTGGTCACTGACGAAAATCGGGAGCTGTGGACCGCCAAAGCACGTCGTGCATGGGATCGGGCGCTCGGTGAGTATCGACGGAGAGTAGAAGGCGACAGCAAGGCCATTGATCTCTGCTTCACCTTGCATCACGAGACCGGCCGATCCGACTCGCGAACAAGAAGCGCTTTGCGGCATCCGAATTCGCGATCGCTGTGCTCTGCGCGCACGATCAGGGGCTCAGTTCCTTCGCCGTCGAAGAACTTTTCCGGAGGCTTGGTTGGATTATCTCTTGCGCGTCCTTCGGCACCCGGAGACGATCCCGTCCTGACGGACCATCAGCGCTTTGCCGACGTCGGGATCGAGCCATTCACGACTGCTGTATGAGATCTGCGACGACTGCCCGACGGCGTGGAGCACCTCGAATCGAGAAGCGGATTGCAAGGATCGAAGCCGCTCGAGCAGAGCCGGACACTTGGCTCGGCAAACTGCCCGATCTCTTCAGCCAGGAGGAGCCAGAAGAAATTCTGACGATCGATGACCTCCAGAACGCAATCTCCCAATGCGAACTCGAAGGCGTCGCGCCAGATTTGATCGAGTCGATGTTGCTTCGCTCCTGGATTCGCATGCTGGTAGTGAACGGGTACGCAGAGGAGCGTTTTTTTCAAATCCTGGATAAGAATTGGGATGAAGTTCATGCCAGGGTCCAGGTGCACATTAGCCGATATTCCGGCCTGCGACTCCAATAACGACTAGCCGGTCCCAGTCTTTTTCCGCGTTTGAATCACCTGCCAGCCTGCGCTCCTTTTATGAGAAGCCGCGGATCCAGGCGGGCTGGTTCCCGGGCCGCTCCCGGTGGGCTGACCCAGTTTCCATGCGTTACGGACGCTTTCCTGAAGTTGGACCTGCCTGGCCTTCACAAACGGGGAATAGCTCTTCTCGGTGATCTTCACGGAAGCATGGCCCAGCAGAAGCGAGACCTGATCGATGGGTACACCCGCGAGGAGCATCTCGACTGCGAAGGTGTCGCGGAACATGTGCGGGTGGCAGCGTTTGATCTCGCCGTCCGGGGTCCTGATATCAGTGAGCTTGAAAAGACGGCGATAGCTTCTCTGCCAATTGGCGACCGCGCTCTTGGGATCCCCATTGCCGCTCCAGAAGAAGTAACGGAGATTGGGTTTCGGACCGGCCGGCAAATTCTCCAGCGCCTCGACCACGAATGGAGGGAGTGGAACATACACCGGTGTTCCGGTCTTTGCCTGGTAGAGAAGAAGGCTGTCGCCGTGAAGGCGGTGTCGTTCGAGGGTGATGGCGTCGCGGATGCGCAGCCCGCTCCAGCGCATTAACAGCGTCATCGTGCGGAGCCGGGTGCGATTCGAATCGGTATCGATGAATCCGCCCCGATTGTCACACACCCGGTAGGTGGCGTCGATGATGCGGTCGAACTCCTCAGGCGGAAAGTAATCCGTGGGGATCTGGACAACCTTGATTTTGCCCAATCCGAGAGCCGGGTTCTCCTGAAGATACCGGCGGCGCACGCAGGCCCAGAAGAAACCGATCACTCGGCTTTGCTTCTTTTGCTTTGCCAGTGCGGCATCACTCCAGGTGCTGCGAAAATTCAGGAGAGCGTCGAGGTCGATCTCATCGAGATAGGCAAGCCCCTGCGATTGCGTCCAGGGTAGAAACTGCTTGCGGAAGATCGTCGTCAGTTTGGTGTGCGTGGCAGCCGCGACGCCGCGGCTCGTTGCATCGGCCAGGTAAGCCTCAACGGCCTTCTCTACAGTGACCCTCGGCCTTTGAGGTCGGTCGGAACCTGAGCCCTCGCGACGCGGAACCGACGCGTTGACGTCCAGATCCGTTTTTGCCGCTGGACGACTTGCCGGCGGCTGCCCTTCGCTTAGCTGACGTCGAAGTTCTTCGGCCTCCTCCCAGCGAGGGGTCTTGGCGCTCTGGCGAATGAACTTGCCGTTGAGCGATCCCCATATCCACTTGGGGCAGCTACAGCGGCGCCATGTCTTGTCGCCGGCGTTTTTGCAGTCTGGATGGTGGCGGGTATAAACGGAAAGCATGAGCACCCCGACTTCAGCGAAATTGTGCTCGAATCGCCAAATTGGGGCAAACCCTGGAGCGCGACTGTACAGTGACTGTACAGTTTGGCCTGAGTTTTTCCGTCTGAATTTCCAAGCTGCTGAAAAATAAGCAGCTTAGTTATGGTGGAGGCGGCGGGAGTCGAACCCGCGTCCGAAATCGCTGTCAGCCGGGAGAATCCATGCTCAGTCCGGTTCCGCATGTTTTCGCCTCATGCGCTCAGAACGGACAAGATGCGCATGAAGCTAGTCCGATGATCTTACGGCTGCAACACGGACCGAGCCGCAACCACCAGCCTACTGAATGACGTCCGATTCGCAGCCCATAGGCAAAGCCGCGGAGAGACGGCTGCTTAGTTAATTAAGCAGCAAGTGCCAGATTATCGTTGGCAACTTTGTTTTTGCAGGCGATTACGGGTGCCCACACCCCGACATGCCTCCCATGCCGCAATCGATCCCGTCGAAACCGTGACGCCCCCATGTCCGAGCAATCATTCGATGAACCATGAATGCCGGGGGATGCGAGCCGGGCCAACTGGCTCGTGCTGCTGAAACCATTGTAGGCCAATTGCCATGGGGACGAACAAAGGCGACGGGCTGTCAGCGGTTCGTCGGGGGGTGTACTCCCCCTACCCTGTAAGCAACTTAGCTGTTTTGAGTGGGTTACAGCAAGCCTTTCGCCCCAGGATCGTGCAGGAGTGGAACTTAGCTGCAGCATCGTCCAGGGAAAGGACTTACGACGCGAATCGATGCGAAGAAGGCCGATGGATCGGCGAAAAACTGCAAATTTGCCGAAAGCATGCGAACGGTGAATCGGCTGAGTTAAGACCCGATGCGAAATCAGGCGCTCGGTCTGCTCGGATCTTGCTCAAGCTTAGCAATTCTGAAGAAATACCCTGCAACATACATGTCCGTGCAAGCTATTGAATGCAATCAATTTGCCGGAGATATTTCTCTGAGCGGCTTGACATGAAACTGCCGGTCCCATAATCCGAGCGGCGAGAATCGGGCAAAGGCTTTTCATATCTCGCCATCGTAGGCAAGGTGATCGGAATTTGGCGGCTGGATTGTATTCGCCCTCACTGATCGATTGCGTCGATGCTGTTATTTGTGGCGGGTGCGCTTCGAAGATTACGCATATCCGGAATACGGCACGCGGCTGGTGGAGGCTTACGCAGGCCGGTTTGAGGCGGTCTTCATCCTTCTGCATCCGTTTGTCCGGGTTCCGGAAGAACTGTCGTGGAAAACGACGCGGGAATATCCGGATGACTGCCGGACCGTAGCGGCGGGAACGAAATGCCGGTGGGCGGAGATTGCAACGGCGACTGGACTGACCTCCAGCGCCCGGCTCAACCAGGCGCTTCTCACCTCGATCGGTTCCCTCACCGGCGACCTGGCCGACCCGTCGGGCAGGCATGTCCTCGCCAATTTTCTCGAGAGCCAGCCAATCTGGATGCCCACCGAGGGGCGCTTCGAACTGCTCCTGCAACCCGACCTTCTCCGCATCTTTGCAGAGTCTGGCGCCGAGGAACTGCTGTTCGTGCCCGAATTTCCCAACTCCGACCCGGTGGTTCGGCTCGCGCTCGAGGGATTGAGCGACGGCTCGATTCCCTTCCCCACATGCGGAACGCTGCTGGCGCCTGATGCCTCGTTCCTCTTCACGGTGGATTGGGACAGCCTTTTCACCCTGTTTTACGGGCCGCGCTCCTTCATCGCCGACGCCGCACGCGGGCTCAGGCTGGAGGGCTTTTTCGCCACCCCAAACACCGACCATGCGTGGTGGAATTACTCGCTCGGCTGTGCCACCGTCACCGTTTCACCCGAAGACTGGCAAACGGCGTGAGAGCCGCGTCTTCGGGTAGGAATGGCTGGTACCGGATCGGGCACGGTACCAGCCGATCGGCGAATCACCGAGACATCGTGCGGCGAGTTATCGACGATCTCTCCCCCACTCCGCGGCCAGGGGCTGAGGATTGGTCACGACTCCGTGGATGACCGTACCGATGCCAAAGTGCTTGCTCGCGGGAGCTCCGAACACCAGGGTGATATTCGAGAAAGTAACCGCTCCAGCTTCTCCAGTGACTCCGGTGACGCAGACCGTCAGCATCGATTGCGGCGGAGCGGGATCGAAGGGCGCCGGTTGTCCATTGCCCGTAAGCAGATTGACCTGGCTAGTGAACTGGAAGCCGAAGTTGTTGTTTGTTGGGGCCGGGTAGAGCGGGCAACCATCCATGTTCCACTGAACCGTTGCACCCTTCAGGACGACGTGGTGCACATGCGGGGTCTGGCCGGGGGTGGCTGGATTGGGGGGAGTCCCGAAGTTGGACATCGTCATGTCGAGTGAAATGTCGGCCTTGTCGATTGCCGGGAGGACGTCAAGAACCCAGGCGCCATGCAGTTCCCAGGGACCGCCGGTGACGCTTGAGGATGTGTAGTCGTGGATCGAGCCGTTGAAGTGCACGGGAGCCTGGGCCTGCGCAGCCAGACTGAAACCCAACACGAAGAGTGAAAGAATACCTGCCGCCGAATTCAAGATCCTGCCATTCATTGAGAAGCCTCCGGGTTTTGAGATGTGCGCTCGAGTCGCCGAAATTAGTGAGTGGCACAGGGCTTCGCTTCCGCCAGGGCTCTATCTAGGGGAGTTGGATTCGGGGCCGTCGCGCTTCAATTGCTTCTCCACGGTGGGGGATCGCGATACGCTGGGTCAAACGGCATTCGAGCGAAATGGTGAGATGCCGTCAAATGCCGTCTTTTGCAGTCCCCGTAAAGAGGGGTAAAATCGGGGCACTTTCGCTTCGCGCGACTTGCGTCAAACCCGGAGAATGCGATGGGTGAACCGTCCTTTGAAGTGCCGTCCGCTGAGAAGGTCCCTGAAGAACGGCTGGACTCGTGGAAGGAGATCGCGGCGTACCTCAACCGCGACGTGACGACGGTTCAGCGCTGGGAAAAGCGCGAAGGGATGCCGGTGCACCGGCATATCCACGATAGGAAGGGCTCGGTTTACGCATCGCGGGCTGAATTGGACCAGTGGATGCTCAGCCGCAAGTCTCCGCTGCCCGAGGAGAGCAACGGCGGTTCGGTCAGTTCAATTGCTGCCCCCGAAGCAATCTCGCCTCGCCAGATCCCATGGAGATTCCTTCTGCCGGCGCTTGCACTGGTAGCGGTGTTGGCCATCAGCGCACTCCTCTGGATACAGAGGACTGAGTACTTCTGGCATGATCCGATCGCCAACGCTCAATTTCAGGCCCTCACCGACTGGGGCGGTCTCGAGCAGGCCGCGACCGTCTCCCGCGACGGCCAATTCGTGGCATTTCTATCGGACCGCGGCGGACCCATGGACGTCTGGGTCACGCAAGTCGGCTCGGGCCAGTTTCACAACCTGACGCAGGGCAGCGCTGCCGAGTTAGTGAACCCGTCCGTGCGCACGTTGGGATTCTCACCGGATGGATCTCTGGTGACATTCTGGGTCCGCAAGCCGGATCCCGCACGTGGCACCGACGTCAGTATCTGGGCAGTTCCGACCCTGGGCGGTCCGCCGCGACCATACCTTGAAGGCGTGGCCGAGTACGATTGGACCTCTGACGGCCAGCGGCTCGCATTTCACACGCCCGGACCTGGAGACCCGCTGTTTGTATCGAGTGGAAGCGTGCAAGGGGCGGTTGGGCCCATCTTCTCGGCGCCCGCCGGCCTTCACTCCCATTTCCCGGTTTGGTCGCCAGACAAGAAGTTCATCTACTTCGTTCAAGGTTCGCTCCCGGATAACCTGGACATCTGGCGTATCCCCGCCGGGGGCGGAAATCCCGAACGCATCACCTCGCACAATTCTCAGGTAAGTTATCCAGCGTTCCTCGACCAGCGCACGCTCATGTACCTCGCCACCGATTCCGACGGCTCTGGACCCTCGCTTTACAGCATGGATGTTGAGCGCCGCATCGCCCATCGGCTGACGACTGCCTTTGACCGGTACACTTCCCTGGCAGCCAGCGCTGACGGCCGCCGAGTGGTACTCACGCTTGCCACTCCAAGGACAACCCTGTGGCGTTTGCCCATCGATCCTTCCCATGGACCTGCATCCGCGCCTGCTCCCATCACCTTGACAACCGGCAACGGTTTTCGTCCGCGTTTGGGACCGGATTGCCTTCTCTATGTCTCGGCGAATGGCGCGAGCGAGAGTATCTCGAAACTCGCCAACGGAGGAACAACGGAATTGTGGCGCGGCCAGGGGGCCCAAATCACGGGCAGTCCGGCTGTCTCGGCGGATGGCCGGTTTATTGCATTCTCAGTTCGCCAGGACGGACGAGCCCTCCTGTACGTGATGGGGATCGACGGTACAGACCCGCGAGTTGTGGCCGATTCCCTCGAACTGGAAGGCGATCCAGCCTGGGGGCCCGATTCTCGATCCGTGATCACAGCTGCAAAGGATCATGGCTCACCCCATCTTTTCCGCGTACCGCTCAGCGGTGGTGCTCCCTCCCTCTTTACCCGTGAATACTCGCTTGATCCCACATGGGCGCCTGACGGGAGCGTCGTTGTTTTTTCCGGACCCGATGTCGGCACCACATTCTCAGTGCAAGCAGCCCAATCGGACGGATCCGCACGCCAGCTCCCGCCTTTGACTCTTACGCGAGGGGCGCGACACCTGGTTTTCAAGGCGGACGGAAGGCAATTGGTGGTTTTACGAGGAGAGATCAAGCACAAGAACCTCTGGCTCATCGACTTGGACACGGGCGCCGAGAAACAGTTGACTGATCTGCCATCCGACTTTGAGATTCGCGATTTCGACCTTTCGCCCGACGGCCGGGAAGCCGTGCTGGAGCGCGTGCAGGATCACTTCGAAGTCGTGCTGGCGAATCTCAATCGGAAATAGTTGATCCCGCACCGTAGCCCCACGAGCCCTTTCATCGCGTCGTCGCCGTCAGGCCCAACCGGGCACGATTACCGCTCGATTCGGGTGTTGCTACTGCTTTTCGAGATCGATCTGCTCGTAGGCGTGTTGCGCGATGCCGGCGCGGATCTGTGCGGGAGTTTTGCCTGCCTTGGTCATCGCATAGGCATAAAAGGCTTCCTGCGCGCAGGTGGTGCACTCGGTGCCGTGGTAGCCCTCGTAGCAACTGCGCAGGCTGGTATGGCCCAGGGCGCGGTCGCAACGGCAATTGCAGGGAAGCTGGTAGAGAACGTTGCCGATCTTCGCGGCCTGCTGGTAGACGTGCGCCTGCCACGGATAGCGGAAGTTCTCGCCGTTGAGCTTGGCTCCCGACAGGATGGGCGGCAGCGCGCTGACCTTGAGCGGAGCGGAGGGGTGATAGGCCGGCACTTCGTCCGCGGGGTTAGCCCACTGAGCATAGCTGGCAACGGTGATGGCGAAGACGGCGAGACCCGGGACCAGACGGCGGCTAGGAATTTTCATGCGGCTGTATTCTCTCGCTCATTTTAGACCGGAGCCGGCTGGAAAAGGAATCTGTGTCGACGAGCGCTGTCTCGGAGAAACGATTGACGCAGGAAAAAGCGCCAGATCACGAAATGTCTGGCAGTATCCCGACACGTATTATCGGGTTTCATTCGACCCCTGCCGCAGCCACGCGCCCGAACCAACCGCCCGACACGACAGGGGTGCCGAAGTAAAGATCGCTGGGTACCTGCAAACAAAAAAAAACGGCACGAACGTTTTGCTGTTCGTGCCGGGAGGCCAGTGACGCAAACTACTTCCAGCTCTGGTGCGGTCAGCAGGACCGCTCTCCATCACCGGAATATCTACACGATACTATAGATTCGATTCGAAGCAAATACAAAAATCGAAATCTTCCCATATGGCGGGATACGAAACCTTCCAGCTCCGGGCCGCATCTAAGTCCGGTTCCAAGGAAATTGGTCCGCTCCCGGAAACGGTGTAGGGTAAGAGACAGAACGATGCCAAGCGACGTAGAATCACCGCCTTCAAAACAGGCCGCTCCGGCCGCGGACGCCGACGCCAGGAATAGTGCCCAAAGTGAATGGCTCAAGGTGGGCGCCATTGCCGCCGCCTCGGCCGTGCTCGGAGGGCTGGCCGCAGCCTGGTTCTACCGGAAGACACTTTCCAGGCTCCGGGAAGCGGAACATGAAATTCCAGTTTCGGAATTTGGTGCTACTGGGGACGATTCGCCAGAGGATTTCTGAAGCCAGATCCATTCTGGGATGGACTGCCCTGCCCCGCCGACAATTCCTGCTCGAGAATCTCGCATAAGACATGGCCCGCCAGGATGTGTGCCTCCTGGATACGAGGAGTGTCGTTCGAGGGGACTTCGAAGAGGAAGTCAGCTGCCTTGGCAATCTGCCCGCCACCCCTGCCGGTAAACGCTACCGTCACGGCGCCGATTTTGCGCGCGGCCTCAAGCGCCAGAAAAACGTTCCGGCTGTTGCCTGAGGTGGAAATGGCAACCACCACGTCGCCCTTGCGCGCCAGCGTTTCCACCTGGCGCTGAAAGATGTGCTCATAGCCATAGTTGTTACTCGCGGCCGTCAGGATAGAGGTGTCGGTGGAGAGGGCGATCGAAGGTATGCCGGCACGGTCAAGGCGGAAGCGGACGACCAGCTGGCCGTTGAGATGTTGAGCGTCAGCCGCGCTGCCCCCGTTGCCGCACCAGAGAATCTTTCCGCCCATCCGGACAGCGAGAACCATTTCGGAGGCGATCTGATCGAGGACGAGTTGCTGGTCTGTCAGGGCCTGGGTGATCTGTAAATGTTCGGCGAGGGCTGACTGAAAGATGCGGGCTCTGTCGGGAGTGACGTCGGGCATGTGGTTTGTCCCTGAAGGGGATGACTGCTTTGTCGCCCGTTAGGGCGTTCCAGCATCTTACTCCAGCCGACGATCGTTTGGGAAAGAAGAACGGCGATTCCGGATACCCGGAACCGCCGCATGTGCTTCGCGACATTAGCCGTCCGCTAGTGGCTGATCATGAACTGGAGCTGCCCGATGTACACGCCGAACGGGCCGAGCTTGATGGCCTTGAGCGATGTCGAGTCAGGCGCGCCGGGAGTCTTCAGGAGCGTGGTCACGGGGCTGTCGGGAAGGCCGGCGCCTACGAGGTTGACGGTCTGCGGATCGGCCGTGAAGTTCACCGCGACCACCACTGGCGGCCCTCCGGCTCCTTCGCGCTTCCAGCTCAGCACGTTGGCGTTTTCAGGTGCGAGCATGGTGTCTGAGCCATCAGCCAGCGCTGCATTGGTCTTTTTGAGATGGATCAGGGTCTTGTACCAGGTGTAGAGCGAGCCGGGGTCCGACTTCTCTGCTTCAACATTAATGGTCGCGTTGTTGGGCGGAACAGGCAGCCACGGCGTCGCCTTGGGGCCGGTGAAGCCGGCATTCGGCCCCGATGTCCACTGCATGGGGGTGCGCTCGCCGTCGCGGCCTTTCTCCTTGGGCCAGCCGGTGATGCCGACCGGGTCCTTCACGTCTTCCTTGCGCGTGGGCGGCGTGGTCTTCATGCCGATTTCGTCGCCGTAGTAGAAGAGCGAGGCGCCGCGGCTGGCGAAGAGGATGGTGGAGATGACGCGCTCGATATCGGTGTCGTGCACGCCGTCGCCATAGCGGGCGTCGATACGCGGGTTGTCGTGGTTGTCGAATACCAGGAGCGGGACGTGGGTGCCGAGTTCGGTCTCCGCGTCTTCAAGCCGCGAGCGGAACGTGGCGACATCGAGCTTGTTGATGAAGCCGATCTGCGTGTCCATGGGCAACTCAAACTCGGGATGCTCCTCGGTGCCATACTGCTTGAGGAGTTCGGCAACGTTGGGCAGGTAGGTCTCGCCAATAAAGACGCGGGTTCCGGGGAATTTGCCTGTCGAGAACTTGTCGGCTTCCAAGCGCATCTCGGACATGACGGCATGCACACCAGGAAGATTATTGGTCCGCGTGTCCTGCAGCGCCACGTCGCCATATGCGTTTACAAAGCTCTTGCCGTCCTTGTCGAGCACGAGGTCGTCGTCGCGCATCTCGGGGTCTTCGAAGAGAGTCGTGATGGCGTCGAAGCGGAAGCCGCCAACACCTTTCTTGAGCCAGAAATCGATGATGTCCTTGAAGGCCTGGTGAACCTTCGGATTGTTCCAGTTGAGGTCGGGTTGCTGGATATAGAACTTGTGGTAGTAATACTGGCGCGTCTTCTCATCCCACTCCCAGGCGGAGTGACCAAAGTCGGATTGCCAGTTGTTTGGCACCTGGCCCTTATCGGTTGCCGTCTCGCCTTTCCCGTCGTGCCACATGTACCAGTCGCGATAGGGATTGTCCTTGGAAGAGCGCGACTGCAGGAACCACTTGTGCTTGTCAGAGGTATGGTTCATCACCATATCCATCAACACCCGGATATGGCGCTTGTTGGCCTCGGCGATCAGGCGGTCAAAGTCGGCCATGGTGCCGTACTTGGGATCGATGGCTTCATAGTCCGAGATGTCGTAACCGAAGTCCACCTGCGGCGATGGATAACAGGGCGTGAGCCAGATGGCGTCGACACCCAGGTCCTTCAGGTAGTCCAGGTGTTCGGTGATGCCTTTCAGGTCGCCGATGCCGTCATTGTTGCTGTCCTGGAAGCTGCGCGGATAGATCTCGTAGAAGACCGCGTTGCGCCACCAGTTCCTTTCTGCGTATGAGTCGGACTCTGAAGTTTGCGCCGCGGCTCGGAACCCGGGTACAGCGAGCATGAGCGCGGCGGCAGTGATGGTGACGACTTTCCTGGTCCAGTGCATTGCAGTCTCCTCGTCCCTGGGGCGGTCCCCTCTTCAGGCAAACATGGGCTGACCCCGTTTCCGGTGCTCATAAACGTGGCAACGGTGTGAACAGGCCAAACTAACACAAGCGGCTGGGGTTGGGGGAGTTCAAAAGTGAGACAGGACGAGGATGGTCAATTGGGAGAAGGCTCTTCGGCGTGGTCGACAACCACCACCTCGATCGGGTCTTTCGCCGACACAAGTTTGAGCCCAAGTTGCTCTCGGATAAGCGTGAGAAGCGATGGGCCACTGGGGTCGAGGAGCGCGCTTGCTGCCCCTTTCAATGTGATGTCGTAAACTCCCGGAATCCCGGTGCGATCGATCACGGGGAATTCGATCCCACGAAGTTCCGTCAGTTGCTGAGCGAATTCGCCGATAGACACATTTCGAAAGACAAAACCGCCGTCAACAACACGCGGGAACGATTCTTTCGGGTAAGAGGAGGGAAGGGTTCCTGATTTGTCTTTTGGGAGCCTTGGGCCATTTTTCGCGATAACTAATTCATAAACAGAAGTCTTCTTCTGTTCCCGATGAAGTTGAAGATTGAATCGTATCGCGAGGAGACTCTGAAGCATCAGCCTGAGCGTGCCGTCCGTTACGGGGCCTGCCGACTCTGCACGGAGGTCATAGCGTGCTCCTGTGAGTGAAGCAGGACCTGTAACTTGATTGTGCTCCAACCTGTAGGCCCACTCGATCATCTCGCTCAGATCGATATTCCGCATCGTGAGGCCGTCGGCAGCGGTTTCAATCTGCGAACGTGAACCACCTTCACCGCCGGAATCTCTGCTCGTCACCGGTCTTATGGATGCCACATCAAAGGAAGCCGGCCTCTGATTCAGCGACTGCGCATGTCCCGTCAACGTCGGCAGAAGAATGGACGCAATGACGAATGCTCCAAGATACGAGAGCGTGGGCCGTGGGGCGCATGCAGAGCGCATTGCCATCGGCCAAATCTTAACCCATATTTTCGCCCTGGCCCAAAGGCGTGTTTCGAGGATGCCGGATAGACAGGCGTGGGACGCACAAGAAGCAGATCTCACGAAACCGGACGTGGCACGTGACTGCTCGTGATCCATACTCCTTCCCATCTCTCAGAAACGAGACATGGGGCACCCGGCGCTGGTCGCGGCGATCAATGAGGTGATCGGGACGATGAGGAGGAAGTGCTCGTTGCTAGAGTTTAGGTCTCCGAGATTTTTTGGGCTGTATTGTTATGAGTCCGCCTTCCCTCCTGGCTTTTCGGCGCTGGTACTCCGCTACCAACTTCACGACAATAGCGAGGACTATTGCGAAGCCAAGCAGTGAATAGCAACAACCCTGAATAAGCTGACTCGTCGTCATTGCAGTGATGGTGTTCAACCCAGCCGCAGCGTATCAAGGATAGTGGTAACCGAGCGGCCAAATGACGGAATCGTCATCGAGAATTCATTTTTCGTTCAGCGATACTGTCGTGGCTGCTTCTGAACGAACCCTCGCCTGAGGGTTCACCCCGAAACCATTTCCGTGACATCGGCAGGAGTTCGAATCCGACCCGGAGGGCTGGGTGCCCCAGGTCTCGCCTTTGAGACCTGGGACCCGCATTCACTTCTTTAGCTGATCAGGCGATTTGATTCGCGCGACGAGGGCGCCATAGGGACTAAGCAAAATGCCATTCGGGCTATCACTTTTACAGCAGCCTGATGCGTAAAGGTAGTCAAGAGCAAGTCCACTTACGCCATGGTTTGAGTAATCCAGACGAATACCGCGCTCCTGACCGCTCATATTCAACACTACGACGATTGCTTCATCTCCGCTCTTCCGGACAAAAGCAAAAAAGTTCGGGTCGTCCTCGTTGATTGTGATCTGCACACCATCGCGAAGCGCCGGCTCCGACCTGCGCAATGCCAGCAGTTTTTTGTAGGTGCTCAGAATCGAATCAGGATCCTTGCGTTTCGGCCTCGACGTTGTACTGCGCAGACGAACTCGGAATCGGCAACCACGGCTTGCTCGCCGTCGTGAATCCGGCATCCGTCGACGCATCCCACTGCATCGGCGTGCGCTCGCCATCTCTCCCTTTCTCCTTCGGCCAGCCGAGTTTGCCAATGGGGTCGTGGACGTCTTCAACGCGCGTCGGATCGGTGGTACGCATGCCCAGTTCTTCGCCGTAGTACATCTGCGGCGTGCCGCGCGTCGTGAGTTCCAGAACCGCCATCAGCTTCGCGATCTGGTCGTTGTGTGCGCCGTCGCCGTAGCGGTCCCACTGCCGCGGCTGGTCGTGATTGGAGAAGAAGTACTCGGGCTGGCCGTGCGCGGTGTTGCTCTCGATTTGGTTGAAGAGTTCGCGGAAGCGTGGCGCGGACAGCTCATTCACGTCGGCAATCTGGAAGTCCATCGGCAACTGCACTTCATCACCGTTCCCGTACATCTTGGTCAGCGCCTGCACGTTTGGCTCGTCGGCTTCCGTAACCAGCACGGGATCGCCCGGATACTTGTTGACGACTTGGCGGACTTCTCTTAATACGTCGTGCACTTCGGGCAGATCGTCGGTGTACTTGTGCTGGATATTGCGATCCCCATAGGCATTGTGACCCGGAAGGTAGGGGTCGTCGTGGAGATTGGGATCTTCGTAGAGCCGCGACACAGCATCGATGCGGAACCCGGCGACACCGCGTTTCATCCAGAAGTCGAGCACGCCATCCATGGCTTTGTGCACTTCAGGATTGCGCCAGTTGAGGTCGGGTTGCTGCACGTAGAAGTAGTGGTAGTAGTACTGCCGCGTCTTCTCATCCCACTGCCACGCCGAGTGACCGAACCACGATTGCCAGTTGTTCGGCGGCCCACCTTTATCTGAGGCATTCTCGCCCTTTCCATCCCGCCAGATGTACCAGTCGCGCTTGGGATTGTCGCGCGAAGACCGGGATTCGAGGAACCACTTGTTCTGATCGGACGTGTGGTTGATCACGTAATCCATAATGACGCGCATGCCGCGCTTCTTCGCCTCGGCGACCAGGTTGTCGAAATCGGCCATGCTGCCGTAGAGCGGATCGATGGCCGTGTAGTCGGAAATGTCGTAGCCATAGTCGATTCCCGGCGAGGGGTACATCGGCGTGATCCAGATAGCGTCAATGCCGAGGTCGTGCAGATAGTCGAGCCGCGAAGTGATGCCCTTGATATCCCCGATGCCGTCGCCATCCGAATCCTGAAAGCTGCGCGGGTAGATCTCGTAGATCACAGCGTGACGCCACCACTCGGGCCCTGTGGGCTGCGATTGCGCCGTGGCGGACGATTGTGCTGATGCGGTGTTTGCGGGCGCTCCGAGACAGACACTCAAAGCGCACACTGCGAGTGCGGCTACTACAGATTTGGTCCAGTGCATTGCGGTCCTCGTTCTGCTTCCGCTGCTCGTAAAACCGGCGGCGGTGTGAACAGGCCAAACTATCACATTCGTCGACCGTTCGGCGATCACTTATGACCCCGAGTTGCAATCGTCCCCACGCCATTGTGCCGCTCGCGAAGTCCTGAGAGTCGGCATTCCTGTAGGACTGATCGCTGCGAGCTTCGCGTCCATCTTTCTGTCAGTGCTCAGACACTCAGACTGATCGTCTTATCCCTTGTTTATCGCGTCGTCACCGTTGCGTTCTGCGCCAGCAGCATCGATTCGAGGATCTGGTCGGAGACTTCCTTTACCGCCCCCGGAGAGTGCGAGAGGAACAAAGTGTTGGTCTTATCGTTTTCACCGATTGACTTGAGCGTGTCGAAGTACTGCGTGACCAGAACCAGTTGCATCACGTCCTTTGAAGTGGCGCCCTCCACCGCTTTCTGGAATTGCTCAATGGAAGACTGCAGCCCTTCCACGATGGCTTTGCGCTGGTTGGCGATTCCCTGTCCCTGCAGCGCCTTGCTCTCGGCCTCGGCCTCGGCTTTCTTCACCACAAGGATCTTGTCGGCCTCGCCGCGTGCGGTGGCGGCCACCTGTTCTCGCTGCGCTGCGTTGATGTCGTTCATCGCCGACTTCACCTTCGAGTCGGGAACGATGTCCGTGACCAGCACGTTGACGATCTCGTAGCCGAAGGCGGCCATATCCGAATCGAGTTCCTGCTTGACGGCGGCCGCGATGCTCGACTGCGAGGCAAATACCTCGTCAAGCGTCATCGAAGGAACGTGGCCCAGGATGACCTGCTCCACGTAGGACTTGATCTGCGCGACCGGATCCGAGAGCTTATAGAACGCGTCGTACACGCGCTCGGGACGCACTCGATTCTGCACCGAGATAGGAATCGTGACGAAGACGTTGTCCCTGGTCTTGGTTTCCATGGTGAGCACAATCTGGTTCACGCGCAGGCTCACGATGCCTGTAACAGAATCGAAGTACGGCGTCTTCCAGTTCAATCCCGCCTCGGCCACCCGCAAAAACTTGCCAAAACGCGTAATCACCGCAACCTGCGCCGTGCTTACCGTGAAGAAGCTGCCCAGGATGAGCGAGAGCGCAATGATGGCCAGGACGGCCAAAAGGATGAGAACCACCACCAGGTCCATAGGAGCCTCCGCAGTAATGACGAGTGAAATCTGCGGAGAATTATACAGACGGCCGATGAGAGAGGATGTGAACAGTGTCGGCTGCTCGCGCAGTCGCGTTGCCGATGCCGCTATTGCGTGTCGGGTCGCTGGGGATGGGTGCCGCCCGCGCCCCCTGAGTTGTACCCGAACTGCGGCTTGTCGCGGGTTCCGGCGATGAAGATGGGAATCTCGGTTCCGGCGCCGCCCTTCTTGAAAAAGCGATCCGCCGGCTTCAGCAGCAGGCCCTTCCAGCCGCCTACCATTTGCGAAACGGTCGCCTGCATCTTGGCCGTGCCGGTGAAGTCAAGTGTTTCGCCGTTGGTGCGATAGGTACCGTGGAGCTGGATATCGGCGCCGGGAACGTCGTACGTAACCGAGGGCAACGTAAGCACGCCGCCATCCAGTCCGAAATCTCCCGCTACGTGCGACTTCACGGGTGTGTCGTCGCCGGACTTCAGCTCATTCAGTTTTCCCTGGCCGCGCAGACTCAACTCGCGGATGCGTTTCTGCACCGGGAGGCTGGAGAACTGCGCATCGTCGAGAACGAAGTTGCCTTTAATTGCGATGCGCTCGTTCACCGGCGTCGTTCCAGGCGGAATGTGAAGCTGCGCCTTGACCCCAAGGTCTCCCTCGAGGATCGGAACGGGCGAATCGGTGGCGAGGCGCAGAAAATCTTCGATCCGCGCGCGTCCCACGTCTACCGTGAGAGCAATGTCATGTCCAATGCTGTGGAGACTGCCGTCGCTGCCGGTCCTGAGGACGCGTACCACCTGCCCATTGCAGGTGAAATGCGAACTGTTCATGGTCGCATTGACCGCATTAAGCCACGTGTCGCCATTCGTGCCGTCGACCCGGGCGTCAAAGTCGGTGTGAAGAACCATGGTGTGACCGTAGCGCGAGATCTGAAAGTCGGGCGTATCGGTTTCTCCGTCAACCGCCAGATCGCGCAGCGTGCCGAGGTAATGGCCGTTCGAGCTAAGAATGCCGGCGATGCCTCTAAAGACGGACAGATCGGCGTGCTTAAAGGTGTAATCGCCGTGTATGGCGCTGCTGCCCGGATCGGACACGATCCATGGCCCAAACGCGCCGGTGGTGTGGATCAGTCCCGGAGGCGTGGGGTTCTCCAGATCGGCGTCGAAAAGCAGGGGTGAGCCGGAGCGCACATCCTTGAGGCGGAACTGGCCGATGTCGAACTGCATCGGCAGCTTGTTGGGCTTGTCTGTTTCCAGCGTCAGCCGGGCATTGATGCAATCGACCCGGTCGATCACAAAGGTGGGCGTCCAGGAACTCTGCGGGGGAGGACTTGCGCCATCCGGCTGGGATGGAGCCAGCCGCTGCATATGGGAGCGCGGCGGAAAACGGATGTCGAGGCCTTTGAGGCGAATCTGCGGGATGTGGATGGGCTTTCCGGATTCGTAATGGAGCGGCGCATGGAAGCGAAATTCGTCGAGTTGGATCACGGGCTGGACAGGCGGGTTGGGAGCCGGCACTTTCAGCCCTTCACCCTCCACCGGCGGCCAGATGCGAAGTCCCCGGCCCTCGCCCCAGACGCCCAACTCGCCGTGCAGAATATTCCCCACCGACAGGTGAAGACTATCGAGTTCGACCCGCGCATGAAACCGATTCGAGAGCGCTTGAACAAGCTGCTCGCGCGCGTAGGGCTCAGCGCGATGGGCCACAATGTCGACGACAATGGCGAGGGTGGCTAGAACGACGAATAAGGCTCCGGCTACCCACCACGGCCAGCGAGGTCTGCGTCGGCGCACAGTTTCGGTTTTCGTGATCCCCATCTCACCAGTTGGATGCCGATTGCCTGCCATAAGCCTTCTATTTTCTGATTAGACGCCGGATGCAATAAACTGCTTGGCAGCGATGCAAGCGCAAATCGAAAACCTGGTTAAGCTGCAATTGGTGGAACTTGAGCGCGGAAAGCTGGTACAGGCAGCCAAGGCGCTGCCGGCCCAGATTTCCCAGGCAGAGGCTGCTCTGGCGGCAATGCAGGCCAGGACGGCTGCCGCGTCCGATGCGCTAAACCGCGAAGAGTCGCTTCGTAACCGCCTCGAACGGGAGATTGCAGGGCATCGCCAGAAGGCAGCCCGCTACAAGGCGCAACAGGACACGGTGACGACACCGGCGCAGGCCGCGGCCATCGAGCATGAAGTCCAGTTTGCTGAGCGCGAGATCGACCGGCTGGAGAATGAGGAGTTTGCCAGCCTGGAGCGCAGCGAGACGGAGGAAGCAGTATTGGCTGCGGCGCGAGGCCACGTGGAGGACCTTTCCGCTACGCTCGACAAGACCCGCGAGATTGTTGCCGACCAGAAAAAGGACCTCGAACAACGTCAATCCGCTCTTGCCGCTGAACGCGAGATGCTGCGCAAAGAGATAGAGCCGGAGTTGCTGACGCGGTTCGACCGCATTGCCGCGACCCGGGGCACGGGGATTGCGCGCGTCGAGAACCAGCAATGCACGGGATGCCGCATGGGAGTCCGGCCGCAGATGTGGAACCAGTTGCGGGAGGGCGAACTGCTGACCTGTGACAGTTGTGGACGGCTCCTCTATTGGGACCCCGCCATTGCCCCCGCTCCGAAAACACCGCAACCGGATCCGGCGGCTGCCGACGCGGGGCGATCGATCCGCAAGCCGCGCCAGGCAGGAGCGTAGCTGCCGGGCCGCTCCAAGGTCCGCGCCATCAACAGTGCGCGTTTCCCGCCTGCATTCCGGGTTGGCAGGATTTTGCCACCGGAATTGCCGGAAGCTATACTGTTTCAACTGCGTGAGACTTCCACCGTCATCGCTTTGCCTTGCCTTAATTGCACTTGGATTTGCTTGTCCCCCTTCATGGGCGCAGGACGGGCTGGGCGGAGCACTGTCGGAGGCGAGAGCACAAACCCTGCTGCAAAACACGCTGGGAATGAAGCTTGCCCCGGCTGACTTTGACGACGACAGCCGGCCCGATGGGGCGGTTCTGCTCGATGCAGAACAACTCCAGGGCCGTCAACTGTTTCGCATCAGGCTGCACATCACATCCGGCCAGGATTCCGAGCTGATATTCCAGTCGAATGAGACCGGCCTTGCCATTTCGGCGCTGGACGTGAATCAGGACGGTGTGCCCGACCTCGTAGTGGAGCAGGTCTTTACCCACAAGCGGCTTCAGGTATGGCTGAACGACGGGCACGGAAGATTCCGACCAGTACGCGTAGAGGACTTCCCACGCTGCGCTGACGCCCCCTGCCGTTGGAAGTCCCCGATCGAGGGACAAAGCTGCTTCGTTCTCGCACTGCCCACCAGAACTGGAAACGACCAGGCGATTCAGCTCCTCAAGGTGCTGAGCTTTGCCTCGTCATCCTCGCGGTGGCGGGTTGCGAGCGAACTGCGGCGCACTCAATGCGGTTCTCTCGCCTTTCATTCTCCTCGCTCTCCTCCCGCACTGTTGGCTCTCTGAAGAATCCGGCCAGAAGTGATTCCGTGTCGTTGCCGTGGCTTGCACGGCCCAGGTACATAGTTGCCCGAAAACGGTTCTCGTTCATCGGACTCGTTTTCGGCGCAAATTCATGAAACTTCGTGTACTGAGGTATCCAATCGAGGCGCTGAGGAAGAACATGAAACCAAAACTCCCCACCTGTTATGCGGCGGTTGCGGGGCTGATTTTGTCTGCCTCGGCCGTGTGCCCCGGCCAGCAGAGTCTTACCTGGGAGCAGGTCAAAGCGAAATTCGAAGCGTCGAATCCTTCCTTAAAAGCCAATGCCCTCGCTGTTGACGAGTCGCGGGCCGGGGAAGTCACCGCGTACCTGCGGCCCAATCCGCAGTTCACCCTCTCCACCGACGGTACCCAGATCGTTCCCGACAATGGCGTATGGCAGCCTCTCAAAGGCGCCGATATTGTGCCCAATGTCAGCTATCTGCACGAGCGGGATCATAAACGGGAGTTACGTCTCGAAAGCGCCAAAGAGGGAACGCGGATTGCGCAGTCGCAGTCTGAGGACGCGAAGCGCAGTCTCGAATTCACGTTGCGCGGTGCCTTTGTAAACACGCTTGAATCAAAGGCGGCACTCGACCTCGCCAAGTCGGGGCTGGAGTACTACGACAAAATCATCGGGATCAGCGGTGAACGCCTTCGTGCGGGCGACCTCGCCCAGATCGACTTTGATCGCATCGAGTTGCTGCGGGTCCAGTACGAATCCGCATTGCAGAGCGCCATTGTGAACCTGCGAACTGCGAAGATCCAGCTTCTGCAACTGCTGAACGACCGCACCCCGGTAGAGCAGTTCGACGTCACGGGCCGATTCGATTTTTCAGAAGCGCTCCAGCCGCTCGATCAGTTCCGCCAGGATGCCCTGAGCGCGCGCCCTGATCTTCAGGCGGCAATGCAGACCATTCAACAGGCTGAAACCAACCACAAGCTGGCCGTCGCGAATGGTTCGACCGATCCGACATTCGCCGGTTGGTACACCTACAACTCGTCGAATAACAATCCGGATGGGATTCAAACACTGGGGGCAAGCGTCAGCATTCCGCTGCGCATCTTCGATCGCAACCAGGGCGAGAAACAGCGCACCCTCATCGACATCGATCGCAGCCGCCAGGCTAGCGATGCGGCGCGTGCCCAGGTGTTCAGCGATGTGGATTCGGCCTACGCCCAGGTGCAGAGCAACATCGAACTGCTGAAACCCTACAAGGACAAATACTCGGCCGAAGCGACCCATGTTCGCGACACCGTGACCTATGCCTACCAGCACGGAGGCGCATCACTCATGGACTTCCTCAATGCGCAGAGCGACTACCGCACGGTGCAACAGGCCTACGTGCAATTGATCGGTGCCTACATGAGCGCCGTCGCCCAACTCAATCTTGCTGTCGGACGCGAGGTGATCCAATGACCATGAAGTTCCCAGGGCTCTTCTCCCGCCTCACACCGGTGTTAGCCATCGGCGCGCTGATCAGCTTGTCTGTTGCCGGCTGCAAATCGAAAGATGAGGGAAGTGGCGCCCCCCCGCCGGCAAAGGTGGTTGAAGTCTCGAATATGAGCCTCATTACCATTCCCGCGGGCGATTCCGGCAAATTCCCGATCGTGACCGCGAGCCAGATCGAAGCGCCGGCTGAGCTTTCTGCCACCGGAACCGTGTTTCCTGATGTTGCCCGCGAGATCCCGGTCATCTCTCTCGCCAATGGACGCGTCGTGGACATCAAAGCCCGACTCGATGACAACGTGAAGAAGGGGCAGCTGCTGTTCAGCGTGCAGAGTCCCGATGTCACCGCCGCTTTCAACACTTATGTGAAGGCTGTCACCGACGAGCAGGTAGCCAACAAGGCGTATCTCCGTGCCGATGATCTGTTCAAGCATGGAGTCATTTCGCAAGCCATGCTTGAACAGGCTGAGGGTACAGAGAAAGATGCCAAGGCCGACCTGGAAGCAGCCGATGCACAGCTCAAAATTTTCGGCCTCGACAGGGCTCATCCCACCGACCTCGTCCACATCTATGCGCCAACCTCAGGCGTGATTATCGGACAGAACGTGACCAACGCCGCAGCCGCCGGCGTCACGCTCTCCGGCACCGCAACTGCATTCACCATCGCCGACCTGTCGACCGTGTGGATCCTTTGCGATGTTTACGAAAACGACATCCCCAAGCTCCAGCTTGGCCAGGAGGCGCGGATCAAGGTGGACGCTTATCCCGATCGGATGCTCAAGGGGCGCATCAGCGACATCGGGCCGGTGCTCGATCCATCGCTGCGTACGGCAAAGGTCCGCCTTGAAGTGTCGAACCCGGGCATGCTCAAGCTCGGTATGTTTGTCACGGCCACTTTTACGAGCCTCAAAAAAGATAAGTTCACCACTGTTCCGGCGGACGCGGTGCTCCATCTCCACGATCGAGACTGGGTCTATATCCCGGTGGGCGATAACCAGTTCAAGCGCGCGGAAGTCAGCGCGGGCAAAATGCTCGAAGGCAATCGGCAGGAAATCCTCTCCGGCATTCAGCCGGGAACCCGGGTCGTGACCAACGCATTGCTCCTTGAAACAGCGGGGACACAATAATGCTTCGAGCACTGGTTGACTTCGCTCTCCGAAATCGCTGGATTGTGCTCGGCGGAATATTCGTTCTGACCGTGTGGGGAGTGGTCTCGTTTCGCAATCTTCCCATCGAAGCGTATCCCGACGTTGCCAACAACTATGTTCAGATCATCACGCAGTGGCCTGGCCGCAGCGCCGAAGAGATCGAGCGCCAGGTTACCGTACCGATCGAGATCCAGATGGCCGGCATCCCGCATCTCGCGCATCTGCGATCGACAACGCTGGCAGGGCTGTCGAGCCTGATGCTCATCTTCGACGACAACTCGACGAGCGACATGAACCGCGAGCATGTGCTGGAACGGCTCAGTCAGGTAAACCTGCCCGCGAACCTTGTGCCACAGATGGGAACCGACTGGAGCCCGGTCGGGCAGATCTACTGGTACACCCTTGAAAGCAGCAACCCCTCTTACGACGTGATGGAGAAGAAGTCGCTGGAAGACTGGACGCTCGAGAAATCGTTCAAGAGCGTCCCCGGGGTCGTCGATGTCTCGAGCTTTGGAGGACCGACCAAGGAGTACCAGGTACAGCTCGACCCGAACAAGCTTGTGGCGTATGGCCTTTCCATCGGGCAGGTTGAGCAGCAGATTGCCGCCAACAACACCAACGGCGGCGGCAGCTTCATTGAAGCTGGTGCGCAGCAGATCAATGTGCAGTCCCTGGGACTCTACCGCACCGTACAGGACATCGAGAACACTGTTATCAAGACCAGCAATGGCGCGGCGATTCGCATCCGCGACATTGCGACAGTCACGCAAGGTCCGAAGATCCGCCTCGGCCAGATCGGAAGCGCCACGCACCGGCCGGACGGGTCCATCGTCGACAATCCCGACACTGTCGAAGGCATTGTCCTGCTTCAGAAAGGCGATGACTCCGATCCGGTCCTGCAAGGAATTCACGAGGAGGTCAAGAAGCTCAACAACGGCATCCTGCCCCCGGGCGTCAAGATTGTCCCCTTCCTTGATCGCTCAGACCTTGTCAAATTCACAGTGACCACGGTCGAGAACAACCTCACCGCGGGCATGATCCTTGTTTCGATCATCCTCTTTCTCTTTCTCGGCAACGTGCGCGGCGCAATCATCGTGGCGCTCACCATACCCTTCGCGCTCCTCTTTGCAGCCATTTGTCTCGATTTGAGCCACATTCCGGCCAACCTGCTCTCATTGGGCGCGCTGGACTTCGGGATGGTGGTCGATGGCTCCGTCGTAATGATTGAAAACATCGTGCGACACTTTGCAAATCCTGACGACACGCGCACCCCGGCGCAAAAAATACGGGAGGCCGCCCACGAAGTTCAGCGCCCGGTATTCTTTGCGCGCGGCATCATCATCACTTCTTACCTGCCCATCTTTACGTTGCAGGCCGTCGAAGGGCGCCTCTTCAAGCCCATGGCCTGGACTGTCACCTTCGCCCTGCTGGGCGCGCTGGTGTTTGCCATTCTCGCCGCGCCGGTCATGGCAGGTCTGGCATTCCGCAAGGGGGCTAAGGAGTGGAAGAATCCGCTGATGGAATGGCTGATCACCCACTATCGAAGCGCAGTTCGTTCGGCGATCGAATACCGCCGTATCACGGTTGGCATTTCAGCGGTCTTGTTTCTGATTTCGATCTACCTTATTTTTGGCGGCCCCATCGGCTCGGAGTTCCTGCCGCACCTTGACGAAGGTTCGCTCTGGGTGCGCGGAACACTCCCCCCCAGCGAGGGCCCGACCGCCAGCATCGACTTCACGAACAAGGCACGAATCGTGATGGCCTCCTTCCCTGAAGTAACGCAAGTAGTGAGCCAGACCGGCCGACCCGACGATGGCACCGATACGGCAGGCTTTTTCAACACAGAGTACTTCGTCGATCTCAAGCCGAAAGCGCAATGGCGCCCGGTCTTCCACCAGGACAAGGAAGCCCTGATCGCGGCAATGAACAACGAACTCGAGAAATTCCCCGGCGTTATCTGGAATTTCTCACAGCCTATCTCCGACAACATGGAAGAGGCTGTCTCCGGCGTGAAAGGCGAATTAGCCGTGAAACTCTATGGCGATAACCTGCGCACCCTTGAGAGCACCGCCAACCAGATCCAGGCGCTGATGGCGACCGTGAAGGGCGTTGCCGACCTCGGCATCTTCCGCATTGTCGGCCAGCCGAACATGAATTTCGAAGTCGATCGCACCGCCGCGGCACGCTGGGGAATCAACGTGGCCGATATTCAAGATGCCATTCAGACTGCGGTCGGAGCCAACGCCCTCACCCAGGTGCAGCAGGGAGAAGCCCGTTACGATGTGACGCTGCGCTATCAACAGCAATACCGTGACACCCGCGAAGCCATCGAGAATGTCCGTTTACTGGCCCCGTCTGGCGAACGCGTCTCCCTGGCACAACTCACCACCACTTCCACCGATGACGGCGCTGAGGCTATAAACCGCGAAGGCGGCCAGCGATACATCGCCATCAAGTTCTCGGTCGTGGGACGTGACCTGGGCTCAACCGTGGAAGAGGCAATCAGCAAAGTGGAACACAGCGTGAGCCTGCCCGCCGGCTATCACGTTGAATGGGCCGGCGAATACGCCAGTCAGAAACGCGCTGACAAGCGCATGGCACTGGTAATTCCAATTACCGTCCTCGCGATCTTTCTTATCCTCTACACCATGTTTCGCTCCTTCAAATGGTCGGTGCTGGTGCTCGTATCTGTATTGATGGCGTCGATAGGTGGCCCCTTGGCACTGCTGGTGACCGGCACAAACTTCTCGGTATCGTCGGCGGTCGGCTTTCTTGCCCTCTTCGGTGTCTCGGTCGAAACGGGCGTAATCATGATTGAGTTCATCAACCAGCTCCGCGGCAAGAGACGAAGCACGGAGGCATCGAGCCACGAGAACACCGTCGAAGCGGCGGTGGAAGGATCGGTGCAACGCCTGCGCCCCGTCATGATGACCATGCTGGTGGCCACGCTGGGCCTGCTTCCTGCAGCCATGTCGCATGCTATCGGATCCGATTCTCAGCGCCCATTCGCAATTGTGATTGTCGGCGGCCTGATCGCGAACCTCATCATCGGCGTCTTTCTGATGCCCTGTTTGTACGTCTGGATGGCGCGTGACGATGATTCTCTCCCGGAAATGGACGCGAGCGAATTCAGCATGTAGCCATCCTGGGTCCCGGTCGTTCGTCCTGAATTCGCGGACGGCCAGGCTAACAGCTCGCGAATCGATCGCGGGTCGGCACGCGTTCCAGCCGCAGTACAATTGCGCTTGCCGGGAATTCAACTGAAAATGACGGCGAAAGCTGGTGAAAGTGATTCACGAGCGCCTTGTTTACCCGATTCGAGAACAACAACCACCGATGAAGTTCCGCGGAGCGATCATATGGATTGTCCTCGCCATTCTCCTCATTGTCTTCGGCGCACGAACTCTCGTCTCGTACTACGTTGATTCGCTCTGGTTCTCGTCTCTCGGCTATGCGGCAGTATTCTGGAAAACGCTAGGGCTCCAGTGGACCGCGTTTGCCGTGCCTTTTCTCGCGACATTCCTGATCCTGTTCGCTTGGTTCGCTGCGCTCCGCCGCGGATGTCGCGCGGAGCTATCCAACGCGGGAACCGTCGTTCTGGGCAGCCGCACATTTCAGCTTCCCGTTGATGCGACGCTGCGCATTGGTTCTCTCATTGCTTCAGCATTCTTTGCCCTCGTAGCCGGAGCAAGTTTCATGGGCGAATGGGCTCGTTTCGCTGTCTACTGGTTTGCTCCGGCAAGCAGCAACTCGCCGCGCGATCCCATCTTCGGCAGGAGCCTGGAGTTCTACTTCTTCACTCTGCCGGCCCTGCAATTCGTCTTCGGCTGGCTGCTGATGCTCTCCATCCTCTGCTGCGTCATCGCCGCGCTTTTTATCATGCTCACCAGCAGCTCGCGGCTCCTCCATGAGCATGAGTTCGGTTCCTCGCCCGCACCCTGGCGATGGCTTTCCGCCTCTGTAGCGTTCCTCCTGGTCGTTGTCGCGGCGCGAACATGGCTTGGCCGCTTCGATCGAATCCTTTCCGACCACACGGTATTCGGCGGCGTCACATACACCGATGCCCACGTCATTCTCGGCGGGTTGCTGGTGATTTGTGTCGCATTGATCGTCGGAGCCGGGATTGCGGGAATGAATCTTTTCCTTCGTCCGCGCGCTGTCCGCCTCATCGCCGCGCCGGTTCCCGCCGTAGCCTGCTTCTTCATCGTTCAGATCTGCGCATGGTATATGAGCAGCTTTATCGTGAAGCCGAACGAACTGGATCGTGAGAAGCCCTACATCGCGTACAACATCGAATTCACCCGCGCGGCGTTCAACCTCGACCAGATCGCTCAGCACGAGTTTCCCGCCGATGTCTCCGTCGAATCCGCCGACGCCGCGAACAACCAGGCGACCCTCCAGAACATCCGCCTTTGGGACTGGCATGCATTGCAGGACACCCTCAAGCAGATCCAGGAAATCCGCACCTACTACGATTTTCCCGACATCGACATTGACCGCTATCAAATCAATGGCGAAGAGCGCGAGGTGATGCTTGCCGCCCGCGAATTGAACGTGGAAAAGCTGCCCGAGAGCAGCCAGAACTGGATCAACGAGAAACTGATCTACACCCATGGCTACGGCGTCACCATGAACCCGGTCAATGGATTCACGCCGGAGGGCCTGCCCACGCTGATCCTGAGCAATATGCCGATCCAGAGTACCGAGCCCTCGATTCAGGTGAAGCGCCCGGAAATCTATTTCGGCCAGCTTACAAACACCGATGTCTATGTGAAGACCCGCCAGAAGGAGTTCGACTATCCGCAAGGCGAAACCAACAGCATGACCGCCTACGAGGGAACCGGCGGCATCGAACTCGGATCGTTTCTGCGCCGCATCCTCATTGCCTTTGATCGCGGCGATATCGCCAAGCTCCCCTTCAGCGACGACATCAATGCGCAAAGCCGGCTGCTCATGCGGCGAACCCTCTTCGACCGCGTCAAGACCCTGGCGCCATTTCTCAGCTACGAATCCGATCCCTACATCGTCATCGGCGATGACGGCAGGCTCTCGTGGATGCTCGATGCCTTCACCACATCCGACAGCTACCCCTACTCCAGCCACTACGCCATGGGGAATGACGAAATCAACTACGTGCGCAACAGCGTGAAAGTCGTGATCGATGCGTACAACGGCACCACAACCTTCTACGTCTTCGATCCCCATGACCCGATCATCAATGCCTATCGCAACATCTTTCCCCAGTTGTTCAAAGATGCCTCAGAAATGCCCGCCGACCTTCACCGGCACGTCCGCTATCCGGAGTTGCTGCTCCGCGAGCAGGCAGCGGCATACGGCCTTTATCACATGACCGACCCGGTCGTGTTCTATAACCGCGAAGACTTGTGGACCGTTGCTTCCGAGGTCGGCATGACAGCCTCGGGAGACCAAAGTGCGCAACCGATGGATCCGAATTTCGTGCTGATGAAGCTGCCCGGTGAATCCGCCAACGAATTTGTTGAAATCCTCCCCTTCACGCCCTCGAATCGCAACAACATGATCGGCTGGATCGCCGGCCGCAGCGACGGAGCGCACTACGGCGCCTCCGTTGTCTACGATTTTCCCAAGACCCGCTTGGTTGACGGCCCGCTTCAAGTCGAGGCGCGCATCGATCAAAACGCCCAGCTTTCCGGTCAGCTCACGCTGTGGAACCAGCAGGGTTCGCATGTCCGTCGTGGAACGCTGCTCGTGATTCCGTGCGGCAAGGCCCTGATCTACGCCGAACCCATCTATCTGCAGGCTGAGCGCAGCCCCATGCCCGAACTGCGCCTGGTTGTGCTTGCATTGCA
This sequence comes from uncultured Acidobacteriaceae bacterium, assembly GCA_963774175.1. Lineage (GTDB taxonomy): Bacteria > Acidobacteriota > Terriglobia > Terriglobales > Acidobacteriaceae > Telmatobacter. The sequence goes on from CAVZDT010000029.1 coordinate 33,313, forward strand.
GGACCGCCTCGCCTACGGATCCACCTTTGAATCGGCGTTGCGCTCCCTGTTCGGCGGCGAAGCCTCCAGCCTCACGGCAGAAGCAAACGCCCCGAACCAACAGTCCAAACCCACCACGACAACGAGTCCTTCAGGAACTCCAGATAACCTCAACGCTCTCATCGACGGAGCCGCCAGGGACCTGGAAGACTATCAGCGCCTGACTGCACAAGGAAAACTTGGCGAAGCTGGTCAGAAGTTGGAGCAGTTGAAGACCAAGCTCGACACGCTAAACAGGATGAAGAAGTAAAGAGCGTCTTTGTCGCATTGAAATCTTTGCCCACCGCTCGCCTGCGAGATCGGAACCTCTCAACCGGAATGTATTCGAAAATATGTTGACGGCCGAATTTACAGGTGATAGAAATTGGGCCGTGCGCAATCGATTGCGCAACCAACTCAGAGAAACGCCCTTCTCCGTTTTGATATTCCCCTTGGGCCGGCGTTTCTCGCTGTAGATGTCTCCCCCGGATTGTCTCGAGCTCTTCGCCGGGTGATGAATACAGACGAGTTTTGTGCGACGGCTTTGTCACAAATCAGACCAGGAGTTCTACATTGCATACCGATTCTCCGGCACGATCCTTAACCCGCCGCCGGGTACTGCAATCTCTGGTTGCAGCCGGAGGGTGCGCGCTCTTGCCCTCGAGGCTTCCCGCAATGGGCTCATGGCAGCCGAAGAGCGGCGATGAAGCCTTCCTCGACGATCTCGAACGCCAGGGCTGTCTCTTCTTCTGGGAACAGGCCAGCCCGGTAACCGGCCAGGTGCTCGATCGCGCACGCAACGATCTCGGTGGCAGTCGCGATCCCCGCCGCATGGCCAGCATTGCCGCCACCGGCTTTGGACTGACTGCGCTCTGCATCGCCCACCAGCGTGGCTACCTGCCCAAGTCGCAAATCGAAGAGCGCGTTCGCACCACGCTCGACTGGCACCTGAACAAGTTCCCTGAAGTCCATGGCTTCTACTATCACTTCAGCGATATCGAGACAGGCGTGCGCGTCAAGGACGTGGAGCTTTCATCGATCGATACATCGTTGCTGCTGTGCGGCGTGCTCACCGCGCGAGCCTACTTCGACGATCCGAAAATCAAGTCTCTGGCCCGGCAGATTTACGAGCGCGTTGACTGGCCGTGGATGCTGAACGGCGGCAATACCTTCTCCATGGGCTGGCATCCCGAGTCCGGATTCCTCGACGCGCGCTGGGCGCACTTCTGCGAACTCATGATGATCTATCTGCTGGCGATCGGTTCACCAACCCATCCGGTCGGCGGAGAATATTGGAACAACTGGACTCGACCCGTCATCCACTACAACGGATTCACCTACATCAGCGGCAACGATCCGATCTTCACCCACCAGTACTCGCACGCATGGTTCGACTTCCGCAACAAGCGCGATAAGTACACCAACTACTTCGACAATTCCATAACCGCAACCAAGGCTCACAAGGCGTTCTGCCTCTCCTATCCCAAGTGGTACAACGAGGACTACTGGGGCGTCTCGGCATCGGACTATCAGAACGGTTACACCGCCTGGGGCGGGCCGCCGCCGCAAGGCCCCCTCGATGGGACTGTCGTACCCAATGCTTCAGCCGGTTCGCTTCCGTTCGTCCCGGCCGATTGCATTTCTGTGCAACGCGCTATGCGGGATAAGTGGGGCAAGCTCGCGTGGGGCCGCTATGGATTCGTCGACGCATTTCATCCTGCGGCAAATTGGTATGACACTGACGTACTCGGCATCGACCAGGGAATCTCCGTGCTGATGGCGGAGAATCTTCGTTCCGGCCTTGTCTGGAGCACATTCATGCGGAATCCTGAAGCGACTGCCGCGATGCAGCGCGCGGGGTTCCACGCCGGGGCGTAATCGCGAAAAGACTATCGCTGGGGGGCGATAATTCGTGGCCAAAGCGCCAATCAAGCCGATAACGCTGAAAGAGCTCGCTGCCATGCTCGAACTGTCGCAATCGACGGTCTCGCGCATCATCAACGGCGAAGCGACCGCACACCGCATCGCCGAAGAGACACAGCAGCGTGTTCTGCACGCCGCGGCTCTGAACGGCTACGTTGCCAACACCATGGCGCGCGGCCTGCGCCAGAAGCGCACCTACACCATCGGTGTCATTCTTCCCGAAATCAGCGAAGGCTATTCGACCACCGTCATCAGCGGCATTGAGGATGAGCTCCTCAAGGATGGATTCTTCTATTTCGTCGTCAGCCATCGTCATCGCTCCGACCTTCTGGATGGCTATCCGCGCATGATGCTCGCACGCTCCGTGGAAGGAATCATCGCCGTCGACTCTCTCATCAATGAGGATCTTCCCGTTCCAGTCGTTTCAATCTCCGGGCACGGTCGACGCGACGGCGTCATCAACATCGAACTCGATCACGACCAGGCTGCGCACCTCGCCTTGTCGCACTTGAAGTCGCTCGGCCACAAACACATCGCCTTCATCAAGGGCCAGGCCTTCAGTTCCGATACCGATCTGCGCTGGCAGGCGATTGTGCAGGCCGCCGGCTCTCTGCAACTTGAAATCGACGACCGCCTCGTTGTCCAGTTGCAAAGCCCCGAGCCCGGTCCCGCTCCCGGACAGGAAGTAACGCGGCAACTGCTGCAGCGCAATCAGCCGTTCACGGCAATCTTCGCGTTCAACGATGTGACCGCGATCGGCGCCATCTCCGCCCTGCGCGAAGCCGCATTGCGTGTTCCCAAAGACATCTCGGTGCTCGGCTTCGACGACATCATGGCCGCATCGATGCACCATCCGCCCCTTACCACCATTCATCAGCCGCTGCGGAATATGGGCCAGGTTGCGGCAAGCACGTTATTGTCCCTGATACGCAACGAGACCCCGCATCCTCCCAACCCCGCCGCGATCACCGTTTACCCCAGGCTCGTCGTCCGTAAGTCCACCGGTCATGCCGCTTCGCTATCGGAAATTGGAAACCACGCGAACGACGCGCAAACTGCGCTCACCAGAACCAGCGAAGCCACAAGCTGAATTTCTTACAAGCGTCCTCGCGATGCGTTTAGCTTGATTTCCTGGCGGCCACAGTGGCGCGCGTTGCTCCCGTCGAGATGCCGCCGTCGATCAGCAGGGTCTGCCCGGTAATGTAACGGCTTGCTTCGGACGCAAGAAACACCACGGCCCCATCCAGATCGTTCGGAAGCCCCGGCCGCTTCAGCGGAATCCGATCGGTGAGATACGCAACCCACTCCGGATCCTCGTAGAGCACCTTGTTCTGCTCGGTCCTGAACCAGCCGGGCGCGAGGCAGTTGACGGTGACGCCGTGCCGGCCCCAGTCGTCGGCCAGGCTCATGGTCAGTTGCCGAATCCCGCCGCGGCTCGCACAATACGGCGCCAATCCTGCAAATCCGAAGACGCTGGTCACCGAACCGATGTTGATGATGCGGCCGTAGCCGCGCGCGATCATTCCCCGCGCAATGGCCTGCGCCACAAAAAAGCTGCCGCGCAGGTTCGTGTCCAGCACGCTGTTCCAGTCATCCCATGTCACTTCCAGCGCCGGCTTGCGCACATTGCAGCCCGCATTGTTCACCAGGATGTGAATCTGCCCGAAGGCGGTTTCGGCATCCCGCGCCATCCGCTCGATGCTGCCCCGGTCGCGCACATCCAGTTCGAGCGAGATGCAACGCCTTCCCATCCCGCCGATCTCCGCTTCAAATTCGCGCAGCGACGCCCGCCGCCTGCTGGTAAGAACGAGATCGCAGCCCGCCTTCGCCAGTGCCCGCGCAAAGTACTGCCCCAGCCCGCGGCTGGTTCCCGTTACCAGGGCAACCTGGCCGGTCAAATCGAACAGCGAATCACTCATTGCGCCACCTCGATCGCGCGCATCCTCACCGGCCATTCTCGCCGGGAGCCAGAACCACCTTCATCAGGTTCGGCTCCTGCGCGTGCAGGCGCTCAAACCACCGTGGCCCTTCTTCGAGCGGCGCAACCGCGGTGATCAACGGGCGAACCTGAATGCGCCCATTCGATATCAGCTCGATCGCTTCCGGATACTCCCCCGCCGAGGCCGCCGTTCCCTGGATCCGTATCTGCCGCGACACCACCTTTTGCAGCGGCAGCTTTACTTCCGGTTCAATGTTCCCAATCAGCGTAACCGTGCCCCCCTTGCGCACGCTGTCAATCGACTCCGCAACCGTCTTGGCGCGTCCCACGGCATCGAAAACCACATCTGCCCCCACCCTGCCGGTCCGCTGCAGGATGGCTTCTGCAATCTCTCCGCCGGTCCCCCTCAGCGCCTCATCTGCGCCGAGCAGTTCAGCCAGTGTCAGCCGTGTCTCGTCGATGTCGGCAATCATCACCCGGCCCACGCCCTTTGCGCGCAAGGCCTGCATGGTAAGCAGGCCGATCATGCCCGCCCCAACCACAAGGGTCGTATCGCCCGTTTTCGCTCCGCTCACCTTTACCGCATGCAGCGCGACCGAGGTCGCCTCCAGCATCGCGGCCTCGGGAAACGACAAGTTGCCGGGCAGCCGATACACAATCCGCTCCGGCACTACGATGTATTCAGCGAAGGCCCCGTCCCTGCGATACTCGCCGCATGAAACGCCAATCACCTCTCGCCGGTCGCAGAGATTCACCTCGCCGCGCTTGCAAAAGCCGCACTGCCCGCAATAGACCGTAGAGTCAAACGTGACGCGATCGCCAACCCGATAAGCGGTAACCCCGGAGCCCAATCCAACAATCACGCCTGCTGCTTCATGGCCCATCACCAGCGGCGGAATGCGGCGTCCGGAGGAACCATCGTAGCCATGCACATCGCTTCCGCAGATCCCGCACGCGGCAACTCGAACCAGCACTTCGCGCTCGCCCGGCTCCGGCTGAGCCAGGTCCGCAATCGCAAGGCTTCCATATTCCTTCAGCAACAAAGATTTCATTGAGATCGCTCTTGTCCAAGCCGATTGTCAGCCGGCTCCACAATTGCTTCGATTGTATCCGCTTGCGCGCGTCAAGGCTGAGGTGAAGATCCGCTGCGCGAATGCACCCTTAGCGGAAGCCACAAACACGTCGGCCCTCCGCAAACGGAGGGCCGGCGTCCCGAAATGCCCGAACCGCTCTAGTTCACTGTCACCGTAAACGTGGTAGTTGGAGCAGGAGAAACGGCTGGAGTGCCGGTTCCAGTCACCGTGAAGGTGTAAGTGCCGGCCGTAGTCCCGGGATTTCCATTGCCGCCGCCGCCACCGCCGCCACTTCCACCACCGCCGCAGGCTCCCAGGCTGCCCAGTGCCAGCATCAGCACCAGCACGCCGAGCATCGCACGCCATCCGCGACGCCGAGCCGGGATCCCGAAGAACACGAGCAGTGCAAGAACCGCTCCGCTCCCCGCTTCCGCCCAGCCCCCGACGTGCGGCTTACTCATCGACGCGGTTGCCGCCGTCGTGTTCACGGTCATGGTTCCGGACCCGCTCGCAGTTCCGCCAGTGACGGTAATTGTTCCGCCACCGGACGCCGCCGAGCATGTCGGCAGATCCGTAGCGCCGGACGGGCTCGTGGTAAGTGCACACGCCAGCGTAACGGTGCCGCTGTAATCGGTCGACGAGGTAAGCGAGATTGTCGAGCTTGCACTGCTGCCTGGATTGACCCCGCTGGGTGTCGTCGCGGCAAGGGCAAACGCCGAGGCGGTCACCGTCACAGTTGCAGTTCCCATACCGGCCGCGTATACGCTATCGCCGGCGTACGAAACCGTGAGCGTATCGCTCCCCGCGCTCAGGCTGTTCGCGGGAATCGCTAACGTGGAGCTTCCCGAAGCTAGAGTCTGCGCCGATGAAGTGTAACCGCCTCCCGAAATCGTCCAAGTTCCCGTTGGGGTTACACCCGATCCAGTCACCTTCACGGCGACGCTCAGGCTCTGGCCCGAATCGATGCTGCTCGATGCTGGGGTTACCGTCACTGTTGGCGGGAGAAGCGCGGCCTGCGTCACCGTCACCTGGGTCGTTCCGGTTTTCGCCGCGTAGGTGCTATCGCCGCTGTAATTGGCGGTAATCGTGTCGGTACCAACGGCTAGAACTCCAGGCGAAAGCGAGAAGCTTACGACGCCACTCGAAAGTGATTTCGTTGCCGAAGCAAAGGTCCCACTGGACAGAGAGATAGTTCCTGTCGGAGTGCCACTCGAGCCGGTCACCGTAACAGTTACGGCTGTGCCCTGCGCACTGGTGAAGCTGGTTGGATTCGCCGACACGCTCACCGTCGCCGCGGCTGTGCCGGTCGTCGCCGCAGTCCACCCATTCACCACATTCGCCACGTTCAGCGAGCCAAGGCCGGTGGCATTGTCGAACCCGGCGCCCGCGGCGAATCCCGTCAGCTCACCGTAGGTATTCGCAGTCGCAGCCAGGGTGCAATTGGGTGAACCCGCGGCGCACGCCATTGCGTTCGTCCCGGTGTCAATATCGTTGAAGAAGCACGTGCTCGAATTCGTCACGCTTTCGGTAGAGCAGCTTGAGTAGGTCTGCTTGCCCGCGAGCACATAAAGTTCGGTGTTTGGATTCCCCTGGGGGCTCCCTGATTTCTGGTTTATGAGAGCCATCACGCCGGCCATTGCCGGAGAAGCCACCGAAGTTCCGCCGATCTCCTCCTCGCCGGCTGGTTCGGCCGTTGCCGTCCGCGACGAAACGCAGGTGCCCGCGTCGGAAACGCAAATCAGGTACGCGCTTCCAAGGAACCCGTTACCCGCAAAGAATGAAACGTCTGGGACATCGCGAGCGCTGTCGGCGGGTATGCCGCTCACTCCGGTTTGCCAGATCGGCTTGGGATACCCGCCAGAGCAGGTAGCGGGATTCGGGGTCGTCGTGCTTGAGTTGGTGCCGTTGGTGGTGCAGTTGCTCGCTCCTCCGCCGCCTCCAATTGAATTGACATAGTCAAGCGCGGCCTGTTCGTCCTGGGGATTACCGATTGTGCCTACCGCGATCTCATAGCACAACTGGTTTGCGGAGAGGTTTTGACCGATTTGTTGGTTAATCGTCGCAACCACGATCGGATTGGTACAGGTGTCATTCCACACAACCTCCGGAATATATCCCTTGGCGGTTGCGCCGGTTGTCGTGTTGTTCGTGGCGTTCCAATATGGAGACGCTGTCGATCCCCAATTCAAGTCCGTTCCGCCAACTGCCGTGTCATAGGGCGTCGAAGCGATTCCGCTCACCGCCAGCCCAAACTGGGCACCGTAAGGTCCGTTCTGAGCGACATCCTGGTCGCATGCCGGCGAACCCGCATCTCCGGTTGCTGCGAATACCGCGATTCCCTGAGTGGCCGCACTCTGCCAGAGGCTGTTGTACGCCGCGTTGCCGCCGGTTCCCTCCTCAAGTTCGCACAATCCGTAGCTCACGTTGATAATTGGCGCCGTCTTGTTCGTAATAATGTATTGCGCGGAATCATAGACGGGATCGTTGGTCGTCGTCTGCGCTGTCACAACCAGGTCGATCGTCGCGCCCTTTGCCACCGCACCCGACCACTCCACATCGAGCCCATTTTCAACCTGATCGGAGAGACCGCAGAGGGCTGTGGCGCTGGTTGATATGCAATAGCCAGGATCTGTGCCGTTATTGATGACATTGAAAGCGCCACCGGTAAGTCCGAACGTGCTGCGAAACGACGAGACGTCGGCCGCCCTCACGTCACTTGTTCCGACAATGGCGATCTTTTGTCCCGTTCCGTCAATCGGCGTTGTCGCAGTCCACAGCGGCAGCACGTTGTAAATCGTCGCGAAGTCGTAGGGCGCCACGTCCTCGATCAAGCATGCGCTTCCCTGGCAGGTCGAGAAACCGAAGGCAGGCCTCGGATTGGTGTTTTCCGCATTCGGCGCCGTAATCCGCTCCCACTTACCCGTGTCCTTGTTGAGCGTGACCTTCCCGCCCATCCGGTGCATCGGCCGCGGAGTGAAGTTGTGCAGCGCTTTCGGGCCGAGAACCACCGCATCCAGCGCCATCGGGATCTGCGGATCGCTCATGTTGGAGATGTGCGGTACGCCCTTCACCAGCAGGTTATGAATCTCGGTGTGAAATGTCTCTTCCACCTGCGCGGCCGTTCCGCTGAAGCGAATCGCCATGCGATCCTTCGAGACGCTCTCGACCGAAAGGCCGTGACTGGCGAGCCACGACGATACGGTCGCAATGTCGGCAAGCGCGGGGCCAAACTTTTCGCCAACCTCTTCCGGCTCGAGCCAGTGGTGAAAATTCGGCGAGGTCGCGTCATACTGGCTGGCCACAAACGCGTCGAAGGCCGCCTGCTGCTCGGGACTGCGGTGCAGAACCAGGATCAGGTCCGTCATTGCCATGCCCGGGTTAACCCGACCGCGGTCATTCGCGGGGGCAGCCGCCGGAGGGGTATTGCCTTTCAGGGTAACCAGCGTGTTTTCATCGATCTTTTCAACGATGAGCGGCTTCGTCGCACCCAACTGTGCGACTGCCGACACCCCACCGAGCGATATCAAGGCAACGAAGGGAAGAACCAATTGATGGAGGAGGCGCATATGTCTCGAACCGGAAAAACCTTTCTCGGGGCGCGATTTCCCCGAAGAGGCGAAACGTTGATGTTCGTACCGGAGCAGTTGACAAGGGAAGCTTTCCTGCCGGAACAATAGGGGACTGTACTGATTGGCTGGAATTGTACCGTTATCCCGCCCCGATGCAATATCACCAATTCCCGCGAGTTTGGTTACCCTGAAACCGGCGTATACAAAGCGGCAAAGTTCTTCACCGGGACGGCGCCTGTTCGATGTCGTAGAATGAGGCCGCTTCCGGAATACGCTTTCACGCGCTCGGAACTCCCGGCCGCAGAGCGCTTTCGGACAATCCGAACGAATTCTTCAGGGATGGATCGAGATGAAAACTTCTCTTCGCGCCTTTGTTCTTCCGTTCGTTCCAGTTGTCGTAGCAAGCTTAATGGCGATGAACAGTTATGCGCAGGCCGAAACCGAGATTGGCGGACAGAAGATTGTCACCATCACCCGCACCCCAACCAGCAACACCCGCCCGGAATTCACCAGCATCACCGTCATTCCCGGGCGCGGAATGGAACTGCTGCAGATAACCGCCAACTTCCCTGGCCGCGGCAACGTGGACGTGCTGGCCTCGCCCGACCTCGCCGGCGCCAAAAAAATGCTGGATCAGGACGACGATGCCAACGGCGACCTGGGCTATCGCCTCGGTTCGGTGTTCCTCGTGCCCTATCCCAACCGCATCCGCGGAAAGCTTTCGGCTGACGGCAAGACCCTCACCACCCAATGGCAGGGACACACCATCACTCTGCCCGCCAACAACATCGGCTCTCTGCCCGGCGCCGAGCGTCATGCAATGCACGGGCTGATCCTGAAAGCCAAAACCGACGATGTGAATGTAAAGACCATTCCCGGCGGCAAGGCTGTCACCGGCGTAATTCATGCCGGCGACTTCGGCGGTCATTGGCTCTCAAAAACCGATCTGGATTTCACCATCAGCCTCACCGCAGACGCAGTGGATGCCGTGGTGGTCGCCCGCAATGTTGGCAGCGAAGCCGAACCGATCTCCATCGGATGGCACCCCTATTTCAATTTCCCATCCGGAGACCGGACACAGGCTCGGTTGCAGATTCCCGCCTCGATGTTGACCAAAGTCGATAACTACGACAACGTGTTTCCGACCGGAAAAATCGAGCCCGTCAGCGGCCAGTATGACCTTCGGGAAGGTCAAGCGCTCGGGAAGAACTTCTACGACGATAACTGGAGCCACTTGGATTGGAAAAACGGCGTAGTCACGGTGAACATAACCGATCCGGCCGCGCACTACGGCGTGAGAATTGAGGGAGTCTCGCCGCAGATCAAGACCATCCAGGCGTATGCGCCGCCAGCCAAGAACTTCGTCGCCGTAGAAGACCAGTTCAATTTCGCCGATCCCTTCGGAAAAGAGTGGGGCTCGATGGATACCGGCATGGTGACGTTGAAGCCCGGCGCCAGCACCAGGTGGCACGTGCGGCTGAAGGTCTTTGTCCCCTGACCCCTGCTGCACTCTGTAGGTCAAGACTGTTCGCGCCCGTGATTCTGCTAACCCATTGAATTCAATCGCAAAATTCCGGCAACAAATCACTTGACTAACCCACAAAATTACCCTATTCTGGTTGTGGGTTAAATAAATGATCGAGCTTCCCACAAACCTACTAGATGCAACGCGATACTTTGCTGATGCGCAACATTGCATCGATTTGGTCGCCTTTCTCCGTTGGCCGAACGGTACGCCGATCTGTCCCTACTGCGGAGCGGAAGAAAACGACCGTAAACATTACTGGCTGGCTGCGCAGAAACGCTGGAAATGCTATGCCTGCCGGAAGCAGTTCTCTGTAAAGGTAGGGACGATCTTTGAGGACAGCGCAGTTCCGCTCGACAAATGGCTCGTTGCCCTCTGGATGCTCTGCAACTGCAAGAACGGGGTTAGCTCCCATGAGATTTCCCGCGATCTGAAGGTTACTCAGCGCTCGGCATGGTTTATGCTGCATCGGCTGCGTGCGGCCCTTGCAGGCGGGTCGTTGATGAAGATAGGCGGCAATGGAGAGCCAGTTGAGATCGATGAAACTTTCGTTGGCGGCAAGATCAAGAACATGCATCGTCGCGTGGTCCGAGAGAAATTCAAGGGAGTGGCGACGGCAGGTAATGCGCCGATGACAAAGACTGCGGTGATGGGGATGCGTGACCGCGAGACTCGGAAGGTTCGCGCCAAGGTCGTTCCCAACGTAAACCGCGAGACGTTGCAGAATGCGATTCTTGAGAACATCGAAAAGAAGTCTAAGGTCTATACCGATAACTGGCGCGGGTATTTCAACCTTGCACAAGAGGACTTCATTCACGAGACGGTGAATCACATGCAAGAGTACGTTCGCGGCGAGATTCACACTCAGGGAATCGAGAATTTCTGGAGTTTGCTCAAGCGCGGCCTGAAGCGGAACCTATGTTGCGGTTGAGCCGTTCCACCTGGACAGGTACGTCACCGAGGCAGGTCTTCCGATACAACAACCGGGCGACGAAGGACAATCCTCTCACGGATGCGGATCGATTTGCGCTGGCAGTTTCGCAGATAGCAGGGAAACGCCTGACCTATGCAGCACTGACCGGCAAGGTGCCTCCCAGTTTCTAAGACTGGGGCTTTGCGGGGACGTACTTGTATCGGGTATGCCGAGAAGGTCTCTCGGGCTTGGCTCGGTCGAGCCTTTTCTGAAGTTCCGGCTTCGAAACGGAAAGAGCAAAGACAAAGCCTCCGTAAACGTCCGGTATTCCGGAGGCGGAGGCTTTTCCGCTTTGTCGTGCGATCCGCTCATTTGCCCTGCTAGGATTATGGCACATTTCTTAATTTCTCCATTCAGCAACGAATCTCCAGATCAACATCACGACGAATGCGACCAAAAGCAATGCCATGATCTTTTCGAATATTCTCTCGTCAGCAACGTCCCTATCCACCCAGGGATCAGAGAAACTTCCTGAAATTGCCAAGACCCTCGCCCCATTTGTGCAAGATACCCTGAAGTGGTTTCGAAACCAGTATGAAGTTGCGCTATATGTGGCAACTTTTTTGGTCGGGATCGGTGTGATCCTAGAGGGTTTCGAAGTAGTACACGAGCATCGAGAGAAAACGGGACCCTTCAAAATACATCGCCCCGAGTCCCCTAAATGGATGACGAGGGCCGCATTTTGGGGATGGCTGCTGGTATCTGTAGGAGTGGCTGGAGAATTCATATTTGAGGGGTGGGTGAGTACAAAGAATGAGGAGTTAGAATCCGTCAGCAGCGCGCTACTCGGAGACGCGGAAATTTCGGCTGCTGAGGCCAACCAAGAAGCAGGAGAAGCGAGAGTGCGGGCAGTTAAAGACGAAAAGGACCTCGCCGAACTCAAGCAAGCCACGCTACCAAGAACATTCGACATGGATCGGGTCGCATCGAAGCTAAAGAACTTCTCGGGAGTCGCGGCGAATATATACTCCCTTACCGATTTAGAACCTTCCCATACAGCAAACATGATTCGCGAGACAATTAAGCGTGCGGAATGGGCCGACAATGGGGGAGGATCAGGTGGCATGGCCGACGCATACTCGCAGCCGGGAGTTTGGATTGAAGTCGCGCCCATAAATGACAATGACTTCCGCCTTGGGCCATTCGTTGGCATCCAGGCAGATGGAACAACAGGCAAAACAACCAAAGTTCTTTCGCAGCCGGTTCGGAAATACATGACGACAACTGAACGATTTAAGGCGCGAATGAAATTGGATTCAGCAGCCAAGGCTTTAGTTGAAGCATTAAATAGCGAAGGAGTACAAACCGGTATTCGCCCTTTGACGAACTGGCCGATGATGGGTGGAACAACAGGCTCATTGCATGTGTTCGTGAGCCTCAGGCCCATGCCCGGAATGCCAGACCTGCGCGTGTTCTCAGCACCAAGCAAACAACAAACCAAAACCAAAAAATAGACAAACAGCTTCCGCTGCCCTGTCACGGCTTCATCACCTTGACGTTTTATGATTGGGTTAGTCAAGTGATTTGTTGCCAAAATTCCCTTTCGGAGATTTGCAGGTAATTTCCCGTTGTTGGCGCACAATAGAAAATAGAGAAAAGAACGCGCGCACCGATGTCGGTCAGGAGGTTGCAGGCGGAGCCGTTTCGTAAGTCCTTTGAGCACACGACTCTACAGATAACTTCAATCGGCAGAATACTTTGCAGCGGGACCCTTCAGCAAACCCATAAAAACAATGAACTTCTTTGCAGAGTATGGAGGGGGGTGTTAATACGCAACCAATCAGTTGCCTATCAAGAACCGACCGCCGTGCGGCGGGTACCCACCCATTGAATCTCCGCGAACCTGGGTGCCCCAGGTCTGGATTTTCAGACCTGGGTTAAGGAGCTTCAACCGGCAGTGGGCTGGTAGTCCACTCTTCGGCTTAAAGCGCCAAACGAACCCAGACCTACCGGTGCCCCATCCATGACACAGTTTCATCGTGTCATACATGGGAAACCACCAACCTTGGGCGCAGCGCGAAAAACACGAGGCTGGCTGCGCATTCAGTCTCCAAGCTTCGTCAACTTCACGCTCCGTCCGGTCCGCGCCGATTCGCGCGCAGCATCCAGAATCTGCATCACAATCACGTTGGTGTCCAGAGCGCTCAAATCACCCTTGGGTACAAGCTGCCCGCGAAGAACCGCGGCAAGGTAAGAGAGCGAATCCCTTTCGCTTGCCGGCAGCGAAGGAGCCGTTTCGAGGTGCTCCTGCGAATCGTGCTCGTGGCGAATGCGGACCTGGTCTGCCGCGACGGTGATGTCATACCCGGTCGCCCCGTAAACCTCCATGTCCTTCCGCCCGAAAGGCCAGTTCCACGAACCCATGACCACCGCCTGCGCATGCGGGTACTGCAGGGTGATGGTCGAATCGTCGTCAACACGCGGGTAGAGTTGCGGCTTGTCGTGATTGACAACTGCAGTCACGGTCAGGGGCGTCTCTCCATGCATCAGCCACGTCATCAGATCGACGCCGTAGCAGCCGAAGTCGTAGAGAGCTCCGGCACCGTTCTGCGCGGGATCGGTGAGCCAGTTGAGAAACTCCGGCGGCACGCCGATCTCTTTCGGTCCCTGGTGGCCGTCGTGCACAACCACGCGTCGGATCTCGCCAATGCGGCCCTCGCGCACCTCGTCATAAGCCGCCTTGTTGCTCGTGTACCAGGTAGTCTCGTAGTTCACGAGTACGTGAATCTTGTGCTCGCGGGCGACCCGGCGGATGGCAAGAGCGTCGTCCAGCGAGATGGTGAGAGGCTTCTCCACCATCGCGGACACGCCGTACTGCGCGGCAATCTCTATGGCATGACGATGCTCCGCGATCGACGTGTAGACCAGCACTGCATCGGGACGAGTGCGCTCGATCATGTTGGCCTCGCTCTTGTAGAAGAGCGTGTCGGCAAGCGAATATTTCCTGCCGTACTTCTGCCACAGCGCGGTGTCAGCGTCCGCGATGCCGACCAGGTGCACGTCGGAGTGCTTCGGCAACTGGCCAAGGAAGCCCTCCACATGGCCGTGTTCCAGTCCGACGATGGCGACCTTCAACGGCGTTGCCTCCTGCGCCCTGGCTGGCAGCGCAACGGAAGCAATGATGGCGAGCATGGAAAGTGAAAGCAAGTGAAGCAAGCCGCGATTGAGCATGATCGATGGATTCCCCCTGCGGACCCGATTTTACAGACTCCGCCCCATGGGAACGACGCAGGCCCATGAACCCAGGTTCGATCATCGGTGTCCCAGCCAACCGAATCTATCGATCCAGCCAAGCCCCGAGGGCCAAATTCCTGTAAACCGCGCACGTCGAAATTCCGTCCATTTCGACATGGGAACGGCACCGATCCGTTTTCGTTGCCCTTGCTGCGGGTACAGGACATTGGAAGAGCCAAGCACGCTGGGATTGTGTCCGGTGTGCTGGTGGGAAGATGACGGGCAGGAGGACTCCGACGCCTCCGATGTCCGGAACACCGTCAACGGCGAACTGAGCCTCTCCGCGGCCCGGCTGCACTACTCCCAGTGCGGCGCATCACATCCCCGCTTCTTGCCCTACGTTCGAAAACCCGAGGTGTCTGAGCAGTAACGTGCCTTCGCCGGTGCAGCCGCCAAATCACTCCAACAGCCCGGTTTGACCCCTTCCCCAAACCCCCTTACCATTAGTTGAGGTAATTTCCCGCCACACTGCGCTGTTTCCCATTGGCGACAGCCCGCTGTAGCAGTAGATTTGGCGCCCTGTCGCGCCCGGAAGGCGAAAACTTGAGCACCGCTGACACTCTCGAAACCAATCCCACGCCGGGCACGCCCGAGGAAAATGCCCACGACCATGAGGGCCATGATCACGACCACAATCACGAACATCAACATGGTCCCGTGCTGAACCCGGAGTGCACGCGGGAGCTGGTCCTTGATGTACCGGCCGACGACGTTGCAAAGGCCTTTCGCACCGTTACGCGCAATTACCGGAAATATGCGAAGCTGCCGGGCTTCCGGCCGGGCAAGGTGCCGGAATCGGTCATCAAGCGCCGTTTCGCGAGCGAGATTCGGAAAGAAGTCATCGACAGCCTGCTTCCGGAGCGGTTCAGCAGTGGCGTGCGCGACCTCGGCATTCACCCTGTCGGCCAGCCGCAAGTCACGGAACTGACCATCGAAGAAGATCAGCCGCTGCATGTGAAGGCGGTCTTCGAATACCTGCCGGAGTTCTCGATCGAAGGCTACGAAGATGTGGCCGTTGAAAAGCCCTCAGTCGAAATCACCGAAGAGGAGTTTTCGCGCGAGATGACGGAACTGCGCGAGTCCCGCGCCACCATCGAGCCGGTTGAAGAGGATCGGCCTCTGAAGGATGGCGACTGGGCACAGATCTCCTACTCCGGCAATGTCGCAGACGATCCTGCGGCACCGCCAATCCTAGGTGAGGATTCCCTGGTCGAAGTAGGCGGCAAGGACACGGTTGACGCCTTCACCCAGGTGCTGCGCGGCTCCAAGCCCGGTCAGGAGCTAAAAGCCGAGGTAATTTACCCCGCGGACTATCCTGAAGCCAAGCTCCGGGGCAAAACCGTGGCTTACGAAGTGACGGTCAAGGCGATCAAAAAGCGGACCTTACCAGAACTCAACGACGATCTCGCCAAGGAACTCGGCAATTATGAAAGTCTGGCCCAACTCGAAAATGCGGTTCGCGAGCACATGGCCAACCGCAAGCGCCGCAGTGTCCAGGCCGAGACCAAGGACAGACTGTTTGCAGCTCTGGTTGAGAAGTTCCAATTTCCCGTTCCGGAATCCCTCGTACAGGACCAGATCGACGCCCGCCTGGAGCGCGGACTGCGCGCCCTGGCAGCCCAGGGCATGAACCCTGAGCAGATGCGCAAGCTGGACTTCGGGCGCCTGCGGACAGCCCAGCGCGATTCAGCCATCGCCGAGGTCAAGGCAAATATCCTGCTCGACCGGATCGCTCAAAAAGAAGGGGTTACCGTCAGCGACGAGGACTTGGACAAGGAAGTACATCTGGCTGCACTTCAGTCACAGGAACCCTACGAAACTCTCCGCCAGCGTTTGACTGAGAACGGCGGGCTCGCTAGAATCCGTGAACAATTGAAAAGGGAAAAGACCGCAAGTTTGCTGTACGAGAGATTGCCTGCGTAGTCATTGAATCGGCGAAACCGCCGTGCGGACTGGACTTGCACCAACCCGGCCCCCACGGCCATCAAAAGAACGGGGATAACCCCGCGAAGGTAAAAATCGAATGGCACTGGTTCCCATGGTGGTTGAGCAGACGAGTCGCGGCGAGCGCGCCTACGACATCTATTCCCGTCTGCTCCGCGATAACATCATTTTCCTCGGCACGCCGATCGACGATCAGGTAGCCAATCTCGTTGTGGCACAAATGCTCTTTCTCTCAGGCGAAGATCCGGAGAAGGATGTCCAGCTTTATATCAATTCCCCGGGTGGGTCCATTACCGCCGGGTTGGCAATCTATGACACAATGCAGTTCATACGGAACAACGTGGTGACATACTGCATAGGTCAGGCAGCCAGCATGGGCGCGTTCCTGCTGCTTGCCGGGACGAAAGGGAAGCGGTTTGCGCTGCCGAACTCGCGTATCCTGATCCATCAGCCCTCAATGGGCGGGCTGAGCGGCCAGGCGACAGACATCGACATTCACGCACGCGAGATCCTGCGCATCAGGGAAATTACCAACACCCTGATGGCTAGGCATACCGGCCAGCCGCTCGACCGCATTGAGCGCGACGTTGAACGTGACTTCATCATGAACTCGCAACAGGCAAAGGACTACGGCATCATCGACGAAATCATCGACCGGCCCCGTACATAAAACCCGGTCTACTGTAATCGGAATCCAATTCGTGAGGCCAAGGGGAGTTGACAAATGAAAACGCGCACGGGACCTGAAGAAGCGCTGCGCTGTTCGTTCTGCCACAAATCGCAGGACGCCGTAGCGAAGTTGATCTCGTCGCCCAGCGACTATCCACGGGCATACATCTGCGATGAGTGCGTCGCTGTCTGCAACTCCATCCTTGAAGACGACCGGGGAGATGCCGCACATCCGGCAACTGCCGCGGGACACCTGCCCAAGCCGCAGGAGGTCAAAGGCTTCCTTGACGACTACGTCATCGGGCAGGACCAGACAAAGAAGAAACTCGCTGTAGCCGTCTACAACCACTACAAGCGCGTGCAGATGAACCGCATGCGCAACAACGAAGTGGAACTGGCAAAGTCGAACATCCTGCTCATCGGGCCCACGGGCTCCGGCAAGACGCTGCTGGCGCATACCCTGGCCAAGATGCTCGACGTGCCGTTTGCGATTGTGGACGCGACGACCCTGACCGAAGCCGGCTACGTCGGCGAGGACGTCGAGAACATCATCCTCAAGCTGCTGCAGGCGGCGGACGGCGACGTCACCCGAGCCCAGCAGGGCATCATCTACATCGACGAGATCGACAAGATCGGCCGCAAGGACGAGAACCCGTCGATCACTCGCGATGTCTCCGGCGAAGGCGTGCAGCAGGCGCTCTTGAAGATCCTCGAAGGCACGGTCGCCAACGTTCCGCCGCAGGGTGGACGCAAGCATCCGCACCAGGAATTCACCGCTGTCGACACCACCAACATCCTCTTCATCTGTGGTGGCGCGTTCGTCGGATTGGAGCGCGTGGTTGGCCGCCGCATCGGCAAGAAGGCACTGGGATTCAAGGCCGTCGACGCAGAAGCGGATGCGGCAACGAGCCGTTCCCATCGCGACACCGAACTGCTGCGCAGGACCGAGCCGCAGGACCTGATCAAGTACGGACTCATTCCTGAGTTTGTCGGCCGTCTGCCCGTGGTCGGTGTGCTCGATGAGTTGGATGAGCCCGCGCTCGTAGAGATCCTGACCAAGCCGCGCAACGCCATCGTCAAGCAGTATCAGCGGCTGCTGGAATATGAGAACGTCCGTCTCCACTTCAGCCAGGATGCGATTGGCGCAATTGCTCGCGAAGCACTGGCACGCAAAGTTGGTGCCCGTGGATTGCGCATGATCCTCGAAGAGCTGATGCTCGACCTGATGTATCACTTGCCTTCCAACAAGAAGGCTCGCGACCTCGAGATCACGAAGGACATGGTGGAGCGCCGCGATCTCTCGCTGTGCCTGCTTGAGAAAGCCGGGTAGTCCCAGGAACTCCAGCTCCTTTGGCAAGCGCGCAATCTATCCCTGGCGCATGTGGCGCCGGGGTTTCATTTCGCTTTAGCCTGCGAAGGAGTCAAGATGAAGTACCTGGCGCGCGCTTGTGCCTTCTTCCTGCTGGCATGTTCAATCGCATCCGCACAAAGCCCTGCACGGAACGGATTCCGCGCCCTGCAGGTGGATGCCGGCAGAGTCGTCGGTGAGATACGCACATTTCAGGGAGTAAACGGAGCGCCCGCTCCCGTGATGGCGGGCCTTCCTAATCTGGTTCAGCAGTACAAGGAACTGCGTATCAATGTTGTGCGAACCCACGATTTAATGGGCCCCGCAGACGTTGACGCAAAGTTCGACTTCAAGAACAGCGACCTTGCCTGGCTGATTCCGGACGACAAGCAGCGTGCAGCGGTGGTTGAAGCGGGCAACCGGAGCACAGTTTTTCCCGACATCAACGCCGACCCCGAACGACCCGAAAGCTACAACTTCGCACCGACCGATCGGGTTCTGGCTGACATTCTCGCCAGCGGCGCAACTGTCTTTTTCCGCGTGGGACGCAGTTGGGGCGCCAGTTCCGAACCACCTGCCAATTTCGACAAGTATGCAAGCGCGGTGAAACACATCGCCATGCACTACAACCAGGGTTGGGCCAACGGGTTCCACTACAAAATCAAGTATTGGGAGTTCTGGAACGAGCCCGACGGCGGGTTCTGGTTCTCAACTCCCACCCAGTTTTACCCGCTATACGAAAAGACAGCCAGGGCGCTCAAGTCCGTCGATCCCACGCTCAAGGTCGGTGGTGTCGGCCTCGCGGATCCCACGCATGCCGGGCCTTACCGCGAGGGCTTTCTCGACTACTGCGCGGCCCACCAGGTGCCGCTCGACTTTTATTCCTGGCATACCTACGCCCGCGAATCTGAAGATGCCTACGGCCCCGCACGACTGGCCACAAACATGCGAAATCTTCTGAACAGCCATGGGTTCTCCAAGGCCGAAAGCATTTTGTCGGAGTGGAATCTGTCCTGGGATTTCACGGCGCAAGAGGCGGACGAGTTGCGAGGCGCGCATAACGCGGCCTTTATCGGCGCGGTTCTGACCTATTTGCAAGACGCCTCGCTGGATGCTGCAATTTTCTATCGTGGCGATGCGGCCTGGATGGGACTCTTCGACTTGCAGGGAAAGTATTACAAGACCGCCTATGCATTCAAGGCCATGGGACAGATGCTCGACACGCCCCGCCGTCTCGCTGTTACGGGTACGGATACGGTTGGCTTCGCCGCCTTGGCAGGACGGTCCGCGGATGGCAAGACAGTGCAGATTCTCATCAGCAACTACGCGATTCCACCGGACTACAAGCCAAGGGAAATGCACAAGCCCGGCGACCCGCCGGAACCGCCGCCCGGCAAGGCCCCGTCTTCGACCAGCGTCGTCTATCACGACAATGCAGGATACGATCTTGCGGTCGCCAATCTGCCCTGGGGAAATGATGCATTCACCATGCGGCGTTACCGGATCAGCACGACTCAAAACCTGGATCTGCTTGAGGAAAAATCCTTCAGTGGAGGCAGTTTCAAGTCGTCCAATCCTCTGCCCACTGACACACTGGAACTGATCGTGCTTCGGCGTCGCTAACTGATGCTCGACGCGATGTATCACTTGCCTTCCAACTAAGCCAGCGCTCGTGTCTCCTGCATTTGCAATCGCAACTTGCCTGCGCATATCCTGAACCGCATGCGCCCGCCGCCCCTGACCACGCTTGCCTCTCTGCTGAGCGTGATAGCATTCGCGCTTCCTCAGCCCAAGTCACCCTCGTTCGATGTCGCGTCCGTCAGGCCCAGCGAACACGAAGTTGGCCCCGACTACAACAACCAGATAACCTATTCGCCCGCGGGATTCACCGGCCGAAATGTCACTCTGCGACGTCTCGTCGCTGAAGCATGGCACTGCCAGATGAATCAGGTCCTCGGGCCGCCGTGGCTCGACCATAACGAATACGACATCACGGCCCGCACGCCTGAAGGCGCGACGCACGAACAAATCTCCATGATGCTGCGCGCTCTCCTCGTCGACCGCTTCCGGTTGAAGCAGCACGATGAAACTCGCCAGATGCGCGTTTACGAATTGGAAATCGGCGAAGCCGGCCCCAAAATCCACCCGATTGATCGAGGGAACTACGGCGCCTGCTGGGTCCGGATTTCACTTCCGCGGCGACATGCGTCAGTTCGCCGATCTCCTCGCTGTTCAATTCTCCATCCCGGCGCCAGACAGTCCCGGCGTACCGGTAAGAGCAGGCGGCTCGCAGATCCCCGTCCTCGACAAGACAGGACTGCAAGGCATCTACGAATTCAGCGTCGATTCGCGCCCCGAGCTGGGCACCGACACATTTACCGCGTGGAAGAGGGCCCTCGCAGATCAGTTGGGCCTGAAGATCGAAAGCCGGAAGGAAGACGTTTCAGTTGTGGTCGTTGACGATGCAGCAAAAATCCCGGCCGCAAACTGAAGTCATCGGCCCCTTTCCCACAGGCGCCCAACGTGTTTTCGTATACTCAAAGGTCACGTCACTGCTTGGGTCCCCGTGGACTGGTCTGGTGTGACCTTTGGGTCTTTGACCCCTCAGTTTCTCCCCCTCAACACCAAACCGCTGTACAATCCCAAAAGACGCGTCAGAACGCTTGAATCAAGCGCTCCGTTGGCGCGTCTAAACTTACTGGTGCCTTCATGACTGCTTCGAGAGAAAAGAACGAGCCACGCAAACTTCCCATGATGCCCATTCGGGACATGGTTATCTTCCCCTACATGATGACTCCGTTCGTTGTGGGCCGCCTCTCGAGCGTTCGCGCGCTGGAAGAGGCGCTGAACGGCGATCGCAAAATCTTCCTCGCCACCCAGCATGACGCGTCGATTGACGAGCCGAAGGCCAAGGAAATTTACCAGGTCGGCTCCATCTGCAACATCGTGCAGAGCGTGAAAATGCCCGACGGCAATATCAAGGTGCTCGTCGAAGGAGTGGAGCGCGCCAAGTCCACCGAAGTGAACGACAAAGATGGCTTCTTCGTCGCCACCGTGCGCACCGGCAAAACCGATTTCGAGATGACGCCCGCGGTCGAGCAGTTGATGCAGCGTGTCACCGGCCTCTTCGAGCAATATGTAAAGCTGCAGCAGTCTCTCAACTACGAAACCATCATCGCCACCGTGCGCATGGATGAGCCCGCAAAGCTCTCCGACACCATTGCTGCAAATCTGCAAATGGGCATCGAAGAAAAGCAGGAGCTGCTCGGCATCTTCGATCCTGCGGCGCGTCTCGCCCGCATCGCCGACGTGCTCGACATCGAAATTGAAAAGCTCGACCTCGACCGCAATATTCAATCGCGTGTCAAGCGGCAGATGGAGCGCGCGCAAAAAGAGTATTACCTCAACGAGAAGATCAAGGCCATCCAGAAGGAACTGGGACGCGGCGAGAAGAGCGAGTTTGACGAGCTGCGCAAGAAGATTGAATCCGCCGGCATGCCGAAGGAAACCCTCGAGAAAGCGATTCAGGAACTCAAGAAGCTCGAAGCTATGCCGCCCATGTCGGCCGAGTCAACCGTGAGCCGCAACTACATCGACTGGCTGCTCGCCGTGCCGTGGAAAAAGAAGTCCAAGGAAACCCGCTCGATCGACTTTGCCGAAAAAGTTCTCAACGAAGATCACTACGGCCTCGAGAAGATCAAGGAGCGCATCCTCGAATTTCTTGCTGTGCGTCAGCTTGTAAAGAATCCAAAAGGATCGATTCTCTGCTTCGTCGGAGCTCCGGGCGTGGGCAAAACTTCGCTCGGCATGTCCATCGCAAAGGCCACCGGACGCAAATTCGTTCGCCTCTCGCTGGGCGGCGTGCGCGATGAAGCTGAGATTCGCGGCCACCGTCGCACATACATCGGGGCTCTTCCCGGCCAGATCATCCAGCACATGAAACGCGCGGGCACCAAGAATCCCGTCTTCCTGCTGGACGAAGTGGACAAGATGGCTTCCGATTTCCGCGGCGATCCGGCTTCGGCCCTGCTTGAGGTTCTCGATCCCGAACAGAACACGACTTTCCAGGATCACTATCTCGACGTGGACTACGACCTGTCGCAGGTATTGTTTGTCGCGACCGCAAACGTGCTGCACACGGTTCCGGCTCCGCTCCAGGACCGCATGGAAGTGCTGCGGCTCCAGGGCTACACCGAACAGGAAAAACTCGAAATCGCCAAGCAATACCTGGTCAAGAAGCAGCGCGAGCAAACCGGCCTGAGCGATAAGAATGTCGTCTTCAGTGACGATGCCATCCTCGAGATCATCCGCAAATATACGCGTGAGGCGGGCGTTCGCAACCTGGAGCGCGAGATCGGCAACGTGTGCCGCAAGGTCGCCCGGCGCGTGGTAAAGAAGGGCGCGAAGCACAGGGAAGAGGTCACTGCCGCGAGCATCAGCGAATTTCTCGGCGTGGCACGCTTCCGCGATTCTGAGGTGCACGAAAAGAGCGAAGTCGGCCTGGTAACCGGCCTTGCATGGACCGAAGTAGGCGGGAGCATCCTCACCACGGAAGTGCAGGTACTCGACGGCAAAGGCAAGCTCACCATCACCGGACAGCTTGGCGACGTAATGCAGGAGTCGGCGCAGGCTGCGCTCGCCTACATCCGTGGCCGCGCGCAGGCGCTGGGGCTCAGCCGCGAGTTCTATCGCAACGTTGACCTGCACCTGCATGTGCCCGAGGGCGCCATCCCCAAGGACGGCCCCTCAGCCGGCATCACCATGGCGACGGCACTGGCCAGCGCATTGGCGAAGATCCCGGTTCGGCGCGATGTCGCGATGACTGGTGAGATCACCCTGCGCGGCAAGGTCCTTCCCATCGGCGGCCTCAAAGAAAAACTGCTGGCCGCGCTGCGGGCGGGAATATTCGAGGTGATTCTCCCGCGAGCCAATGAGAAGGACTTGACCGAATTGCCCGACAACATCAAGAACGCAATGAAGCTTCATTTCGTCGATACCATGGACGAGGTGCTGGCCCTCGCGCTCGAAAGCCCGCTGCCCACGCCGGTGACCGACGCCAACGAAGTGCTGACCTCTGTGCCGCCTGCGCCTGATGTGGTCTCCGGACAGGTGGCGCGGCAGTAGACCCAAACAAACGCGCAGAAGACGAAAGGGAAGGCTTCGGCCTTCCCTTTCTTTTACTTGCTCTCAATGTCCTGGAACGCGTGTACCCAGGCATTCATCACGTCATCGAAGGTCATGCCCGGCTCAATCTTGCAGTTGCTGAAGGCGTCGTCCTTCTTCTCACACTGCGCAACCCGTTCGCCTTTCTCGTTGTAGAGTGTGAGGCCGTTAGGGCCCTTGGGGATCTTTACCAGCGCCGGTTGGGTAACCGGCGGCTCTCCCAGGTTGACGGTATGTGCGAGCGGTCCATTGGCAGTCGCAGCCAACAGACAAATGGCAACGAGTGTGTGCACGTTGACTCCAGAAAAAATTCTGTGCGGTGAAGTCAGTATAGGACAGGTTTTGCGCAGAGCAAGCCGGAATTCTATGGTCATTCGTCACATCAGATGACTTTTGGAACAGAATTCGCATTCCCTTCTCGATGTTCTTCGAGGTACGCCTCAGATGGGTGCTTCTGTATCCTGAAGGAGACCCGCGGCCACAAACCAATGCCCTACCAAACCCAATTTCTCCTCTCGGCACTTGATGCGGCGCAGTTCCCTCCTCTGGCACTGCCGGAGATCGCCTTCCTCGGCCGCTCCAACGTGGGCAAGTCGAGCCTCCTGAACGCGCTGGTCGGCGAGAAAGCCGCGAAAGTCTCGCAGACACCGGGACGCACGCGCGCCATCAATTTTTTCCAGCTTTCAGACGAGAAGCGACGACCAAGCTTGTCTTTGCCGACCTGCCGGGATACGGCTACGCGAAGATCTCGAAATCGATCTCCGCCGAATGGCCGAAGTTCATCGAGCCCTACCTGGGCGAGCGCGAGACGCTGAAACTGTGCGTCTGCCTGGTCGATTCGAACATCCCACCGCAGCAGAGCGACGACCAGCTCCTGGACTGGCTACGCCACCGCGGCCGCGCCTTCGTCGTCGTAGCAACCAAGGCCGATCGCCTGAGCGGCAATGCGCGCACGCGAAACCTGCTCGCGATCCGAAATGCGTTTGGCTTGGACGAGGTCCTTCCGGTTTCGGCCAAGACCGGCGCAGGCGTAAAGGAGTTGTGGAATCGGATCGAAGCTGAGGAATCGTGAGATTTCTTTTATGTGGCCGCCGGTATGCGGAAGACTTTGTGGTCATCTCCAATAAGAAGGCTCGCCGCGACCTCGACGCCGACCTCACCGTGCTGCACAGAAGCGTAGATAGAGCTGATGATCTCCTCCGCAATCTGCGGATCGCAGTGAAGCGCTCTCTGGGCCGATGCAGCCCGTCCGCAATAGCGGGGTGATAAACGAATCCAGCGCCGTCCCCAGGAATCGGAAGCCAGACACTCCAGTGCGATGGCATCGAGCTTCGGCATCCAGCGTGCGGGAGCCTGCGCCACTCGCCAGGTGAGGAATGCCCGCCCGGTGTCAGCCTCAATCAGATGAACCTCGCGCGAACCGGCCCCGAACTGCAGCATTGTGCGCTGCTGGTCCCGCCGTCCTCCGAGCACCAGATCCGGCTGCACTCCGCGTTCCTTCATCTCCTGCTCAATCGAGCCGGGAGCAACGCCAACGCAAACCGCGACTGTTTTGCGGGTGCGGATTTCATTCTTCAAAATGCGCAGGGCCTCATCGAGCGAGTTGACAAGAAAATCGGCCACACCGTCGTAGATGGATTGCTTTTGAACCGCAGCATCGGCGGTCGCCACCAGCGTCGCACAGCCAGCGACATTTCCTGCGATCACCAAAGCACGGCCGCGAGCGTCAAGTTCGCCCGCGTAGAGAAGCTTTCCGCCTAAACTCGGCTTTCCATCCGAATCAATATCTGCGGAAAGCGATGAGCTTCGCGTCAAAGCGCAATAGAAGGCGCTGGCCTCAAGCTGCAAGGAGTCGAATGTCGGGGAAACTGAATCGAGCGCCAAGGGACAGTCTCTCCACGCCCAGTGGGGCTGCGCAATCAATTAGCGTCACTCCTGGGCGCGTTCCTTCCAGTTTCGTTCGCGCACAAACAGGATGAGTTCGCCGGGTGCGGCGCTGGTTTTGTACTTCTCGTTTACCTTCGATTTGCCACACGCGTTGGCCGCGACCATCCCCTTTGTCATGATCTCTGAGACCGTGTACCAAACGTCGCCGAAAGCATTCTTTTCAGCGTCGCAGGCCACGTAAATCTCCATCGAGTTGTCATATGCGAGATGGAGCGAGACCACCGAGCTTTCTGCAGGAATCGTCATCTCTGCGCTGCCGTCGTCGTTCTGCTTCACCCAGTCCGGGTGCAGCATCGTCAGGTGGTCAACGCGCACCTGGTATCCGGTCGGTACAACAGGCTTTCCTGACTTTCCGTCGTAGACCTTGAGGACGATGGTATTGGTCTTGACGGATTGAGCATTGACTACACCACACAGCCCGACCAAGCCCGCCAGCAGCAACAACCCAAACGTTCTCCGGCCCATTCTTTTCCTCTCGCGATTACCACGTAGAGTATGCCTGTCCGTCTGACCCTGTGTCCTGCGCTCCTGAATGCACATCATCAATTCCGGGATCGGTCTGATCGAGAGAGTGCAGGGAGTCGCTTACGTCGGTCACCCAGGTATCGCGCGATTTGGTCATGGGATCTTCGGGAATCACCTTCAGATACCCCTCTGTCACGAGATCATCGAGCGATTGCGGCGCCTTCTGCTTGTCCATCGTATAGGAATCGATGGCCGATCGCATCACCCGCAGATCCTCTTTAAGCACTGCCTCCCTGGCCGCTTTAATCGCGCTGACAAAGCTCGGAATCGCAAGCGTCGTCAGCACGCCAATGATCATCATCACGATCATCAACTCCATCAGCGTGAAGCCGGCTTCGTGTTTTGCTCTGCGGCGCATCTGTGTCTATTCTCCCTGATTCCCAATTACCAATCGGAGTACTTCGTGCCGTCCAGTGCGGTGCCCGTCGATTTTGAGTACACGTCGAAGACGCTCTGCCCGCCATACGAGTCCGATTTGGGATCGTCCTGCATGGAGTGCAGGCCCCACTCGGCCTTGCCCGTCATCGGATCCAGCGGTATGCGCCGAAGGAACTTCACCTTCTTGCCCTGGATGTCGACCCCGTTCACCAGCGTTTCCAGATCTGGCGGATAATTCTGGCTGTCCACCTTGGTCTGGATCGCGCCTTTATCGGCGGCGTCCTTGTAGTGGTCGATGGCATCGCGCATCTCCCACAGGTCGCGCCGTAATTCGCGTTCCTTGTCCCGCTGCACTTTGAACCGGGCAATCGGAATGGCCGCCGACGCCAGGATCGACAGGATCGCTACCGTCACGATCAACTCGACCAGTGTCAGGCCGCGCTCCGAATGCTTCCGGATTGGCTGAGCCTTCATCCGCTCGATACTCCTATTGCACGACAATCGTGGTTTGCGAGGTCTGGGCCTGCAGCGGCTTGCCCGCACTGTTCATCGCACCGGCTCGTGCGATGCTGATATCGCTCTGTCCTTTGGCCTTCGCCTGAAATGTAAGGACGCAGACAACTCCCGCTCCGCTCACGCCCGGCGTTCCAGGTGGACGCGAAACATTCAGGGTGATGGTGCCCGGACCGTCGTCTCGATGGGCCATTTCAACAATCTTTCCGTCCCGATTCAGCAGATCGCCATCCCCCACGTTTACCAGGGAGATTTTCGACGGGTCGTACTGAACCTGAAGCGGAACCGATGAAACATCTGCGCCGCCCGTCAACACCACCGGAACCTGGAATGTGGTGCCGTTGATAACCGTTCCCGGCGAGTTCAGCATCAGGTTCACCTTGCCGGCGGGTCCCTGCGCCGCCGGCGAACCGGGCGTGGGACTTGCCTCGGCGGCAGCACGACTCGCATCGGCCGCGGCGCCATTGGCATTCGCCGCCGCCCGCATCTGGGCAAGAGCCGCCGGCGCAGCCGCCTCGGCACTCGGGCTGGCAATCGGTGCGGGTGTGCCGCGACTTGCACCCGGGGGCGGAGGATTCACTGGTACCTGTGGCACCGGAGCTGAGGCAGAGATCTGCCGCAATTCTACTGCCTGCGTACCGGGGCCCGTATCAATTGTCCGCAGGTTCAGCGGTGTCAGATCCTGCGAGCGAACCACGTGCGGCACCACCAGGAAAACGATATCGTCGTCCTGAATGATCTTATCCCTCGAACCAAACAGGTAGCGCAGAATCGGGATCGAACTCAACCCCGGGATGCCGCTCCAGTTGTCCTGGATCTGCTGCTCCTGGATGCCGCCAAGAATGTTGGCCTCACCCTCCCGCAGACGGATCGTCTGCTCTGCAACGCGCTGGCTCAGAATCGGCTCGGTGACACCGCTGATGGTCACCGAACCGCTCTGCGCCGTAACTTCGATGTGGATTTTCAGCGTCACGTCGCGATCGAAATGAACCGTCGGTGTGATCTCGATATTGACGCCTACGTCCTGGTACTGGAACTGGGTATTGACCAGCGAACTCACCAGTGCGGTCGCGGCGCCGGTCTGGTACGAACCTGTGGCGATCGGAATACGCGAACCGATCTTCATCGTTGCCTTCTGCTGATCGGCGGCCCGAATACGCGGGTTCTGCAGAATCTTCGTGTTGTTGTCCGTCAGCAGTGCGTTGGCCGTCGCCGCACCCACCGTCACTGCAAAATCGTTGGAGTTCAGATGTGCAAGGTTGTAGAGCGTCGGGCTGGTTGAAGTCGAGCTGGGTGTGCAATTTGTGCTGCCGGTGGGGCAGGTGGTCGTGCTGGTGCTCGAAGTGGGCGGCTGCAATTGCACGCTGGCGCTGCTGGGCCACGTAATACCCAGATTGCGCTCCCAGTTCTTGCTAACCTCCAGGATTGCGATGTCTACCACCACCTCGGGCCGTGCCTTGTCGAGATCGTTAACCAACTTCTGCGCCAGCAGCAATTCATCCGGAGTGGCGCGCATCACGATCGCATTCTGGCTGGCGACGCCGTAAACCTTCGCATTCGGCATCACGTTGCGCAATGCGGTTTGCACGTCGTTCAAATCGTTCTGCTGCCATGCATTCGAGAGATAGAAGGTCTGCACCGCCTCCTCATCCAGTTCGGCGCGCTTTGAGCGCGAATTCTGGGCCACGAAAATGGTGTTCTTCGTGATCGGCCGCCAGAACGTTCCCGACTGTATTCCCACAATGCGCAGAGCATCCAGCAGCGAAACATTGTTCAGGTCCACCTGGATGCGCTTCGAAATGTAATCGGGATCGAAAAGAACGTTGATGCCCGCAGCCTTCCCAATCGCCTGGTAGACCGTCTTCGCATCCTCGGACATGTGAAGAGTTTGCGGCTCGTTCACAAACGGCTCGAGTTTGGCCGGGCCGCCCATCGAGTCGATGTCCTCCTGAGTCTGCGCGCTCATGGGAAAGCTGCTCTGCGCCGGCGGCTGCTGGCCGTGGTGCGCGCGAATCTTCGCGATCTCCTGCTGGGCGGCTTCGTTGCTGGGATCAATCTCGCTGGCGCGCAGCAATTCAACCAGCGCACCCTCTTCGTCCCCGGTCGACAGCAGATTGCGGCCCTTGGTCACGTGCATTGAAGCATCGGTGAAGCGCACTCGATAGTAGGCGGCTTTGTAGCTCTCGTTCTTCGGCGCCATCGAGTAGGCCTTCTGGTAGTTCTGGAAAGCCTCATCGAAGTCGTCGCGCGCCTCGGCCGACTGGCCCCGCTTGTAATAGGAACTCGCGGATTGGGCCATCGCACTCACCGAGCTCATGGCGAGGAGGGTAAGAACACCCGCGATCACAATCCAGAATCGGGCGTTGGAGAGGAAGGATGTGGAGAGTGCCGGATTTTGAACGCGGCTTTTCATCGGACTCCCAAGCATCTGCAAGGGCACAGCTTCCGCATCAGAACCATTGCGGCGAACCCGAACCCTATCGACGCGAACCTTGATGCAGTTCCCGATATTGGTGTTTCCTACCAAAACGATGCCTCATTCTAGCAAAGCCCCACTGCAATATGGGGGTTAGCATTGCGATGCTACGATGAAAGTTTAAGGGACTTTCCCGGATGCCGCGCCAAACCAGCCACACTATCGTACCCCGTGACACCTCGGCCCCCCAGAAACAGGCCAGGCCCCGGGACCCCGTGGCCTCCGGCGAGCGCGACGCGGCCCACAACCGGGCTGCCAGCCACAACTACTTCTTGCTCGAGAAATTCGAAGCCGGCGTAGCCCTGCGCGGTACCGAAGTCAAGTCGATTCGCGAAGGAAAGGCGAATCTGAAGGACTCCTATGGCTTGATCAAGGACGGTGAGGCTTTCCTGCTCAATATGCATATAGGTCCGTATTCGCATGGAAATATAGCGAACCACGACGAAACCCGCACGAGGAAGCTCCTGCTTCACAAGGACGAGGTTCGGCGGCTTACGGCAAAGACGCAGATCAAGGGGCATACGCTCATTCCCGTCCGCCTTTACTTCCGCAACGGCCGGGTAAAGTGCGAACTCGCCGTCGCCAAGGGCAAGCAGGACTGGGACAAGCGCGAAACCGAGCGCCGCCGCGAAGCCGACCGCGAAGCCCGCTCCGCCATCAACGCCAGCAAACACCGCATGGGGCGATAACTCACCGCAAACAACAAACCAGCGCGACGGAACAGCGAACGGTGTCATTCTGAGGATACGGGGCCCCAAGCGTAGTTTTCGGCCCGGGCCTCGTAAGCGAAGAATCTGCACTTCGCCTTTCTGTCGAGCACATGCGGAGACGCAACCAGTTCTAGGCCCGCGGGGAGTTGGCATCCGTCAGCTGAAGAAGATCCCAGCGATTCCCGTACAGGTCCTCGAAGACCACGACCGTGCCATAACTTTCCTCCCGCGGCTCCTCACAGAAACGAACTCCGCGTTCCTGCATGGCACGGAAATCCCGCCAGAAATCGTCTGTGTGCAGGAAGAGAAAGACTCGTCCACCCGTCTGATCACCCACGCGATCACTCTGCCGCTCGTTCGATGCCTTCGCCAGCAACAGGCTCGTTCCCGAAGAACCCGGAGGCTCAATCAAAACCCAGCGCTTCTCCTCCGAGATTCGCGTGTCCTCAGTAACGACGAAGCCCAGCCGCTCGCAATACCAGTTCTTGGCATCGTCATAATCTTTCACTACGAGAGCGACATGACCGATCTGCCGTCTTTCCATTCCTCGCTCACTCTCCTAATGGCGGAGATTCACATCGGATGCGACTTCGCCGTGCTGTTCGTATGTGGCTGTCCCATGAGACACCTTAGCAAATCTTCGCCCCCTCGCTCGGCGATGAAATAATGGTGCTGTATGCGCACCGACCTTTCCTTCACTCCCCTCGCCCAGATCGAAACCGAACTGCTCGCCGTCACCGCCATCGACACGCAGACCGCCAAAGGCCCCGACGTAAAGCCCGAACCGGTCCTGCTGACCGGCGATGAAGCCGTCCGCGCCGCCGCCGCGGCTGTCCTCGGCAGCGGCGAATACAAGGCCGGCACCAACGAGACCGTGCTGCTTCACGCGCCCGCCGGACTGAAAGCCAAGCGTCTCCTCATCGTCGGCCTGGGCAAGAAGGCCAAGGCAACCGTCCACTCCGTGCGCAATGCCGCCGGAACCGCCGTCCGCTACACCAAGCCCCGCGCCATTCGCGAGCTGACCTTTGCGCTTCCCTGCCGGAAGGACTACTCCGAAAGTCTGCCCTCCGCGCGGCAATGGCACGCGCTGCAGTTGAAGGCGCCTTCGTCGGCGACTTCGATCCCGACACCTATCGCAGCGAGCGCAAGGATGTCAGCGTCCAATCCTTCACCCTCGCCGCCCCCGCCTCCGCCGATCAGCCCGCCATCCGCACCGCATTCAACGAAGGCGTCATCATCGGCGAAAGCCAGAACTTCGCGCGCTCCCTGGTCAACGAGCCCGGCAACAAACTGACCCCGACGGTCCTGGGCCAGCGCGCCGCGCAGATGGCCTCCGAAGTCGGCCTGAAGTGGGAGGTTCACTCCACCGACAAGCTGCACGAGCTCAAGATGGGCGCCTTCTGGAGCGTCTCGCAGGGCTCAGCCGAGCCGCCTGCCCTGATCGTCCTCAGATACGAGCCGGAAGGCGTCACCGACGGCCCGGTGCTCGGCCTCGTCGGCAAAGGCATCACCTTCGACACCGGCGGCATCTCCATCAAGCCCGCCGACAACATGGAGAAGATGAAGTACGACATGGCCGGCGGCGCAGCCATGATCGGGGCCATGCGCGCCATCGCCCTGCTCAAGCCCAAGGTCCGCGTCATCGGCATCGTCTGCGCTGCCGAGAACATGCCCGACGGCAAGGCCCAAAAACCCGGCGATGTCCAGACGGCGATGTCCGGGAAAACCATCGAGATCATCAACACCGACGCCGAAGGCCGCCTCGTCCTCGCCGACGGCATCACGTACGCGCGCAGCCTCGGCGCCACCCACCTCATCGACGCCGCCACGCTGACTGGCGCATGCGTCGTCGCTCTCGGCATGATCAACGCCGGCGCGTTCTCCAACGACGATGCCACCTTCGAAAAATTCCAGGCTGCGCTTGCCACCTCCGGCGAGAAGTTCTGGCGCATGCCGCTCGCCGACGAGTACTACGACATGATTCGCAGCGACATCGGCGACATCAAAAACACCGGCGGCCGCTGGGGCGGAGCCATCACCGCGGCCGAATTCCTCCACGCTTTCGCCGAAGACACGCCCTGGATCCACCTCGACATCGCCGGCCTCGCCTGGATCGAAGAAAACAAGCCCTTCATCGCCAAGGGCCCCAGCGGCGTTGCCGTACGCTCCATCCTCGAGTGGGTGCGCAGCTACGAAGGAAACAGCCAGTAGCTCTGAGGCCGGAAGAGGAACGACAAATCGGGAATTGGAAAAATCTTCGCGCGCCTCTTATCCTGAACGAGCGCATCGAAAGCCGCCGCGGCGCCGTGCCAGGCTCGGTCTCCTTCAATGCGACGATAGAAGGTGCCCGGCTTCATGGCTAAATCATTGTCATTCTCGGGATTCGTATTCAAAAACCTCCTCCGCAGGAGGCTCAGAAGCCTGCTCACGCTCTGTGGGATTGGGATGGCGGTGGGCGCGTTTGTAGGCCTGGTGGGCTTCTCCAGCGCATTCCAACAACAATGGCAGCGCATCTACTCCAGCTCCGGCACTGACATTGCTGTCATTCGCGGGACTTTCCTGAACACTTCGCTGGACGAGTCGGCGACCGCAAAGCTCATGAACCTGCCGGTTGTGGCCCAGGCCTCGCCGACGATCTACAACTTGATGGATCTGACTCCGGAAGTAAATGCGCTGGCCTACGGATGGAAGGCGAATGCGTTTCAGTTGGATTCTCTGCAAATCCTGGCGGGGCGGCGTTTTCGCGACGGCCAGCCCGAAGTAATTCTCGGCGACCTGCTCGCCGAGGACCTGAAGAAGAACCCCGGCGACACACTGGAGATTCAGGGTTCTCCCTTCAAAGTAACCGGGATCTATCACGGCGCATCAGCGCTCGAAGCGAATGCCGTCATTATGCCGCTCGACCAGTTGCAACAGTTGAGCAGCCTTCAGGGCAAAGTATCGACGATTGATGTCCGGCTGCGCCCGGCGCCTATCGGAGAATCGCAACCGCAATACCTGAAGCGCGCGCAGGCGGAGATCCAGGCCGCGCTTCCCGGACTGCGCGCCGTTCCCGCAGCGGAGCGCGCCAGTGACAATCAGTTTGTAAAGCTGGCCCAGGCCTCCGCATGGGGCACCTCGTCGCTTGCCTTGCTCATCGGTATCCTGGGGATCGCCAACACCATGGTCATGTCGGTTTTCGAGCGCACCCGCGAGATCGGCATCCTTCGCGCTTTGGGGTGGAAGCGCGGGCACATTCTGGCGCTCATTGAGCTCGAAGCGGTGGTGCTGGGCCTCAGTGGAGGCATCCTCGGCATCGCTTTGGGCTGGGGCGCTCTGAACGCATTGGCAACCCTGCCCCAAACCGCGAGTTTCGTCTCGGCCTCTATCCGCTGGCCGCTTCTTGTCCAGGCATTGGGAATCGCGGTACTCGCCGGGTTGATTGCCGGAGCGGTTCCGGCGTGGCGTGCAGGGCAGCTTTTGCCCGTAGATGCCCTGAGATACGAATAGCTGATCTCCCCGGGCTGCAACTCGATCTCTGCGGCGAGTTGGTCTGGACAATAGCTCCCGCAGCCATTTCTACTGGCACCAGCAAATCAATGTAATGAAGCGAGCCAATGGCAAGATTGGGAGCGTTGTGTTATCCGGGAACCGGTCATCTCAATCCGATGACTGCGCTGGCGCGCCATTTGCAGCTCAGAGGCCACGAGGTCGTCGTCTTCGGCATTCCGGATACCGAAGCCCGTGTGCGCGATGCGGGCATCGAGTTTCATCAGATCGGCGCCGATGACTATCCGCCCGGCACGCTTCAGAAGCTCGACGAGCACATGGCCCGCTTGAAGGGTCTCGCGGCCCTTCGATTCACCTTGCAGCGCGTAAGGAAATCGGCACGCATGGTATTGCGTGATGGACCGGATGCAGTGCGGGCAGCCAGGGTGGAAGCGCTGCTGGTCGACGAAGCGGAGTTTGCCGGAAGCGTAGCCGATTATCTGGGCCTGCCCTGGATCTCCATCGCCTTGATTCCCCCCCTGGTTCGCGACGACCGCATTCCTCCCTTCTGGTTCGGATGGGCGGCGGGACAGGATCGGCTCAGCCGTTTGCGGAATATCTGCGGAATGCTTTTGCTGTCACGGATCGCAGATCCCATCTTCAAGGATGTGAACAAGCAGCGTAGCGCATGGGGACTGAAGCCCTTCGTGCATCGGGAAGAAGCGCTATCGCCGCTGGCGCAAATCACCCAGTTGCCCGAGGCATTGGAGTTCGACGTTCCCGGTAAAAAACCTGCGGGGCTTCACTATACCGGTCCGTTTGTTGCCCCTCAACAGCGTCCGGCAATCGAGTTTCCCTGGGAGCGTCTTGATGGGCGCCCGCTTATTTACGCATCGCTCGGCACTCTTCAGAATGGCTCCGAAACTATCTTCAGAACCATCGCGAAAGCCTGTGCCGGACTCGACGCCCAGCTGCTGATTTCGCTCGGCGGCGGACTCGATCCTGCAGCCCTGGGGAAGCTGGCCGGCGATCCGCTGGTGGTGCGCTATGCTCCCCAACTGGAGATTCTGAAGCGGTCCGCGCTGGTGATTACACATGCCGGCATCAACACGGTCCTTGAAGCGCTGTGTGAGGGAGTGCCGATAGTGGCCGTGCCCCTTGGCAACGATCAACCCGGAGTGGCGGCGCGGGTCAGAGCCCGCGGAGCAGGCCTGGTGGTTCCACGGCAAAGACTAAACCCTTCCCGGCTGCGCAAAGCAGTCATCGAGGTCCTTCACCAAGCGAGATACCGTGAGGCAGCCCAGGTCTTGCAGAAAGCCATCCAGCCCCTGGACGGACCAGGTCGCGCCGCAGATCTTATCGAACAGTGCTTAAACCTCCGTTCGACTTAGCAGCCCGCCTCAGCCACCATGCTTTCATTCCTTTGGTTTGCGCATAACGGCGAGGTCCTGCATGCGGTCGATAACACCCGGTGCAATCGCCACCAATTCCAAGCCGACGCTTTCCACGAAAGACCGCAGGCGCTCCGGAGAAAAGAACATATCGCCGGTAGGCCGCGTCGCTCCAGTGGTGTTTGATCCAAAGGCGGAAACCGCTTCTTCGGCTTTTCGCTTGTACCACGCAGCCTCGTCGACTGAGTAGAAACATCCTTCCTTTGTCAAACGCTCTGCGGTGTAATCCAGCACATACCCTCGTTGGTGCGACCAGTCGAGCGATGTGTAGCTGTTAAATGTCAGGCAAAGCAGCCCATTCGGGGCTGTCACGCGACCCAGTTCCTGCAGCCAGAGCTTGGCATCTTCCAGCGAAAAATGAGAGAACGTCGAAACCGAATACAGCAGGTCGAAGGTGTTATCCGCATATTTCAACGGAGGGTCGAAGCTGTTTGCATAGGAATCAACCTGGGGAAACGCGCGCTTGATGTAGCGGACGTTGTCTGGATGTGCGTCGCAGGCGTGAGCACGAACACGGGGATAATTGCGAGTAAGTTGAAGGAGCTGGCGTGCAACACCACAGCCGAAATCCAGCACATTGACGGGCTGATCCAAGTCGACGCCATAGATGCGCGCGGCAGTAAGGATCGGCATCAACGTGGTGACGCCCGATTCGTAATAGTGCCGAATCGTATGACTCGACGTGCGGCGCAGGCAGTGATTCGGAGGAACTGGAAAATCAATGACTCCGAGCGTACGCAGCACGGAGCATTTCAAGGAAAAGTACACGTCGATGCCACGCTTCACAGTGCTTTTGGCGATGGCTCTGGAGCGATCGATCGCACCGAGCCTGGGGATCAGCTCCGGATAAGTCTGTGAAGACGCATGTTGACCCACATTTTCCATGCTTCCTTGTTGCCTCCTGATTCACATTGAACCGTTTTTGGGGCGGGAGCGGGTCCAACATGTTCCCTGAGGATAAAGGAAGAGGGATGTTGCAGCAAGGGTGTCGACAGATTCCGCCTCCGGAATGAGTCATATTATTTTCCCGCGATTTTTACGAAAACGGCCTCCCAGCGTGTAAACCTGAGCGGCACGTCAAGCCCTGAGATCAAACCCCAACGATGTTTCCATCGTCGTCCACATCGATCGACATCGCCCGCGGATGGCTCGGCAATCCCGGCATCAGCATCATGTTACCCGACACGGCCACGACGAAACCCGCACCCGCCGACAACGAGACGTCATTGATGTTCAGCGTCCAGCCCTTCGGCGCACCCATTCGCTTGGGATCGTCCGTGAGCGAATACTGCGTCTTGGCAATGCAAACCGGCAGCCCGCCGAATCCCCACTCGGTGCAGCGATCGAGCTTGGCGCGCGCCGCATCGCTGAAGGTAACGCCGTCCGCGCCATAGACCTGGATCGCGACTTTCAGAATCTTCACATCCAGCGGATCTTGAAGCGCGTATACACTCTGAATCTCCGGCGCCGGATTCGTTTCAATCGCCGAGACCACCTTTCGCGCCAGCTCAACGGCACCTTCGCCGCCCTTGGCGAACGCCTCGACCAGCGCACAGGGAACGCCTTGCAGCGAGCATTCGGTAGCAATCGTCTCCAGGTCCTCGGCCGTGTCCGCCGGGAATCGATTGATGGCAACAACAATCGGAACGCCGTAGCCCCGCAGCGTCCTGATGTGATGATCGAGATTCGCGAAGCCAGCTTCGATCTTTCCTTCGCCCTGCGCACGCAGGCTCTGAACCGTAACTACCAGCACTGCGGCGGCAGGTTGAATGCCCGATGCGCGCATTACGATGTCGAAGTATTTCTCGGCGCCAAGATCTGCGGCGAATCCGCACTCGTTCACCACGAAATCCGCCAGCCGCACGCCCATCTGATGCGCCAGAATGCTGGATGTCCCATGCGCAATGTTGCCGAATGGACCGGTGTGCACCAGCGCCGGCGTCCCCTCAGTGGTCTGCACCAGATTCGGCTTGATCGCGTCATCCAGCAGCGCCAGCATGGCTCCGGTAGCGCCAAGGTCCGCGGCCGTCACCGGTTTGCCCGATCGCGAAGGACCAACAACGATAGCGTCAAGACGCCTGCGCAAATCTGCCCGGCTCGTAGCCAGCGCCATGATTGCCATAATCTCCGATGCGGCAGTGATCACGAATCCCGTTCCCCGGTTCGCGCCCTGGTCTTTTCCTCCGACGCTCACCGTAATCCGCCGCAATGCGCGATCATTCATGTCCATCGCGCGCGGCCACGTGATCTGTGCGGGGTCGAGATCGAGTGCATTGCCGAAGAACAGATGCGAGTCAACCATCGCCGCCAGCAGGTTATGTGCCGCTGTAATGGCGTGGAAGTCGCCATGGAAGTGCAGATTGATCTTCTGGCTCGGTTCCACCTGCGACAGTCCGCCGCCCGCCGCGCCGCCCTTCATACCGAAGACCGGCCCCAGCGAAGGCTCGCGCGAGGTCAGGATCGACTTGCGGCCGATGCGCTCCAACCCCTGCGCCAGTCCGATCGAGACGACAGTCTTACCTTCGCCCGAGGTTGTAGGCGTCGTTGCCGTAACGATGATCAGCTTGCCGTGAGCGGGAAAGGCCGGGTTCTCCAGCAGGTTCAGATTCAGCTTCGCGCCATAGGTGCCGATTGGCTCGTATTCGGCCGGCAAAAGCGAAAGTTTCCGCGCAATTTCTTCGACGGGAAGAAGCATATGTGTTTGCAATACAGTATTTTCCATACACCGATCCTTCACACTGACCGGTGAGCAATATACTCCAGATGCCCGAATGCCTGTTTGTGACGCACGCTACACACGAGTTACGGCGGTACTACATGGCCTCGGGGCTTTCAATGCCCAGCCAATCCAGCACAGTTATCAGTTCCCGCATGGTGATGGCCGCGGTAGCCAGCAGGAACATCCGGCGCTCCGGGTCCAACTCCGTCAGCACGTGGTGCTTGTGGTAGAAGTTGTTGAACTCCTGCGCAAGCTGGAACGCATGCTTGGCAAGGTATGCGGGTTCCGAGGTGGCGATGCACTGCTCCAGCACCGTAGAGCGACGCCCAGCGCGCAGCCAGAGTTCCCATATGTCTTTGCCGGCCGCATCCATCAAAAATGCTCCCGGATCCGATCCGGCAAACTCCCGCAGCACGGCCTCCGGAGTGATCGATCCCTTGCGGAAGATGTTGCGCGCGCGCACCACGGCGTACTGGATGTAAGGTCCGGTCTCGCCCTCGAAGCTCAGCGCATCCTTGAAGTCGAAGGCGATCACGGAATTTCGCGTGAATTTGAGCATGAAGTAGCGCAAAGCACCAATCGCGATCTGCCCGGCGATGACGTGCCTCTCTTGCTCGTCGCGCGAAGTCTGGCGCGTGTCGACTTCGGCTTGCGTCGCTGCAATCAGCTTGTCGATCAGGTCGTCGGCCTTGACGCCGAACCCCTTGCGGCCGCTTACCAGGATATAAGGGCTGTCGAGGTCTTCCGGCGACACGTCGTAGCCAAGGTCGAGAGCACACTGCGGAGTGAGCGCGACCTTCTCGTAACTGAAATGGATGCAGTGATCCGCTTGCTCGGTGTATCCCAGGCCTCGCAGAGCCTCGACCAGAATCGCCTGTGGGTCGGTCTGCCTCACGTCGATAACGTTGTAGATCTCCTGCGCGCCGCCGAATTGCGGATGATCCGGCTCGCCCTCGACCGCCGAAATCCAGCACTCTTTCCTCGGGTATGAGAAGAACTTACGATAGCCGAAATCCCGTCCCAGCAATCCGAACTTCCAGAGGTGATACGCGATGTCCTTGCCCACGTAGGTCACAGTTCCATTGGAGCGGACAATCACCTTGGCGTCCTCGTCCGTTTCCCCGTCCTCCTGGCCGGACTTCCCGTCCGCGACATCACCCAGCAGCCCTTGTTTTTGCCCTCGGTTTCGAAGTAGAGCACGCCCTTCTGCTTCAACTGCTCAAACGCCAGCGCCCAGAAGTTAAGGTGCAGGATCTCGCTCTCGCGGGGCAGAAAATCATATTCGATGTCCAGCCGCAGCATGGTCTCGAGATGGCGGCGCAAGACTGCCGTCGAGATCAGTTCCGCGACTGCGGCAGTCTCATTCCCGCCTTGCTCGATTTCGTGCAGTGTGGCGTATCGCAGTTTCTTGCGCTGCTCGTTCTCCTCTTCCGTGCCGCTCGTGTACCACTGCGAAGTGCGGGCGTAGAGGTCCCAGCAGTAGAAGTCCACACGCTCGAAAATGCAGTTCGAGATCCTCAATCAAATTTGCGCACTTCTGCCAGCGACTTCTTCTCCACGTGGAGAAACCCGACCACCACGTCCGCAACCTGCACGCCGGTGTTGTCGATGTAGTTCTGCACCGCCACCTGCCGGCCCGCTGCGCGCAGCAGGCGCACAAACGTGTCGCCGAGGATCGCGTTGCGCAGGTGGCCGATATGTGCCGCCTTGTTGGGATTGATGCTGGTGTGCTCCACCAGCGCGTGAATATCCGTCGACGCCGGCTGCGAATCTTCACCGCTGGTCATCATGCGCACGGCAATGGTGCGATCGAGATGTGCGTTGATGTATCCGCCGCCGGCAACGTCGAACGACGCGAATCCACGCGGCGTACCGAGCGCGTCCAAAATCTCCTGCGCGATGATCCTCGGCGCCTTGCGCAACTTGCGCGCAAGTTCAAAGGCGATGGGCGTGGCCAGTTCTCCAAAACGCAGGTCCGGTGGGGTCTCCAGCGGAATGTTTTCGACCGTAAGGTCGTATTTGGCCTTGAGCACATCGCGCAGATGCGTCTCGAGCCGATTCTTCAGTTCCAGGTACACTTGGCGATGCCTCTCCAGCGTTTTCCAGAATTGGCGCACCGCAAGACCGACACTTTGACGTCGACCCGAGCCCCGGTGAGTGGCGACCTTGAACAGCTACAGAAAATGCACCAGCGTTTCTGGAAACGCCGTAAAATGCGCTGATTTTCAAGGCGATTCTACCAGAGCCGCACATGCCGCCGCGTTTGACGCACACTTCACGGCAACCTAAGATGAAAGAGGAACATAGACGCACAACACCGCGCCTCGCTGAGGCGGCAAAATCGAAAGTAACGCCCGCCGATGACGAATCAAAACTCCGTCCCAGCCCGTTTTTACCTCACCACGCCCATCTACTACGTGAATGCGCGTCCGCACCTGGGGCACGCCTATTCCACGATCGTCTGCGATGCGATCGCGAGGCGCAAGCGGGCCATGGGCATCGAGACGTGGTTTCTGACCGGCACCGATGAGCATGGAGAAAAGATCGAACGCTCCGCCAAGCTCGCCCACCGCACGCCGCAAGACTTCGCCGATGCCATCTCCGGCGAGTTCCGCGCTCTCTGGGATCGGCTCGGCCTCACCTACGACGACTTCATCCGCACCACCGAGCCGCGGCACCAGCGCGGTGTGCAGAAGCTCTTCGCCACCATGCGCGACCGCGGGTTCATCTACAAGGGCTTCTACACCGGCCAGTACTGTGTTTCCGACGAAGCGTGGGTTGACGTGCCTCCGGGCGCGCCCTGCCCTGACTGCGGCCGCATTACCGAAACTGTCAGCGAGGAGAACTACTTCTTCAAGCTTTCTGCCTTTGAGCGCAAGCTCCTCGAATTTTACGAGGAAAACCCCAACTTCATGCAGCCCGAATCGACCCGGCGCGAAGTCATCTCCTTCGTGCGCAGCGGGCTCAAGGATCTCTCAATCAGCCGCAGCAGCTTTACATGGGGCATTCCCGTTCCGGGCGACGAAAACCACGTGATCTACGTGTGGCTCGACGCTCTGGCCAACTACGTTACCGCTCTCGGCTACGGCTCCGACGATCCCGCAGATCAGGCACGCTTCCAGAAGTTCTGGCCCGCTGATATCCACCTCATCGGCAAGGAGATCAGCCGCTTCCACTGCGTTTACTGGCCTGCATTCCTGATGGCCGCAGGGCTGCCGACGCCGCGCTCGGTGAAAGCCAACGGCTGGCTGCTCTTCGACCAGGGCAAGATGTCGAAGTCGCGCGGCAACATCGTGCGCGCCGATACCGTGCGCGAAGTCCTCGGCGCCGATGCGCTGCGCTACTTCCTCCTGCGTGAGATTCCCTTTGGGCAGGACGGCAACTTCAGCTTCGATGCGCTTGTGCAGCGCTACAACGGCGACCTCGCCAACGGCTACGGCAACCTCGTAAGCCGCGTCGTGAACATGGTGCACAAGTACTTCGGCGGAGTTGTGCCGGAAACCGGCGCGGAAACCCAGGCCGAATCGGCACTGCGCGAGAGCACCGAGCGCACGATTGCGGATTTCGGACCGGCCTTTGATGATCTGAATTTCTCTGAGGCGCTGAAAACCCTCTGGCTCCTCGTCGCGGAAACCGACGGCTATCTGACCGCCAACGCCCCCTGGAAGCGCCCAGCGGACCGCTCCGAAGCCGATCACGCCATGTTGCAGGCCCGCGTACTGGCAACGGCAGCAGAAGCCATCCGCGTCATTACCGCGCTCGTCTATCCCATCCTGCCCGACGCAGCATCCAAGGTGTGGCAGCAGCTTGGGCAAGGCAATATCGCCGACGCTGCGAAACATGCTTTTCTCACCCACCTCGCGTGGGGCGGATTGAAGCCCGGAACACACTTGGGCGAGCCCGCGCCGCTCTTTCCCCGCGCTGAAAAGGATGCAGTCACCCGTATGCAGAATCTGGAAGACGAGAACAACAAAAACGCGGTAGAAGCCGCGAGCGACGAGGAGAGCGCAGCTAAGTCAGCTCCGGAAGCTCCCACGTCTCGGCTCTTGGAGTCAAGCCTCATCCGGCGCGACGCCGAGCGACGCGGTGAAAGGCTGCTCCAGCAGCAACCTCTGTTCAGTCGCCTGCGAGCACTGAAGACAGCGCCGGCGAGCAGCTGCAACGACGCCAGCCACGACCGCCCCCAGCGATCCCGCCAAGCCAGTCGCCACGGCACAGGTGCATACCGTGCCGGCCGAGCTCACCAGCAGCCGCCTCGCCTCAACACCTCGCGCAAGCTCCAGCCGACAATGCCGCTGCAACTCAAGAATTCGACGCAGGCCACTCCGGCCACGCCGCACACATCACGATCGACGACTTTGCTAAGGTAGAGCTGCGAGTCGCGCAGGTTTTAGTGGCGGAGAGAATTCCGAAAGCAGACAAATTACTGCGTCTCGAAGTCGATCTCGGCTATGAAAAACGCCAGATTCTCGCAGGAATCGCGCAATACTACGAGCCGGAAAAGCTGATCGGCCGCAAAATCGTCATCGTCGCCAACCTGGCGCCCCGCAAGATGCGCGGCCTCGAATCAAATGGCATGCTGCTGGCCGCCTCGTTGCCGCCCGACGGCGCACCGGTGCTGGCCGGCTTCCTTGAAGACGTGCCGCTCGGCGCACGGCTAAAGTAGCAAGTCGCCATTGCAGCACGGCAATTGAGTGTATTTTTGACATTGGAGTCCTCGCGGAGACCCTTGCTTGCTCGATCGATTCTCACGCGCATCTCGACAGCCCTCGATACACCGAGGATCGCGAGGCCATGCTGCAGCGCGCCGCCGAGGCAGGCGTAGGCGCAGTGCTCGCCATCGGCATCGGCGAGGGTCCGGCCGAGATGCACCAGGCCCTCGACATCTGCCGCGAGTTCAACGGCAAGCCCGGCATGCCCCGGCTCTACGCAAGCGCCGGAATCTATCCCCACAACGCCGTCGAAGCCGACGAGGCAGCCCAGGCCAAGCTCGACGGGCTCCTGGCGGAACCGGAGGTGATCGCCTGTGGGGAAATCGGCCTCGACTACTACCACGAAGGCGCCGCCTCATCCGGTTCAGCGCGAGGCCCTTATCTGCCAGTTAAAGATCGCCGCAGCGCGCAAGCGGCCGATCCTCATTCATTGCCGGCCGAAGGAGGGCGCCACCGATGCGTGGGACGACCTGTTTCGAAGTCCTCGACGAACACTGGACCTCAACCGGCCTTGGCGGCGTAATGCATTGTTTCGGCGGAGGTTGGGAGCAGGCGCAGACGTTCGCTCGATCTTGGGCTTTCTCATTTCCTTTGCCGGTAATCTCACCTACCCCAAGGCGCAGCCCCTTGCGCGACGTTGCCGATCGCGTGCCGCTCGATCGCGTCCTGGTGGAGACCGACGCTCCCTGGCTGGCTCCCGCCGCATTGCGTGGAAAGCGAAACGAGCCCGCCTTCGTGGCACGCAGACCGCCCAGACTCTTGCCGAACTCCATCACGTCACGGCCGACGAAATCGGCTCGGCAACGACCAAAAACTTCGCCCGCCTGTTCAACCTGAGGGTCTGACGTGGGAAACTGATAGAGTTGCACTCGCCAGTGCGAGCGGCAAGAACAGCAACCCAGGCATTTGAGGAAC
This sequence comes from uncultured Acidobacteriaceae bacterium, assembly GCA_963774175.1. Lineage (GTDB taxonomy): Bacteria > Acidobacteriota > Terriglobia > Terriglobales > Acidobacteriaceae > Telmatobacter. The sequence goes on from CAVZDT010000029.1 coordinate 76,505, forward strand.
GGAATCATGGCCCAGGACAATTCATTCGACATCGTCAGCAAGGTCGACATCCAGGAAGTGCGCAATGCCATTGACCAGGCAATGAAAGAGATTCGCCAGCGCTTCGATCTGAAAGACACCCATTCCGAAATCAATCTCGAAGGCAACGACGCCATTCAGATGGCTTCCTCGAACGAGTACAAGCTCGAGGCCGTGAAGGAAATCCTCGGCCAGAAAGCTCGTGAAACGCGGCGTGTCGCTCAAGAATCTCACCTATGACAAGGTTGAGCCGGCGACGGGCCAGAGCGTTCGCCAGAAGATCAGCCTCCAGCAGGGAATCCCCACAGAGAAGGCCAAGGAGATTGTACGTATCGTGAAGGATTCAAAAAAGAAGGTGCAGGCCAGCATTCAAGGCGATACTGTGAGGATATCGGGCAAAGATCGCGATGACCTGCAGGCCATCATCGCTACCCTGCGCGGGCAAAGATCTGGGCGTGGAGCTGACCTTCACGAACTACCGCACGAACTGAAAACGCGAGACTCGGAGACCATTGAGCACCCTGGCGATAGCGACGGCGAAAGAGGTTTTCGAACTGCTGCGAGAAGACCTCGTAGCGATCGAGCAGGAGTTGGGGCGCGATGCTGCCTCCAGCGTCAGCACTATCACCGAGATCGCCGAATACCTGCGCGAGGGCGGCGGCAAGCGCATTCGCCCGTCTCTGCTGCTTGCTCGCATCGCACCTGCTGGACTACTCAGGCCCCAGCGCCATCCGTCTCGGCGCGGTCGTCGAGATGGTGCACACCGCTACGCTGGTCCACGACGACATCATCGACGGCGCATCGACCCGACGCGGTCGCCCCTCGCCCAACACCACCTGGGGCAATGAAAAATGCGTGCTCGCCGGCGACTGGCTCTACATGCAGGCCTTCAAGGTTGCGCTCGAAGAGAAGAACCTGCGCGTTCTCGAACTGCTCATCGGCGCTGACCCAGCAGATGGTCGAAGGCGAATTGCTGCAGATCCAGAAGCTCGGCAAGGCCGTCTCGGAAGCCGAGTACTACGACCTGATCTTCCGCAAGACCGCCTGCCTGTTCTCGACCTCGATGCGGCTCGGCGCCGTGCTGGCCGGCGCAACCGAGGCGCAGGAAGAAAAGCTTGCCGCCTACGGCCGCGCGGTCGGCCTGTCATTTCAGATTGTCGACGATGTTCTCGATCTCACCGCGACCGAAGAAGTCCTGGGCAAGCCTGTGGCAAGCGATCTGCGCGAAGGCAAGACCACGCTCGCCGTCATCCACGCCTTCGATCACGGCACCGCGCGCGAGCGCCAGACCATCCAGCGCGTGCTCGACGATCGCAGCTTTGAGTACGTCAGCCGCGAGCAGATTCGTGAGATTCTCAGCCGCAATGGATCCGTCGAATACGCCATGGCTGCCGCCGATCGCTATGCGGAACAATCGCGCCAGGCGCTCGCTTCCCTTCCCGACTCCGAATTCAAGCGCGCGTTGCTCTGGGTTCCGGATTTCGTCGTTGCACGCGATAAGTAGCAGTTGGATCTCCCGAAGTTCGCAACTCAAGTCCACTCAATCCCCGGAGGAGTGAGCCTTGTCTAAAAAAGCAAAGGAAATCTGGAAGCAAGGTCGACCAGATACTTCTCCGATGCTCTGATTGCTCCGGTAATAGCTTTCGACACCGCGACTCGAGGCAAATCGCAAGGCGGATCTCCCGTCCATCGACGTCACGCCGCTTCAGGGAAAATTCCTCGAAGTGATGGTCCGCGCGACCGGTGCGCGTCGCGTTCTTGAGATCGGTACGCTCGGCGGATACAGCACGCTGTGGCTCGCGCGCGCGCTGTCCGCCGATGGCATGGTCGTCACGCTGGAACTGGAGCCGCAGTCACGCCGAGATCGCGAAGAAAAACCTCGAGACTGCCGGCTTCGCGAATCGCGTGGAACTCCGCATCGGCCCAGCCGCAGAAACGCTCGCGGCGATGCTTGCAAAAGAACACTGTTGCTCCCTTCGACTTCATCTTCATCGACGCCGACAAGGCCGGCTATCCCGAATATCTGCAATGGTCCATGAAGCTTTCGCGGCCCGGCACGCTCATCGTCGCCGACAACGTGGTGCGCGACGGCAAGGTGATCGATCCGGAAAGCCCCGATCCGAATATTCAGGGTGTCCGTCGATTTACAGAACTGCTCGCAGCCGAGCCTCGGCTCAGCACCACGGTGCTTCAGACCGTTGGCAGCAAGGGCTACGACGGATTTGCCATCGCCATTGTTCTGCGCTGAATCAACTGCATCGCGCCATCACCAAATCGCAATTCAATTCCTTCACGTGCGATATCGGACAATCTGCAATTAATTACGCAGAATCCTCGCAGTTGGCGTGTATCCTCAGCACGTCCGCAAAATCCGCACTTCAACTCTCAGCGAAAAGGAACTGCACCAATGATGCCTCCTGCTCCGTCCAGTTTCCAGGTTCGACCTTTCATTAAATCGTCCGTCATTGCCCTTGCCTTCGTTCTTTACGGAACTTCTGCGAACCTGGCAGGCACAGTTCGCGCTCAGGCTCCTGCGCCAGCGGCACCCGCGGCAGCTTCGCCCCACGATATCGCCGATACCTGGCAGGGCACGCTGCACACCGGTCGCGATCTGCGCATCGTCGCGAAAATCACCAAGGACGACAAAGGGGGCTATAAAGGCGTCTTCTACAGCATTGACCAGGGCGGCCAACCGCTTAGTCTCGACTCCGTTACCGCGAACGGATCCGACATAAAGATGTCGCTGAAGCTGATCGCCGGCACCTTCGAAGGCAAACTGAGCGGCGACGGCAAAACGATCGATGGCAATTGGAGCCAGGGTCAGAACCCTCTTCCGCTTGTGCTGACGCGCGCTACATCGGAAACGGAGTGGACCATCCCGACTCCACCGCCGCCGGTTCCTCCTATGGCGACGGATGCAGCCCCTACCTTCGAGGTCGCCACCATTAAGCCGAGTGTTCCAAACAGGCCCGGCAAAGGCTTCGGGTTCAGAGCGGATCGTTTTCGGACGATAAACACTAACCTGAACGATCTCATCGCATTTTCGTATGGTCTCCACGCCAAGCAAATCATCGGAGCGCCCGATTGGTTTGGAACCGACCTCTACGACATCGAAGCAAAGCCCGACACCGCGGGCACGCCCAGTCATAAGCAAATGGCCACGATGGTCCAGAAGCTGCTGGCAGACCGATTCAAGCTGACCTTTCATAACGACAAGAGAGAGCTTTCGGTCTACGTAATCAGCGTTGCAAACGGAGCACCCAAGATGAGAAAAAGCGAGTCTGCTCCAAATGACCAGACCTCTTTTTTCTTCAGGCAGCTTGGAGACCTCGTGGTACGAAACCAGACAATGGCAGACTTTGCGAGATGGATGCAGTCGAGCGTGACGGACAGACCCGTGGTGGATCAGACCGGACTCACTGACAGATATGATTTCGAATTGAAATGGACTCCCGACGAGTCACAATTCGGACAGTTCAGAGGAACCGGCGTAACGATACCGACGCCAAGCGACGATGCCAATGCTCCTCCGGGTCTTTACACCGCGATTCAAGAGCAACTTGGCTTGAAGATGGGTCCGGCAAAGGTTCCCGACGACGTCATCGTCATTGACCATGCCGAGAAGCCAACAGCCAACTGATCTCTGCTGATCGAACGCAGGATTGTCGAAAGTTCGCCGCAAACGAAAGGGAAGCCTCGTTCGTCTTACACTTGGTCAATTCCCTCTCCCGCGTTCGAACGATTAGAGTTGCAAGTTGACACGAAGTCGGTCCGAGGATTTCACCATGAACCCACCGGTGAGACGATTGACGAGCATTCTGATCATCTTCCTGCTTTCCATCGCGTGCCTTGCGCAGTCCGCTCCCTCGTCGAGTGCCCTCTCGTCGAAACCCGCGTCCCCATCGTCTGCGTCCACCTCCGCTTCCGATCTGCCGAAATTCGAGGTCGCCACCATCAAACCCAGCAAGTCCGACGATGGAAGAATCATGATGATGTTCACTGCCGACGGCATCTCCATCCACGGAGTTCCGATGAAGATGCTGATCCGGGAATCCTTCGGGATCGAAGATGATCGGATTCTCGGGGAGCCGGGCTGGGTGAAGAACCGCTACGACATTGAGGCCAAGGTTGACGCAGAGGACGCTCCCAAACTGAAGGACATGAAGATCGATCAGCGACGGGCAATGTTGTTGCCTCTGCTTGCGGATCGATTCAACCTGAAGTATCACCGCGAGACCCGCGAGCTCCCGATCTACGCGCTCGTGGTCGCGAAGGGCGGTTTGAAGATGAAACCGTCTGCGCCGGACGATCCCCCCAAAGCTAACGACGCTGCCAAACCAGACGCACCGGAAGCACGGCGACCCAGCGGCAAGCGACAAGCCCAGCATGGGCCGGCGCAGCCTGATGATGAACGGCCGTGGGCACCTGGAATCGACCGGAACCAACACGACCATGCTGGGGCATATCCTTCGCTCAGCTTGGTCGCACCGTTGAGAACAAGACCGGCCTGACCGGAAACTACGACTACACTCTGCAATGGACTCCGGACGATGTGGGCACGCCATGGGCGGCGGCGACGCCGGCCCCGGAAAAGGCGAGATCTCGCCCGATGCCGGCGGACCAACGCTGCTCACCGCTCTCGAAGAGCAGCTCGGATTGAAACTCGAATCATCGAAAACTTCGGTGGACGTGGTTGTTATCGATCGCATCGATCTGCCATCGGAAAACTAGCAGATCTTGCAGATTTGACCAAAACATACGTTCGTGGTATTTGTTACTACACATGTAGGAGATCAAGTGCCACAGCCAAAACTGTCAAAGCTCGAGTTCAAGATCATGGAGACACTCTGGACAAGAAACGAGTGCTCCATTCGCGACATTCAGGAATCGTTTCGGGCGAACAAGAGGCCGGCCTACACGACCATCCAGACCACGGTCTACCGGATGGAAGCGAAAGGCGTCGTGCACCGCCTGAAAAAGGTTGGTAATTTTCATGTGTTTGCACCGGCAATCTCGCGGGAAGCGGCGCAGCGTCGTCTCATGGATGATCTGCTGGCCCTCTTCGGCGGGCGGGGACAACCTGTAATGACGCACCTGATTGAATCGGGCAAGCTATCGCTGGAGGATGTGAAAGAGGCAGAAAAGCTGTTGCGCAATCTCTCCAAGGAGCAGGAATCATGACGATACCTGAACTCTTGACCTCTGGCTGGACAGCCTCGCTGGTCAATCATCTCTGGCAATCGACTGCCGTCGCTCTCGTCGCGTGGCTGCTCACCCTCGCACTTCGGGCTAACGCGGCCCGTGTCCGTTACGCAATATGGATGCTGGCTTCGGTAAAGTTCCTCGTCCCGTTCACATTGTTGACCGATATTGGAGCCCGCTGGGCAAAACCGGCTTCAAACAATCACGCCGGACCCGCGCTCTATTTTGTGGTGGAGGAGTTTAGCCGTCCCTTCCGGCAGCCTCCGGTTGCGGCTCCGGGGATCGCAGTGAGTGCGTCGCCCGCTCATCTGTATCCAATCGTGTGGGCTCTGATTGCCGGTGTGTGGCTTTTGGGATGCCTCGTAGTCATGGCCAGGTGGATATCAGGCTGGCGGCGCGCGGCTGAAATGGCGAAGGGCGCCAAGCCCGTCAATGAAGGGTGCGAATTCAATGCCCTTCGCCGCGTGGAGTCGAAGACAGGCATTCGCAAGCCGATTCCACTTGTCCTTTCTGCGTGCGAGGTAGAGCCGGGAATCTTTGGAGTGATTCGACCGGTACTGGTGTGGCCCAATGGGCTTTCTGAGCGCCTGGATGATGCCCAGATTCAGGCGATCATGGCTCACGAAATGGAACATGTGCGCCGCCGCGACAACCTCACCGCGGCAATTCATTCTCTTGTTGAAGCTCTCCTCTGGTTCCATCCGCTGGTCCGGTGGATGGGCGCAAAGATGAATGAAGAGCGCGAGCGTGCGTGCGACGAGAAAGTGATGGAGCAGAATCCGCAGCCGGAAGCTTATGCGGAAAGCATCCTCAAGGTATGCGCTTTTTGCATAGAACCTCCGACGCCGTGCATCTCCGGCGTTTCAGGCGCGGATCTGAAGGAACGCGTACTGCGAATCATGACGCGTAGATCCGGAGTGGCACTCAGTGCCAGACGGAAGTTCGTGCTCTCTGTTGCGGCTGTCTTGATTCTGTCGGCGCCAGTAGGGTTCGGGTTGCTGCACGGACAGGAGGGTACGAAATCTGCGGGCGCCTCGCCGCAGTCTCCGGCGTCGGATGCGAGTGTGCCCAAGTATGAGGTGGCCACGATCAAACCCACCACGTCTGACGCGGAACGGCGAACAATGATGATGACGCCCGACGGCGCCTCGTTGCACGGCGTCGCGGTTCAGATGCTCATGCAACAGGCATTCGGTGTGGAGAGCGATCGAATCGTGGATGCGCCGGGATGGGTGAAAACGAACGGGTACGATATCGAAGCCAAGGTCGCGCCCGAGGATGCTCCAAGAATGGATAAGCTCAAGCGTGAGCAGAGAGCTGCAATGTTTCTGCCCCTGCTTGAAGCGCGATTCAATCTCAAATATCACCATGAGACGCGGGAGCTTCCGATGTACGCATTGGTCGTGGCAAAAGGCGGTCCCAGGCTCACCGAGTCAAAGCCTGATCCGATGCCGCACAGCGATGCCGCTAAGCCGGATGGGTTGCCAAAGGATCGGATCGGGAATCGGGGCATGATGATGATGAATCCGGGTGGGATTGAGGCACACGGAGGAGGCATGCCCTTCCTCGCACATGCGCTATCGGCAATCGTGGGACGATCTGTTCTTGATAGGACCGGGCTGACCGGTACCTATGATTTCAAGTTGCAATGGACACCCGATGAAGCAGCGATGCCTATGGCTCGTGGTGGAAGCGAAGGTGGGCCGCCAAAGGTTGATACGCCTGCCGACGCCGGAGGCCCATCGCTCTTTACCGCTCTCGTGGAGCAACTCGGGTTGAAATTGGAGTCGCAAAAAGGCATGGTTGACGTGATCGTGATCGATCACATCGATCCGCCATCGGAAAACTGATAACTGGAGCTATCGGCCTGGGCCGAAGGGGTTCAATTCGAGCTCTTTGGGAACAATAACTGCTTTCGAGGTGTCCAATCGGACAGGGGGTCATCGAACCGGAGTGCACCGTTCGCAGTGTAGCCAGGGACACATACGCCCATGATCGCACTGAGTCGTGCAATGGCGCGGGCGCTGATGTCGGCGGGAGTTCTGGCTCTGCCGATCGCGATGCACTGCGTTTTGCATGCGCAACCCGTGGCTCACTCGACAGGACCAGACTCCCCGGTCCTTCATTTTGAGGTTGCATCCGTGCGCCCGAGCGCCTCGAACTACCTGGTGCGCAGTTTCTGGTTCACGCCCGACGGGGTGTCGATCAAAGGCTTTCCGCTGGATGGTGTTCTTCACGCCGCATTTCTCGGCATGCACGAATACGGCAACGACCGCATCCTCGACGAACCGCGATGGGTGAAGTCGGACCTCTATGACATTCAGGCCAGGGTGGACGAAGCCGATATTGCGCGATGGAAAAAGCTGCCTGTGGATCAACAGCGGCTGGCATTGCAGCAGTTGATTGCGGAACGCTTTAAGCTGCGCTTTCATCGTGTTTCGCGCATTTCACCGGTCTACGTGCTTTCCGTCGCCAGAGGCGGCCCGAAGTTGAAGCCGGCCGATCAGCGCCCGCACATGTTCGCTCCCGACGAACCTGGACATTTGGAATCGCACTCAACCTACATTTGGCAGCTGACCGACGATTTGGAAAACCAGCTGGACTGCATCGTCCGCGACGAGACCGGCCTCGACGGCACCTACGACTACACTCTCGAATGGACGCCGGATGATGCAATGCACTCTGAATCTTTAGGCCCATCCCTGTCCACCGCCCTCAAAGACCAGCTAGGCTTGAAACTGGAAATGCAGAAGCGGCCGGTCGACGTGGTGTACATCGATCACATTGAACGGCCTTCGCCGAATTGAATTGTTGCGGAGCGAACGGATGATGCAGTGGCGCTGGTTCAAAAGCTCGTTGATTGCTTGTGCTGCTGTGTCCTCTGCACCGTGCCGCTCGCACGCGCGTCCGCAGTACTACGGAGAGGTCACCTTCGGCGGTCTTCCAGTCCCCGGCGCGACCATCACCGCCACCCAGGGCGCGAAGACCATCAGCGTCACGTCCGATGAAGGCGGCGTCTTCCACTTCGACGACCTGCCCGACGGCCAATGGAAGATCGAAGTCAAAATGCTCTGCTTCGAGACGATCGACGCCGATGTGACGATCGCACCGAAGATGCCGGCCGCCAAATGGGAACTGAAACTGTTGCCCGCTGATCAATTGCAGGCTTTGGCGAAGCCCCCCGCCGCGTTCCAGCCGCGCCGAGCCCGGCGTTGCAAGCCGCAACCGAAAAGAAGCCGAGACCGCAGCCGCGCAGCAACCGCCGCCGGAGATGCCGAAACCACCCGACGATACCAACCAGCAAAGCTCCGACGGTTTCCTGGTCAACGGAAGCGTGAACAACGCCGCGACATCGCAGTTCTCGTTGAACCAGGCCTTCGGCAATCGTCGCTTCAACACCAAGAGCCTCTACAACGGCGGCTTCGTTCGTCATTCTCGACAACTCGGTGCTCGATGCGCGGCCGTATTCGCTCAGCGGATTTGCGACGCCGAAGCCTGCTTACGACCGCATCACCGCTGGCTTCACGCTCGGCGGTCCGCTGAGGATTCCGCATCTGCTCCCGCGCGGGCCAAACTTTTTTGTCGGCTATCAATGGACGCGCAATAATACCGCGCAAACCGATTCCGCGCTGGTTCCCACGCTCGATGAGCGGGCCGGAATCATCTGACGGCACAACCTTTGCCGGTAAGTCCACAGGCGGCCGCGCTGTTGCAGCTTTATCCATTGCCCAACATCGCCGGCAATCCCGTACTACAATTTCCAGATTCCCGGTGCTGAACAGCAGCCACCAGGACATCGTGCAATCGCGCCTCGATAAAACGCTGGGCCGAACGCGATCAGCTCTGGGGCAACTTCAACTTCCAAAGCACGCGCGCCGATGGCGTGAGCCTCTTCAACTTTGTCGATACCACCGATACGCTCGGCCTCAACACCAACATCAACTGGTCGCACCGGCTGAACCAGCATCTGTTCTTCAACGCCGCATATCACTTCAGCCGCCTGCGCACGCTGGTCCGGCCGGAGTTCGACAACAAGCAGAACATCTCCGGGGCAGCCGGAATCACCGGCAACGATCAGGACCCAGCCAACTGGGGTCCGCCCGCGCTGAGCTTTTCCAGCGGCATCGCTGCTCTGAGCGACGCGCAGAGCGCATTCAATCGCAATCGCACCGACGGCTTTTCCGGCTTCAATCGGAATCTGTTCCGCGGACATCACAACATCACCGCCGGCGGCGATCTGCGCAAGCAGGAGTTCAACGACTACTTCCAGCAGGACCCGCGCGGCAGCTTCACCTTTACCGGCGTGGCGACCGGATCGGATTTCGGCGACTTTCTCATCGGCGTTCCCGACGCCAGTTCCATCGCCTTCGGCAACGCCGACAAATATTTCCGGCAGACCGTCTATGACGTCTATGCAACCGACGATTGGCGTGTGCTTGCCCATTCTCACCATCAACGCCGGCGCGCGCTGGGAATACGGCGCGCCAATGACGGAGTTGAAAGATCGGCTCGTCAATCTCGACGTGGCTCCGGGCTTCGCGCAGGTCGCACCGGTCCTGGCTTCCAATCCTGTGGGCTCGCTGACCGGCCAGAAGTATCCCGAACTCTCTCGTGCGGCCAGACTGACTCTGGCATCGAGCCACGCATCGGACGTTTCCTGGCGGCCGATTCCCGCTTCCACCATCGTGATCCGCGCCGGCTACGGCGTCTATCACGACACGTCGGTGTACCTCACACCCATGCTTCAACTCGCGCAGCAGGCCCCACTCTCGAAGAGCGTGAAGGAGCAGAACAGCTCGGCCTGCCCGCTCACTCTCGCCAACGGCTTCACGCAGTGCGGCACCACCACGCCGGATACCTTCGGCATCGATCCCAACTTCCGCGTCGGCTACGCGCAAACCTGGCAGGTCGCCATCCAGCGCGACTTGCCCTGGGCCCTGCAGATGACCGCAACCTATCTCGGCGTGAAGGGCACGCATGGCGTGCAGGAGTTTCTGCCCAATAGCTATCCGTTCGGCGGAGCGAATCCCTGTCCCGGATTGCCCTCTTGGATTCGTCTACGAAACCATCCGGCGGAAATTCCACGCGCCAGTCCGGCCAGATTGCAGTTGCGGCGCAGGCTGCGCGCAGGCTTTGCTGCATCTCTGCTCTACACCTACTCGAAATCGATCGACGATGACGCAATGCTCGGCGGCCAGGGACATCAGTCCAGCGCCTCGCAAACCGAGTTCTCGTCAGGTCTTCCTCTGCTTCTTCCTCCGCAAACGCGCAGATCGCGCAGGACTGGCTCGACTCTGAAAGCAGAGCGGTCGCTGTCGTCGTTCGATCAGCGTCATCTGCTCAATCTGCAGGCGCAGTACACCACCGGCCAGGGACTCGAAGGTGGAACACTGCTCGGCGGTTGGCGCGGCCGGATCCTGAAGGAGTGGACGCTGCTGACGCAGTTGAACGTGGGTACAGGCTTGCCTGAGACGCCGATCTTCCCGTCGACGGTTCCGGGCACCGGATGGATCGGCCCACTGCGGCCCAGCCTGACCGGCGCGCCGATTTATGCCGGCCAGAATGGCGCGCACATCAATGCAGCAGCCTTCGCTGCGCCGGCAGCGGGCGCATGGGGAACGGCGGGCCGAAACTCGATCACCGGACCCAACCAGTTCAGCCTCGACGGCGGCGATGCAGCGCACGTTTCGCCCCAACAAGCACTTCTTCCTCGACGCTCGCATCGACGCAACCAACCTGCTGAATCATGCCGTCTTCAGCAGCTGGGATCACGACGCTGGAAAGCACTCAGTTTGGCCTGCCGCAATCGCCAGATCCGATGCGCAGCCTGCAGGCCACCATGCGGGTGAGGTTCTGATCATGCGCAAACTGGCAGCCATGCTTCTCGCATTCATCTTCGCTGCATCGTCGACTGCGCAGCAGATCGGCCAGAACCGCTCCGCCGACGCGCAGGACAACTACACGATGTCGGTCAAGGTGCAGCTTGTCGTCGAAGCCGTCGTCGTCAAAGACAAGCAGGGCAATCCGATCCACGGCCTGACGGCGAAAGATTTCACCGTGACCGAAGACAACGTGCCGCAGACCATCAAGTTCTGCGAGCACCAGGACCTGGCCGAAACTGCCAAGCCTCTGCCCCCGTCGAAGCGCAGCGACGAGGACGTGAAGATCTACAAGCGGCTGGCGCGCGAAAAGATTGCGCCTGAAACCATGGACAACGAGCGCTACAAGAATCGCCGACTGCTGGCGCTCTACTTCGATATGTCGGCCATGCGGCCCGCGGACCAGTTGCGCGCTCTTGCAGGCCGCCGCAGCAGTTCATTCGCACGCAGATGACCACCGTCGATCTCGTCTCGATCATGCGCTACAACACCGGTTCGGTCGATATTCTGCAGGACTTCACCTCCGGATCGCGACCGCCTGCTGAGCATTCTGGAAACCATGATCGTCGGCGAAGGCCAGGACTCAGCCGAAGATGTCGACGACGCCAGCAGTTCCGATACCGGCGCCGCCTTCGGGCAGGACGACAGCGAATTCAACATCTTCAACACCGACCGCCAGCTCTCCGCATTGCAGACAGCGGCCAAGATGCTCGGGCCAGCTCAACGAGAAGAAATCGCTGATCTACTTTGCCGGCGGAATGCGGCTGAACGGCGTCGACAACCAGGCCCAGATGCATGCCACCGTCGATGCCGCCATCAAGGCCGGCGTGACCTTCTGGCCCATCGATGCACGCGGTCTTGTGGCACAGGCGCCGCTCGGCGATGCAACCCAGGGTTCGCAGGGAAACTCCGGCATCTACACCGGCGCCGCGGCCAACGCCGTGACAGCCAATTTCCAGATATTCGCAGGACACGCTGTATTCGCTGGCCGCCGACACCGGCGGCAAAGCGCTGCTCGACACCAACGACCTCGATCGCGGCATCGTGCAGGCGCAGGATGCGATCTCCGACTACTACGTCATCGGCTACTACACTACAAATCCCGCGCGCAACGGCCGCTTCCGCCGGGTGAAGATCACCGTCGGCCAGAACCTCGAAGCCAAGCTCGATTACCGCCAGGGCTACTACGCCGACAAGGAATTCAGGAAGTTCACGGCCGTCGACAAGGAGCGCCAGCTCGAAGATGCGCTGATGCTCGAGGATCCCGTCACCGAGCTCTCCATCGCCATGGAGATCGACCACTTCCAGCTCAATCGCGCCGAATACTTCGTGCCCATCGTCGTCAAGATTCCGGGCCGCGAGCTTGCCCTTGCCAAGCGCGGAGGCGCCGAACACACGCTCATCGACTTCGTCGGCGAGATCAAGGACATGGTCGGCGGCACAACCGTCTCCAACGTCCGCGACTTCGTCAACATCAAGCTCTCCGACGCAACAGCCGCCGAGCTCGCGCATCGCCCCATCGAATACGACACCGGATTCACGCTGCTGCCCGGCAAGTACATGATCAAGTTTCTCGCGCGCGACGACGAGACCGGCCGCATCGGCACCTACCAGACAACATTCGTGATTCCAAACCTGAACAAGGAAGAAAAGCGCGTCCCCATCAGCTCGGTCGTGCTCAGCAGCCAGCGCGTGGAGTTGAAAGAAGCGCTTTACGACGCTGCAAAGGCCAAGGATCGCGCCAAGGATGATGCCGTCAACCCACTGGTGCAGGACGGCAAAAAACTTGTGCCCAGCGTAACCCGCGTCTTCAGCCAGAACCGCGACATCTACGTCTTCCTGCAGGCGTACAAGCCTTCCGCCGGACTCGGCGCTTCGACGACCGCGCCGAGCCCAACCCCGCCGCCCTCGCAGCCGCTGATGGCCTTCGTCACTCTTTATTCGAATGGCGCGGAGGCATTCAAGACGCAGCCCATTGCGGTCGCTCCAAATGCCAGCCACGCGCCTTGGCGTAACGCCGTTGAGCTTCAACGTCAGCGTCGCGAATCTGAAACCGGGTCAGTACGAGTGCCAGGTCACCGTCCTCGATCCCTCAACTGCCAAAGCCGCATTCTGGCGCGCTCCCATCGTGATCGCGCAATAAGCGCGCCCGCTTCCTGCTCGATCTGAGCGCATATCGCGCATGGAAAAGAGGCTGCCGTGTCTGCGAATACAGCGTAGAATTCTGTCGAATGAATCCGCGCATCGAAAAGATACGCCAGCTTCTGAGCCGAGTTGGAAGTGGAGACTGCCGAGCACGCCGAAAGGCGACGCAGGATTCTCCGCGCTGGAGTTGCCCGACATCATCGGCGAGATCGTCGACGACCTGCAGCCGATCCTCACCGCCTACGACGCGGCGTTCTACTGGTTCCTCTTCCGCCATTCCATTGCAAAGGACGGCAATCCGCAGATTCGCGTCAGCCGCAGCAGCCTGCGCCGCGCCGTCGTCAAGTCGTCCTACACCAACGCCGCCGAAAACAACATCTCCATCGGCAAGGTGCAGGACACGCTCCACGCGCTCGAAGAGATCGGCGCCATCCAGAAGCTCGGCGAGCCCAATCGCCAGGGCACACTCTATCGCGTTCTCATTCCCGACGAAATCGAAGCCTGCCGCAAATTCCGCGCCGAGCGCCTGGCCGAAGAGCCGGCGCTGTTCCCCTTGCGAACAAGGGCCAGCACGAAAAGCGCATGCAAGTCTTCGAGCGCGACGGCTACAAGTGCCAGCGCTGCCAGAAGCAGCTCACACGCTTCACGGCGACGACGGATTATGTGAAATCACCCGCCGACGGCGGCGACGAAAGCGCTGAGAATCTCGTGACTACCTGCGCGGAATGCAACACGCGCGGACAGAACAGCGAATAGTAATTCTGGAATTCGCGACCTCGGCTTGCAGTTCTAGCGCGTGTGATGCTCCGGCATCAGCTTCCGCAGCGCCGCCGCGTAGTGTTCCGGCAATGGCTTCCGCTTCAACTGGTCGTCGCAGACCACGTGCACCGTCTCGCCTTCGGCCAGCAGCGTTGGCTCCGCGCCATCAACGCCCTTGCGCAGAATGCGATAAGCAAACTTCAGCACCGATCCGCGCAGCATCGCAGGGGCGCGTCTCAATCAGAATCTCGTCGTCGTAGCGAGCCGGAGAACGGTAGCGGCACGTAGCCTCAACCACCGGCAGAATGCACTCGTGCTCTTTCTCCAGTTGGCTGTAGGCGAGGCCCAGCGAGCGCAGCAATTCCACGCGGCCCAGTTCAAACCAGACCAGGTAATTGGCATAGTAGACAATGCCCATCTGGTCGGTCTCCGCATAGCGCACGCGCACCTGGTGGGTTATCACTGGCATCTGGGCAAACTCCGGTGAGTTTTCAGTTCACAGTCGTCAGTTGTCAGTTTTCTCCGCGCGTCACCAGATGCGGACTGACAACTGAGCACTGAAAACTGAGAACTACGGCTTCTAACGGCTTGAGGTGCGAGAAGATCTGCAGCTTGCTGAAGTCGTTGAACATGATGAACGCAAAGAACGCCACCAGCACTACGAACGCAGCCTGGTAGATGCGCTCCTTCACAATCATGCTGATGTCGCGCCGCATGATGCTCTCGATCATCAGCAGCAGGATCAGGCCGCCGTCGAGAATCGGAAACGGCAGCAGATTCAGGATGCCGAGGTTCAGGCTGATGCCCGCGGCCAGGTCAAACTTCGCCAGCCAGTAGCGTTCCTTCACGGCCTGTCCTGCCGCAACGGCGATCCCCACCGGTCCGGAAAGCTGCTTCACCGAAACCTGGTGTGTCAGCACCTTCTTCAGCACGTTCACAATCAGCAGTGAGCTCTCCGCGCAGAAGTCGCGCGACTCGGCAACCGCGCTCGAGAAACTTCATCGGCTCGGTCGCGAACCGGAACGTCCTCCGGACCGCCCGGAAGGAATCCCAAGCCTCCATCCGCCATCCTGAACGTAGGGATGAATCACGATCGGCGGCAACGTCGTGCCCTTGCGCTCGATCGTCAGGGTCATCGGCGTTGCCCTTACCCGTCTGCATGTAGTCCACCAGCGGCAACACGGTGTGGAATTGCGTGGCCATCGACGGAGACAATCTTGTCGCCCGACTGCAAACCGGCATGCTGCGCCGGCGAGTCCGGACTTACCTGGTCGATCTGAATCGGGCTCTGGGTGTACTGCACAAAAATGCCGGCCTTGCTCAGGTCATCGTGCATGCGCGTCTACTCTGCCGGGCAGGTGGATCGAAGTTTGCACCGTAGCGCCGTCACGATCGACAGTGATCGGAACGGTCTTGTTCGAGTTGTCGCCAACAAGGTCGTGAAACTTCTGATAGTCAGGATGCGCGGTATTGTCGAATGCAGTAACAACGTCGCCGGGTTTCAGACCGGCCTGGTCGGCTGCCGAGCCGGGCGTCACCCACTCGATCTTTGTGGTCCGAATGTCGGGAACTTCGTTGATGAAGGTGAAGTAGAACCACCATCAGCACAAATGCGAGAAGGAAATTGAAAAACCGGCCCAGCGACCCCAATGAGCATGCGTTGCCAGCGGGGATGGTTCATGAATGAGCCTGGATCGGGCATCCTTCGCGGCTGCATCAGGTGTCTCCTGACCGAGACCTTCTCGCAGCCTGGTAGGCCACCGGAGTTCCAGGAACCATCGCGACTTCGCCGGGATTCTCACCCGTCATCTTCACGAATCCGCCCAGCGGCAGCAGGCAGACCTTGTAGTCGGTGTCGCCGTACTTGATACCGAACAGGCGCGGACCAAATCCTACCGAGAAGGCTTCAACGCGCACTCCGCAGAGCTTGGCGACCAGAAAGTGGCCAAATTCGTGGACCACTACCATGACGCCGACAAGGACGATAAAAGCTACCGCGGAAACGAAAAAATCATGCATAAACGAGATGATTCAGACCTCACACACTGCGCGGCGCATCCGGTTGGTCGTCGGGCTCAGGCTAACCAGCTCGTGAGCCATTAGACGCGCTTCCCGGTCCGATGCGAGCACCTCGGCGATGGTTGCGGGGTGCGACTCGGGCGTGGACGCAAGCACTCTTTCAATTGTACACGGAATGCCGTTAAACGGAATCTTACGCTCGAGGAACGCCTCCACTGCCACCTCGTCCGCCGCATTCAGGGCAATGCAATGCGCTCCGCCCTTCTCCGCTGCCTCATACGCCAGCCGCAGGCAGGGAAAGCGCTCAAAATCCGGCTCCTCGAACTCCAGATGTCGCAACGCGGCCAGGTCGAAGGTCAGCGTCGATGCCGGCCGCTCCGGATACGCCAAGCGCATACAGAATCGGCAGCCGCATGTCCGTCACCGAGATCTGCGCCAGGATCGATCCGTCCACATACTCCACCAGCGAGTGCACCGTCGACTGCGGATGCACCGTCACGCGCACCTTGTCCGGCGGCACATCGAAGAGCCGGCAGGCCTCGATGATCTCCAGTCCCTTGTTCAGCATGGTGGCCGAATCAATCGTGATCCGCCGTCCCATTACCCACGTCGGGTGCTTCAAAGCCTGCTCCGGCGTGATGCCTGCAAAATCGGCCAGCGGCGTCTTCCGGAACGGCCCGCCGGAAGCCGTCAGCCAGATCGTCTTCACCTCGGCATGTGCGCCCACCCGCATGCACTGGTGCACCGCGTTGTGCTCGCTGTCGATGGGCAGAATCGGCACATTGCGCTCGCGCGCCGCAGCGGTCAAGAATCTCGCCGGCCGCAACCATGCACTCCTTGTTGGCCAGGCCCACAGGCTTTCCGGCCAGGATCGCCGCATGCGTTGCCTCCAGCCCCGCGACGCCCACAATGGCCGAGACCACAAAGTCCGCTTCCGGATGCGTCGAGCAGGCCACCGTTCCCTGCCGTGCCGTGGACAACCTCCATGCCCGCTAACACCCGCCTCGTCGCAGTCGTCCGCACAGGTCCGCCCGCAAGTTCCTCCGTCGCCAGCGAAACGACCTTCGGCCGCCAGCGCACGGCCTGCGCAAAGGCCTCGTCGACGTTGCGGCCGGCTGCCAGCGTCGCCACCGCGTAGCGCTCGGGAAACTGCTCAACAATGGAGAGGGTGCTTTGGCCGATGGAGCCGGTGGAACCGAGAATGGCGAGTCGTTTCAACGTTCTGCTAAGTCCATTTACAGCAATAATAAACGAGCAAATATCGCCGATTTAGAATCGCAGGCGAATAACCTGAGCGTACCACAGCACCGGAGCCGCCAGCAGCAGCGCGTCGATGCGGTCCAGGACGCCGCCATGGCCCGGCAGCAGCGTTCCCGAATCCTTGACGCCCGCCGAGCGCTTCAGCGCCGACTCCGCCAGGTCGCCCACCTGCGCTGCCACATTCACCACCACCGCCAGAACCAGCCAGTACCACCAAACCTCATCGGCAAACGACAGCTTGACCGAGTTCCACTGCGCCAGGTATGAACTCAGTCCCAGCAGGATCCCCGCCACCGCAACCGCTCCCGACCACCGACCCGATCGCGCCGGCCCACGTCTTGTTGGGACTGAGATTCGGGGCCAGCTTGCGCTTTCCTAGCATCCGTCCCGCATACATCGCCACCGTAGTCGCCGGCCCACACCGTCAGAAACAGAAACGCCAGCAGTGACGGCCCGTTGGTGGCTTCCCGCAGCATCGGCAGCGGAATCAGTGTGAGCCCAAGATAGAACAGCGCAAACACTGAAGACGTCGCATCGGCCAGCAGCTCGGTCAACCGGCGAAGCGAACGTGCAGTAAATCGAGCAAGAACGATGCAAAGCAATCCGAACAAAGTGGTCAGGGTCCGCCACTGCATATCCGCTGGAGACATTGAGTAGTTGCCCGCAAAAAGAGCCGCGATAGCCGCCAGCGACGAGCAATCCGCGGCGGTTTGGCCCCACGATGCTCCGTCAGCGCCAGGAACTCCCACGCCGCCAGCATCGCCACAGCGGCAACCACCAGCGTAATCAGCCACATGGGGCCGAGAAACACCAGCGCCAGCACCAGCGGCGCCAGAATGAGGGCGGTCAGAACTCGTTTCATTCCAGGGTTGAGAATACACCGCCGCGGCGCTGCGAAGTGCCAGAAGGCTGAAAGCGTCTATTGCCAGGCAGCCGTGAAGCGTTCAGCGTTGCGGCCACTCCCATTTGGGCGTATTGAACAGGGTGGTACCCGCAAGCACCGTCTCGCCAAACGACTTCTCCAGGTGCAGCCGGCTGCATCCTCGATTCTGCTCCAGCGCCTGAATGAGCGGCTGCGAATGGGATACGACGACGAGCTGAGTCCTCTCCGAGGCATGCGCAATCAGTCGCGCCAGCGCGGGCAGCAGGTCCGGATGCAGGCTGGTTTCCGGCTCATTGAGGACCATCAGCTCCGGCGGCCGCGGGCGTCAACAGAGCCGCCGTCCACAGCAGGTAGCGCAGCGTGCCGTCTGAAAGTTCAGCGGCGCCGAGCGGGCGCAGCAACCCATGCTGCTGAAGCTGCACTTCGAACCTGGCGGCCTCGCTGATCCACTTCGACATGGCTCCCGGGAAATGCATCCTCGATGGTGCGCTCCAGCGCCTCGCGATCGCCGAAGAGGCGAATTGTCTCAATAGCCGCTGGAAGATCCGTCCCATCGTTGTTCAGCACCGGCGTGAACGTGCCTACCTGCGGAACCCGCACCGGCGACGCAGCATCGGTTCGAAATCCCTCGTAGAAACGCCAGCCTCGAATCGACTCCCGGACCGCCAGCATCTCCGGAGCGCGCTGCGGATCGGCGATGGTCGCCAGCATGCTGTCGGTTGAACTCAGTTCCTTGGTCAGAATCTCCGGCTCTTCATGCTTCGCGGTTCTTGCCGGCGCAAGCTGCACCAGTCGATTGTTGCGATCGACCAGCACCGAAGCTCGCCGATAGATGCCGCCATGCCAGATGCATTCGCGCTTGATCGCCGGATCCAAGCGGAAAAGCCGACTGCGCGGGTGGCGGATATCCGAGGTCGATGCAATACCCGAAGGGATCACCGGCAAATCCCAGCTTCAGGCTCACCGACGACTGCCGCGGAGTGCCTTCAACCGGATTCTCTCCACGGCGGACGCTGCGCGCAATCGTCTCCGGCCCCGCCCACAACGTCGACGCCAGGCCGCCCTCATGGGCCAGCGATGCAACGACTGTATTCAGCGCCGCATCGCCCAGCAGCCGCAGCGCCCGATACAGGCTCGACTTGCCGGCCCCGTTCGCTCCTGTTACCAGGTTGAGCGGCCCCAGCGGCAACACCAGGTTGCGCAACGACCGGTACCCCGACACCGCAAGCGTGTGGATCATTGTGAGCAGAATACTTGCTCAAATCAGCCTTTTGTCGATGATTCCTGCGCCGCCAGGCAGTGTCCGCCGAATCTCTCGTGAACGGCATCGGAAGGCGCAGAGGTCTTCAGGCCTCTGGACAAGAGCCCTCAAAGATCGCGGGCTTTTAGCCCCGGAGGGTTGCTCCTCTGTGACCCTGCCTCTGTTTCAATTGGTCCGGCAAGACCTATCGAGCTGCGATCTGGATCTGCTCGGGATCTTCTTCGACCTCACCGACGCTCTCGCTGAGCCCGCCGTACCGGCGCTCACGTCGCTGGAACGCCGCAATCGCCTCCAGCAGGTGGATGCCGCGAAAGTCCGGCCACAACCGCTCGGTCACGAAAATCTCGGTGTACGCGATCTGCCACAGCAGGAAATTCGAAATCCGCATCTCGCCCGAGGTCCGGATCAGCAGATCCGGATCGGGCATGTGCGCTGTGTAGAGATGCCGGTGCAGGTCCTCTTCGCTGATGCGATCGGGAGTGAGGTTCTTCTGCTGCATCTCCCGGGCCAGCGCGCGACAGGCATCCACCAGTTCCGAACGCGCGCCGTAGTTCAGCGCCAGCGTCAGCGTCGTCCCGGTATTGCGCGCCGTCTTCTCCTGCGCCCACTGCATCTTGTCCTGCACTTCGCGGGGCAGTTCGTGCACGCGGCCAATGTAGCGGATGCGGACATTGTTGTCGTTCATGCGCTGCACGTTGCTCTCGAGGTAACTCTTCAGCAGCCGCATCAGGAAATTGACTTCGGCTCTCGGCCGGCGCAGATTGTTTTCGAGCGAAAAGGCGTAGAGCGTGAGCCAGGGAAGCCCGATGCGCGAAGCCGTCTCCGTCACCAGTTGCACGCTTTTCGCGCCCTGCTGGTGGCCCAGAAAACGCTTCAGCGATCGGTGACCCGCCCAGCGGCCGTTGCCGTCCATGATGATGGCCACGTGCTCGGGCAGCCGCTCAGGCTTGAGCGTGTTATAGATCGCGCGCTCCTCTGAGGTCAGCTCATCGATCCGCAGCATGCCAGTTGGATGCAAGGAAATTGCCTCGATATATCTTTTACGCTTCTCCGTCGATGTCCGTTCCGCATTCGCAAAATTCGGCTGGAGCCAGGTCACGAGCCCAACACGACTAAAGGACGCTGCATCAACGTCGGCCAATAAAAAAGCCCCGGCAGCCGGGGAATACTGGCGACACATTCGAGCCTAGCACAATCGCCTCCGATGAAGACATAGACACCAGGCGCGGATGAATGCCATTGTCATCTTCGAGTCGGGAGTCGGGGCGAACGGCACGAGAGCACCGTTCGCCCGCTCCAGAGACGAAGAGACGGAGTGACGAAAGAGATCGCTTACTAGCCGGCTACGCCGTGCGTCGCCGCCCAGCAGCCATATCGCGCACCGAGCCGTACAGCAGCGTCCGGTGCAGCGAGTCGAGATGCGGCAGCATCGCCGCAATCTCGGCCAGGAACGGATCGGACAGAATCGCCGCAACCTCTTCCTCGCGACGGCTGCGCGAATCGCGCACCAACTGGCGCATGTCCACTTCGAGCGCATCTGCCAGCCGTTCCAGCGAGCCCAGCGTCGGAATCGCCTTGCCGTTCTCGATCTTTGAGATGTAGGTGCGCGGCACCTGCATCCGGCCGGCGAGCTGGCGCTGGCTCAGGTGGCGCGCCCTGCGAATCTCGCGCACCTGCGCCGCAACCTGCAACCCGGCTTCGGCTGAGGCCGCCGACTGGCGGCGTCGATACCAGTTGTGGGGCTAGGGGTGCCGGCTCCTCGATATCAAGGGGCTTGCGGCATTTTCTGCAAAGTGAGTTGGTGGTTCTGTACTGCACCAGACTGCAGAAATCGCACCGCACGACTTCGCGTGTCTCCACGCTGATAAGAGTGGTAGCCATCGGTTAATGTGCGGAGTGCCAGAGCGGGTACTCCCGCGATCGTTTTGCACCGCGATAAGTGCTACTTTCCGCCGAGTGAACCATAATTGTCAAGTAGAAACTTAGGGTCAACCCGAAGATAACCGGCATCATAACCTGAAAAACCCGAAGAAACGCGAACCAAGGTGTGCAACACGTAAAATTCTGAACATGAACGCCGACTGAGACCGAGCGAGAAGAAATTCGGCCGCGAACAGGCCTGGAAGCTGCTCACCGAGTGGACCCAAAGCGAAAGCCTGCGCAAGCATGCCATCGCCGTGGAAATCTGCGTGACAGCCTGCGGTGAGGTAGAAGCCGACCGCCTCGGCCTCACCGGCGACGAGCGCGCACGGCTTCATCGAGCTCTACTCCACCACCGCCCTGCTCCACGACTTCGACTACGAGCGCCACCCCACTGCCGCAGGAGCATCCTTTCGTCGGCGTCCGCGAACTCGAGCGCCAGGGCTGGCCCGTCGAGCTGCGCACCGCCATCCTCGGCCACGCGCAATACTCCGGCGTTCCCCGCGTCACGCATCTCGACAAGTCTCTCTTCGCCTGCGACGAACTCGCCGGATTCCTCACCGCCTGCGCCCTCGTCAAGCCCACCAAGGCAATCGCCGACGTTGAAGTCCCCAGCGTGCGAAAGAAGATGAAGGACAAAGCATTCGCCCGCGGCGTCAACCGCGAAGACGTAATCCAGGGCGCGGCCGAACTAGGCGTCGATCTCGATGCGCATATTGCGTTTTGTCTCGAAGCCATGAAGAAACGGGCCGACGAGCTGGGGCTTTAGATTTGTCGGGCAGTGGACGCTTCGGCCGGGGGACCCTTTCCCGTCTGTGGGGAGCAAAGCTGGATAGCAGCCCTCGTTTTTATGCCTTTTTAATCAAGTTCTTGATTTCAAGCGAGTTAGCTTTCCATGGGGGCCTCGTAACCGCTTGAAAACAAGCAACTTAGTCCGCAAAGTGCTCAAAATAACTGACTTGGCGGTGGATCTTTGCGGTTTGCACTGTTTTCATCGCACCACACTGCGGGGTACTGCTCCAAAAGGCGACGCCCGAGTGATTGCTGAATCGAGCCGCGGGAGCGGTGACCCTGCCGCTTTTAGCTACCGAGACAAGTGTAGCGATTTCGGAGAAATAACCTGCAAAGTTCCCTGAAGAAATATCCTGTGCGGAATGAGGAAGATGGTTCGAATTTCGGGAGAGCGGGGTATTGACATCGGATTGAGGTGAAGCCGTTGGTGAGGTTCGGAAACAATGGCGACATTGGTCAATTTCTTGCCTGACTTCCGGATCGGCTACAACTCAACCGGAATGTAGATTTTTGGCAGCGTACGAGAGGATAATCAGGGTCATCCTGAACAAAGTGTCCGAGAGCGATGAATTCTGAGGAAGATCCATCAAGTGCGTCAAGCCTTCACGGGGTCAACGCCAGTATTCCAAGAAGGGTGAGCCTGTATTCTGACGACGCGCAGAAACTGCTCTTGATTTCGCTTGTGCTCCTCGGGGGCGGGGTGATTTGGTTTTGCGCGTTCTTTTATTCTGCCCTGCAGCAAGCACATCATCACGACGCTCTGCGCGGAGAGGGTCGTGAAGCCATAGGCAGGGTTACTAGGATTGACGGCGGTCATCAGTTGTACGTCCGCTACACCTTCCCTTTCGACAATGCAGATTTCCACGGCGATGCTAAATTGGATTATCAGAATGACCCTCTCCTGTCTGACGGGCGGGTGAACTACGTCCATGTCGGCGATCAGCTCCCGATCCGCTTTCTTCCCTCCGACCCGTCCGTGAATCACCCGAGAAATTGGGCATGGTGGTCCTGGTGGGACGTGATTCCCGATCTCTTCATGCTGTTCTTTTCTTCGCTGGGAGCTGTGGGCTTGGCGTATCTCTTTCGTGAAAGAAGGTTGGCGCGCAAGGGATTGGTGGTCCAAGGCAACGTCACTGGCTGCGTGCCCAACCGCAGCAAGTTCAGCGTTGATTACGAATTCCGCGACGAGAACAATACGCTCGTCCAGGGGTCGGCTGACTATTGCGAAGACAAACAGGAAATCGGTTCATCTATCTTGGTCATCTACCTGCGAAATCACCCTAAAAGGAACGACTCCTACCCCATGTCGTCCTATCGAGCCGTTGATGTGTGATCCCTCGAAGTGTGAAGGGTCGAGAAACTCGGCATTTGTGCTTCGCCGGGCCTATCACCGCCAATCCGAAAGCAACACAAAATTCAACTCTCGTTGCTCAATCGATGGCGCAGTTCAGGTCCTCATGCCAGCGTCCCTGAGCAGGAACTTGTGCAGTACTTTGTCACAAAACGAAGCGAAAATGGATGTACTATCGTCTATCAGACCAAAGCAGACCCGCCAGGGAGATCACGATGTCACGCAAACTCCTCAGTTTCGGCTATGACGCATGCCATCGCTGGGCGGTTCTGAGGCTGGCCGGTTTTACTGTAAACGAGTGCGGTTCGATTCGAGAGTTGCGGGAATATCTGATGGGTTCGCAGGACGTGGACGCCGTCATAATGGTGGAGGATGTTGTGAGTGTCCCGCCAGAGGCGATCATTGCTGCCCAGTCCTATTTCACCGGACCACTCGTGCTATTTGAGGGACGATATCCTTCCAATCCTCAGGACCCTTTCGACCTTTGCATACCCCTCCTGACCAGACCCGAAGTTTGGCTTCCCCAAATCGAGAAGCTGACCGAAGCTTCCCCTTCACGCCTGGTTGGCAAGCCCTCGCAAACTGAGCTTTTTGACGCCTCGACCGCGGCAGGGACCCTAAAGTCCCGCTGATTGATCGGCTTGGACGGCGATGCTTGCCATTAGCGCATCTAATCGCGCGCGAGCTGGCAAACCGGCACCCTTCCCTTACTCGATTTTGGGAGTCTTGGACGCTTTCGGGGCGAAATTCTTTCAAAAGGGGAATGCATGTTCCGCCGCCGTTTTGCAAGCGGTCAGAACTTGCAGTCTGGCGCGGATAGATACAACGGTCTCACTGTTCTTGAGACGTGGTGAATACGCACCTTGCTTTGGTCTGGACCTGCGAAGGAGACCGCATAAACAAAGTCGAACTGTTGCGCGGAATTTTCGCCGTCATGCCCGCAGTATTCAACCAGTACCTCATGCGCACTGAGCCAGCGCCCGACTTGAAAATAGGCGTGGTCGGCGGGAAACGTCTCTGCTCCTTTGTCTCTCTCACGGATCGCGTTGTTGAGCAGCAAAGGCTTCTTAGAGTCGACGACCCAGTAAATAAAAGCATCCTCAAGATTGCTCACATACGCATCGTTCAAGAAGAAGGCTCGACTGTCCGGGCTCCATCCGACTTGCACCGAGCGTTCATATTTCTTGAACCACCATGCGCTTCCAAAACATTTGCTACTTGGCGGGCGTGGGGGATTGGGGCAACGCAGGTTTGGTGGGTGCTGCAGGGTCGCTTAGGTGCCGGCGATTGACGCGATCTTTCAGGTGCAGGCTACTTCATCGGATCCTTCGCCCTCAGCTCCGCTACAATCTCCGCCGCGGCCTGCCGAGCGCGATCGCCCTGGTCGGGCGGAAAGCTGATCGCTCCCACGCGCGCGTGTCCGCCGCCGCCGTAGCGTTCGCACACCTGCGCCAGGTTCACCATCTTCGCCGGATCGGCCTTGGTCCACGGATTCGAGCCCACCGACACCTTGGTCCGGAAGCTCGACTTCGACAGCCCGATCGAGTACGTCGCCTGCGGATGCAGGTAGTACGGGATGAACTTGTTGTATCCCTCCACCGGCTGGTCGGTAATGTCGAAGAAGATCGTGCCGTCGAGTTCTTCGCTGCGGCTCCGGATCAGTTCGATGCCTTCCCTGTGCCGCTCCAGCAGCGGCGGCAGCAGAGAAGCCACAAACGGCTGCGCCAGCACCTCGGCCAGCGGCATCTCCGTCAGCAGCGGAATCAGCTTGGGAATAAACTCCGGGTCCTGCGTCGACTCGATGATCAGCGTCAGCTTCATCGCCGGCGCCGCCATCTCCACGGCGGCCTCCGGGCTCTCATACAGTGCGCCATCGACGATGTTCGCCCAGTGGATCAGGTCCGCAACCGGCTCCGTGTTGAATCCGAACTTCGTCGGCCGCAATATCCGCCAGGAAGCTGGTGCACGACGTGTAGTTCGGATCGAAAAACTTCCGCGATCCGCACACCGGGTCCTGCTGGCAGGCAAGAAAGTTCTCGTGATCCTGCGGCGTCAGAAATGCCGACAGGTGATGATCGAACCACCAGGTAATCCGCGGCGACGCCGAATACTTGAAGTCCACAATCGCATTCTCATCGCCGGTAAACTCGCTCTCGTCGAAGAGCGCGCCCGCGCGATGCACCAGCCCGTGGTAGTCGTAGGCCGCGTCGTCGGCAATGCATTCGCGATGAAACCGCGTGAACAGCGAGGCGGAGCAGGCTCCGTCGAAGCACTTGTCGTGATAGAACACTCTAACCCGCAACCGCAGCAACCCCTTTCAACTGATTCCGGTAAAGCCGGAAGATTAAGAATCATGCGAGAGGCCGATTGTGTCAAGGAGCGGGGCCACACCTGAGCCTCGATCCGGATGCGATGAACCGAAGTTCCTGCACATTCGTATCGGTTCTTCAGTAGAATTCTTCCCACGGGAAAACTCTTCAAAAACAAGGAGCCAACATGGAGCCGGAGATTCCATCAAGCCCGCTCGTACCTGAACCACCCCCGCCCGAGTCCAACCGGCAGCATGAGCCTCGGCATTCCGGGCAAAGACCCTGAAGAATCTGCCTCTGGCCCCGGTAACGAACCGGAAAAGCCCTACCGTGGCCTTAAATGGGTCTTCATCGGCGCCCAGGGCCTCCGCGCCGGCTGGTCGATCCTGATCTTCGTAGTCCTCATGATTCTCTTCGCTAATGGACTGGGCTTCGTGTTTTCAAGGTTGCACCTGATCTCCAAAGGCTCCGCCTTCGCTCCACGGCAGCAATTCTTCATCGAACTCCTGGAGGTCGTCTCCCTCGTCGCCGCGGCGGCAGTCGTGGCGCTCATCGAGCGCCGCCAGCATCCTCGACTACAACCTGCGCGGACCCCATCGCGTGACGCACTTCTTCAGCGGGTTCGTCGTTGGATTCGCCGCACTCTCTGCGCTCGTCGGATCACTGGCCTGGGGCAGCTGGCTTCACTTCGGCCCCGTCGCGCTCCACGGTCCACAAATCGTCAAGTACGCCGCCGCCTGGGGCGCCGTCTTCCTGCTCGTTGGTTGTTTTGAAGAAGGTACGATGCGCTGCTACTTCCAGTCCACGCTCACCCGCGGCATCAACTTCTGGTGGGCATTCGGCCTGATCGCCTGCATCTGCGGATTCCTGCTCCTCCGCGGCAAGGGCAACGGCGCCTGGGGCGTCTACGTCATCGCCCTGCTCGGCCTCGTCCCCTGCTTCCTGCTCCATTTGAGTGAATCCCCGCAGCGCCGGGTTCTGGCAGGCGGCGTGGGTTACCTCGACTCTTTTCGGATTCGGCCACACCGGCAACAACGGCGAAAACTGGATCGGCATCTTTGCCGCCGCCTTCATCGGCTTCGTCTTCTGCGTCAGCGTCTGGGTTACCGGCTCGGCCTGGTGGGCGATCGGCTGCCATGCCGCCTGGGACTGGGCCGAAACTTACTTCTACGGCACGGCCGACAGCGGCTTCGTCGCGCCCGGCCATCTGCTCAGCACATCACCCGCCGGCAATCCGCTGTGGAGCGGCGGCACCGACGGCCCTGAGGGCAGCCTGCTCATTATCCCCATCGTGCTGCTCATCCTGGCGTGGCTGCTGGTTGTCTATCGCCGTCCCAGGCCCGCCGAGATTCGCCGCGCCCGGCCGCAACGGAGCAGTTGGCAAGCTGAAAGAGAACCCATGCGCCTCTGGCTCAATCGTACCGGCGAAGTCTCCCTGCGCGAGCAGTTGATCACGCAGGTCGTGCTCGGCATTCTCTGCCACGAACTCGCGCCCGGGCCAGCGCCTGCCCAGCACACGCGATCTCTCGCGCCGCTTCGGCATCCACGCCAACACCGCCAGCGCCGCCTATCGCGAGCTTGAGAGCGAGGGCTGGGTCGAATTCCGCCACGGCAGCGGCGTCTTCGTCCGCACCACGCGCCCCGAGTCGCCGCTGAGTCCCGAGACTCGCCATCGACCAGATGATCGGCGACCTTGTGGCCAAGGCGCGCAAGCTCGGCGCGTCCGATGCATTGCTCGAAGACCCGACTGCGCCGCTGGCTCGCGCTCGAGCCGCCCGCGCGCTGGCTCGTCATCGAACCCGACCCGGAGCTGCGCCGCATCGTCATCACTGAAATGGAGCAGGCCCTCTCGCTCCCCGTCATCGGCTGCGGCTCCGAGGATTGCTGCACACCCGGCATGCTCGAAGGCTCCATGCCCGCGGTGTTGCCCAGCAAGGCCGCCGCCGTTCGCAAGCTGCTGCCGGCCGGCAAGGAGCTCACCACCCTGCAGGTCCATCCTGTCGCGCCGGAGTTGCAGTCGTACCTGCAGCGCTACATGCCCGCACATTCCACCGATCTGGTCGGCATCGCCTCGCGCTGGGCCGACTTCCAGCGCATCGCGCAAACCATGCTCATCGCTGCCGGATTCGCACCCGAGTGCCTGCTGGTCCGCGACGCCACCCGCCCGGACTGGAAGCGCGGCCTCGATGCCACCAGCGCCGTCGTCTGCGATTCCGCCACTGGAGACACGAACTCCCTCCCGGCTCTCACGCCATCGTCTTCCGCCTCCTCGACGATGCCTCTGTCAAAGAGCTCCGCAGCCGCGAAGAATCAATCCTCAACTCCAGCACCAACTAATTTCCTGCCTGTACAGCCCGCGCCAAAAACGGGTCCATCAAAACGGAGGGAGAAGCGGCCCTCCAGGCGGTGAATCGCGTCATTGCATGAAGTGGCCTTCAGAGCGTGCGTGAGAACCGATTTCGAGGGGATTTCGGAGGAGCTGTCAGAGATCTTTCGTTCGAAGAAATAGCAGGTTAGCGCCGCTTCGCGGCATGGCAAGTTAGCGAGTTAGCTATGAGATGCCGGTTCTCACGCGGACACTTCAGGCCTGGGTCCTGGTAATCCACCGCC
Source organism: uncultured Acidobacteriaceae bacterium (assembly GCA_963774175.1). Taxonomy (GTDB): domain Bacteria; phylum Acidobacteriota; class Terriglobia; order Terriglobales; family Acidobacteriaceae; genus Telmatobacter. The sequence goes on from CAVZDT010000029.1 coordinate 104,913, forward strand.
CTTGTGTGACACCTCAGAATCTGTCCCAATTCCGCCGCCATATCTCCGCACACGCTCCTAGCATCGCTATCAATCTGCATGCAAGGAGCAGTCATGCGACATTTCTGGATCACCTGCGCGATTCTGATCGCCCTCATCCTCATGGCCTTCGCAGCCGGAGGCCAGACGCTGCCCAACCCAACCGCCCCGCAGGACAACGCCTCAGCGCAGACTTCATCGCCCGCGATTATCGCCCCTTCCCGCAACAACGAAGACTGGAACCGCGTCCGCGCTCTCGCTCACGATGAGGAGATCAACGTCTGGTCATCGCGCAATCGCCATGTGCGATGTCTTTTCACCGGCGCGACCGACGATTTCCTCTTCTGCGAGCCTCAATTCGCCTACGGCGGCAGCGGTGAGTACCGCTTCAATCGCGCCGACGTGGACAAGATCCGCCTCGAACAGGGAGAACACCACTTCAAAACAACAGTCGCCGTAGCTGCCGTCGCCGGCATAGTCGCAGGCGCGGCGTTACCGGGCACGAAAAACAGCGGCGACCGAGTCCTCGGAGGCCTCGCCGGCGGACTTATCGGTTCCTTCGCGGGCCTCCTCATCGCCGGCCCCGTCGCCATCTTCGTCCCCGGCCACCTCGTCTACCAGCGACCACACGATCAGCACAAATCGCAAACCGCCGCGCAACCCCGCCGGGAATCGAATCCGCAGATTCCGCAACAAGCCCAGTGAGGTGAACCCATGATCTTTCCGTTGCTAACAACGGAACTTCTGCCACGGCGTTATCCTGTTCTTAGCCGATGGCCGACGCATATCCCGACAATGAAGCACAGCTAACAGCCGCGCCCGCACGCCGCAAGCGGCGCTGGCCCCGGTTTGTCTTCTTCACCGTCGCATGGCTCATCGTCATTCTCGTCGTGCGTCGGCGGCATCGGCATCCTCTGGCTGCGCTCTGCAGCGAAGTCCGCCCTTCCCGTCACTCGATGGCGACATTCATCTCGCTCGCAGGCGGACCTGCGCTCTCCGCGCCGGTCACCGTCCGCCGCGATCAGCACGGCGTCCCGCACATCGACGCCGCTACGCAGGAAGACATGTTCGTCGCGCAGGGCTACGTCACCGCGCAGGACCGCCTCTGGCAGATGGACGCCTACCGCCGCAGCGCCAACGGTGAACTGGCCGAAATCATGGGCCCGTCGCTGCTCCGCCACGACAAGGCGCAGCGCATGTTCCAGTTTCGCAACACGGCCCATCGCATCTACGCCAACCTTCCTCCGGAGGAGCGCGCCCGCTACGACGCCTACGCCCGCGGCGTAAATCTCTACATCGCGCAACATCAGGATTCGCTTGCCACCCGAGTTCCGCCTACTCCACTACAAGCCGCAACCGTGGACCGGCGCCGACTCCGTCAGCATCGGCATGATGATGGTCGACATGCTCGACACGCACTGGTACACGAAGCTGTCGCGCGAACGCATCGCGGCAAAGCTCAACAACCCGAAGCTCGAGTCCGATCTCTACCCCGTCGGCTCGTGGCGCGACCATCCGCCCACCGGCGAACTGCCTCGACCTGAGCCAGCCCCACCCCGAGCCACCCGCCACCAGCGACGACGAGGACGATGACCGCTCCAGACCCATTGCCACAGCCTTCGGCCAGCCCCATGCACACCGGGTCCCCCATCGATACGTCGAGTGTCCGCACAAACGATGGGTGCCCCATCCATGCGGCGGCATTTTCGCGCATGGGTGGGAAAGCACGATTCTCGACATCTACGCTCTGAGCATCCGCTTCGGCACGAACCCCTGCTGCCGATTGCACTCCCGGCTCCAACAACTGGGTCATCGCCGGCACGCACACCGCCAGCGGAAAGCCGCTGCTCTCGAACGACATGCACCTCGGCCTCAACGTGCCGAACATCTGGTACATGGCCGACCTGCGCGCACCCGGCTATCACGCCGCCGGCGTCACGCTTCCCGGTGTGCCCTTCGTCATCGCCGGACACAACGAGCATGTTGCCTGGGGATTCACCGCGCTCTACGCCGACGTGCAGGACCTCTACATCGAAAACGTGCAGGGCAACAACTACGAAGGCAGCGACGCGCAGTGGCAGCCGCTCACCGTCGACCACGAAATGATCCACGTGCGCGGCCGCAAAGACGTCAACTACGACGTCCGCCTCACCGACCACGGTCCGCTGCTCGATCCCATCTTCACCAGGGATTCGCGCGCCATCGCGCTCAAGTGGACGCTCTACGACCCAACGTTGAACTCCATCCCGCTCTACGCGATCAACACCGCGTCGAACTGGACTGAATTCTCAGCTGCTCTCTCGCAGTGGGCTGGCCCACGCAGAATGTTGTCTATTCCGACGACCAGGGCCACATCGGCTATCACGCCGTCGGCAGGATTCCGATCCGCTCCGGCGCAATGGCTGCTTTCAACAAGCCCCTTCCTCACCAGACAGTGAACCAGCAATACGAATGGGGCATCCGCGCTGAGCCAAACGCAAAATCCGCTGGCGTTCAGGTCTACATCCCCTTCGACGACATGCCGAACGCCTTCGATCCGCCGTCAGGCTTTCTCGCCACCGCCAACTCGCGCGTGACTTCAGACAAATCAAAATACCCGCTGACCGACGAGTGGGCCGACCCCTATCGCGCCGAGCGCATCTACAAACTCCTGCAGGGCCGCGACCACCTCACCCCGGCCGACATGCTCGCCGTCCAGACCGACATCTACAGCGAGATGGACCAGGAGATGGCCCATCGCTTCGCCTACGCCATCGACCACGCAGCCCACGCCGACGACCAACTGCGCAAGGCCGCCGACCTGATGCGCAGTTGGGATGGTCGCCTCACCACCGACTCCGCCGCGGCCTCGCTCGTGACGCAGACGCGCGACGCCCTCGGCCCGATGCTCCTCGAGCCCAAGCTCGGCAATGCTGATGCGAAAGATTATCACTGGTCCGAGTCCAACTTCGCCGAAGAAGAGATCGTGATGCACGCCAACCCCGACTGGCTCCCACCGGGCTACAAGGACTGGGACGCGTTCCTCACCGAAGCCGTCCGCCGCGGCATGAAAGACGGCAACGCCCCGTCCGACGTCACCAAGTGGAACTACGGCTCCTGGCACGTCGTTGACATCGAACATCCGCTCGCCGGCTTCCTGCCCTTCATCAGCCGCATCGCCGGCACCGGCCCGCAGCCGCTCAGCGGCGACACCACCACCGTCAAGCAGGTCGGCCGCGCCTTCGGCCCCTCGCAGCGCTTCACCATGGACTGGAGCAACATCGACGGCTCAACGGAAAACATCGTTCTCGGCGAAAGCGGCAATCCCTACAGCCCCTACTTCCGCGATCAGTGGGACGACTACTACAACGGCCGCACCTTCGCGCTCCCCTTCACACCCGCCGCCGTCTCCGCCAACACGCAGCACACCCTCCGCCTCCTGCCATGAAAGAACAGGGATCAGGGAACAGGGATCAGGGATCAGTTCGCGACAGTGAACCTGGGGTGCTCATCCACGCGCAGGCTTCTTCAGGCGTGGGTGGGAAAGCAATTTCCTCGGCCCCGCGATCATCTGCCTCGCCGCCTTCATCGCCACCATCCCCCGACCTCATCCGCGGCACCTCCTGCGGCCACGACTTCGACTTCCATCTCGTCTCGTGGCTCGACGCGCAAGCCGCTGGCGACACGGCCTCTTCTATCCGCACTGGGCGCCCAGCCCCAACTACGGCGCCGGCGAGCCGCGCTTCGTCTTCTATCCGCCCCTCACCTGGATGCTCGGCGCCGCCTTCGGCCTCATCTTTCCGTGGAAGGCGTTGAACTTGCCATCACCTGCTCGTTCCTCGCACGCCACCGGCCTCGCCACGCGCATGCTGGCGCGTCAGGCTGGCCTGTCCGACGGCCGCTGCCACCCTCGCCGGATGCGCCGCTCTCTTCTCCGGCTACGCCATGTTCACCGCCTACGAGCGATCGGCATTCGGGGAGCTCGCCGGCGGCTTCTGGATTCCGCTGCTGCTGCTGCTCGTCTTTCGCGATCGCAATCCGAAGGCAACTGCCCGCATCTGGCGTCGCGCTTTCGACGGCTCCGCCGCGCTGCTCGCTCTCGTCATCGCCGGCGCATGGCTCTCGAACGCGCCGCTCGGCGTCATGGCCAGCTATCTGCTCGCCGCCGTCGCGCTCACCGTCGCATTGCTCGAGCGCTCCTGGGCTCCCATCCTCCGCGCCACCGTCGCCGTCATGCATCGGACTCGGCCTCTCCGCCGTCTATCTTGTTCCCGCTGCCGTCGAGCAGCGACTGGGTGCAGATCCGCCAGGCGACCGACGACCCGGGCCTCGCCATTGAAAACAGCTTTCTCTTCGGCCGCCACGCCAGACCCCAATCTTGAACTGCACGACGTCGAACTCTGGCGCGTCTCCGGCATCGCCGTCATCATGATCGGCCTCGACGCTCGTCTGCATCTTGATCGCGTGGCGACGCGGCATGTCTTCGCCGGCGCATCCTGGTGGATTCCGCTCGCCCTGATCCCCGTTATCGTGCTCTTTCTCCAGTTCCCCTTCTCGCTGCCCATCTGGAACATCCTGCCCAAGCTGCGCTTCCTGCAATTCCCCTGGCGCTGGCTCGTCGTTCTCGAAGCGCCAATCGGCATCTTCTTCGCCGCCGCCCTCTGGCCCACACGGCGCTGGCTGCGCATCGCAGCCGTCGCTGCCGCATGCTCGGCAATCTTTCTCTCTCATCACCGCGGTCACGGCGCTCGTCTTCCACCAGTCCTGCGACGCAGAAGACAGGGTCGTCCGGCATGCTCGGCGCATATCGCAGCGGGCAGGGCTTCGAAGGCACCGACGAGTACGCACCTCCGGGCGCCGACAACTCGCTGATCGCCATCGGCCTGCCCGATGCATGTCTCACCACCAATCCCGCCGTCGTGCTCGCTAGCGCCGACGACGGCAACACTCCCGCAGTGGGATCCGGCCAACGGCCACTGCGATGCAATCTACTCAGTGGCTTCGGCACAAAGGCCGGCTCACGCCCGAGCACCTCCACCTCACCGCCGACATCGCCGCACGCCGGCTACCTGGTCCTGCACCTGCGCAACTACGCCGCATGGCAGGTTCGCGTCAATGGCGAGACTGTCGCCTTCGGCGCGAGCCCGATCTATGCTTCACTTGCCCCGCCGCGACGACGGCCTGATGGTCGTTCCCGTCCCGCAGGGCGCGGTCCGACCTCGACGTGGACTGGACCACAACCGGCGACGTGATCATGGGACGCTGGCTGAGTCTCATCGCTTCTCGGCCTGCATCACGTTCTCTTTCTAGTCGAGCGAAAGCTGGCGCGCACGCGCAGCCGAGCGTCCGATGCCTGAACCTCGGTTATCATGAAGAGGAATGCCGACCGATGTGAAATCGCTGATCCAGGAAGGCGCGGAACTCACCGATCGCGCGCTCGAAGCGCTGATTCCCACGCGTCGACACTGTCCCGCGTCGATCCACGGCGCCATGCGCCACTCTGTCTTTGCCGGCGGCAAGCGCCTGCGCCCCGTGCTCGCCATGCAGGCCGCCGTCACCATCGCAGGCTCGCTTCCCCGCGGCATCGAGCGCCTCGGCGCGGCCATCGAGATGCTGCACACCTACTCGCTCATCCACGACGACCTGCCCGCGCTCGACAACGACGACCTGCGCCGCGGCAAGCCAACCTGCCACGTGGCTTTCGGCGAAGCCATCGCCATCCTCGCCGGCGATGCGCTGCAAACCCGCGCCTTCGAAATCCTCGCCGGCCTCGACACGCCGCCCGCCGCAACCGTGCAGATCATCGGCCTCATCGCCAACGCCGTCGGCACCGTCGACGGCATGATCGGCGGCCAGGTGCTCGACATCGAGAGCGAGCATCTCGAAGCCCACGCCCGAGCTTGTCGAAGCCATCCATCGCGCCAAGACCGGCGCCCTCATCCGCGTCAGCGTTGTCACCGGCGGCGTCTACGCCGGAGCCACGGCCGACGACGTTGCCCGCCTCGACATCTTCGGCCGCAAAGCCGGCCTTGCCTTCCAGATCGTCGACGACATGCTCGACATGACCGTCGACTCCGCCCACCTGGGCAAAACCGCCGGCAAGGATCAGGCCACGGAAAAAGCCACCTGGCCCGCCGTCTACGGCATCGAGCAGAGCCAGCGCGACGCCGCCGCCCTCATCGAAGAAGCCTTCGCCGCGCTGGCCCCCTACGGCGCCCGCGCCGATGGCCTCAAGTCCGTAGCCCGCTATCTAGTCGAACGCAAGAACTAGCTTTCCACTGTGGCTTATTTGGGCGCTGATATCGCACGCATTGTCATTCCGACCGAGCGGAGCGAGTGGCAGAACCTGAAGTTGCCTCCTCTCAGCGCCGGGTGCCCCGGGATTCGCTTTTGAGACTTGGGAGAGCACGATCCCAACCCCGCACGGCAGACCACCGCAGCCGCAGGAACTAAGCTAGGAGCTGGAGGCTAGAAGCTAGTAGCTGATGCTGACCGAATCCCAGATCCTCACCGCTCTCCGCGATTGCTTCGACCCCGAAGTCAAGCTGAACCTGGTCGATCTCGGCCTCATCTACGCCATCGAAACCGGTCCCGACCCCGACTCTACCCCCGCCTGGCCGCGCCAGTGGGTCAAGGTCACCATGACCCTGACCACGCAGTTCTGTCCCGCCTCCGGCCTGATCCTCGAGCAGGTACACAACCGCCTCGCCACCATCCCCGACCTCAGCAAGGTAGACGTCAATCTTGTCTGGGAACCCAAATGGACTCCCCACCGTATCTCCGACGCCGGCCGGAAGCAACTGGGAATCTGATCGTGGGAATGATGTGTCATCCTGAGGCGGAGCGGCTTTCGGGGGTCTCCAGCGACGGATCCTTGTCGCTGGGGCGGTCCAGCGATGCGAAGCTTTTCGCGGCCCGATCCATCCAATCAGGCGTGCTGACACCTCGAACCCCGCCAGCCCTTCACGCCGGAATGGTCGGCCCCGGCTCGCGCCTCAGCACCCGCCGCATCGCCTCGCCCTTTTCCGTGATGTCATCCACCGCATCGCGCACCTGTTCAAACATATACTGCGCGCGATCCACGTACTCCGGCAGCGCTTCCCACCAGCGGCGCAGCGTCTCCTCGTTGTCCATCATCGCCAGCGCTGCGCCCGAGGCAGCCATTACCAACCCAGCGCGCTTCTGCCCGCACAACAGCATCAGGCCGCCGGTAATCAGCGCCCCACACGCGGCAGCGTTCACCCAATCAAACGATTCTCTTCGCGGCATTTCGGTAACCCTCTGAGACCGTCTCTCACTTTCCAGAACTGGCGTAAGGACCATGACCTCTCTCCTCCGTATTCAGATGCATGCCCGTGAGTTGCAGCAGCCGAGGAAATCCAGCGCGCACCGCTCCCGCTGCAATCGTCGAACTCCAAGGCTCGCAAACCACTTCAATCCAGGTCGAAATCGCGCAGCGGTTTGCCCGCCGGCGCATCTTTGGCCTTCTTCAGCGCCTCAGCAAACTTCTTGTCAAACAGATCTTCCTTGTTCTTCTCCGCGTCAACCGACTGACGGAAGATCGACTCCTTCCGCTCATCGTGCTCGCGCATCGCCTTCGCCGCGGTTTCGAGGTCTTCAAACATCCGCTTCCGCGGCGCCGAGGTGTGGGTGATCACCAACCCCGTGCTCGCATCCACAAGGATCATCGCCCCGCAGTCGGGACATGCCACCTGGAACGTTTCTACCTTCGTTTTGCCCATAACAATGGCAATTGTAGGCGCTGAGGAAAGATTAGGAAATAACCTGCCATTTCGAAATGTTGCAGGGTCCTCGCTCCCCGCTTGGTCGCTTCGACCTGATAGCATTCCCTCCGGCTAAACCATTTCCAAATCTGCCATATCCGCCATCAGGGAAGCCTGTCCTCCCACGCCCCAAAACTGCCCTGCGGAACCCGCGAGATGACTTGAACTTTCCCTTCTGCTCCGGCGTATCCTGTTCTGCGCGCAATTTCGCCCCCGTAAACCCCTTTTGCAGAAAGCCGGACTTCGACAGTCCCCAGGTAAGGAGATCCATGAAACCAGCATCCCTCATCAAGCTGCCAATCCTTGCACTCATCACCATTGCAATCAGCCCCTTCTGCGCCGCCCAGTCCCAGCTGGTGGGCGACTGGCAGGGTACCCTCGAAGCGAATGGCACGACCTTCCACGTCGCCTGGCACGTTGTAGTCGCCAAAGACGGGACCGTCACTTCCACGTTCGACAATAACGACGAGAACATCCTCGGAATCAAGGTGAAGTCGACCACCGTGAAGGGAACCGACATCACCATGAGCGTCGACGACGTTGTCAGCGTGAATGGCCAGGACACCCCCATTCGCGGTGAATTCGTCGGCGTCGTCAGCGCCGACGGCAACGAAGTCAACGGCACCTGGACGCAGACGGAGCCCGATCAGCCGCCCGCCCAGGTCCACTTCAAACGCGGAGCCGCAACAACTGCTCCCGCCCCGACAACCGCGCCCTCGGCGCCGAAATAAACTTTTCTCAGATGCACCCGTCAACAACTTTTCCCCGATGCTCGTGTCCTTGCTAGCGTTGAAGTCGCATAGCGTCACTCCCTGACCCCCCGCAACGCTGGAGCTTGAAATGACACTCCTCCGACCAGCGGCAGCCGGCGCTCTCCTGCTCTGTTGCTCAGCCGGCTTGTGCGCTAACAGCCCTCCGCAGCAGCTGCCCACCGCCGAATCCATCATGGCCCGCGTCGCCACCAACCAGGACCAGGCCGAGGCCGAACGCGCCCACTACGTCTACGTTCAGCACGCCAAAATGACCTCGCGACGCGGGAAAACCGTCATGTGCGAGGAAATCACCGATTACCGCTTCACTCCATCCGCCGACAACACCCAGGAACAGCTGCTTAAGGTCGACGGGCGCTACATGAAGAATCACAAGCTCATCACCTACACCGCCCTGCTCCCCCGCGACGAAGACAAACCCAAGGACGCCGACAAAGATAAGGCCGCCACTCAAGGTCAGGCCGACCAGGACAAGAAGGATAAGAAAGAAAAGAAGGACAAGGAGAAAGACAAGGATCCCGTCTTCGATCCCAACAGCGACGAGACACTAGACCGCGATCTCGTTGAAAACATCCGTTGGGGCCTCATTCACGACAAATCCAAAGACGGCATTGCGCAACATCTCTTCCCGCTGACGACAAAGGACCAGGCCAACTACACCTTCCGCCTGATCGGCCGCGAGCACCTCAACGACCGCGACGTCTTCCACATCACCTTCCGCCCCAAAGAGAAAAACGACTTCGGCTGGAGCGGCGACGCCTACATCGACACCCAGGCTTTCCAACCCGTCCTCATCACCACCGGGATGGCTCGCAAGGTTCCCTTCGCCGTTCGCACCCTGCTCGGCACCGACGTGCCCGGCCTCGGCTTCACCATCCGCTATGCACCGCAACCCGACGGCGTCTGGTTCCCCGTCGACTTCTCCACAGAGTTCAAGATCCACGTGCTCTATTTCTTCCACCGCCAGGTCATCCTCGACGCCCAGAACCGCGAATTCGAAAAGACCCACGTGACCAGCCGCATCGTGGGCGAAGTGACACCCGTCGATCCGAACCACCCCTGACACCAACAAGCCCAGACGCACAAAGGCCCTGCTCATCGAGCAGGGCCTTCTCCGATCCGCTCTGCGGGTGCGGAATCCTCTAATTCTGGGTGCCTTATCCTAAACGCGTAGTTTGCGTTTAGGGTGGGAGAGCACGAACACCTCTAGTGCTTCTCTTGAGCCGTGGCCAGCTTGGCCTCGGCCTCGGAAATCCGATGCAGCGCGTCGGCGTACTTCTCTTCGCTGTCGCCGGCCTCGTTCCATTCCTTCTGGCCGCGATCGAGTTGCTGCTGCGCCCGCTGCACGTCAATCTCCTCGGGTTTCAGCGCATCATTCGCCAGGATCGTCACCCGGTCCGGCAGCACTTCGACGAACCCCCACGACACGTTGTAGATCTGCTCGCCGCCTGAATCGGAATCGTGTGCCCCATGCAGGCGCACATCGCCCGCGCCCAGTTCGGCCAGCAGCGGAGCGTGCCCGTACAGCACCTCCATGTAGCCGTTCTTCGCAGGCAGTTCTACCGCATCCGCCGTGGTGTCAAACAGAATGCGCTCCGGTGACACCAGCCGGACCCGCAGCGAATTGGATTCGTCAGCCATTTGGCTCCCTTCGGTCGCCAGTTCACAGCGCACAGTGAACAGTGTTCAGTTGAAGCAGCTTGTATCAGCTCGATGTACTGATCGCTGTCCACTGTCCACTGACAACTGCTCCTACGCCGTTGCCTTCAGCTTCTCCGCCGTTTCCAGCACTTCCTCGATGCCGCCCTTCATGTAGAAGGCCTGCTCAGGAATATCGTCGTGCTTACCGGCAATAATCTCGCCGAACGCACGCACCGTGTCCGCAATCTTCACAAACGTTCCCGGAATGCCCGTGAACTGCTCGGCCACGTGGAACGGCTGCGACAGGAACTTCTGCACCTTGCGCGCCCGCGCCACCGTCAGCTTGTCCTCTTCCGAGAGCTCATCGATGCCCAGAATCGCAATGATGTCCTGCAGATCCTTGTAACGCTGCAGAATCTTCTTCACACCCTGCGCCACGTTGTAGTGCTCGTCCCCCACAATGCGCGCCGACAAAATGCGCGATGTCGACGCCAGCGGATCGACCGCCGGATAAATGCCCAGTTCTGACAGCGGACGGCTCAACACCGTGGTCGCGTCCAGGTGAGCGAAGGTCGTCGCCGGCGCCGGATCGGTCAAGTCATCCGCGGGCACGTACACCGCCTGCACTGAAGTCACCGAGCCCTTGCTCGTCGATGTAATCCGCTCCTGCAACTCACCCATTTCAGTTGCCAGGTTCGGCTGGTATCCCACCGCCGAAGGCATGCGGCCCAGCAGCGTCGAAACCTCCGAACCCGCCTGCGTAAACCGGAAAATGTTGTCGATAAACAGCAGCGTGTCCGCGCCTTCCTCGTCGCGAAAGTACTCGGCGACCGTCAATCCCGTCAGCGCCACGCGCAACCGCGCGCCGGGCGGCTCCGTCATCTGCCCGTACACCAGCGCGCACTTTGAGTCCTGCCATTTGCCCGGCTTGATCACGCCCGACTCGGTCATCTCCAGCCACAGGTCGTTCCCCTCGCGGGTACGCTCGCCCACGCCGGCAAAGACCGAGTAGCCGCCGTGTTGCTGCGCCACGTTGTTGATGAGCTCCTGGATAATGACCGTCTTGCCCACGCCGGCGCCGCCAAACAGGCCGATCTTGCCGCCCTTCAAAAACGGCTGGATCAGATCGATGACCTTGATGCCGGTCTCAAACATCTCCTCGTGCGTCGACTGCTCATCGAACAGCGGCGCCGGACGGTGAATCGGCATGCGCTGCTTCTCACCGATCGGACCCAGTTCGTCCACCGGCTCGCCGATCACGTTGATCACGCGCCCCAGCGTCTCCTTGCCCACTGGAACGCGAATCGGCCCACCCTGGTCGATGGCCTTCATGCCGCGCACCATGCCGTCGGTCGCTTCCATCGCCACCGTGCGCACGCGTCCCTCGCCCAGGTGCTGCTGCACCTCAAGGATCACGCTGATCGGTGAGGGCACGTCGAAGCCTTCGCTGGTCACGCGCAGCGCCTGGTAAATCGGCGGCATCGTCGCTTCTTCAAACTGCACGTCCACCGCCGGGCCGGAAATCTTGATCACTTTGCCAATGTTCTCTGCCATTTGTTCCTTCTTCTTTGGGCCTGTAGCTTGTAGCTCGTAGCTCGTAGCCAGTAGCTTTTGACTCACCTACCGGCTACCAGCTACTGACTGCCGGCTTTTCCTAAACCGCCGCCGCTCCGCTGACAATCTCAATAATTTCCTTGGTGATCGCTGCCTGCCGCACGCGGTTCATCAACAATGTGTATGCGTCGATCATGTCCGATGCATTGTTTGTCGCCGAATCCATTGCCGTCATGCGCGCCGCGTGCTCCGCGGCCACCGATTCCGTCATGGCGTGATACAGCATTGCAAAGATGTACTGCGGCAGCAGCCCGTTGAACAGTTCCTCCGCCGGCTGCTCGTAGATGTAATCCACGTTGGCCGTGCCGAATTTCTTCGCTTCCTCGTCGGCCTCATCGGTGTTTGCCTCTTCAAGCGTGATTCCCGCACTCAATGCAGCGTGCGCCGCGCGCTCGCGTTCTTCTTCGGTCGGTTCGACCGCGCCCGTAATCTGCTGCGCGCCGATCTCGAGAATCGGCAACAGCCGCTCCACCACCAGCCGCTGCGCAATTACCGACTTGAATTCGTTGTAGACGATGTAGGCGGCGTCGATCTCCTCGTGCACATAGCGCGAGATGATGCTCTGCGCCAGGTCGAACACACGGGTCGCCTCAAGCTTCAGCAGCATCCCCGGATGATCGCCCGTGATCTCGACTTTTCCCTTGCGCTCGTTGCGCGCCTGCCGCTTGTTTCCGTTCTCGTCGGTCAGCTCGCTATAGGTCGCAACCGGATAGCGCCGCCGCAGCAGGTCGCGTCCCTTGCGGCCGATCGCCTCGATGTCGATTTCCCTCTCCGGGTTCCCGCTGATGAACTGGAATGCTGTCTTGGTAATATTCGCGTTGAAGGCGCCCGCAAACCCCTTGTCGCCGCTGATCACCACGATGAGCACGCGCTTCTCCGGCCGCGTGGCAAACAGCGGATGCCGCAGGTTGCCGGTCTCCTCGTCAAAGATATCCACGCGCCGCGTCAGCGACTCCAGCACGCTGGTGATCATCTTCGCGTAAGGCCGCGCCGCCAGCGCCCGCTCCTGCGCACGACGCAGCTTCGCCGCCGAGACCATCTTCATGGCCTTGGTGATTTGCCGCGTGTTCTTCACGCTGCGTATCCGCCGCCGTAGATCCAGTACGTTCGCCATTGGTCTTCTCAGTGCACCGTGGTCAGTGAACAGCGATCAGTGGATTTGGATCAGCAGTTTTACTTCCCACTGTGCACTGTTCACTGTTCACTCGTTTTTACGCCTTTGCCGCCTGCAACTCGGCCACAAAATTCGCCTTGTATTCCTTCATAGCCGCGTGCAGCCGGTTCTTCAGGTCATCGTCCAGCGACTTCTTCTTTGTCAGGTCTTCCATCAGTGCACTCTGCGCGCTGTCGAAATACTTGTAGAGTCCGTCCTCAAAGGCGCGGATGCCGGAGACTTCGATATCGTCGAGGTATCCCTGCGTACCTGAGAACAAGATGACCACCATCCGTTGCCACGTCAGCGGTTGGAATTGCGGCTGCTTCAGCAACTCCGTCAGCCGCTGCCCGCGGTTCAGCTGCTTCTGCGTCAGCGGATCCAGGTCCGAACCGAACTGCGCAAATGCCGCCAACTCGCGGTACTGCGCCAGGTCCAGCTTCAGCGTCGAACCCACCTGCTTCACCGCCTTGATCGCCGCCGAGAAGCCCACGCGCGAAACCGAAAGTCCCACGTTCACGGCCGGACGCACGCCGGAGTTGAACAGGTCGGTTTCCAGAAAGATCTGCCCGTCCGTAATCGAAATCACGTTGGTCGGAATGTAGGCCGAAACGTCGCCGGCCTGCGTCTCGATCACCGGCAGCGCCGTCAGCGATCCGCCGCCGCGCTTGTCGCTGAGCTTCGAAGCCCGCTCCAGCAACCGCGAGTGCAAGTAGAACACGTCGCCCGGATACGCCTCGCGGCCCGGCGGACGCCGCAGCAGCAGCGAGATCTCGCGATACGCCATCGCGTGCTTCGACAGATCGTCGTACATCACCAGCGCGTGCCTGCCGTTGTCGCGGAAGTACTCGCCGATGGCGCACGCCGCATAGGGCGCGAGATACAGCATCGGCGCGGGCTCCGAAGCCGAGGCAGCCACGATCACCGTGTGCCCCATCGCTCCGGCTTCGGTCAGCGTCTGCACCACCTGCGCGATCGAAGACCGCTTCTGCCCGATCGCGCAATAGATGCAGATCAGGTCGTTCTTCGCGTTGTTGATAATGGTATCCAGCAGCACGGCCGTCTTGCCCGTCTGCCGGTCGCCGATGATCAGCTCGCGCTGTCCGCGGCCAATCGGAATCATGGCGTCAATGGCCTTCAGGCCTGTCGCCATCGGATCACGCACCGGCTGCCGGTCGATGATGCCGGGAGCCAGCCGCTCCACCGGCAGGGTCTCTGTGCTTGCGATCGGTCCCTTGTCATCAATGGGTACGCCAAGCGCATTTACGACGCGCCCGATCATGCCTTCGCCCACCGGCACGGACAGGATTTTTCCCGTCCGCTTCACCTCATCGCCTTCGCGAAGCTCGGTGTAGTCGCCTAAGACCACAGCGCCCACCTGATCCTCTTCCAGAGAGAGGGCCAGCCCGGCAATACCGTGAGGGAAGGCAAGCAGTTCGCCCGCCATCACCTTGTCGAGCCCGTAGAGGCGGGCAATGCCGTCGCCCAGCGACGTGATGGTCCCGACCTCGTCGACCTGGACCTTCGAGTCGTAGTTCGCGATCTGCTCGCGAAGGATTTGCGTAATCTCGTCTGCCTTGATCTGAGCCATTTGCAAGTTCCTTGCAGTTCTCAGTTTTCAGTTCACAGTTCTCAGTCAACCGATCGCCGGGTGCGAGATCGACAGCTGGAAACTTTCTTTACTGACCACCGAAAACTGATTCCTTAGTTCCGTTCGTTTATCAACTAATGACAACTAAAACCGAAAACTGACAACTGAAAACTGATCACTGATAACTGGCGGCTCTAGCCGCTAATCAACGCTTCCTTCAATCTCTCCAGCCGCCCCCGCACCGATCCATCCCACACCGTCGATCCGACTCGCACCACGGTCCCGCCGATAATCGCCGGATCCAGCTTGAACGTGGGTTCGATGCGCGAGCCCGCCAGCTTGCCTACTCCAGCCACCAGTTCGTCGCGCTCCGTCGCGCCCAACTCCCGCGCCGTCACAATCTCCGCCTGGCGAATGCCCATCCGCTCCTGTATCTCTGCGCGCCACGCCGTCGCCACTTCACGCACATCGCGGATGCGGTCGTTGTTGATCAGCACCGCCAGCAGGTTGCGCAATTCGCGCTGCAATCCCATCTTCGCGTTCAGCTTGTCCAGGATCGCAACCTTCTGTGCCGCCGCCACCGCCGGGTTCAAAAACACCTCGCGCAGGTCCGTGCTTCCATCCCACGACGCCAGAAAATCATGAAACTGCCGGTCCAGCGCCGCTGTATCCAACTTTGCCGATGACACGACGTCAGCGAATGCGCGTGCATAGCGTGCTGCGAATGCCGCGGCCATCAGTTCTTACCTCCGCCGTTCATGCCGTCGCGAGCCGCCTGGCTCACAAATTCCGCGATCAGTTCCCGGTCCGTCTCCGCAGTTAACACCAGCTTCTTCGCCGCCTGCTCAATCGCAAGGTCCGCCGCAAAGTGCCGCAACGAGCGCCTGGCCTGGGCCGCCGCTACGCTGATCTCCGCCTCCGCCGATGCCACAATTCGCGCACTGTCCTCTTCGAGAGCCGCCTTGCCGCGCTGCTCGTCCTGCGCGATCTGCTGCTCAACCTCCGCACGGAAAGCCGCAATCTCCTGGTCCAGACTCGCCAGCTTTGCTTCCACCGCGCTCAGTCGCGTATTCGCATCTTCGGTTGTCTTCCGCGCCGCCTCAATATCGGCCCGAATTTTCTCCGACCGTTTCCGCATTAACCGCGGCATGATCCGCACCAGGGGAATCACAATGCCCAGCACCACCACGCTGACGTTGAAAATCTCAAACGTCCGCGCCGCTGTCTCCACATCCATGTGCAGTAATCGCGCCAGCGACTGCACAATCGGCGCATGCCGGTACTGGTCGTTCTCCTGTTCTTCGGTCTTCGCCGCCTGGCTGCGCGCCGGATTCTGCACCTCTTCCGACGGCGATTCGACAGCCGGCTGCGCCGGCAGTTCCGGGCTCTGCTGTCCCGATGCCACCCAGACCGGCGCAATCGTGGTCAGCATCAGCCAACCAAACAGCATGAAACTGTAAAGCAGAATAGAAATGCGGGATTGCGTCGAACGATGTTTCAACGGGAACTCCCGGCAGCCAGCGGAAGCACCGCTCGAACCACCTGATTGGCCAAATCTCCCGCCGAACCGAGAATCGCCTGTTTCGCGTGTTCCGCCTCGACATCCATCTCTGCTCTGGCCTGGTTCACCTTTACGCCGGCAGCTTTGCGGGCAGTTTCCAGTGCGGCTTCGCGTTCAGCATTCCGCTGTTTCGCCCTCTGTTCCCGCATCTTGAAGATCTCGGCGCGTGCATGGCGCAGCTTCTCGGCATACTCCGCGGCCTTGGCCTCAGCCTGGGTAATCGCCTTATGGGCATTCTCCACGGCGCCTTCGGTCCGGGCGCGGCGCTCCGCCAGCGTACGGTTCAGCGGTCCCTGCACCAGCAGCTGATAGGCGGCCACCAGCACGATGAAGAGCAGTGTTGTAGGGATTGCGCCGATCAGAAGCGCACCGACTTGTTGAACGATTTCTTCCATCTTTGTATTCGGTTAACTCACGCAGACAGGGTTTTCCGTTGCCGGTTTCACATTCTCCTGATGGGGTTTAGCGACCGGTTACGGCTGAGTTGGCGCGACCTGCCCGTGATACCCAACGACCCATTTTTTGTCGTTGCGATGGAACCACCAGGGAGCGACAACCTTGCAGGATTTTTGGTTACTTCACTAAATCAGTGAAAACGCTTAGAACACCTTTTTGTATCAGGGGCAAACCCTCACGGTCAACGCCGTACGGCGTCATGTGGGAGGGTTCTGTGACTGCTGTCACGAATCGGGAGTTCGTGCCAAAAAAGAACTTGCTTTCCGGTACAAGAGGCCTACACTAAACATACCACCTAGACCCGGTTCAGGGTCCAGCGGGCAGTCGGTTCCGGGAATCCTTCCACTCCCGAAGCCGGCTCGCCCGCCTCTCATTTTTAGGCCCCTCTTTCTCCAAACAAATTCGCACGCCTCTCCGCATCCCCCGGTCTGGTTTCCCGTCTACCTCGGTGAACGGCATCCCGGGCAGGCATTATCCGCACGGGAGGCAAGTCACGAAGAACCGCGCGGATCTCGCAGGAGGCGCCGGTTCTCTTGAGAATCGGAGGATTCATCAACCTATGCAAACCAAGCTTTTCACCATGGCACTCGCCGGTCTGCTCACCCTCGGCGTAACCGGCGCCGTCGCCCAGGACAACCCACCCCCACCCCAGGATCAAAGCCAGGCCGGGCCCGGCGGCCGCGGCATGCACATGGACCCCAATCGCCAGCTCGAGCGCCTGACCCGCGAACTCAACCTCACTTCGGACCAGCAGACCCAGATCAAACCCCTGCTCGTCGAACGCCAGCAGAAGATGCAGGCCCTCTTCCAGAACCAGTCGCTGGCTCCTGATGATCGCCGCACGCAGATGCGCACCATCGCCGAGGGCACCAACAACAGCATCAAGGCCCTCCTGACCGACGATCAGAAACCGAAATTTGATGCCATGCAGCAACGTATGCGCCGCAACGGCCCCGGCGGCCCGCCGCCAGCCGACGGCTCAGCCCCTCAACCGCAGTAACAACCGGAACTATCGCTGTACCCCGTTCATCGCAGTTTCATCGCGATGAGCGGGTTCAACCTACTGCTTCGTCGCCTTATCGATAAACCCCGCCAGGTCATCCTTCAACTGGTGCAGCGCGTCCACATTCAGATAGATCATGTGTCCCGACGGGTAGTACCCAAACTGCACATTTCCCCGCAACTCCGGCTCCAGGTCCATGTGATCCAGGTCGTACTCGGTCGCAAAAAACGGCGTCGCCAGATCGAAATATCCATTCGCCGAAAACACCCGCAGGTGCGGATTCTTGCGGATCGCCGCCCCCAGATCCCCAGCCACGTACGGCAACTGCTGCGTGCCCATCGGTCCCGGCGCGCTACCTGCCGGCTTGTGCTTCCAGTCCCACTGCTGGATGCTGCCCGCGCTCGGCCGATACGTATCCGTCGACTCCCACTTCAACTCGCGCTCCAGGTAATCGTGAATGATGGCCACATATGCGCCTGTAATTCCCGTATCCGAGGGATCGTAGCTCGGATTCTCGCCTGCCGCATCCACGTCTTCGCCCTCAAAGCGCATGTCGTAGCGGCCCAGCGTCCGGCGGTCGCTGCGCATCACTTCCTTGCGGAACCGCGTCGGGGCTACGCGCAGGTTCGCCTCCTTGATGTACTCCACGCTGAGCCCGGTCAGCCGGCTCATCTCCTTCGCCACCGAGTCAAGCTGCGCCGCCGGCAATTTATCCCCCTGAAATAGAGCCGCCGCATACGGCCCTGCGGCAAACTCGCGCGCCTGCTGCACCCAGCTGGCAACATCCGGCGTCTTGTTCTGCACCTTGTCGAAATACCACGCCGCAGCCGCATAACTGGGAAGGTTGTCGACAAAGATCGTGTCGTATCCGGGCGAGCGGATCGCGTAATTCAAAATCGACGAGATCAGCACGATCCCGTTCAGTTGGATCCCATCCTCGCCCAACAGGTCCGACAACCCCGCCGACCGCGTCGTTCCATACGATTCGCCGATCAGAAACTTCGGTGAATTCCACCGCTGGTTCGCGGTGATATATCGCGCAATGAACCGGTCGAATGCCTTCAGATCCTCGTCCACTCCTGTGAAATCCTTGGCCTGCCCCTTGCCCACCGCGCGTGAATAACCCGTGAGCGGCGCATCGATAAACACCAGGTCCGTCTTGTCCAGCAACGAATATTGATTCGGCACCAGCTTGAACGGCGGTCCCGCCGTCGCCTTGGGGCTGTCCGTCTCAATACGCACCGGCGAGAACGATCCCATATGCAACCAGAGGGTTGCCGATCCCGGACCGCCGTTATACAAAAAACTCACCGGCCGCGTCGTGGGATCTACCCCATCCAGCGTGTATGCCACGTAGAAGATGCTGCCGTACGGCTTATCTTCCTCGTCGCGAATCAGGAGCGTGCCCGCCGTCGCTGTGTACTTCAGCGACTTGCCGCCCAGCGTCAATTCGTGATGCGTAACCGAGCTCTTCTCCGGCGGAATCGGAGTCTCCCTGGGAGCAGCTTCCTTCTGCTCCTCGCCGCCCGAGTGCTGTGGTTGCTGTGCAGGCTGTTGCGCCTGCTGCTGCGCCGCCGCTGGACGTTCCTGTGCTCGCACGGCGAATGGAGATAGCAAAAGAGAAGCCGCGGCGCACACACAAGCCAGGACGCCTCCACTTTGAAAAAGGTGGCGCAATGCATTCATCGCTGAAAATTCCTCCGGAAAAGTCCTACCCATTTACCGCAGCCGTTTCGGGGAAAATCCGGTTGCGTTGTTGATACTGGATTCTAAATTGACGTGCACCCAGCGCCGCAAGACGCGCCGATTCTGCATTCCTGACCCTGCGCCATGGCACCACACATAAATAAGCGGCAGAAGAAGCCGCTCTTATCAGATCAAAATTGAACCTGGCTGGCTGTTTTCTAATCTGGGTTCCCTAATTCCCATTCCCTGCCTTCGTCAACAGACCATGCACTCGAAGCCAGGTCTCCAGCAATTCCGGCCACTGATCCATCGATGCATCGCCGCGCCCCAGTCCCGACCCGTGCGAGCCGTGCTCAAAAATATGCGCCTCCGCCGGCACGCCTGCCTTGATCAGCGCCTCGTAAAACCTGAGCCCCTGCTCGACCGGCACCGTCTCGTCATCCGCCGTGTGATACCAGAAGGTCGGCGGCGTCTTCGCCGTCACAAATAAATCGGGGGAATACGCCGCGCGCAGCACCTCGCACTTGTCCATCAGGTTGAAGATCTTGCAGTAACTCAGGTGCGACGTGTCGCTCGAAATCGCTCCGATCCACGGATATCCCAGCACCAGGAAATCTGGCCGGCTCGAGACCCGGTCAATCGCATCTTCGGCATCCGGATTTCCCTCCGTAGGCTGCGTTGCGGCCAGCGCCGCCAGGTGCCCGCCCGCCGAAAATCCGATCACCACAATCTTGTTCGGGTCGATATGGTAGTCCCTTGCCCGCGCCCTCACCGTCTGGATCGCCCTGCGCGCATCAAGCAGCGGCACCGGCAGCACATAACCGTCCGAGGTCAGCCGATAGCGCAGCACAAACGCTCGAAACCCGTGCGCATTGAACCAGTTCGCGATCTGTCGCCCTTCCAGGTTCGTCGCCAGGTGCGCGTACGACCCGCCCGGAAAAATCACCACCGCCGACCCGTTCTCCTGCCCCGACTGCGGAGCGAAGATCGTCAGCGTCGGGATGTCCTGGCATCCTTTCCCCTTCGCCTGCGGAGCGTCACCGGGCCATAGCCGGATCGTCTGCACCTCCAGAAATACATTCTGTTCTCCCGGAGCCGCACACGGAGCATTCTGCGTCTGCGCCTGTGCAGATACCGCCAGGCACACCCACGCCCACATGAAAAGACGCTTCATCGTTTATCCCCCGCATTTCGGCTGGAATTATACAGTTGAACCGATCGCCCTGAAGCACAAGGCGCACTGAGTATGCCAGTCGTCAGTTTTCAGTTGTCAGTCATCAGCTTTCGGCTTCAGTTGACGGAATCCTCTTCGAGTTCCACCTGACAACGCGTTAGCCGGCCACACCCAAGTGCCTTTTGGGAACCATTACCCCAGCACCTTTGTTATGACGCCCATCGCCGCACGATGGTGGCACACTGCTCCAATGCCACCCTGCGCCAAGTGCGACGAGTTCCACGCGGGCCTCAGCACCGACAAGCCGCGCGAGTACCTCGAACTCGCCCGCCGCCTTCTTGGCCTTGTCGATACGGGGGTCTTTGTCATGACCGAAAGCTCCTGCCCCTTGCAGAATCTTTTCAACCCCGAGTGGCCCGCCGAAACCGTCGAGCACAACTTCCAGTGCACCGCCTGCGGCCGCACTTTCCAGCTCTTCGCCGACACCTACCACGGCCACGCCGGCTGGGACCTGACTGGCCCCCCGACTAAAGAACCCGCCCTCGAACCAACCGCCAGTTCCTAGGTTTCAGTTGTCAGTTGTCAGTCTTCAGTTGCCAGTCTTCAGTTGTCAGTTCCCAGTTCTGTGAGTCCGCTGCGCTGCGATAGTGACGACTGAAAGCTGATAACTGACAACTGTCCTTCTCAGATCCACACGGCCTTATGCCCCGGACACGCATCTCCCGCCAGCGCCATCAGCGTCTCCGCCAGTTCGAAGCCATAGCGGGCAAAATAGTACGCCGCCCCGTGCACCCGCTCCTGCAACACTCCGCCCGGATTCAGCGCGCGCTCAATCGCCTCTGCATGGCGCCGCAGCGAGTCCTCGCGCTGCAACTCGAAGTTCGCCGCCAGCCGCCGCAGCCGGTTCATCTGGTAGCGCATCTTCCGCGCCGCCGTCTCCGCGGACAGCCCCAGCCCCGTGTCCATCGCCTTCATGTAGTCAACCAGCGGCCCAAGCTCCGCATCCAGCGCCGTTCCCGCCGCAGCCAGTTTCCGCTTGCCGGCCACCGGCATCGCCCGCGCCGCCAGCAATTGCGCCAGCGAGTCGGCATTCTCCTTGAACACCCGGTCCAACTCCATCTCGTGCTTCCGCAGCAACTCTCCGATAGGCGGCTCAATCAAGGTTGCGGATAGCCTCGGCTCCGACGCCGTCACCCGCCCTAAAATGCGCTCGTACAGCACTGCCGACTGCGCAAAGTACGCAATTTCCGCCGGCCCGCCCACAATCAGCGATGTCCCCAGCAGGTAGTCCTGAAAAACCGGACGCAGCAGCGCCGCAGGCGAAATCCGCTCCGGCTCCGCAGCCAGCACGCCCAGCAAATCAGCCGTCGTAAACCGCTCGCGCCCCGCCTGCCAAAGATCGTTCGGCTCGGCCGCGCTAGCCGGAATCCGTTTCAGCGCCTGCCGCGCCCCGGTCCGCTCATCCAGCAGGAACAGCAGGCTCGACTCGGGCAATACAGAAACCTGCGCATGATATCCGGCCTTTTCCAGTGCTTTGTTCCGCTCCAGCAGCGCCGCATGCAGTTCATCCGCGCGTTCTATCGCCGCTCGCAGTACCGACGCGCCCAGCCGATGCACTTCGCGCCCCGCCGCATCCAGTATCAGCAGTCCCTGCGCCGCAAACGCCTTTGCGTAAAAATCCCTGAACGCCTGCCCGAATGTCCGCCCTGGCTTGTACGCCGCTGCCAAGGCATCCATCGCGTCCGACGCGCCCAGCAGTTCCCACGCCTGGTCGATCAGCGGCTCGATCGACTCATCGAGCACCACGCCGCCCACCGGCACAGGCGCCGCCGGCGTCTTTTCATACACCAGCTTGCGCAGCTGTTTTCTCGAGGGAAATGTAACGTGATTGACTTCTGCGAAATCGTGATCTTCGGTGGCTAACCAGAACACGGCTACATGGGGTCTGCCGCTTGCAGTCGCTGTCCGGGCCCGTGCCAGTATCGTCGCTGCCTTGAAAGCCGTATAAAGAACCCCACCCAGAACAGGCACCTGCTGCCCCGTCAGCACTGTGCCCTGCGCCCGCCTTCAGCGCCTCCAGTGCCGCTCCCGCCGACGCCGAGGGGTTCTGCTCAGCCAAAACCTCGACAACCTCATTCCAGTGATCAGGCCGGGGACATCGTTCCTGCCAGCCCATATCGCGCGGCAGCGACGGATAGAAAGCCCGCACGCCCGGCTCTCCGGCGCAATAGTCCTTGAATAATCGGCTCATTCCGGGAGCCACGTCGATGGGATAACACTCAGAACTCGGCAACGCGTACCTTCCGATCAGCTTCGCTTGGCATGAACCCCGTTTAGACGGGTCCGGGCAGAAAATGGGCTGTGTTAAGGATGCCACGCCCGCCGCCTTCGATGCAGAACTCCCTTCGACTCGCAATCATCCCGGCCATATTCGAATTCTATTCGTGTGAGGTACGGTCCACTGTCCACTGCTCACTGTCCACTGCTCACTGTCCACTGTCCACTGTTCACTGATCCCCGTTCCCATATACTTCTCTTGTCCGCACAAGGAGATCCATTTCCGCATGGCAAAGAAGCCCGCCAAAATCAAGAAAGCCAAATCCCCCAAGCCCAAGCCTCACACTCCGCCGAAAAAATCAAAATCCGGCAAGGGTCCCGCCGAGGAGAGTGAGAAACTCCTCAGCTCCAAAATCGTCTTCCAGGGCCCGCTCTTCCGCGTGCTCCACGACAAGCTCATCGAGCCCGGCGGCAAGCCTTCCGAGCGCGACATCATCCGCCACAACGGCAGTGTCGTTATCCTCGCCGTCGACAAATCCAAAAGCAAGCGCGACCCGTGGATCGTCATGGAGCATCAGTATCGCCACGCCGCCGGGCAATTCCTGTGGGAACTCCCCGCGGGCAAGCTGGAACCCGGCGAAGTCCCACTCACCGGCGCCCAGCGCGAACTCGAAGAAGAGACCGGCTACCGTGCCAAAAAGTGGAAACCGCTCGTCGAGTACTACGGCAGCCCCGGCTTCCTGGGCGAATCGATGAAGGTTTTTCTTGCCGAAGGCCTGGTGGCCGGCGATGCCCACCCCGAAGACGACGAAGACATCGAATTCCGGCTCGTCAAGCTCTCGGATGTAGTGAAAATGATCGAAAACGGCGGCATAAAAGACGGCAAAACCCTTTGCAGCGTCCTTCTCTATGCCCGCCGCCTCGCCAAAAAGAAAAAGAAATAGCACCTGGATGCCAGGGACAATTCGAAGTCAGCCCCGGATGGAAACCGGGACAACGCCCTCTTCGGTTCCCGTGTCCTGAAGGGTATCTCGATTTCTCATAATCGAATGCGAAGAGCAACGTCTCCTGTAATTTGCTCGATCTGACATCCCATGCAGACACGTCAGAGTGGACTCAAAGTTCTTCGCTTCCACCAAGAAATAAAGAATTCGTAAAGCTCTTTATTCAACCGTTTCAATGTTTTCCGCAGCCGGCATGCGCCCAATCTGCTCGGACGGTCTCATTTTGTGATCTTCTCGCCGGTTTTTCAATAAACCTTTGTTGCCGAATGCGCGTCATAGACGATAGTGGGCGCTTCCCCAATCTATGCGCTCATCAACCCTATCCAGTGGCAAGAAAGGCAAAACCCTGTGGCTCAGTACAAAGGCAAAGTGAAATGGTTCAACAACGCCAAGGGCTACGGATTCATCGGACGCGATGACGGGCCGGATGTTTTCGTTCACTACTCGGCAATTCAGTTGGATGGTTACAAGACTCTGAAAGAAGGCGATGACGTGGAATTCGACATCGTCCAGGGCCAAAAAGGTCCTCAGGCGGACGCTGTGGTCCGGCTGAAAGATGCAGCCACCCATAATGCGGCTTAGTAGTTGGAAACTCTGGAGCGTTCTCCCAACTGCCCTCCGGCGGTAAGGAAGATCGTTGTTCGGACCCAGCTCCTGATCCAAATCCTTACTGATTCCAACGGCGTTCCCTCACCCAGGTATTGATCCATGATTCATGGGGCCAGGAACTCTGGTCCCCAGCTTTCTGTCAAACCGCCCCTCGCTTCACCGTGCGTCCATGGCTGATACTGTTCGCGGAGAATCCGCCTGATGGACAACGTCACGATGGCCCGCCTCCTCAACGAGACTGCCGACCTCATGGAGATCGACGGCGCCGACGGCTTCCGTGTCCGCAGCTACCGCAATGCCGCAGAAGCCGTTGAACAAACAACAGTTGACCTCGTCGGGGCTTCGTCTGACGCAACCCAGCTTCTCGCCATCTCCGGCATCGGTAAAAGCATGGCGGCCAATATCCAGTCCATCGTCGCCACCTCAAGCCTGCCTCTGCGCGACCAGCTCCTCGCGAAATATGGCGCAGGACTTCTCGAGTTGCTCAAACTTCCCGGCATGGGGCCCAAAACCGTCGCCCTGCTCTGGGACGCCGCCCAGATCGGCAGCATCAACCAGCTCGCCGAGGCCATCGACGCCGGCCGCCTCAAGGGCCTGCCCCGCATGGGCGACAAACAAATCGAAAAAATCCGCAAGGGCGTCGACGACTACCGCCGCTCCGCCGGCCGCTTTCGCATCGATGATGCCGAAGACGCCGCCGACCGTCTCACCGCCTACCTGCTCGCCTTCAACGGCATCGACCGCGTCACCCCCGCCGGCTCCCTCCGCCGCGGCCGCGAAACTGCCGGCGACCTCGACCTGCTCGTCACCGGACCCGCTTGCGCCACCGAAAACACCGGTCCCGCTGTCGAATACGTCGCCGCCTATCCCGGGATCCACGACATTATCGCCAAGGGCGAAAACAAGGTCAGTTTCCACCTGGCCACAGGCCTCCAGGTCGACGTTCGCCTGCTTCCGTCGGAATGCTACGGTGCGGCGCTGCAGTACTTTACCGGCTCCAAGGCCCACAACGTCGCCCTCCGCCAGCGCGCCCTCAAAATGGGCTACACCCTCAGCGAATGGGCCCTCGCCCGCCTCGAAGACGAATCCACTGTCGCCTCTGCCACCGAAGAGGAAATTTACTCGGCACTGCAGATGGACTGGATGCCACCCGAAATGCGCGAAAATCTCGGCGAAATCGAAGCCGCTGCGCAGCGCAGACTCCCGAAACTGATTGAGCCGTCAGACATCCGCGGCGACGTCCACATGCACACCACCGCCACCGACGGCCGCAACTCCATCGCCGAGATGGCCGAGGCCGCCATCGCCCGCGGCCTCCAGTACATCGCCATCACTGACCACACCAAGAACCTGGCCATGACCTTCGGACTCGACGACCAGCGCGCCATCGAGCACATCGAGCGCATCCGCGAAGTCGACCGCCAGATGGAAGGCCGGATCCGCATCTTCACCGGCATCGAGGTCGATATCCTCGCCGACGGCGCCCTCGACCTCTCCGACGAGGTCCTGGCCCAGATGGACGTCGTCATCGCCAGCGTTCACAGCCGTTTTGAGCAATCCCGAGACGAGATGACCGCCCGCATCATGCGCGCCATCGAGAACCCCAACGTCCGCATCCTCGGCCACCCTACCGGCCGCCAGCTCCTGCGCCGCGAGCCCTACGCGCTCGATACCGCCGCCGTCATTCGCCGCTGCGCCGAACTCGGCGTTGCCGTTGAACACAACGCTGCCCCCGAACGCCTCGACCTCAGCGATCGCGATCTGCGCCTTGCCAAAGAGTGCAGCTGCAAAATCGTTATCAACACCGACGCCCACGCCACCCGCATCGTCGGCGACTGGCGCTACGGTATCCGCCAGCTCCGCCGCGCCTGGCTCACCGCCGGCGACGTCCTGAATACTCTTCCAGCGGCTGAATTCCTTGCGGCCCTCAGACCCCGGGACTGAATATGCCAACATCCAGCCCAATCACCGTCCACGCACGTCCAACCGCCAGCCCCATTCGCTCTGGATTGTTCCTATCGGGTGGGACTAAGATGAGGGCGTTATGAGTCTGCTTGAACAGGAATCCCGCGACACCGCAGCCGGCGAGTCCTACACCAGGGGCACCAGCCACGTCATCATCGCCACTGTAGTCGCCACGGTGCTGGTATCGATCGCCGTCGCAGTTTATATCTTTATGGGCGAAAAACCGCCTGCCGCCACCGGTGACATCCTCGAAGTCTGGGCGCATCCCATGCACTCGGAAACCTCCGGGTGGGATGCCAACGGCGCTGCGATTCCGAAGGAAGAAATCGACCAGGTTCTGCTCTTCACCCACGTGCGTCTGCATAACCAGAGCAAGCAGCCCATCTTCCTGCACCAGATCATCGCCAACGCCACTCTGGCCGACGGCATCCACTCCAGCTACGCCGCCATGCCCTCTGATTACGAGCGCGTCTTCAAGGCGTACCCCGACCTGATGCAGTGGCACGCTCCTCCCATCTCGCCCAACCTCACCCTCCAGCCGGGCGAGACGCAAGAAGGCACATTCGTCTGCTCGTTCCGCATGGCCAAAGCGGACTGGGAAGCCCGCAAGGCCCTCGACTACACCTTCAACTTCCAGTACCTGCCCGCCCTCAAGCTCACGCCTAAGGGCTCGATTACTGAACGTTAGGCGGAGCCGGGGCGCCCTTCGGAGTCGACAGGTAGCCCGTTATCGTGTTCTTCCCGCTCACATTGTTGACCACGATCTCGTACAGCGCAGGATCCTTGCCGGCATAGAACTGCAGCGGCTCGTTCACGTTCCGATCCTTCTTGTCGTACTGCTTATCGTCGGCAAACACCTCGAGCGTAAACTTGCTCTTTTTTGGATCTGCCTTCTTCAACTCCAGGCTCACCGTACCCACCGGCTTCTTTTGTCCTTTGGCCAGCGTGAATTCGTAGTAGTTCCGGTCGCCCTTGTGCTTCAGCACTTCCAACTCACCGGCATTGCGGGCGATCAGGCTGGAGTGACTATCCAGGTCGCCCTTCATTGAGGTAAGTTGCGCGACCGCGGTGGCAAGGTCCGACTGCGTCTTGCCCAGGTCCGTCTTCACTCCGCCCACATCGGTCTTCACGCCGGAAACGTCGCTCTGCACCGCGGTCACTTGCTGCGCCGTCTGCTTCTGCGCCGTCTCCAGCCGCCTGCTGTCAGCCTGCTCACGCGCGATGATCTCCTGCGCACGCGAATCCATCTGCTTCTGCGTCAGGCCCACACTTTTGCCCAGCTCATCGGTAGCCACCCGCAGCCGCGCGTTGGTCTCGCGCAATTCCGCCTCCTGCTTCGCATTCTGCTGGTTCGCCTCGGATAACGCCGCCTCTTGCCGCGTGATGCGGCTGCTCAGGGTATAGCTCCATACCAACCCGCCCAGGGCCGCCAGCACTGCAACGGCAATTGCGCCCAGCAATGCGCCGCTGTGTGCCGGCGCTGTTTCGACAACCGTGGTTCTTTCGTCGCTCATTCTCCGCCTCTCCTTGAGAGCGGCTCCTACCTCAGAGCCGTTCCACTCAATTCCCGGCGCAGGCTCTGTCACGAAGACACTCCGCCGTTCGACCGCAAGCAAAAAAGCAATCACATGCACCGCCGGGCCAGATCGGATAAGACGTCACGGCGAAGGTTCGCGCGCGCTGCTGGCCCGAGGGAGACTTAGAAGAGAATATAGAAGAAACCAGCCGCTTTTGCTCGGAATTACTCCGCCCCTGTCCGGATTTCAAGCTCGCTCGATTGAGCGAAAACCCAGCCAGATTGTCCCCTGCGTTCGCGAATATGACTCTGCACAACTGCCGCGCAGCACGGCCCATGCAGCGAGGTCTCTGTTCCCTAGTCCCTAGTCCCTAGTCCCTATTCCCTATTCCCTAGTCCCTTCGCCACGGCAGGATTTCCGCCAGCATTACCGGTTTCACGGTGAGGTCCATAGATCCTTAACTCAAAACCGGGGGACAATGCATCCCGAAGCCGCAAACCCTGAAGTCGACGCGACCCCAGGGAGCTGCGACACAGCACGATTCAGACACGGCACAGTATCCCGGGTTTTGCCGGTAAATCCTGCGCCATCATAACCCGGCGCCGCACCGGCCCGCTCCCCTCCCGTGACAACCCTTGAACCACTCGTTTATAAAGGGGCATTACCGCTATTTACGCTGGGTCACGCTTAGAGCCCGCGCGAATTTCCGGATACGCATCGCATCAAACCACCCAGAGAGGGGAATTTCAAAAGCTATGTCTACCGCGGTCGTTGGCAAGGGTCTTGAAGGAATTGTTGCCGCTAATTCCGGCATTTGTTTCATTGATGGTGAAGCCGGCGTGCTGGCCTACCGCGGCATCGACATCCACGATCTCGCCGAGAAATCCTGCTTTGAAGAAACGACCTACCTGCTCTGGAACGGCCGCCTTCCCAGCGAACTCGACACTCCGCGAATTCTCCTCGCAGCTGGCCCTGGCCCGCGTCCTCGACCAGCGCATCATCGAGATGCTCAAAACCTTCCCCACCTCCGCCACTCCCATGGAGGTGCTGCGAACTGCGGTGTCGGCGCTCAGCTTTTACGACGCCGACGAAAAGGACAACGAGCCACGACGCCAACGTCCGCAAGGCTTACAACCTCACCGCGCAGATCGCCATGATCGTCGCGATCTACGACCGCATCCGCAAGGGTCACGAAGTCGTTCCTCCCGACCGCTCGCTCTCCCACGCCGGCAACTTCCTCTGGATGCTCAACGGCGTCAAGCCCTCCGAAACCGCCACCCGTACCCTCGATATCGCCCTCGTCCTCCACGCCGACCACGAGCTCAACGCCTCCACCTTCGCCGCGCGCGTCATCGCCGCCACTCTCTCTGACATTCACTCCGCCATCACCGGCGCCATCGGTGCGCTCAAGGGACCGCTGCACGGCGGAGCCAACGAAGCCGTAATGCGCCTGCTCTACACCATCGACAAGGCGGGGGCCGATCCGGTCGACTACGTAAAAAACATGCTCGCCGCCCGCCAGAAGATCTCCGGCTTCGGTCACCGCGTCTACAAGACTGAAGATCCTCGCGCCACCCATCTCCGGCGCATGTCCGAGAAACTCGGCAAGGATGCCGGCCAGCCCAAGTGGTATCGACATGTCTCGCGCCATCGAGCTCTACATCAACAAGGACAAGAAGCTCAACGCCAACGTCGATTTCTACTCCGCCTCCACCTACGCCACCCTCGGCATCGACATCGACCTCTACACGCCCATCTTCGCCATGAGCCGCATTGCCGGCTGGGCCGCGCACGTCATCGAGCAGCTCGACGACAACCGCCTCATCCGCCCCCGCGCCGACTACATCGGCCCCGTGTACCCCTCGCCCTACGTCGCCATTGCCGAGCGCCCGTAAACGCAAACCGTGGGTTGAAAACCGGGGCGGTTCCCCAAGCCGCCCGATGCATGCTTGCACGAAAATCGCAGAATCGGATTGACCTGTCATTTTCGACCGAAGCACAGCCGAGTGGAGAAACCTCCAGTTTTCTGGGTATACGCAGGGTCCCGCATCCATCGCAAAGCAATAGGTGGGAAAGCAAAAACTGCAACAGGATTGTGAAGCCGGGCCGAGAGAGGACCCGCCGAGGTAGAGTTCTTTAGCTAATCCCTGTTCCCTGATCCCTGTTCCCCGCCTTTACCCAGCTCAAGTACAGTCCCCATGCCGCCAGGGTCGACGCATCGCGGATTTGGCCGTCGAGCATCATCTGCTCAAACTCTGCCAGCGTCTTCGTGTGGATCACCAAATCGTGCTCCTCGTCGTCCGGATCGCGCTCCGTCATCGTCAGCCCCGTGGCCAGGAACACATGCTCCTTCTGCCGCAAAAAACCATACGCAATCCAAAGGAATCCGAGGTACGTCATCTCCGCCGCATTCAATCCTGTCTCTTCCTTCAACTCGCCGCGTGCCAGTTCCTCCGGATCGACATTCTCCGTCTCCCATCCCCCCTGCGGCAGTTCCAGCGCGCGTTCCTGAATGGTGTACCGGAACTGCTCCACCAGCCAAACGTGCCCATCCTGGATCGGCAGAATGATCGCGCAGTCGTCCTTGTCGACCACGCTATAGATGCCCTCCTTGCCGTTGGACCGCAAAATGCGATCCTCCCGCAGCCGCAGCCACTGGTTACGATAGACCTCGCGGCTCCCAAGCGTGGTGATGGATCGACCGTGATCACTGTCCACCGGATTCAACCTGCCTCCTCGAGTTCCCGCCGGCTTCCATCGAACCTGTTTCGTCGCGCAAGCGATACTTGCGCAGCCGTCCGACCAGCGATGCCGGTCCGCTGGCCACAATCCCGACGAGATTTCCCTCGTATTTTCGCGAGTGCACCACCATTCCCGCCTCGATCATCGCCAGCGCCGCTCCATCGCTCTGCGGAACGCGAAACTCTGCCTCGATCACCGGATCGGAATAGAGCGCCCTGTCGATGGCCGCGAACAGCGCATCCATCCCCTCGCCCGTCTGTGCCGAAAGTGCTACCGCACTTTCCCCCCCTTGACTGGATTTCGTGCGGGCCGAAAGCCCCTCCCGCTCGTGCGCGCCGAGCAGGTCGATCTTGTTCAGGACTTCGATGCGCGGTTTGCGCAGAGCTTCAAGTTCGCCCAGAACATTTTCCACCTGCGCCTTCTGTTCCGCTCCATAGCTGGAAGCCGCGTCACGCACGTGCAGCAGAATCTCAGCCTGCTCCACTTCCTCGAGCGTAGCGCGAAAGCTTGTCACCAGCGTGTGGGGCAGGTTGCGGATAAATCCCACCGTATCGCTAAGGAGCACACGCCGCCTGCTCGGCAACTCGATCGCTCGCAGCTTCGGGTCGAGCGTGGCAAACATCCGCGACGATTCGAGCACATGCGCCCCTGTCAGCCGGTTGAACAGCGTGCTCTTGCCGGCATTCGTATACCCCACCAGGGCCACAGTCGGTACCGGAACAGACTCCCGCCTCTGCCGCTGCTGACGCCGAACCCGCTTCACCGCATCGAGATCGATCTTCACTTGATCGATCCGCCGCTGGATCTTGCGCCGATCCGTCTCAAGCTGCGTCTCGCCGGGCCCGCGCGTGCCGATGCCGCCGCCAAGCTGCGACATTGCTTTGCCTCTGCCCGTCGAGTCGCGGCAGCATATATTCCAGCTGCGCCAGCTCCACCTGCAGCTGGCCCTCGCGCGTTCGCGCATGCCGCGCAAAGATGTCGAGGATGAGCTGCGTCCTGTCGAGCACGCGACATGGCAGCGCAGACTCCAGGTTCCGCAGCTGCGTCGGGCTCAGATCGTGATCAAAGAGCACCAGGTCGGCATTCGTCGATGCGGCGACGCCAGCGATCTCCTCCACCTTGCCTTGTCCGATGAAGGTGGCCGGATCTGGCCGGGCACGCCGCTGCATCAGCTCCGCCGCTATCTCGCCGCCGGCGCTCCGCACCAGTTCGCGAAACTCCGCCAGCGATTCGTCCGCGTCCAGTCCCGGAGAAACTGAGGCAGACACGACGCCGCCTTCCGCCTGACTGAGCGGATCGGCAGCGTTCTCATCTGTATTTGCTGGACGCGAGGCCGCCCGGCGCGCACCGTCGAGACCGGGGCGGCTCTTGCGCACATTTCCCGTCAGGTCCACGCCAACGAGAACCGCACGTTCAGCCCGCGCACCCCAACGTCCAGCGTCGGTCATTGGAGCGCCTCGGCTTTGATCTCTGCCGCTGATGCCGCCTTCAATTGCCAACTGAGCACGCACCAGGCCGCTATGCGCAGCGCGCAGCTATCGCTGTTCCACATTGGCCGCGGGTGGCGCGGGCGGCGGCACTGCAGCCGGTCCCATCCCCGTCAACCCGGGACGATGCTCTGAGTGCATCACGCTTCGGTTGCTCACTACGGTCGATATGGCGTGTTTGAAAATCAGTTGCTCCTGACTGTTGTTCTCCAGCAAAACGGAGTACTTGTCAAAGGAGCGGATTTTTCCGGTAAGCTTCACGCCGCTGACCAGATAAATCGTAATCGGGGTCTTGTCCTTGCGAACAGTGTTCAGGAATGTGTCCTGAATGTTCTGTGCCGGCTTGTTCTCCATATGCCGATCTCCTGCTTCATTCTTGAGAATGTTGGATGCAAACATGCTGCGCCCTTGTGATAAGACAAATCGGCGGGGACGGCATCGGAAGCCCCGGAGCCGCCATTTCCCGCAATGTGACAACGATATAGCGGTTCACGACCCTTTTTCAACCTTCCAGCCTTAATTTGTTTCGAGACGCCCTCGTCAGCACCACAAAGGGACTGCCAACGAGTGCCGGCTGCTACCATGATTTGTGCCAAACTCCGCAGATTCCGCGGCAATCCAGCCAAAAACAGCCGGATCGGTACCGATGCTGGACCTCAAACGCCAGTACCAACCCCTGCAGCAGGAACTGCTTGAGGCCCTCCAGCATGTCCTAGAGACGCAACAATTCATTCTTGGCGAGCAAGTTGCCTCATTTGAGCGTGCCGCCGCCGGGCATCTGGGGGTAAAACACGCCATTGGCTGCTCTTCCGGGACGGACGCCCTGTGGCTGGCTCTGGCTGCAACGGGCATCGGAGCCGGGGATGCGGTCATTACCACGCCCTTCAGCTTCTTCGCCTCGGTCAGTGCCATCCTGCGAGCCGGGGCTCAGCCGGTCCTCGCCGACATCGACCCCGTCACCTTCAACCTCGACCCGAAGGCGGTTGAGGAGTCCCTGAAAGCGTCTCGGCAAACGCCGATCCGGGCCATCCTGCCCGTTCATCTCTACGGCCAATGCGCAGACTGGACCGCCTTTTCGCGTCTCCGAGAAAAGCACGGACTGAAGCTGATCGAGGACGCCGCCCAAGCCTGGGGAGCCAACTGGAATCGCCAACCGGCAGGCGCGCTGGGCGATGCCGCAGCGTTCAGCTTCTACCCCACCAAAAACCTCAGCGCCGCCGGTGATGCCGGAATGGTCACCACCAACAACGACGAAATCGCTGAACGCGCCCGCATGTTGCGCCAGCATGGAATGCGCCGCCGCTACTATCACGATGAACTCGGCTGGAATACACGACTGGACGGATTCCAGGGCGCCATTCTCGAAGTCAAGCTGAAGTACATCGCAGACTGGAACGAATCGCGCCGCTCGATCGCTGAACGCTACCACGCGCTCTTTCGTGCCCTCGGGATCGTCGAGCGCGGACCGTACCCTGCCCAGGGCATTGTTCTCCCGCAGGAAATCGCCGGCTCCGACCATGTCTGGCACCAGTACGTCATCCGCTGCGCCCGTCGCGATGCGCTCCGCGAATTCCTGAACGCGCGCAAAATCGGCTCGGAGATTTACTATCCCGCTCCCGCTTCACTTGCAGACGGCTCTCAAAAACCTCGGCTATGTCGAGGGCGACTTCCCTGAATCAGAACGCGCCGCCCGCGAAGTCCTCGCGCTGCCCATCTTCCCCGAGCTTCGCGAAGACGAGCAGCAAACCGTGGTCAACGCGATCGCTGATTTTCTAAGCTGACCGCGCCTGCCTGCCCACTTAAGCCAGAGCGAATTGGTTGCTTAATGGAAAACAAGATTTCCAGCTAACCCCATCTTGCCGCAACTTACCTTCAGCCCAACACAAACTATTTGGGCAACCTTCATTGCATGCTTGAACGTCCAACGGCGTGATTGGAGGAACTTAGAAATGAAAACTATCTTAAAAGTCTCTTGCTGCGCCGCCTTGATCGCAGGCACAGCTATTGCAGTTCAGGCGGCCGACGTTCACACCGATTACGACAAGCAAGCAAACTTTTCGAGTATCCATAGTTACTGCTGGGGCCAGGTATCGACGGCCGACCCGATGTTCCAGCAACGCGTAAAGGAGGAAGTCGACAAGGATCTGCAGGCCAGGGGATGGCAGGAGGCCTCAGGGGGAAACTGCGAAGCAACCGTATTTGCCAAGGGCGACGTCCATAACCAGACCGAACTCCAGACTTACTACACCGGCCTCGGTGGCGGCTGGGGTGGCAGGTGGGGCTGGGGCGGCTGGGGCTGGCGCGGTGGATGGTGGGGCCCCGGCATGGGTGAGACCACAACCACCGAAGTAAATAAGCAGGTAGGAAGCCTCGTAATCGATATCTTCGACGGGCAATCCAAGAACCTGATCTGGCGCGGCATCGCCGAAGGCGACGTATCGAAGAACGCGAATAAGAACACTCATAACGTCGACAAGGATATCGACAAGATGTTCGATCACTTCCCTCCAAAAAAGTAAAGGCCGATCGAGATACAGCACGCTATATACAGGACGACCACTTAGATTTGACTTATTAACGATCGTCTTCCCCCGCCAATGAGCGGAGTCTTAAGGGCTCCGCTCATTTGGTTTCTGGGCCTGTTCCTCTTTCAAACATCGGGAAGTCCGCCTGTCCGCGCGCATACCGTAGAATCTCCGTAGCATGAAGTGTCCTTACTGCGGATTTCTACAGGATCGCGTCGTCGACTCGCGCGAAAGTAAAGAGGCCGACTCCATTCGCCGTCGCCGCGAATGCGAGAAGTGCAATCGCCGCTTCACCACCTACGAGCGCATCGACGAGATCCCTTACATGGTCGTCAAGAAGGATGGCCGCCGCGAGCGCTTCGACCGCCAGAAGGTGCTCAGCGGTCTTCTCCGAGCCTGCGAAAAACGCCCGGTCTCCTCAACCCAGTTGGAGAAGGTCGTCGACGCGACCGAAAGCTTCCTGATGGACGCTACCGAGCGCGAGCGCACCACCTCCGAGATCGGCGAACTCATCATGCAGCACCTCAAAGGCCTCGACACTGTAGCCTACATCCGCTTCGCCTCTGTCTACCGCGATTTCAAGGACGTCCGCGAATTCAAGGAAGAACTGGAAGACCTGCTCGAAAGCCACCGGACCGGCAAAGGGAAGAAGTAGCCAGCAACCGCGATTCCCAGGCGAAGATTCGTCAAGGTCCGAGTAGCCGGTGACACTCCCGGGATACCAATATCCCACGCAGAAGTTTCTTTTCTCTCCCTCCGTGCAACCCAAGGATTGTATTAGTGTTCTAATACAGTGAATTCGGAGGTATCGTATGATCTTCAGCATTCTGATCGCCTTCGTTTGCAGTGCGTCCTTCGCCTGCGTTCAGCTGCCAGCCCCATCCAGTGGTATGCAGAGAGCTGCCGGAATGCCTCAAATCCCGCTGCCATCCGGGCCATTTGGCATTGGCAGAATGGGGTTCGACTGGACTGATCCTTCGCACAAAGATGATTACGACTCAAAGCGACAGCGTGAGTTGATGGTCTATCTCTGGTATCCGACAGCGAAATCGCCGGATGCAAAAGGTCAATACCTTCCGGGCGCTACAGAGATGGACGTAAAGCCCGAAATTCGCAAGACTATGAGTGAGGAGTTTGGCGATGCTTGGACGGCCATGTTTCGGGTCAAATTTCGTCGCACGCAATCAAAGATGCGCCGATTGCCGACAGCCGAAGGCCGTTCCCGATCGTAATCTTTTCTCATGGTATTGGCGGTACCGGATTTCAATACACTGTGCTGATCGAAAACCTAGTGAGTCATGGATATGTGGTTGCGAGCATCGAACACACTTACACTGCGGGAGCGGTCTGGTTCCCAGACGGCAGAGTGATCGTTCAGCGCAACGATTCGCCGCCTGCAGGACTCTCCCAACCTGAACGCATGCAGTGGATGATGAAGCGTCTTTCGACCGGGATCAACGAGGGTGCAGCCGACGTTCGTTTCGTGATAGACCGGCTGACGCAGATCAATCAAGACAAACAGCAATTCCCATTAGCCGGTGCAATCGACCTGACGCGCGTCGCGGCCATGGGACACTCGGGAGGAGCGGAGTTTGTTGCACGCGCATGCCAGCAGGATTCGCGAATCAAGGCGTGCGTGGACCTTGACGGGGCCATGGTACCCGTGGCTGCACTTCCGGTTTACGAGGTGGATCGAACGATGCGACAGCCACTGTTGTTCCTCGAGGCGAATCATCCAGCCCACCAGATTGGTGGACCACCTGACCAAATGGCAAATTACGAGAAGGTCAAACAACAGCAACTTCATGCACTGCGTCCAGGTTCGTACGACGTGGTACTGCATTCGCAGGAAATCGCTCACCCGAGCTTCAGTGATGTGCCGCTTCTCTTCCACGGACAGGATGGATATCCCGCACCGTCCATTGCACTGCACAATCTCGGACTGATCACAGAATTTGTTCGGGCATTTCTCAACACAACATTGCTCGGTGAAAAGCAACCGCTATTCGATGGCCGCATTTTTCCTATCTCAGAAGCCGAGGTTAGCGCGTACGGACATTAGCTCAACACATCTTAGGAGCGGCTTCGGGAGCACGGATCAGAGGATGACATGAAACTTCTACGTTCCATAACCCGGCGCGGATTCGAAGTTGGGACTGCTGGATCGTTCACGGTTCTTAAACCCAACACATGGTTTCCGGCCTCTCGCCTGCCACAAAGCGCGCTTTATCGTGTTAATCGGTCGGTGAAAGGGATTGCGACGCATGATTCCATGTCACCTCAGATTATGTTGCCGAGCATGTACGATCGCCGTCCGGCGCGCTCAGTCCTGATCGTCCTTTCAGCCATTGCGATCACATCCGCACTGCTGTGGTGGATAATCTACCCCTTCTAAATTACTGGCCCAGATCTGAAGGTATCTAACGATCACAGCCGATGTTCAGAACCCATTGATAATGTTTTTCCGTGCTCGTGGGTGTGTTGTGGACTATCCGGAAGCTGGGCAGGAAATTGCCGACTTCCGGATTGGCGCTTAAGCGATCGGAGCAACGTGATTTTGGATCGTTTCACTTGCTGCTGGGACGGACGCGAGCAATTATCTCGTTTAATTCCTTCTTGATGTCCTGGAGACTGTCTTGTGCCGTTTGAAGTCGTTGCTCCATTTGTTGTAAAGCTGTTGTGCGATCGCTCTCTACGACCTTCAAGGCAGCAATGTTTCCCTTGAGCCTCTCGACTTCATCAGCAAAATGCTTCTGCTCGTCTGGCTTCGATGCCTGGCTCAGGTTGTCTTCCGCATGCTCCAATTCACTTGCGGATAGCTTCTGCTCGCGCTGTATGTCTAGTAGCTTCGATCGCGCATTATCGGCGTTCTCCGTAGCGCGGTTCACCACGCCCTGTTGCATTTCAAGTTCCGTGAGGAGTATTTGCGTCGATTCGGTGACACGTACGTCCTCATGAATTCCGCGGATCTCAACTAGTATCTGTCGCAACGTCTGGGAATCTGACTCTCGATCTTGTCCGAAGCTTGTCATAGCAAGTGCGAACAAGAAGAATGCAGTGGATACCGTGCGGACAGTCATTGAAACAACCTCCTGCTCTCTGGGGACTCCTCGGCAAGATTACGGGATTCGGCGACAAAACAGCCAGACTTGCTTTGGATGCAGTGGGGCCATCCGGACCTAACCCCCATTTTGGGGTTACTGCCCAGTTGACGGTTACACAGGAGTTTCGTCGGACTTCGTAAGTTCATTACTTCTTGAATCCACCGCGGTTGCGATAATGGACTGAAGAAACGCCGGCAAAGGGAAGAGGTAGCCAGCAACCGCGATCCAAAAATGAAACGCGATACCCGGCGGAGACTCGAATCGATCGCATCGATCGTGAAGACCGTGGATCTGTCGATGGCCGCGATGTTCTACATCGTTGTCGTGATCGCCTTTCTGGGTTTCATCGGATATGGAGTCTATCTGGCCGCGCACAATCTCAGGTTCTGAATGGCAGTGCCGATCGAAGACTGCGTGAGAATGCCCCTATTCCTCTCGAAGCGCCACGATTGGGTCCACATTGCTGGCCCTCCACGCCGGGATGACCATCGCACAGAATGCGACCACAGCTAACAATGCGGGCACGGCCAGGAACGTAGCGAAGTCCGTGGCGCTTACCCCGAACAACAGGCTGGCGATCACGCGAGTCAGGGCGGCCGCGCCTATCAATCCAGCGACGATGCCGATCAACGTTAATTGCATCCCTTGCCGAACCACCAGGCCCAGGATATTTTCGCGCCGCGCACCCAATGCGACCAGAATGCCGATATCGTGCGTGCTTTGCGTGACCAGGAACGACATCACGCCATAGAGGCCCACGGCCGCCAGAAGCAATGCGAACAGCGCGAATGCCCCCAGCATCGTGCTGGAGAAACGCTGCCGTGCCAGCGAATCATACAAGCGGTCCTGCATGCTTCGAATCCCGTAGACGACGGCGGTTGGATCGACCGCATGAATCTCGCTGGTCATCGCGCTTGCAAGTCCCGGGTTCTGAGAGGTGGAACGGGCCACCAGAAACGTGCCTCGGTCAGGCCCCTGCTGCATGGGGAAGTAAGTGGCGATCTTGCCGTCGGTATCCAGACCGTATTGTTTGACCACGCCCACGACGCCGACTATTGTGATGGGCTTTTTCGGATCGAACCAGAGATGCTTCCCAACAGCGTCGTTGTGCGGCCAGAATCGCTGCGCGAATTTTTGATCGATGATGGCGACCTGAGGCGTTTCGAGATTGTCCAGGTCCGAGAAGAAGCGGCCAGAGACCAAAGGAATCTGCATTGTCCGGAAATAGTCCGTGCTAGCTGTACGCATGTCCACTTGCAATTCCTGCCCCGGCGGCGGATTGTAACCCTCCACATGGATTCCTCCCCACCCTACCGAGCCGGTGAGTGGGAGAGCGGAAACTGTACCTTCTGCTGCTACGCCCGGCAAATGCGCGATGCGGCTTTCGACTTCGTGGTAGAAACCGGCGAGGACTTTGTCGTCCTTATACTTGGGGTCGCTCACGACGAACTGCATGCTCATCACATTGTCTGCCGTGAATCCTGGAGCTACGCTCTGCAAGCGAATGAAGCTGCGGATCAGCAGTCCGGCACCGATGAGCAGAACCAGCGAAAGCGCGAGTTCCGAAGTAACCAGCAAGCTGCGCAAGCGGTGCCGTTTAAGGTACAGGCCGCCATCGGACTGTCCGCTGCGACCGCCCGCCTTGAGCGACGAGTTCGGATCGAGCTTGATGGCACGCCAAGCCGGTGCGAGGCCAAACAGTATGCCCGTCGCGAGCGAAAGGCCAAATGTGAAGGCCAGGACAGTGCCATTGATTCCAATTTCATCAAGCCGGGGAATATTGCCCGGATTCATGGTGCGTACTACCCAAAGGCTCAAACGCGCTACCAGCAGCCCGGCGGCGCCGCCGAGGAGTCCGAGCAGAACGCTCTCTGTCAACAATTGCCGCGCCAGGCGCCGCCAGTCCGCGCCCAGGGCGGTGCGGATAGCGACTTCCTTTTCGCGTCCCGCGGCGCGGGCCAGAAGCAGGTTGGCCACGTTGGCGCAGGCGATCAGCAGGACGAGCGCTACCGAGCCCAGCAGCACCAGCAAGGCGCGGCGTACGTCTCCCACTACCTGTTTCTGCAAGCCAACGACATCCATACCGTAGCTGGCATCCCGCTTGTCCTTAATGCGAATGCCGTTGGCAATGACGTTGATGTCCGCCTGGGCCTGCTGCACTGAAACGCCCGGCTTGAGGCGGACAACGATGTTGTAGTTTTCGTCGCCTCGGCGCTGTGCGGCGTCCGATCCCAATGGCAGAGGCAGAAAGATATCCACTTTATCCATTGGTCCTTCAGACGGCATCACTTCGGCATTGAGCATAAAGGCGCGCTCGAGCACGCCGACGACCGTATATGTCTTCCCGTTCAGCGTGATGCTCTTGCCTGCGATTGCGCGGTCCGAGTTGAACAGGCGATGCCACGCTCCGTAGCTGAGAATGGCTACCGCTGGTCTGCCGGGCTTGTCCTCGTCCGGCAGCAAAGTGCGGCCAAGCAGCGGCTTTGCGCCGAACATCGACAGCAGACTCGATTGCGTGCTCAGTACGTCAACCCGCTCAGGCTGCTCGCGGCCGGTCAACGTAAATGTGCGGCTCTGCGCAATCGCCATCTGGTCGAACGAATGGTTCTGGTTCTGAATGTCGATGTACTGGCCGGGAGACGGCCAATCACGCAGAATTCCGATTCCGGGGGAATGCAGCCAGACAGCCGCAAGACGGTCTGGATGCGGATACGGGAGCGGACGCAACAGCAGCGCGTCCACCACGCTGAAAATTGCTGAATTGGCGCCGATTCCAATACCCAGCGAGGCCAGAATCACCAGCGTCAACACCACATTCTTGCGAAGCACGCGAAAGGCATAGCGGAGATCCTGCAACCAGAGGTTCATCAATCCTCCCGTATTGGATAAGTGATCATATGACGCGCCGAAGTGTTCTGCCTAGCACGGATCGGCCATCAGCTTCGCCGAAGCAGAGGCGCCGATCCCTTGTTCTCCTGTGGCCCAAGATAAGCTAATAGCCAGGAGCCAGGAACTGGCAGCTAACCATGTCTGAAACGAAAAAACACAAAGTTACCCTCATTCCCGGCGACGGCATCGGCCCTGAAGTAACGCAGGCCGTCGTCCGCATCCTCGAAGCTACCGGCATCAAGTGGGAGTGGGAGCGCTTCGCCGCCGGCGCCGAAGCCTTCGAGATCTTCGGCGAATACATCCCCGCCGACCTCAGCGACTCCATCGCCCGCAACAAGGTCGCGCTCAAGGGGCCGGTCACCACGCCCATCGGAGGCGGATTCAAAAGCATCAATGTCACGCTGCGCAAGCAATTCGATCTCTTCGCCAACTTCCGGCCCATCAAGAATCTTCCCGGCCTCGACTCCAAGTGGCCCGGAGTCGATCTGATCATCGTCCGCGAAAACACCGAAGGCGAATACGTGGGCCTTGAGCATGAAGTAGTCCCCGGCGTCGTCGAAAGCATCAAGGTCATCACCGAAAAAGGCTCGACGCGCATCGCCAGGTTCGCCTTCGACTATGCGCGCAAGCACGGCCGCAAAAAGATTCACTCCATCCACAAGGCCAATATCATGAAGATGTCCGATGGCCTCTTTCTGCGCTGCGCGCGCAAAGTCTCTGAAGAATTTCCTGAAATCTTCTACGGCGAGCACATCATCGACAACACCTGCATGCAGCTGGTGATGAATCCCTACCAGTACGACACGCTGCTGCTCGAGAATCTCTACGGCGACATCGTCAGCGACCTCTGCGCGGCATTCGTCGGTGGCCTCGGCCTCGTGCCCGGCGCGAACCTCGGCCATGAATGCGCCATCTTCGAAGCCGTGCATGGCTCCGCGCCCGACATCGCCGGCAAGGACCTCGCCAACCCCACGGCGCTCCTGCAGTCCGCCGTCCTCATGCTGCATCATCTCGACGAGGAAGCAGCTGCCGGCAAGGTCCAGAAGGCGCTCGAAACCGTCTACGCAGAGCGCAAGTGCCTGACCCGCGATGTGGGCGGCCATTGTGGCACAACTCAATTTGCCGACGCCGTCCTTGCAGCCATGGAAACCGCCTGACCAAAGCCGTTCGCGAGAACAATCATTCGCAAAGTGAGCCGGTTTTGCTTCGTCCGCGCCCATAAATCGGTCATAAACCATGCGATAAAGAGCGAAATCCCGGCGAAAACAGGTCCGGAGATGGCAGTTCGGGCGTTAATCCCTTCGATACGGGGCTCTCGATTTGTTGCAGGTCGGTTACTTCGGCGTGTTTTGCTTATCCCACTGATTTGGCAATAGTTTGTATTAACTGCCTGAAAAGTTGATCTGATCTTTGCGCGCAGTGTTGTAAATTTGCCACACTTCATTTTTGTATTTGTCGTCTAATCTTGTGGTTACGATCCCCGGTTGTTGTTTGAAGCAGTATTGATTCGGAGTTTTTGATTGGCTGGATTTGCGCATCTGGAGCAGACGATTGCAGCTCCCCTGGAATTCACAGGTACAGGGTTGCACTCGGGTGCCCCCGTCACCATGAGGCTGTTGCCCGCCGCGGCGGGTTCTGGCATCGTCTTTCGCCGTACCGATCTCGATAACTTTGAAATCCCCGCAACAGGCCGCAATGTTGCCAAGGTAAGCTACGCGACCAGCCTGATGCGCCAGGGCGTTCTTATCTCAACCACCGAGCACCTGCTCAGCGCTCTCATCGGCATGGGCGTCGACAATGTGATCGTTGAAATCGACAATCTTGAACTGCCCATCCTGGATGGAAGCGCGCTGCCTTACGTGGAAGCCTTCCGCGACGCGGGAATCAAAACACAGCGGCGAAAGCGCGAGTCCATCAAGGTTCTGCGCCCGGTCGAAGTTCGCGAGGGCGACAAGTTCATCGGCCTCTATCCTGGGTCCGGCTACCGCATCCAGTACACCATCGACTTCCCCGCCCCCATCGGCAGGCAGGAAACCAGCATCGACCTGGCGGCGGAGACATACGGCACATTCATCGCACCTGCACGCACCTTCGGCTACAAAGCCGACGAGAAGAGACTCCGCGACATGGGCCTGATTCGCGGTGCGAGTCCCGAAAATGCGATCGTGCTCACCCCAAAAGGGCCGGAAAACGGTCCTCTGCGCTTCAGCGATGAATATGTGCGCCACAAGGTGCTGGACCTCATCGGCGACCTTGCGCTCGCCGGCCGGCGCATCGAGGGCCTCGTGGTTGCCGAGCGTGCGGGTCACGCCATGCACACCGCACTGGTAGCGAAGCTGATGAAGGACCGCTCCACATGGGAGATGGCGCACGTGCCGGTCACCGCAGCCGAGCCCGATGATGAGCGGCTCTCAGTTGCAGCGATGCGTCATCCCGCGCTGATGGGCGCCTGAGATTCTGCTCTCGCCCAGCAAGACTCGGCTAAGTTTTCTCAGACAAACAAAATGCACATCGGCGTCGGGCAGTCCACTTTCGTGCCTTCGTTCGCCAGCTTTCCACTCGTTACGTCGCGCTTGAAGACGGCAAGATTACTCGAATTCTGGTCGGCAACCAGCATCCAGCGCTCGGTGGGATCGAGCGTGAAATTGCGCGGAGTCTTTCCGCCGGTGCCGGTCCTCTCCATCGGCGTCAGCGCGCCTGTCGCCGGATCCGCCTTGAAACTGAAGAGAAAATCGGTGCCTCGATTCGCGAAGTAGACAAAGCGGCCGTCCTTCGTGATCACCGTGTCGCATCCCGTGTTTCCCTCAGGCGCATCCTTCGGATCTGGAACGGGCGCGTTCGGAGGAAGCAGATGCACAGTGTCAATGCGGGTGAGACTGCCGTCAGACTTGTTCCATTTGAGAATGTCGACCGACGAAGCCATTTCGTTCATTGCATAGGCGGTGTGCCCGTTGGGATGGAAATGCAGCGTGCGCGGACCGGCTCCCGGCGCTGAATGATAAGCGCCTGCGTTCTTCAACACGGCCGTCTCGGTCGAGAACGTGTAGATGTGGATCATGTCTCCGCCCAGGTCGTTGACATAGGCAAAGCGATTGTCTGGGGAGAACGAAGCGAAGTGTGCGTGCGCAGCTTCCTGACGGTCGGGATTGGGCCCGTGCACGGTGTAGTGCTCCGACCACACCAGTTCGCTGAGCTTGCCGTCGGTGACTTTGAAGCTTGCCGCACTGCCGCCGCCGTAATCAGCCGACACCACTACGCGGCCAGTGTGGTCAACCGCGCAGTGGCAGGTGCCTTTGCTGGCTGAGTTCTGCCCGGAGAGTTGCTCGAGCTTGCCGTCAACCACGCCAAAGCTGGCGACCTCGCCCGTGGGTTTGCCGTTGAAGCTGTCCACTTCGCACGCAGCAAACATGTATTTGCGATCGGGAGAGAAGCAGATCCAGTCGACGGTATCGACCTTGACGCCTGCACCCTCGGCCACAAGCTCACCTGTAGCCGAATTCCAGTCAAACGACCGGATTCCCTCCGCTGAATTGGAGGCGACAAAGACGCGTTGGGTGCGGGATGCAGCGAAGCCTTTGGATGCGACAGCAAGAGTTGCGACGGAGGCAGACATCAGAAAATCACGACGGGATAGAATTCGCATGGCATCAGCGATTGTCGCCGATGGACCGGTGCCCGCGCCACTCTGCAGCGGGCGCATCTGGTTGGATGCGCCTGCACGAATTACGAACAATCAGCGCTCGATTTTAAAGATCACGCTCACCGTGGTCTCCACTTCCACCGGCTGCTGGTTCAGCAGATATGGCCGATAGCGCCACGTCTTGACCGCATCCATCGCCGCCTGCTGCAGCATCGCCGGGCCACCGATCATGTGCAGGTTCTCAATTGTTCCAACCTTTGAGATAGTGGCCTGCAGAACCACAGTGCCCTGAACACCCATGGTTTTCGCAATGATCGGGTACGACGGGATGTTCTTGTAGATGATCAGGCCCTCAATCAACGAAGAACCCACGCGCACCGGCCGGTCGACTTCAGAATGGACAACCGTGACAGGCCTGCGGCCGCCAAATGGGTTCGGCCCATCCCCTCCGGCAGCGCTCGAACTAAGATCGGAGCCGATGTTGGGGCCGGCAAAAGGCGCCTCGCCGGGATCAGAGTACTTGATGATCTTCGGGATTCTTCCGGGTGCCGTGATCCGGCCCTCTTCGAG
Source organism: uncultured Acidobacteriaceae bacterium (assembly GCA_963774175.1). Classification (GTDB taxonomy): domain Bacteria; phylum Acidobacteriota; class Terriglobia; order Terriglobales; family Acidobacteriaceae; genus Telmatobacter. The sequence continues at coordinate 149,672 of CAVZDT010000029.1, forward strand.
TTCCGAAAAGTCGTGAGGTGTTGCAGCTCGAACTCGCGCTGGTGGCGGAGGTGTCTCCGGTGCAGGCGCTGACGGCGCAACCAGCTGAGACAGCATCATGTGGCTCGGAAGCGCATCCGGATAGATCAGCGGTATGAGAACCAGCGTCACGAGGATCGCCCCGTTGAAGGCAAGCGTGGCAATCATCCAGCGGCGGCTGCGGGTCTTGATTCTGCCTGTCGATTCGAATGTGGAGTCTTCAAACATGGCCTGCCTCCCGAATCTGAATTCAGCCGCGCCGATGGGAGGCGGAGAGCCCTCGAGCGCGCAGGCAGCCTTAGCCGCTCATTCGCGCTGGTTGGCGCGGCGTGCCGGTTTCAAGGACTTCCGTTCATCCCATTCGGTACCACTGTGCTCAATGTAGACACCGCCGCTGCGAAGAATGTTCCCTCAAAAACAATTCGAGGAGGTCAATCGAAGACTCCGTGGGTTAAACTCCAGAGCATTCACCGAACACTCAGGGGAGTTCGAATGAAACTGCTTCGCTTGTTGTTGCTTGCATTCGCCGCAATCGGAATCTCGTGCGCATTCGCGCAGGAAGCGTCGCAACCCTCGGGCGCCGCCCCGACCAACAAGCGCCCGATCCAGCCGCAACCCTCGCCTATATTCACAACGCGTGGGACTCCCTGACGCGCTCCATGACCGATTGCCATTCACTGGTCGACATCAAGGTCACGGCGAATCCAATTCTTTACATGCCCGCCGAAGTGCCTGCACCACCAGAAGTCGCGGCGCTCAGCGAAAAGTGCCACGTAAAAGTGGAGACTCTTCCCCATCGCATCGAGAAACTCGGCGATGTTATGCCCGATGAGTTACCCGCTGCGGGTCTGCTCTATCTGCCTAGTCCTTACGTGGTTCCCGGAGGCCGCTTCAACGAGATGTACGGCTGGGACAGTTACTTCATCCTCCTCGGGCTCGAAGCCGACCACCGCGAAGCGCTCGCGAAAGGAATGGTCGACAACTTCCTCTTTGAGATCGAGCACTACGGCGCGGTGCTGAATGCGAATCGTACCTACTACCTGACGCGCTCACAGCCGCCGTTCCTGACCTCGATGATGCGTGCGGTCTACGAGAATCCCGCCAGCTTCCCGGCTACTCCGGACGGCCGCAAGGAGGCGCGCGCGTGGCTGGAGCATGCGTACACGCTGGCGGAGAAGGACTACTCCACGTGGACGCGCCCCGAACACAAGGCAGGAATGACGGGCCTCGCGCGCTATTTCGACTACGGCTCCGGCCCGGTACCGGAGATGGCCGACGACAGCACCTACTACTCCGACGTGATCCGCTGGCTGGAGGCACATCCGCATGCAGTCAGCGCCGAAGAGTCCGGCGCGCCCTACCTGGTGAAGGGCACGGAGCATCCGGGCGACGCCGACGCTGGGCGGCTCAAGCAGACGAGTTGTGATGTGAAGACCAGCGTGGTCTGCATGCGCGCCTATGCCGATGGATACAGGCTCAGCAAGGATTTCTACCTTGGCGATCGTGCCATGCGCGAATCGGGCTTCGATCCGAGTTTCCGCTTCGGACCCTTCGACGGCTCGACGCATCACTACGCGCCCGTGTGCCTGAACAGTCTGCTCTATCGCTACGAACGCGATCTCGAGCACATCGCGTTGCTGCTCGGCAAAGGCACGGAGGCAGCACGGTGGGGCAAGCGCGCGCAGATGCGCAATGCCGCGATTCATCGCTATCTATGGAAGCCCCAACAGAATGTCTTTGCCGACTACGACTTCGTCAAGCACAAGTCGTCCGACTACGCCTACATCTCGTCTCTCTACCCGCTGTGGGCCGGCGTGGCTTCGCGCGAAGAAGCAAAGAAAGTTGTTGCCAAGCTCAATCTGTTTGAACGCCCGGGCGGACTCTCGATGAGCAACTTCGAATCGGGCATGCAGTGGGATGAACCCTTTGGCTGGGCTCCGACAAACTGGGTCAGCGTCGCCGGCTTGCAGTCAATGGGCTTCCGTGACGACGCGAAACGGCTGGCGCAGAAGTGGGATGCAACCGTTGACCAGGGCTTTGCCAACGACGGCACGATCCGCGAAAAATACAACGTGGTTTCCGGGAATGCCAACGTGCAGGTCAGCGCCGGATACAAGACCAATGTCATCGGTTTCGGCTGGACCAACTCTGTCTACCTGAAGATGATGCAAATCATGGCGGAAAACTCAGCAAGCAAAGCCGCGGACTAGAGCGTTTTGCATCGGGATTCGAAGCGGCGAGAGCATCGCTCATTTCGGAAGGTTCGCAGGTTTTGAAAGGGCACGACTTCACAACTTGCTGAAAAGCTCGACGAACGAGGTTTTGTCACAAGGGCGCGTCTTCACAACGTGCTGAAAAGCTCGACGAAATGAGGTTTTGAAACAAGGGCGCGACTTCACAACGCGCAGAAAAGCTCGACGAAGGGGTTTTGTAACAAGGGCATGGCTTCACAACGTGCTGAAAAGCTCGACGAAATGAGGTTTTGAAACAAGGGCGCGACTTCACAACGTACTGAGAAGCTCGACGAACGAGGTTTTGTACAAGGGCACGACTTCATAACGCGCAGAGAAGCTCGACGAACGAGGTTTTGTAACAAGGGCACGACTTCACAACGCGCAGAAAAGCTCGACGAAACGAGGTTTTGTAACAAGGGCATGGCTTCAGCCAGGCCGCAAATGCAACAGAAAAAGTGTCGGGCTTTAGCCCCTGGGCGAACTTTGCTTGAGTTGCAGAATCAAATCTTGGTCAACACTTCGAATGAACAAAGCGACGCTTCTCCAGGAAACGCCGCTTTGTTATTCCCGAATTCCTACTCCTGCAGGTTCTTCGTCCCGTTGACATGGAAGGTCTTCGTCAACGTCTGTGCCGAGGTCCCGGGCTGCCCTCCGCCAACGAAGATCGAGTAGTCGCCCGCTGCGATAACCGGCTCGCCCGCTGCCGTCACCATGCTCAGATCACGGTCCTTCAGTTCGAAATGAACCTTCTGCGACGCACCGGCTGCCAGGTGCACACGCTCGAATCCACGAAGCGCACGCAGCGGCGCACCGGCCACATCCGGAAACTTGAGATAAAGTTGCACCACCTCATCGCCGTCGCGGCTGCCGCTGTTCGTCACAGTCACATCAGCAGTGACAGGATCGCCGGCAGCAACAGCCTGCGTCGGAACGTTCAGGTCACTGTACGAAAACTTCGTGTAGCTCAGCCCGTAACCGAACGGATAAAGCGGCGTGCCCGTGAAGTAGCGGTACGTCCGCCCCTTCATTGCATAGTCCTCGAACGGCGGAAGCTGATCGACGCTCTTGTAAAACGTGACGGCAAGCGACCTGCCGGATCATTCCTGCCGGAAAGTGTTTCGGCCACCGCTGTTCCGCCCTCTTCGCCGGGATAAAACGCATCCAGGATCGCATTGGCATGTTCGCTGGCCCAGTTGACGGCGAGCGCGCTGCCATTGGTAAGAACCAGGACGACAGGCTTGCCGGCAGCGGCGACAGCTTCAAGCAAATCCTCTTCGGGTTTCGGCAGATCGATGCTGGTTCGATCGCCGCCCTTGAAGCCGGGCACGCTCACCTGCATCTCTTCGCCTTCAAGCTCACTGGTGATGCCAAGAACAGCGATAACGACGTCTGCATTTTTCGCTGCCTCGATGGCCTCCGGCTTTGGAGTGAGATCCACCTTGGCCCAGACAAGTTCTGCATCGGGGTTGCCATTCTCCGGCGGCGCGTAATCGACGTGGAGTACAGCTGGCTTGCCTGCGTCGAGGTGCACGCGCCCCAGCCTTGCCTCGGATGGATCGGCATCGTACGAAGAGGTAACACTCTTGCCATCGAGCCGAACGCGGAAGAAACCTCTGGCCTTGAGGCCGAGGTTGTAGTCGCCGGTTTCCGGCGCGGTAATCGAGCCCTCATAGCGAATGACCAGCGGATGCACACCGGCGGTCTCAGGCGGCAGCCCTGAGCCGCCGCATCGACTGTCGGCTCGATGCGCGTGCGCCACTGGCTTCATGGCTTCAGGATTATTGATGTTGCTCATGTCGAACCTGGCAAAACTCACCTTGATGCCAGGCTTGCCGTCGACGGTAAGGGCGGATGCAGGTACCGGCGCTGAATCGTGGCCAAGAAATTGCGTCCCGGATACGTAGGTGATCGCGTCGCCGGAGAACTCCTTCAGCAGTCCATCGAGGATGGAGACGGTGTACGTCGGGGTTCCAGCGTAGTTGCCGAGGAGAACCTTGGTTTGATTGGCAAGCGGACCGACCACAGCGATCCTGATGCCGCTGCTCTTCAGGGGCAGGATGCCATCGTTCTTGAGAAGGACCATCGATTCGTTAGCAATCTGGCGGGCGAGTTCGCGATGTGCGGGGCTGTTCAACTGGTTTTCATCGATCTTCGAATAGGGATCGAGCTCCGGCGGGTCAAACATGCCGAGGCGCATGCGCGCCGTGTAAAGACGTGTCACAGCCTTGTCGATGTCGCTTTCTTTCAGGAAGCCCTGTTTCACGGCGTCGAGATAGGCTCTGTAATCGCTGTCATCTTTGACCAGGAAGCCGCCATCGACGCACTCGTTGTCCATGCCGCGCTGCAGGCTGATGGCTGATGCCTGCGCCTGCGTGGGTTGGTAGTGGTGGTTCCGGTAAGATATCGACGACCGCCCCGCAGTCGGAGACGACATAGCCGTTAAAGTTCCACTTGCCGCGAAGCTGATCCTGGAGCAGGAATTCGTTCGCACACGCGGGCTCGCCATTGATGCTGTTATAGGCGCACATCACTGAGTCGGCCTTGGCTTCGGTAACAGTGGCGCGAAAGGCGGGAAGGTAAGTATCGAGTTCGTCGTGCTTGCTGACATCGACATTGGCCGTGTGGCGGGTTGATTCTGGCCCGCTGTGCACGGCGTAGTGTTTGGGCGTGGAGATAACGCGGAAATACTTCGGATCGTCGCCCTGCATGCCGGTTACGAAAGCCACGCCCATGCGCGCCGTCAGAAACGGATCTTCGCCGTAGGTCTCCTGCCCGCGCCCCCAGCGCGGATCGCGGAAGATGTTGATGTTGGGTGCCCAGAAGTCGAGCCCCTGAAAGAACATATTCGCCCGGTGTTCGCGAACGGCCTGCTCGTGCTTGATTCGTCCCTCAACGCTGATGTCTTCGGCCATTTTGTGGATGGCCGGCGCATCGAAGGTCGCTGCCAGCCCGATCGGCTCGGGAAACTCCGTCGTGCCGTTGTTGATGACGCCGTGCAGCGCCTCGCTCCACCAGTCATATGCGGGAATGTTGAGTCGCGGAATTGCACGGGCCTGGTTCACCAGCTGCGATGCTTTTTCTTCGAGCGTCATACGGTGCACCAGGTCGGCGGCGCGCTGCTCGGGCGGCAGGCTCGTATCAAGATAGGCGGGCTTCTGATTCTCCTGTGCTCGAGCAGTCACAGTGACAGCACACAGAGCGAAAAATACAGCGAACGAGCGAATTCGGGAGAGATTCATGGGAGTCCTCTGGACGGATGAAGATGGATCGGAAATTTGAACGGAGAAAAAACGTATCTCCATCCATCGGAAGCCAACGGTAATGCGCGAGACCCGGACCGGTCAAGCAAACTGCACGCAGGAACCACTCTGGAAAATCGGTTTTCTCATTCGAGACACCACACCGGTGTAACCTTTCTGCGGCGCCACCCGTAAAGGAAAGATAGAAAGGAAAACAAGATGCAGGACGACGGAAGCAGCGTCCTCTCGAGGTTTCGGCAAGGCGACGTCGATGCCTTCGAGACGCTGTTCCGCATGCATCAGCGCGCTGTTTTCGGGTGGGTGCTGCGTATCGTCCGCGACCGGTGCGCTGCCGAAGACGTCACCATCGAGGCATTCTGGCGGATCCACCAGGCGCATGCGCGGTTCGATCCTGCACGCGGATTCGAGCCATGGGCCCGGCGCATCGCAACCCACGCGGCGCTCGACTGGCTCCGGAGACAGAAGCCGGAAAGCACGGTGCCGCCGGAGATGCTGGAAAACACCGCCGCTCCGGCCGCGGGAGACGCCGCAATTTCAGCCGATATCCGGCGGAAGACGATCCTGGCGTTCAGCCATCTACCGGCAAAGTTACGCGTTACGGCCGTCCTGGCGGTAGTTGAGGAGCGGCCGCACAAAGAGGTTGCCGATGCCTTGGGGATCACGGTTGCAGCAGTAAAACTGCGGGTGTTCCGCGCCTTGCGCCTGCTTAGAAAAGATCTGAACGAGATGGGGATAAAGCCATGAATGAGCCGCCCGAAAACCGAAATGAGAGATCAGAACCCAACCGTGATGGAGCAGAGCGAATGAAGCGTCTGTTGCAGAGTGTCTTGCCCGCGATCGGCGACGACGCCGACCTCGATCGCGACCTGTGGCCCGCGATGTTGCGGCGCATGGATGAGCAGAGGATGCCTCGCGCTGCCTCCATTCCATGGTTCGACTGGGCACTGGCCGCCGGCCTCGTTGCGTTCGCAGCGGCCGCTCCGCGCACCATTCCGGTCATCCTCTACTACCTGTGAAACGAGCGGGTTCGGCCCGCGGAAAGTGAGATTCCGATGAACACGCATCCTTACCTACGCGCATTTATGGCGGGGATCCTGGTGCCCACGCTGGTGCTTCCGTTGTTGCTGGTTGCGTTCATCGTGCTCAGGCTGGGAATGCAGATTTCGTTCCCCATCGAGCGTGCACTGGTATTTCCCATGGCCCTGGTACCCGGTCTTTGGGGGTTGTGGAGCATGTTCTGGCAGTGGTCGCGCGAGCGCACGCGTTTGCCCGTGGGCGTGCATGGCGCGTTCCTGCCGCTGCTTATGGTTCCTGCGGGGGCCTTTATCGCAACGCTCGGGGGAGTGCTGAAGTTGGGCGCAACCTCTGTCACCTGGTTCAACGCGATAACGCTGCCCTATGCCTTAATTGCGCTGTTCCTCGCAGTCGCAATGACCGCCTATTATCTTGCGTGGAAATATGTGGTCGGGTACGTCAACCGCGTACTCGGAATTGCGTAGATCAGGTTGTACGAATCGATCTTGTGTCAGGGCACGACTTTAGTCGTGCCAAAAAGCGCGGGAATATCAAGGGCTTCAGCCCCTGAGAGATTTCTCAACCAAGACCTCGAAAGCCGTTTATGCATCGAGTTCGCGGAAAAGCTGTCACGCATTCGGTGCGAAAAAATCCCCTAGCCCGGCGCGGTGCGCGTGCGCAGCCATCGTCGACTGAATCTCCAGCGCAAGCGCCAGCGCGTTACGCCCCTGCCGTGCCGTGACCAGCGGTTCCCGTCGCGTGCGGACAGACTCGAGGAACGACAGGATCTCCAGGCGCAGCGGCTCGCCTGGCGTCACCGGTGGCTTGAGAAACTGACAGGCCCGGGTTGGGACTGGACTGAGGACCGGCTCCGCCCGCGGCGGCCAGTTGCGCCATCACCGCCGGATCGACTCGGCCCCCGGCAATCGCTGCGGCGATCTCCGGCGTGATGCTGGCATCGAGACGAATGACGAGCAGGTCCTGCCGCGCATAGTCGATCGAAACGTACTGGCCGCGGCTCAAAGAAGCGCAGCTTGCGCACTCGTTCGGTGGATACGCGCGAGGCGGTAAAGTTCGCCACGCAGCCGGATTCGAACTCGACGCGCACGTTGGCAATGTCGACCTTGGGCGAAAGAATCGGCAGACCGACTGCGCGGACTTCGCGCACCGGCGAGTGTGGCCAAGGTGAGCACGATGTCGAGATCGTGAATCATCAGGTCGAGAACAACGTCCACGTCGAGCGACGCGCGGCGTGAAGACGCTGACAGCCGGTGCGCCTCAAAGAACATGGGACGGCGGAGTCGCGGCTCGACCGCAAGCACAGCCGGATTGAAGCGCTCGAGATGGCCGGGCTGCAGGATGCGCTGATTCTTCTCTGCCAGGGCGATTAGTTCGTCGGCCTGGGCACGAGACTGGCCGCCAGCGGCTTCTCCACCAGCAGATCAAGACCCGCGTCGAGCAGTGCCGAGGCCACCGCATGATGATGCAGCGGTCGGGACGGCAACCGTGGCCGCATCAAGCTGGAGATCTGCCGCCGAGCAGCTCCTCAATCGATGCGAAAGACCGGGATTGAGTATTGCGCTTCGGCTTCAGCGGCGCGCGCGGCGTCTGGTTCCACCGCCGCTACGAGAACGACTCCCAGTTCAGCCGATTCAAGCTCGCGATAGACACGAAGATGATTGCGGCCGAAAGCTCCGGCGCCAATAACGGCAACGCGCAGATTGCCTTCGCTTGCTATTGCTATGCCCCTTTGCCTTCAACCGCCTTCAGACAGCGCGTGTACAGCTCAAGAAGCTCTTTCACGTGCTCGTCCGGCTTGGCGGCGCCGGACCCGCTGAACCCGGTGGATCCGGCCGCGGGACGGCCCACGCCCGTGGTTCCAGCTACAAATTTAAGCAGATCAAGCGCGATGTCTTCATTGCGGCGGGCGCCGAGACCCGCATTACCAAGGGCGTCCATGATGATATGTCTCCGAAAACAGATGCTACCAGATCGCGCGACCTGCCGCAGCCGTCCTCGGCGCGTGCGCTAACCGGCCTGCGACCGCTGCACCAGCCCGGTGATCACTGTCTGAAGTTCCGTTGCACCTTTGCGCGAGCCAGCAACACCATGCTCAAACTCGATCCAACCTTCATTGAAGCCGTCAAGCATTCGAACCCGAGGCATCGGGTTCTGCACGCCCTGCGCTCGGAAGAGTGCTTCCCACGACTCCCGCGGAACCACCTGCGGCCGGACAGGTCGGTTAAGCGCTAGCGAGAATGCTTTCGCGAGGTCGGTTGGCGTATAACGTGCGGGCCCCTCAAGCTCGATCACCCGACTTCCGGACCATGTTTCCCTGAGGAGTTCAGCAGCGAGTTTTCCAATATCGTCGGTGGAGACCATCGGCACAGCGCGGTCGAGCGGCTGGAGGAAGCTGTTGAGCAAGCCGTCATGTTGCGCATGCGCCACATCCCATGAAGCATTCTCCATGAACCATGCGGCGCGGAGAAACGTTATGGGTGTATGCAGTTCCCGAAAAGCATTCTCGATCATCGTGTGCTGCGTAAGCAGGTTGGTCTCCTTTGCGTCCGCGCCGATGGTCGAGAGATACACCACTTTGCCGGGACGCCCCGCCTCGATGGCGGCCTTGATCGCCTTCGAAAATTCGTGGGCCTCAGGAAACCCGACCTTGGGATCGAATACCGGCGGCATCATCACGAACACACCTGCGGCGCCTTTGAACGCTTCAGTCAACGCCGTCGCATCGTATGTGTCGGCGACTGCCAGTTCGCAGCCTCGCTGAGACCATGTCTCTCCCTTGCTCTTGTCCCGGACAACTGCCCTGACGCGTTGCCCAGCCTCCAGCAGGCTGCGCGCGGCCGCTCCGCCAACCTGCCCTGTAATGCCCGTAATCGCAAACATGCACACCCCAATTCACGTCGATCGTCTCGAATGTGAGATGGCCTGAATCCTCATCAAGCTCCAAATAATTCATAAATGCTGAATCGCAGGCGCGGTGAACGATCGCTCGATGGGAAGGCGAGGCCACGATCACGCGTAACCAATTACGATGGAAGGGAAGCCGGATCGGAACACGCCGGCTGACTCTTCCATGGCTTTCCGTCGGACTTCCAGACTGAGCAATCCGGTTTTTCTCCTTGCGCTTGCCGCAGCGCTCATTGCGTTTGTAGTGCAATCCGGCGAGTTGGGCAGCGCTGACACCATGCACCGCCTGCAATCCACCCACTCCTTCTGGACCTCCGAGCCACCGGTATTTCCCAATGAATATCCCGAATTCGGCGTGCATGGACGCAACGGCTCGCTGCAAAGCTGGTACGGAATCGGGCAGTCCCTCCTGATGCTTCCGCCGGACATCCTCGGCACATACATCCAGAAGCTGCACATCTTCGATCGTTACGACGACACCGATCCCACCGTGCGCAACATCATCGTCACCTGGCTGACGGAGATCTTTGTCACGGTGTTGACCGCCCTCGTCTGCTTCAGGCTTCTCCGCCAATTTCAATTCAACGTCAACCAGTCCGTCGCGGGCGTGCTCGCCTTTCTGCTGGCTACCACCCACCTCCACTACACGCAGAACATGATGGAGAACAATTACATCTGTCTCCTCACCCTCACCGGCTTCTGCTTCGAATACGAGTGGCTGAAGACCGGTAGCCGTCGCGCCCTGCTTATCGGAACCGGCGCCCTGGGCCTCAACCTGCTCACTCGCCTCACCACCGGAATGGATCTGCTAGCCGGCATGCTCTTCCTGCTGCTGGCGATGTGGCTCGATGGCCTCCGCGGGCGCGCGCTGTGGGAGCGATGCCGCGCTTACGCAATCATCGCCGTCCCGGTCTTCTGCCTCTTCGGCTTCCTCGACCGCCTCTACCAGTTCCATCGCTTCGGCTCGTGGACAAACACCTACGTTAGCCTCGTCGCCAAGGAATCCATAGCACGCGATCCGAGCCTGCCGCCAAACTATCCATGGACAACGCCGTGGCACGCCGGCTTCTTCGGTGCGCTCTTTGCGCCCGAAAAGTCGATCTTCCTCTTCGATCCGCTGATGGTCCTGGCATTGCTGCTGCTCGTCCTCCACTGGCGCAGACTTTCCCCGCCGGTGCGCGCCTACGCAATCGCCACTTGCGTCATGCTCCTGGCCTATCTCAGCTTCTATGCTCGCTACTTCGCATGGGCAGGCGACTTTGCCTGGGGCGACCGCTATGTTTCGACTTGCGTCGAACTGGTCGCACTTATCTCGATCCCGTTGCTTCTCAAGTATCGCAGCGAAGCCGGCCGCGTAGTCTGGGCCATCGGATTGGCACTTCTATGCGCAGGCGTGGTCATCCAGATCGCATCGCTCATGTTCTGGCTGCCACTCGAAATCTACCAGGAAGAGACTTTCGGGCATCCGACATTTGTCATTGCCCTGCGCATGAAGAACATCATCGCTTTTGCGCTGGGCAAGATGTCCGCATGGGGCCTGAATACCGTGGCCATGACGCAAGACCCCTGGGACTACGTGCACATCACCTGCTGGAACTTCCTGCCATTTGTGCTGAAGCGTGTCGGCGAAGCACCGGCGTGGGTGGTGCGCATCGCGTTTGCCTTCTGGTACGCGGGCATCGCCGCGCTGGCCGCAACCTTGATGCGAATCCGCCAGGTAGCAAAGCATGCCGCCGATCCCGGCGCGTAATCGTCCCGACCATACGCGCCCTCGCGATACCCTAGGACAAATGCGAACCGCATACATCGGGCTGGGTGCCAACCTTCCCAGCTGGGCTGGACCGCCGCCCGCAACCCTTGCCGCCGCGGCTCTTCGCCTCGAAAAACTCGGCCGCGTGGTTGCCCGCTCGTCGCTCTACAGCACCGATCCAGTCGGCCTTCGAGACCAGCCGTCGTTCGTCAACGCCGTAGTAGCTTTGCAGACCGATCTGGAGCCCCACCCACTGCTCGAGAATCTGCTCGAAATTGAAAAGCAGTTCGGTCGGGATCGCTCTGCATCTATTCCCAATGGGCCTCGAACCCTGGATTTGGATATCCTGCTGGTGGATGATCTAGAGATCAGCGAGCCGGGGTTGGAGATTCCCCATCCGCGGCTAGCCGAGCGCGGATTTGTGCTTATCCCGCTCAGCGAGATTGCATCGCAGTTACGGATCCCTCAACACGGGAAAAAACACGCGAAGACCGTCGCAGATCTGGTGCAGGCGCTGCATAATCGCCATGAAGGTGAAGCCGATGCCGTGGTGCGGATGGAAAGTGATATCTGGCGTGCTGCGGCGCAGCTGTAGCCTTGCCTTGGCGCCCCTCTGTTTCTTAGCCGCGGGAATCGCCTGTGCCCAAAGGCCCGTGGCAATCACCGTCACTGTCGTCGACAAGGCTGGCGCGGTAATTGCCGGCGCCAGCGTTACAGAGGCAGGCGGGAACCTGCTGGGCCGCACCGACACCAACGGAGAACTCACCATCCACTGCCGCATTCCGTGCCGTCTCCACATTGAGGCCACGGGTTTTGCCGGCAAGTTCGTCGAGCTCAGCGCCAGCGCAACCATCCAGCTCGATCCCGCCGGCACCAGCCAGCAGGTAACCGTAACCGCATATCGTGCGCCGTTGGGTTCGCTTGAAAGCCCGATGATCACGCGAGTCCTGTCGCAGTCCACATTGAGCGCGACCTCCTCGGTCACCATCGATGGCGAGATGCGCCAGTTGCCGGGAGTGGAACTGTTTCGCCGCTCCAGTTCGCTGGTTGCCAACCCCACATCGCAAGGCATCAGCCTCCGCGGCCTAGGATCGACCTCAGCCAGCCGCACCCTCGTTACGGAAGATGATGTGCCCCTGAACGATGCCGTCGGCGGGTGGATTCACTGGGAAGAACAGCCCCAGCTTGCCATCGATCGCATCGAAGTTGTGCGTGGCGGCGCAAGCGATCTCTACGGTTCAAGCGCCATCGGCGGCGTGGTCAACGTAGTTGCGGCGCGACCGGCAAATTCGATCGGCGAAGTGCGTTCGAGTTACGGAGGCCTGGGCACCTACGAGACCAGCGCTTTGCTCGAGACGAAGCGTGGCCCGTGGGGCATTCTCGCGTCAGGCGGAGCCATCGGCACCGATGGTTTCATCCAGGAAGCTCCCTACCAGCGCGGCCCCATCGACATCGTTTCCAACATGCACGGCCAGAACGGCGTGGTTGACGTGGAGCGCGATGGCGGTCCGCTGCGCCTCTTCGTCCGCGGCAGCGGATTCAATGAAGCGCGCTCGAATGGAACGCCGTTTCAGAAGAACGGCACTCGTCTCTGGCGCTACGCCACGGGCGCCGACTGGCAGGGTGCGCACAGTGCCTCGGCGATCCTGCGCTTCTATGGCTCGACCGAACACTATCGCCAGACGTTTTCGAGCATCACAAACACCCCGACGCCCGCCGATCAAACCTGCACCTATCGCTGCGCCGAAACCCCAACGCGCTTTTCACTCACCCCGGACAACGAGCTTGGCGCTGCCGCTCATTGGAATCAACCGATCGGACGAGAGCTCCTCGTGGTTGCCGGCGCCGATGTGCACGATGTCCGCGTCTGGGATCGCGAGCAGACCTTCGGCGCAACCGCCGCGCTCACAGATCTCGCCGATCACCAGCGTGACTCCGCCGGCTACGCCGAAACGATGTGGACGCACGCCGCATGGACCGCTACCGCATCAGGTCGCGTCGACTGGTTTCAGAATTACGATGGGCACCAGCTGAAGTGGAACGGATCGGCCTGGGTTCCCACCGCCACGCAACCTCCGACCAGCTACGAGATTCTCTTCGACCCGCGTATAGGGCTCTCGCGCAAGATCGGCAATTACTGGGCGCTCTCCGTGTCCGGATTTCGCGCCTTCCGCGCGCCTTCGCCGAGCGAGCTCTACCGCTCCACGCAAGTCGGCAACAAGCTGACGCTGCCCAACTCGTCACTTAAAAGCGAGCGCGCCACCGGCTGGGAGACGGGCCTCGCCAGCCAGTGGCGCTGGGGCACCGTCCGCACCAGCTACTTCGATACGCAGGTCAATCGTCCCATCGTCGCCTACACAACGAATCCCAACTCATCGCCCATCCTGCTTCAGCGCGAAAACCTTGGCCAGATCGAAAGCCGCGGGGTCGGCATCGACTTTGAAATGGATCCGCAACACTGGCTCGCATTGGATGGCGGCTATCAATACGCGCACGCCGTCGTATCACGCGGCTCGCAGGATCTCGGCAACTGGATCCCCGAAGTAGCGCGCAACATGGCGTCGCTCAACCTTCGTGCCTTCCGTCCGCGCCTGGGAACCTTGAGCCTGCAGAGCCGGTTGAGCGGACGTCAATACGATGACGACGCAAATCTCTTTTTGCTGCACAGCTATTTCCGTCTCGATGCCTACGGATCGCACGACATCGGTTCGCACCTCGAAATCTTCGCGGCCGGTGAGAATCTCTTCGATCGCAGCATCGAGGTTTCGAAGACGCCGACGACAACCCTCGCCACTCCGCGCGTGGCGCGCGCAGGCCTTCAATTCAAGCTCGGCGGCGCAAGTTAGCCTCTGAGCGACCTTCAGCAAGTCTTAAGGAATCAAGCAAAAACACCCACAAAACAGCACAACGAATGCGCGCACCACGTGTTTCATCGAGTGTGAGTGGAAGGAGCGAATTCAGCCACCGCCGTCACAGAAGGAGAAACACCATGAGGATACTCAAGTACGTACTTGTGGCGGCACTGACTGCAGCGCCCGCCGTGATGATTGCACAAACACCCGCGCAGGATGCCCCGAAAGCTCCGATCGCCAAGCGCGAGTTCAACCAGCAGCAACGCATCGGAGACGGCATCCGCAACGGCCGCCTCAGCCCACGGCAGGGCGCACGCCTTGAGCGCCAACAGATGCGTATTCATCGCCAGATGCGCTTCATGCGCGCACGCCACAACGGCCGCCTGACCATGAGGCAGCGTCGCTTCATCAATCACCGGCAGAACGTCGCATCGCACCGCATTTACCGCGCCAAGCACCACAACCGTCGTATCGGATGAAGACCGCAGCGCAGGAAGCTGATGTGGCTTCCTGCGCGATGGTATGCAGCCGGCCAGCTAGAATGACGAAGTGACCCTGCGTTTTGATCTACTCCACACCACCAGGTCCGGCGGCCGCCGCGCGCAGATGCACCTGCCGCACCAGGTGGTGGAAACTCCGGTATTCATGCCGGTGGGCACGGCCGGCAGCGTCAAGGCCGTAGCGCAGGACGTGGTTGAATCTCTCGGCGCTCAGATCATTCTCGGCAACACCTATCACCTCTACCTGCGCCCCGGTCACGAAGCCATCCGCCGCATGGGCGGCCTGCATCGCTTCATCAGCTGGCCTCGCGCCATGCTCACTGACTCCGGCGGCTTCCAGGTTTACAGCCTCACCCAACTCCGCAAAGTCACTGACGAAGGTGTGCGCTTCCGCTCCCATCTCGATGGGAGTTTGCACTCTTTTACTCCCGAACATTCGATGGATGTGCAGATCGCGCTCGGCGCCGACATCTGCATGGCCTTCGACGAGTGCACCGAATATCCCGCTGATCGCCAACGCGCCCAAGAAAGCCTGCGCTTGACCATGGCATGGGCACGGCGCTCGCTCCAACATTTCCGCGCCCATCAGCACGAAGTTCCATGGCAAGAGAACAGCGTGCCCCAGGTCTCGAATTTGAGGCCTGGGAATATGAGACTTGAGATGGATGGGCGCACACAGAGCCTCTTCGGCATCGTGCAAGGCGGCATGTACCACGATCTGCGCCGCGAATCAGCCGAGCGCCTCGTCGAGATGGACTTCGATGGATATGCGATTGGCGGCTTGAGCGTCGGCGAACCCCGCGAACTCACTCTCGAAGTCATCTCTGAGGTCCTGCCGCTGCTCCCGAAAGACAAACCGCGTTACGTGATGGGCGTCGGATATCCCGATGAAATCGAGCAATACGCACGCATGGGCGTCGACATGATGGATTGCGTTTTGCCCACCCGCGCAGCGCGGCATGGCCTGCTCTTCACCAGCCAGGGGCGCGTGAACATCAAGAACAAGCAATATGCTGAAGACCAGCAACCCGCCGATCCGGCCTGTGACTGCATGGTGTGCCGCCGCTATTCGCGCGCCTACTTGCGCCACCTGATCCAGTGCGGCGAGCCGCTCGCCGGCACGCTGAACACGATTCACAATCTCGCCTACTATCTCGGCATCATGCAGCGCGTGCGTGCCGATCTTGCCGGCGAACCGGTCACGCGTTGATGGCCGAACCCAGCAACTGCTTCAACGCCTGCACATACTCGGCCAGCGCCTGCCGGCCATTGTCCGTGATCCGATAAATACTCTGCGGCTTCCGCATCACGAACTTCTTCTCCACCGCGATATAGCCTGCTTCTTCCAGCTTCAGCAACTGCGCGCCGAGATTGCCGTCAGTGGAACTGGTCTTCGTGCGCAGCCATGTGAACTCCGCCTCTTCGACACCCGCCAGCAGCGACAGCAGCGCCAAACGCAGCTTGCCATGAATCACCGGATTCAATTCAGGAAGTTCAGGCATGGGCGATTTCGCGCTGTTTCCGGCGCGACTCCAGCATCATTGCGTAAATTCCAAAGACGATCTGGCAAAGAAAGATCGCCGTGAGAAAGACAATCGTCAACTGTGCGACAGAGCCGAAGCATGCCGCAACCGCCGTCGCCCACCACACAATCGCACAGGCAAACTGCGCTTTCCAACGAAGAATGAATCCCGAGGCTCCGTTGGCCGCGCCGAGCATGGCCGCAACAATCGCGACAAAGCTGTGCTCGTCAAGCCTTCCGCTGAACGCAAATGCGGGAAACAGGAGGAGCATCGAAATTCCAACGCCGATCCAGACCGAAACGACCGCCCGCACAATCGATGTTCCCGCGGGCCTGTGTCCCTTGCGCATGCCGATCGCCAGGGTCGCGACCACGCCAAGGACCATCGTCACCGGCCAGGCCAGCCCGGTCCAGACACTGCCGACCTCTACATATTGACTCCCCCAGACACTGAGGCCGTGGCCCCAGGAGGCCCACGCAATCGCCACGTAATACGCCACGCCCCAGAGCAGGAAAACCCATCCCCAGCTCTCGGTAGAGCGGCGGCCCTCGGTGATCATGCTCTCAATCAGCGTCAGGCGTTCATTCAGATCCCGCGTATTCATCTCGTCCACCATTGCAGTTCTCCTTCTTTCGAGTTAATCGCGTGCGGCTCTTTGCGTCCGCCTTTCAAGGTTGACGTTCGAGCAGCATCTCCACGCTGCGATGCGGCGGGTTGTCGCCAAACGTCACATCCGTCGTTTCCTGCCACTCGCCTTTCGCCGTCAAGTGCATCGTGTTCCGAATCTTCGCAGGGCCGGCATCGAATCCCCACGCAAAGCCATCCGGCTGCACCGCAAGTTCCGTGTCGAGATAGCGTCCGCCGTTGTATGCCCGGAAGCGATAAGTCTTCGAAGCGTCGTCATAGGCAATCGTGGCCAGCGCTTCAAATTGCGCCTTCCCATCCCCGCCCGTACTCCGGCCTTCGATGAGCAGAACCAGGCCGTCCAGCTTGTACTCAACGTTTTCGGTCTGCGTCAGGTGAAGCGGCTCTCCCGGACCTCGTGCGATGGTCGCCGGTCCGGACCAGTGACCAGCCAGGAAAGCGAGCTTCTTCATCGCTTCCCGCTGAGCGTCCACATTCGCGGATTGTTGCGCTGCGCTGGCCAGAGCTGAAGGTGAATACAAGCGTGGCAGCTGCCAAAGGGGTTGCGATTGAAGTGGAAATCCGGTTCATGTCTGCTCTCCCGAGAGGACCTTTGCCAGCGGCCTCATCGTTCCGTCTCATCAGTTATCTGTACTCTACAACATAGAGTACTCTGCGTCAAGGACTTTCTTAGCGTGCGCAGTTGCTCGATCTGCCTTTGACCTTTCGGAGTACCCAGATGATCCCGTTTGCTGGCGAACCTGGCCGCTCTCGAAATCGTCAGAGACTCATTGAGCAACCACGCGCGGAGGCAAACTTTGCAGGTAGAGGGCGACCGGCCTGAAGGTCAACATTGACTGCGTCGTATTTGCAACGGACTTTTCACTCGCCTCCGAGAACGCCGGGCACTACGCGCACCAGCTGGCACGCTACTACGCGGCGAACCTGGTCGTTGCGCACGCCCTTGTCCCCAGCCAGGCTGCCATGGAGGCTGAAGCGCTCTCCAGGGGCCTGAGCCGTGAACGTGGCGATACTTTGTCCCGGCTATCCCAGGCGGCGCACGCGCTCAGTACCGGAGGCGTTGATGCCCAGCCCGTTCTGCTGGAAGGCAGCACCGCATCCACGATCGCCACGCTTGTCGAACAACACGCGCCGTCCCTGATCGTTCTGGGAACACACGGGGCCGGGCGCACGGAACGGGAATTCATCGGGTCGACCGCCGAAAAGATCCTTCGCTCCACTCCCTGGCCTTGTCTGGTCGTGGGTCCACATGTACCCATGGCGTCCGATCACGCGGTGCCGTTTCAGCGAATCCTATACGCCACCGACTTCACGCCGGCTGCGGCGCATGCAGCCATCTACGCCATTTCGCTCGCCAGTGAAGCCGCTGCCTCGATCGACATGCTGAACGTGGTCCCGGTCAACACCATTGAACATCCTGACCGGATTTCGGAATTGCAGCGGCATTTCTTTCATGCCCTGGAGCAACTGGTGCCCGACCAGGCACGCGAGTTTTGCAACGCGCGGCCCTTTGTCGACACCGGCAATGCCCATCACAAGATCCGCGAGCATATCAGACAACACAATAATGACCTGCTGGTGATCGGCATGCGCAAGAGTTCCCATCTCGACCTGATCATCCGCACGTCCCCCGCGTTCCAGCTCGTGGCGGAGTCGCCCTGCCCCGTTTTAACGATTCGAAGCTAATCTCCGAGGTGCTTCACGAAGAAATCCGCCATGATGTGATTAGCCTCAATGGCCTCGGGCAGGTGCGGATCGTACCAGAAGGCGTGAGCCAGCGCGTCGTAGACGACCAGGTGTGCATCGACCCCGGCATTCAGGTAGGCGCGATGCAGGTTCACCGTGCCGCTTAGCAGCAAGTCGCGCTCGCTGGTGACAAACAGCGTGGGCGGCAGCCCATGCAGGTCGCCATAAATGGGCGAGAGAATCGGATCCTTGGGGTCGGTTGACGCCACGTAAAACGGATCGTGCGCGCCGGGTTCGGGTGGATCGAGATGCCCCGCGAAGCCGCGCAGCGCGTAGATCGCGATCGAGTCGCCGGCGCGGGCAAAATCGCCCATGCCGCTGAAGATCCCGAGCGCCGCGGGCATCGGCAGACCAAGCTGTTTGATTTTCGCCGCGACCTCGGCAGTCAGAATCGCACCGGCCGACGTGCCGTAGATAACGATGTGCCCGGGCTTATAGGTCTTCAGCAGTTCCTTGTAGACCGCGATCGAGTCGTCCACGGCCGCCGGAAACTTCACCTCCGGTGAGAGCCGATAGAGGGCGGCCACAACCTTGATTCCCGCGTAGCTCGCAATCGGAATCGATTCGGTATAGGAGCCCGAATCAGAGTTGAACCCGCCGCCATGCAGATCAAGGAGCACCTTGTCCTTGTTCTTGTCCGGCATCCCCTCTGGCGTGACAATGCGGACCGGCACACCGGCCATTTTGTCTTCAACGATGGTGTTGGGGCACAGCTTCGTCCACTCCACCCGGGCGCGCGCGGTATAGGCATCGGTCCCCTTGCGACGTTGTTCGAGCGGTTCCGGCGATCCCTGGTCGGGCTCAGCACGGCTGATGGACTTCTGCGCCTCCGGGCTGATCGTCTGCGGAACCGGAACCACGCGCGTGACGTGCGCCGCGCCACTGCCATCGATATAGCTGGTGTCGCGATTCGGAGCCTCTTGGGCAGTGGTCGGTCTCGGCGTGGGCTGCGGAGCCGGCTCCTGCGCAAAGAGCAGTGAAGATGAGCAGAAAAGAGCCGATGCGACTGTGCGCACAAGGAACGGCATGGCAGCTTGCCTCCGATTCAACAGTAGGTCCGCGTGGCAGCGGGCGAACTGTCCACCATAGCAGACCTGGCAAGCTGTTATGCTTCCCCGACCCAGTCCGGAGCCATCTCTCCCTTCGTTTCGGCGCCACCCCACCCATGCTCTGCGGACAACTCCCCTGGTTTCACAATCCGTAGAACGCAATTCAGACGATTCGGGAGCGGTTGGGCGCATTCAATTACATCTGCATGGTTGTGGCGTAGAATTCCTGTCGGGTTGGCATTGAAAACCCCGGGAGAAGGCAGATGATTGCGAGAATCTGGCACGGATACACGAAACCCGAACATGCCGACGCTTACGAGGCGATGTTGAAGCCGGAGTTGCTTCCCGGGATCGGCAAGGTTCCCGGATACCGCGGCGGCTATGTGCTTCGGCGAACGTTGGAAGGCGAGATCGAGTTCATGACCATAATGATCTGGGAGTCGCTTGACGCGTTGAGGGCCGTGGCGGGACCGAACTACACGGTGTCGATTATCCCCGAAGATCGCCTGAAATACCTCTCCCGGCACGAGAGCCACGCCGCGCACTATGAAATCCAGTCGATCCAGGGCCTGGTAGGGCTGGGAGCGTGAGGGCTGAGCGGGGGTTAAGGATTGAGCCCAAATATCATTGGACGGCGCGGTCCGAATTCGATTCCAGAAATAGCGCCGCCGCCTTTTTCAGGGTCGCGGCAAGTTCGAGTGCACGCTCGGCCGAAAGAACAGTCTGAAGCTGCTTTCGCTCTCCCGAGTCGAATTGCTCGATCGTATCAACGTACTGAATAACGAGAATCACCATGTTGTTTGAAGCTAAACGGACTTCGAGGTCTGTGATTGGACACAGCTGTGCATTGCCACGTTCATTCGTTCGCAATTGCATCGGCGACATCCGAAATCCGCTCCTTCTGAAGCTCTAATCATTGCGATCGACGGAAGAACGACCAAATGACATTCAAGAATGTCAGGCCAAGCAAAATGCTCAGCAAAACCGCCGCTCTTTGCGGGGTGATGTACGTATCTCGCCGAACCGTCGAAACCGCAGCGAGCAATGGCACAGCCAGGACGAGGACTTGTCGAATCCAGAAAACGTTCCAGTCGACTTGCCTGTTCGTGTCCGGCACATAACTCTCCTACGGGTGTCGATTTTTGGGGGGAAGAAAGGGCCGACAAGGTTGTGGCAGGATAGCGCCGTTCTTTGGGAAATTCAATCAAGCAGAGGTAACCTGTTACTTTTCAGTTGAAGCCGGGTATCGCCTGCAAAATCCTGCTGCGACCTCTATGCCCGGTGCGCTACATTGAATTTCCATGACAGCCATTGCTTCCCCCGCAATTCACAACCTGATCGGCGGCAAGTGGGTTACCGCGACCAGTCCCGCCGGCATTGAGCTCTCCAACCCCGCGACAGGCGAAGCGCTGGGACATTCCCCGGCCGGCTCACCCGCGGAAGTCGACGCTGCCGTGCAGGCTGCGCACGCTGCCTTCGCCTCGTGGCGCACTGTGCCCGCCGCGGATCGAGTGCAGTATCTCTTCAAGCTGAAAGCGCTGCTCGAGGAGCATTTGGAAGAGCTTGCCCAGCTCATCACCATCGAGAACGGCAAGACCCTGGCCGAATCCAAAGGCGAGCTTCGCCGTGGCATCGAGAACGTCGAAGTCGCCTGCGGCATTCCCGTGCTGATGCAGGGCTACTCGCTTGAAGATGTGGCGCCCGGTATTGACGAAATCATGGTGCGGCAGCCGCTGGGGGTTTGCGCGGTGATTACGCCCTTCAACTTCCCGCTGATGATTCCGCTGTGGTTCATCCCGTACGCAATAGCGACCGGCAACACCGTGGTGCTGAAGCCCAGCGACCGCGTTCCCTTCTCTGCCGCGCGTCTGCTGGAGCTGATGCAGGAAACCGGCCTGCCCGATGGCGTGGTCAACCTGGTCAATGGCGGCAAGTCGGCCGTCGATGCGCTGCTCGACCATCCGCTGGTGCGCGCCGTGAGCTTTGTCGGTTCGACGCCGGTGGCGAAGCACGTCTACGCGCGTGGATCGGCGAGCGGCAAGCGCGTGCAGTGCCAGGGCGGCGCGAAAAACCATGTCGTCGTGCTTCCCGACGCGGACCAGGAGACAACCACGAAGATCATCGCCGACTCTGCTTTCGGCTGCGCCGGCCAGCGCTGCCTGGCCGTGAGCGTTACCGTGACTGTGGGCGAAGCAAAAAACTGGTTCCGCGACGCAATTTCTGCCGCGGCAACCTCGCTGAAGGTGGGCAACGGGCTCGATCCGGCAACGCAGATGGGGCCGGTGATTACGCATGCCAGCCGCGAGCGGGTGGTTTCGCTTATCGGGCAGGGCGCGGACCAGGGCGCAAAGACGATTGTCGACGGTCGCGGCAGTCGCGTGAACGGCGGAGCCGGATCGTTTGTGGGCCCGACGGTGCTGGATGGGCTGCCTGCGGCCAGTCCGCTGATGGAGACGGAGATTTTTGGCCCGGTGCTCTCGGTGGTCCACGCCGACACGGTCGACGAGGCTGTCGCGATGATCGAACGCTCCGTCTACGGCAATGCCAGCTCGATCTTCACCACCTCGGGCGCCTCGGCGCGCAAGTTCCGCAACACCGTGTCGACCGGGAACGTGGGCATCAACATCGGCGTGCCCGCGCCCATGGCCTACTTCCCGTTCTCGGGATGGAAGGGCAGTTTCTTTGGCGTAATGCACGCGCAGGGGCGCGATGCCATCGAGTTCTTCACCGACAAAAAAGTGATCGTGGAACGCTGGCCGAAGGAGTGGTCAAGAAAGTTCTAGCTGCGCATGGCCATGCCGAGGGCACGGGTAGTGCATCATCCGCGCCGAAAGCGCGGTGGACAGCCTAAATCGTGAAACCTCCGGCCGGTTCGGCTAGCCCCGGCGATACCGCTCACTCGAAACTTCCGAATCGGCGACCACTCAACCCCAACCGATCAGAAGCGCGATAATTCTGTTGATCGCGACAGGCGAGGATGATGATGTTCACCCAAGAGGTGAGGAACGGGTTCGAGATGATCGGTCGAATGGCCGCGTGCGAATTGCAAGCCGAACACGCCGGATGCCGCCGTTTTGTCGGCGTCTATCCTCCACGTCTCGAAAAGGAGATTCCTCGTTTAGATAATCCCACCGGTCTGCGATCAGGACTTTGGCACGTGAGGAGATTCGAGATTCCAGAAAGACTCGTCGATCAGTACTTCGGAGAGGAAGAACTCATGGATTCTGAATCCGTCGAACTCGATTCACTGGAGACCGTTGAAGCCTTGCTCGCAAACTGGGGAATTGAGACTGGTGTTTTCCAAGCAGTTTGGCGAACGGATTACCCGTTATAGAACAATGGAAGATTGCACCATTTTGTGTAATGTCCGGTTGGGCCACCAACCACCCATTAATCCGTCCGGAACACTTCAGCTCGATCTGGTGTCTAAACAACTATGAGCACCCCTCGTCTCTGGGTCGGACTGCTGCTCCTTCTCGGAGAGCTTTTATGCCTGGCCGCCGTCGCAGCACAGAATCAAGCTCAATCCCCCTACAAAGGAGTGATCTACGGGACGGTTATCAACCAAGATGGAACACCTGCCAAGGGGCTGACGCTCAATGCGGAGCCATTGGGAGTCATGCTTGCCATGCCACTTCCATGGACAAAGACGAACGATGCTGGTGCCTATCGCTTCGAGCATCTTCCGTGGTGGGGCAGGTACACGGTGTTCGCCGAAGACAAAGAGGCGGGGTATTCAATGTTTAGCACCGGGGCAGGAGGCGCCGCGGGACATCCACCTGAGGTTGAACTCACCGCTGAACATCCTGAAGCAGAATTCACCGTGCATTTGCCGCCACCAGCCGGCTTCGTGCTTTTTCATCTCACAAATCGAAGTACAGCTGCTCCAATTTCCGGAGTCGAAGTGACGGTCATGTCAGGGGACGTTACTCCCAAGACGATTTTCAGCGGAGGCTTCAGTTCGACGGAGCCCCTACTCGTTCCCTCGGACAAAGATTTGCTCCTCCATGTGACCTCGTGGGGTTTTCAAGAGTGGGAGGAGAGCGTGGGAGCGGGCAAGCACATTCGCATTGCACCGGGGAACTGCTCGTCCCTGGATGTTCAGCTTCAGCCTTCCAACCCGCTGACAGCGCGAATCCCAAGTGCAGATCCGAAGAAGTACCAGGGTATTCACGATGGAAAGGATTGGAGGAATCCCTGTTTGATTGTCCGAGCCGACGGAGTAATCATCTCCGGAGTGAATGACGGAAATCCGCTCCCTGTGAAAGCAGTTGCGGCAGCATTGGAAGACCTGCCGGATTCAGCATGGCCCTATGGATCGGTCGTGGCGGTCCAAGATTACCGCATCGCGTCCTCGGAATCCGAACGATCCCGCGCTGAGGCCAATCAAATGTTGCTCGAGCCGCTTCTCGGTGAACTTGGCGTCATCGCAGGCTTCCGGCCTTCAGCCTGTGCGCCGCTGAGTGACCAAACTCAGCCCTGAATTGTGAGTAGTGGGATAGTCACCGCCAATGCGGAACTTTGCCAGGTTTTCGCCGGTGAGAGGCCTGGCAGCTGTCCACACTAGCCAGTGGCAAAGAAGTCTAGCGAGTGGCAGCAATGCGGTGCACTGGGTGGCAGCAATGCACCATATCCAGCGTTCGCATCACGGCAAAAGGGGAACGCCGATAAGCGTTCCCCTTTTTGCTGCTGCGTGGACGTGAAGTTAAGAATGCGGAAGAATCAGGAGCCGCGATTGCAGCAACAGACCGGTCAGGCGATCGAGTGCAATCGGATATTTATAGGAGATGGTACGCAGGCCCACTCCAAGAAGGGCCGCGGTTTCCTCATGTGTATATTCCTGCAAAACGACGCGGCTGAGGATGGCCCGATCGACGTGCCCCAGTTTGTCGAGGCAGCGCTCGATGTCGAGAACAAAGATGACCGCATCTTCAAACGTCTTGACTTTGCGGCATGAAACAAATCCCCGCGCGACCGGTTCGCCCAGGATGGCCGGGGCGCGGCCCACCAGCATGGAGGCGTAGAGATAGCGCCTCAGCATCTTCTCAGTGTGTTTGCGATAGAAGGCAAGACTGATCTCCGGAACGTCTTCGGCGGTTTTCTGCTCCGGTTGGGTGAGATTGGATTGTGCAAGCGATTCGGCGTGGGCATCGCGCCATTCGTGAATCGGGTTTGCTGTTGCCCACACCGTTGGCAGTTGCAGGGCTGCGCTCACTCCGCACCTCCTGTTGCCACAGCCCAGACTTTGAACAGCCGCTTTCTTGAAGGCCTTCCCGGCCGTTTTCGGGTTTCAGGGCTTGGAAAACTCTCCAGCTTTTCCCGACAATCAAGGCAATAAACACTTCCAAGGTTGAAGGGGCGGTACCAGAGACAGCCGCACCCTTCGCATATTTTTAGTTGTACGCGCAAGTCCATTTCGGATTCCCCAGTAATTAGCTTTCCCCCGCTCGTTCAGTTTCGTGTCATCTGTTTGGCGGGTTGAAAGGAGCAAGGCATCCGCGCCCGGGGTTCTGCTGCCCTGGTTGGCGATTGCCAGTTGTGCTCGGAGTAGGTTGGTCATCACGATGAGCGCGCAGAATCTGGAATTAGCCCGACAGGCTGCGGCAAGGCTCTTGGAGGCATCACCCGCCTCATGAACTCCGGAAACAGGGCTTCCCCCACGGTTCAACGATGACCAAAGAGGGCAAATAAGCAGTTTCGCAGTTCGAAAGCTATCTCTGCCAAGTGGCTTTTTCAACAGGAAAAAGCCACCTTGAACTGAGGCCAGAAACGGCGACACCAACTGCGGAACTGCTCTAACACCCTTGATGGATTGCGAGATTGAGCCCCATCCCTGAGAATTCACCCAAAAACCTGTGCGAGCTGGAATAAACCAAATCTAGTCAGACGTATCTCCTGCGTCAACGCTGCCAGGCATCTTTCTTCGTTCGTTCGATTGGAATCGCACGTGACCCAAGAGAATGAAGCCAAAATGGCGTATTTCGGTTTGCTCAAAGAAAACTCCAGCCGAATGTCTCCATGACTGGCAGCGGACTTTCCACACATGAATCTTACTCAGATGCACGAACGGCTTCGCATCGAGATGCAGCGCAGGATTCAGCGCGGCTCTCTGACCATTTCCTTGCTCTCACGACAAACCGGACTTGGCGAGTCGCATTTGTCCAACTTTCTCCACTCCCGCCGGCGGCTATCGCTGGACGGCATCGACCGGATGTTGTCGGCGCAGCACATGGCCGCCGAGGATCTGCTGGAGTTGGGCGCCGGTGGAGTTCCCGCCACGGACACCAGCGAGGTCACCTCGGTTCCCGTGGTCTCCCATTCCAGCGCGCTGTTCGAGCCGTTCATCAGGCCCAGCGCGGTGCTGATGATGCTCGACCTGCCGCCGGGAGCGATTCGAGCGCTTAAGCGACGTCCCGTACACTCTCGACGTCTCTGGCAGCGCTTCGTGGCCATTCGCATCGCTCACTCTGACGCGCTGCCGATGGATCCGGTGCTGCTGCCGGAAGCATTAGCGGTGATCGACCGACACTACAACTCGCTGATCCCATATCGCGCCGCCCGCCCCAACCTGTATGCGGTGCGCGACGGCGCGCGCCTGACCCTGCGCTATGTAGACTATGTGGCGACGCGGCTGGTTCTGCGTCCGCTGAGCATGGCCTTTCCCGTCGATCTGATCGAGATCGGACCCGAGGCCTCGCTGGGCGAGTTGATCGCAGGCCGCGTCGTGCTGACGATCAATGAACTTTGAATTTCGCCGATGGCATCTTCGTCGAACAAGCGCGCTCTAGGTAAGGCGCAAAGCTTTGACAGGATCTACCGAGGCTGCACGAGCTGCGGGCAGCGCCGAGGCAAGGATCGCCAGAATCGTCATGATGAAGACGCCCGCGATGTAGATAGCAGGCTCAGCCGCGCCGACGCCGAACAGGAAAGAAGAGATGAGGCGGCTCGCGGCGAGCGAGCCCAGAATCCCCAGGCAGCAACCAAAGAAGGCGAGTTTTGCGCCCGTGGTCAGCACCAGGCGGACGATGCCTTCGCGCTGCGCCCCGAGAGCCATGCGAATCGCAATCTCCTGCACCCGCAGCGAGACCGAGAACGCCACGACCGCATAAATCCCCGTTGTTGTGAGCAGAAGTGCTGCCAGCGCAAAGGCGGTAACCAGGTCGGTGTTGAATCGCCGCGGAGCCTCGACGTTCGCGATCGCGTCATCCATCGACTGCACGTGCTGAAGGGCAAGGAGCGGATCGACTTCGGCCAGCGTCGCACGCAGTGTCGCCGGCATCTGTTCAGCCGGCATCGCCGAGCGCATCACAACATATAAGCTTCCACTGTTGCTCAGTTTTCCGTCATAATTCGCGCCGTAGAGGATCGCGGGTTGAAGTGCCGGAGCATAAAACTGTTCCACGTCTGGTTCGTCCCGCGAGCCAGGTTTCGTATCTGCGACAACTCCGACTACGGTCGCCCATGGATAGCCCTTCTTCGGATTGCCGGCATGCATTCGCTTTCCAACTGCTCGCTGATTGGGCCACGCATGTTTCGCCATGGTCTCGTTCACAATCACGACCAGTGGTGAGTTTGCACGGTCATCCACGCTGAAGGTTCTGCCGTCCAGCAGCGGAATTCCCATGGCGCCAAAGTAATCGCCGTCGACAATCGAGAACTGGGCGAACTTCAGCTTCCAGCCCTCGCTTCTTTCCCCTTCGACGGTGAAGCTCGAGCCTCGATAGGAGTCGTTTGCGGGAAGGCTGTCGGTGACGCCGACAGCAACTACCCCCGGCTTGCCGGTGAGCCTCTTGATCACCTCGCGATCGAAGGCATTCTCCGAATCGGTGGTGGAGTACTGATTCAGCGGGAGCTCATAGCTTGCGGAGAGAACATGGTCCGGGCGGAATCCAGGATCGACTGCGTGCATTTTTTCGAAGCTCCGCAGGAATGCCACGGATGTATTCAGCAGCACCAGGGCAACTGCAATCTGGGTCACGATGAGGCTCGAGCGGAGCCAGCCATGACCAGCTGTTCCCGAGGCGCCGCGAGCGCTTTCTTTCAAGCTCTCCGTCAGGTTGGTTCGCAACGCTGCCAGGGCCGGGGCAAAACTGCAGGCCGCACCGGTGGCGATCGCAAGCAGAACGGCGAACACGGCAACCGTGGCGTCAATCGAGATGGAATCGACTCGCGGCATTGAATCGGGCAGAAAACGGAGCGAAGTGCGGATGGCAACGAAATCAACTGCCAGCCCCAGCATCCCGCCCGCAAGGCTCAGCAATATTCCCTCGAAGAGCGACGAGCGGATGATCGCCGAAGATCCTGCTCCAAGAGCCAGGCGAACCGCGTACTCGCGCTGCCGCCGAATTGCCCGCACCAGCAGCAAACCGGCAACATTCACGCAGGCAATCAGCAAGACCGACAAGACCGCCAGCAACAACGTACGCAGCAGAGGCCGGGTGTCTGCGACCACGTGCTCCTGCAACAACTCGACATCGCCGCGAATGCGGATTGCGGACATGGATGCGGGGAAATTCCGCATAATCTCATGGCCCACACGCGCCGCGTCTTCAGCGGCCTGTCGAGCCGTCACGCCGTCCCTGAGCCGGGCCACGATCTGGTACCCCCAGTTGCCGACATTCTGCTCGGACAACTCCTCCGGCGTGAGACTCAGTGGAACCCAGACCTGCCTCTGATCGAGGAGCCCGCTTCCCACCGGAAAATCGAAGCTCCTCGGCATCACCCCGATGATGGTGTAGGTTCTTCGGTCAAGCAGAATGGCGCGCCCCAGAACGTGGGAGTCGCGATGATATCGATTCATCCACAGCGCGTAGCTGATCACCGCAAGCGGTTGATGAGCATCCTCTTCCGGCCGTGTAAAGACACGCCCCAGGATCGGCTGCACTCCAAGAGTCGTAAAAACTCCGGCATTGAAGCGCGCGCCATCCACTTCCTCCGGCGTAGCTCCGCCGGAGAGTTCGTAGCTCTGGGTCGCGTAACCTCCCATGGATAAAAATGCGCTTGAAGCGGTCGCGTAATCGCCGATCTCTCGCGCAGTCGCGCCAATGCCCTGGCTGTCTCCTACGTGATCTCCCAATATCACAAGGTGATCCGGATTGACGAAAGGCAGCGGTCGCAGAAGGATGCCTTCGACGAGCGAGAAGATCGCGGTTGTCGCACCGATACCGAGCGCCAGTGCCAGGATGATCGCCAGCGCAAATCCTGGGCTCTTGCTCAGTTGCCGTATGGCATATCGAAGATCCCGAAGAAGCGTATGCATCGCCCGTCACCTCGAGGAATCGCGGACAGATTCATAACGTATCAGAGAATTTCGAGAAAACGAACGATCGCCAGCCCTGCGCAACTAAGGTCAACGGATCTTGCAATCAGACCCGAAGGTGCAGATCGTCAAAATCAGCCTGTGCTGGATATTACACGTCGTGCGTAACGTCGGCGTTGTCGAAGCGCGTGAACTTCGAGATGAAGTTCAGGTGCACCGTATCCGTCGGCCCATTGCGCTGCTTGGCGATGATGATCTCCGATTTCGCCAGGTCGGATTCGGACATCTCTCTTCGTCGCGGTTGTAGTAGGCCTCGCGATGGATGAAAGCCACCACGTCGGCGTCCTGCTCGATGGAGCCCGATTCGCGCAGATCGCTCAGCAGGGGGCGCTTGTCGTCGCCGCGGCGCTCGCTGGCACGCGAGAGCTGCGAAAGCGCGACCACTGGAACGTCCAGTTCCTTGGCCAGCGCCTTCAGGCCGCGCGAGATTGCCGAGACCTCCTGCGTGCGGTTCTCGTAGCGCTTGCCGCCGGCCGAGGGCAGCGTGGCCGACATCAGCTGCAGGTAGTCGACCACGATCAGATCGAGTCCGCCCGCGGTCTGCTTCAGGCGCCGCGCCTTGGCGCGCATCTCGGCCAGCGAGATGCCGGCGCTGTCGTCGATGAACAGGCGCGACTCGATCAGCTGTTCGAGCGCCTTCTGCAGCTTCTGCTGGTCTTCGCGGCCCAGGAAGCCGGTTTGCAGCTTGCGCTGGTCTACCCAGGCCTGCGAGGCCAGCATGCGGCGCAGCAGCGACTCCTTGCTCATTTCCAGGCTGAAGACGGCGACCATGGCCTTGCTCTGGATTGCGGCGTTCTCTGCAATGTTGATGGCGAGAGCGGTCTTGCCCATCGAGGGACGCGCGGCGATGATGATGAGCTCGCCCTTCTGCAGGCCGCTGGTCAGCTGGTCCAGCTTCGTAAATCCGGTGGCCAGGCCGGTAACCTCGCGGCTCTGCTTGTAAAGATTGTCGATCGATCCGAAGGAGTTCTGGACGATCTGGTCGAGCGGTTCCAGGCCGCGGGTGATGCCCTTCTCGCTGACTTCAAGCAGCTGCGCCTCGGCGGCGTCGAGCACCTCGAGCGCGGTCTCGCTCTGGTCGGCGGCGCGGGCAATGGCCGCCGAGCAGATGAGCATGAGCCTGCGCAGCAGGCTCTTGTCCTTGACGATGCGGATGTACTCTTCGATGACCGGCCGGCGCGGCAGACCCTCGGTAAGCGACGCCAGGTAGGCCACGCCGCCGACCGCCTCGATCTCCTTGTAGCGCGACAGCTCGTTGGCCAGGGTGACGATGTCGACGGCGCGCTGCTCGTTCATCAGCTCGCTCATGCGCAGGAAGATGCGCCGGTGCGAGTCGAGCGAAAAGTCGTCGGGCTCGAGCCGTTCGGAAGCCTCGGAGTGGGCGGTATTGTCGAGCAGGATGGCGCCGAGGATCGTCTTTTCGGCGTCGATATTCGCAGGCAGACCGGCATCCAGCGATGTGATGTCAGGCAGGGTGGCCATACCTAAAGTGTAGGGCGATTGACCTCGGAAACGGCGTGTGGATTGCGGCTACTCAATGTGGGAATCGAGATAGGAAAGAGCCTGTGGGATTCTGCCGCGCAGACGGAGCAATAAACCGGAGAATCACTGCCAAAAACGCGCTGGCCCCAACTCAAGGAGGAGGGGCCAACCTCAGCGGTGAAAATGACGCGTCGAGTGCTGATCAATCAGCCTTTCGTCGACGCTTCGGCTGAGCTTATTGAAATGGTCATCTGCGGACGGAAAACGCCCTGCTATCTACTGCACAATCGTCATGCTCGAAATGCTGCCTAGATTGATCGTGTTGTTCGGAACGAACGGAATGACCAGCGGATAGGCATATGAAACCGTCACCTGCACCAGGTTGCCGGTAGCGTTGTTTTGCGTTGACGAACAGGTCGGCCAGGTGGCAGTGGAAGCGCCTGAATTGGCGCACCACTTGGTCGTCGTGGTGACGGCGCCGGAGAACGGGTATCCCAGCCCCGCCACATACGCGGCGACGTCAGCGCTCGTTGCGCCAGTCCCACTTGCGGAAGTCGGAGAGCAATACGCTTTGTTGAAATAGAGGTTGCAGTTCCCACCTCGGACCATTGCCCAACGGCTCGCCTCGCGTGCCGCATCCCCGGCGTAGTGATAGCAGCAGAGCGCGATGGAAAGCTGGATGATTCCGAACAATATAGGAAGCAGAACCAGGCAGCAGACCGCCGTCTCCACCAGGGAGCCGCCGTCCTCGCTGCCAAGGCCTCTCCCGGTTCCATGCCGATCTGTCTTGTGCAAAGCTTGGATGTTCATTGCTGGTTTGACACCACCTGAATCGATCTTCCCGACAACTTGAATGGTCCGTTGACTCCGATAATTCCGGGCTCCCTTGTACTGATCAGGGGGCTGAATACACACTGCGTCGTAACCGTCACGGTCGTGACCATGCCACTGTTGGCGTTGAAGCATGTCGCATTGTCTGAGCAGTTCGCGGGAACGTCGGCCGTATTGGTGCAGCTGCAGCTTAGGGCAACATTTGTCACCGAAATCGGACTCCCGCCACAGCTGATGTGGGCGTCGGCATTGGCTGCATTTACGATGCCGCCCGTGTAGGTCCCACTCGTATTGGTAAAGTCAGCTGAGGCCCCCGAACGGGATGCGGCATAGATGGCCGCTGCGTGTGCCGCATTCGACACTTCAATCGACGCATACGCTACCCTGGCAAACTCGGCCGCGCCCAACAGGATGAGGCACAGCATCGGCAACGAGAGTGCCAGCTCCACCAGAGCGGATCCTTCGTCGAGTCGATGCGCCTCTGAGCCTTTAAAGCGTCTGAAGGTTTTCATGATCATTTTGTCTCGCTCCTACTCGACCATCGTGATGTACTTGAAAGGCGTGGTGTTCGGGTTGTAGTTGCTGTAGTTTGATAGGTTTACCACGCCGTTTACATATATTTCACCCACCACCAGGTTCGTCGCAGTCACTCCGCCGCCTCCTTCATCATGGAGGGTCACATCCGAGGTCGGAGCATAGACGGTTCCCATAAAGATTGACGTGCTGCTGCCGAAGGAAAGCAGCATGGGCTGCGTGTCCGATGCTGGCTGGTAGACCGCAACCGAGTTGTATTGAACCGTGTCGTTGGGCGCCCAGACCGTGACTTGAGACGCGGTATCCATATTCAGCTGACCGGTTCCGGTCACGACGATCGTTGCGCCGCCGCCGGCATTTGTCTGAGCATTTGTGCCGGTCCCGCTGCCAACTCCAATCGTGTCGTTGCCCGTAATGGTGACGCCGGTCGTGAAGACGTAGATCCCCGGTCCCATCGTTGCACTCGAAATGGTTACCGGGGTGATTGCACCGTGACTCCCAACCGTTGAGTCGGTGTAGCAGTAGTAGGTTCCTTCCACACCACTTGCGTTGACTGAGCCAGTCAGTGTTCCGCCCGAGCTCTTCAGATCCGTTACTGTGCCGCAGTTGGCCGCCGGATTCGAAGGAACCAGGTTGGCGGTCGCAGGGGTTTGCGCCGGAGCACTCAGGTTCGTGGGAAATGTACCTGGAGTTCCTCCGCACCCGCCCTTGCTGTCCTGGCCTCCAACAACGTCAATGTCGGCCAGGGTAGACTTGCCCGCGCTTCCCGTTACGCACAGAGCGCCCGGGTTGTTCGAGTTTACGTAGGCTCCGCAACCCGGCGCGTTGATATTACCGGCGCCGTGGATCCAGAGCGTATCCGAGTCTGTGGGATCCATGACGTACATGCAGTTGTTCGAGGCGCCCGGTCCGCCCGCTACCGCCAACGCCGATACATTGACCGAGCTGAAATTGCTGCTGTTGTTGTAAGTCCACAGCCTGCTCATCGTCTGCATGAAAATCGTCGGCGTGGGCATTGCCACCTGGGCTTCCACGCACGTTGAGCATGTATTCCCGCCGGGCAGAGTCACTCCAATCGTCACCAGCACGGTGTTGCCGCTGATCGTATTGTCGACTCCATTCACCTTCGCTGCAGCATATGCCGCGTTGTCCACCGCAGTCGTCACACCCGTCTTAGTTGAGCCGTAGTAGTAGAGCTCCGTGGCCCCCGCCATGGCTGCGGCATCCGCAGCTGTCTGCATCGTCCGCTTGGCGTGAAACAGCACGCCGACATCGATAGCAAGACCAAGGGCGCCCATCAGCACCGTCATAGAGAAGATGGTCAAAGCCAGAACCTGACCTCTTTCGTCACGGAACCAGTTCATCGAAGAACCTCCTCTGCATAGTCGAGCGCAGGTAACGCATTGTAAAAACGAGGTTTTTTACCGTCTTCGCTTCGCAGTCTCTTCATAACTTTCCTTCCCCCGGCAAAGAACCGACGCAGGCAGAAAAGCGGTCTCTCCCGGCGGCGTCAAGGGACACGACAAGCCGTTTTAGCTAGAGCTGCAAAATGAATGCCCGGGGAGAGACTGGAAAGAATTCTATGAAGACCCGGTAGGCGCATCAAGGAGTATTGGGTACTTTTTGATTACTTAAGTTCCGCACACATAGTCCAACACCCACCGTAATGTCCTGGGTGGACGCGACAAATCTCAAGACGCTCCTGCTGGCGGCGCACAACTGCTCTATTGCACGATTGTCATGCTTGAAACGCTGGCTATTTGGATCGTCTTGTTTTTCAAGAACGGAATAATCAGGGGATAGTTGTACGACACCGTCACTTGAACCTGGTTGTTGATGAGGTTGTCGGTCTGCGTTGTCGAACAGCTCGACCATGTGGCGGGGGTGCCGCCGATGGCGCACCACTTTGTCGTCGTCGTGACGCTGCCGGAGAACGGGTACCCCAGGCCGGCTACATACGCGGCGATGTCGGTGTTAGTTGCGCCGTTTGAACCACCGGAAGTCGGAGAGCAATACGCACTGCCAAAAAGGCCGTTGCAGTTCGTTCCCCGCACCATGGCCCATCGGCTCGCCTCCCGGGCTGCATCAGCGGCGTAGTGATAGCAGTAAAGTCCAATGCAAAGCTGGATAATCCCGAATAAAATGGGGACAAGAGCCAGGCAGCAGAGTGCCATTTCCACCAGGGATCCGCCGTCCTCACTTACAAGCCTGACGGTTCTCCATCCCGGCCGTGGCGCATTCGTCTCGGGAAATCCTTTGATGTTCATTGGTTCGACACCACCTGAATCGACCTTCCCGACAACGTGAATGGCCCGTTGACTCCTTGCATCCCAGGCATCCTTGTACTGATCAGTGGGCTGAACGAGCATGAAGTTGTAACCGTCACGGTCGTGATCATGGACGAATTGTTGTTGATGCAAGTGGTGTTGTCGGAACAACTCGTGGGTGTGTAAGCCGTATTGGAGCACGTGCACGATGGTGTCACGGCCGTGACCGAAACCGAGCTCCCTCCACAGTTGACAGCTGCGTCGGTGGCGGCTGCATTGGAGATGCCGGTCGAATCCGATAATTGCGCCTGACCGGCAGCGGCGTACAACGCCGCGGCGTGGGCCGCGTTCGTTACCTCAATCGACGCATAAGCAACCCTGGCAAACTCTGCCGCCCCCAGCAGGATGAAGCATAACAACGGCAACGAAAGCGCCAGCTCCACCAGCGCCGATCCCTCGTTGGCGGGTCGAGGCGCTCCGAATTCTCTCAATCGTCTGAATACTGTCATGATCATTTCGGTTCCCTCCTACTCCACGAGTGTTATGTGCAGGAACGGCGTCGTGACGGGGTTGTAGGTGCTGTAATTGGTAAGGTTTACCTGGCCATTGACGTAGGCTTGCCCCACCACCAGGACGGTGGCATTGACGGCGCCCCCCTGGTCATGCAGATCCACCGCGGCACTCGGGGCAAGGACGGCTCCGTCAAAGATTGAACTCCCGCTGCCGAACTGCAGTTCCAATTGCTGGTTGTCTCCTGCGGGTTGGTAGATCGCTACTCCGTTATAGGTCCCGCTGGTCGGAGCGTAATCGTAAAAAGTCGTCGCCGTGCCAGTGTCATAGACACCGCCGTTCATGTCGGTGCTGCTACTGTTGCCCGTAACAATTACGGTCGCACCGCCGGTCGCGCTGTTGCTCCCAATCGTAGTTGCACCTGTGATCGTGACACCGGTTTCGAAGACATAGATTCCGGGGCCTAGTGTTGCGCTGCTGAGAGTCACTGGGGTGCAGCTGTATGTCGTCGTCGTCACACCCTTCTTCGTCGTCGATGTCGAGGTGCAGGTTCCGTTGGCATAGCACTGGTAATTGCCATACCCGGGAGCATTCTTCGTTTGATCTCCGCTAAGCGTCGTAGCATTGGTCACGCTGGGGCAGTTGGCTCTCGGGTCAGAGGGTATGTTCTGCCACTGGGCGGGAAGGCTCTGGACCCCTGTGTTCAGATAGACGGGCGGACCCGGATTTCCCTTGCAGTTGCCGCTGCCTTGACCCCCATGTACGGAGACCTCGGCAAAGGTAGACTTTCCCGCGTTTCCGGTAGTGCAAAATGCTGCAGGGTTGTCCGAGTTGACATAAATGCCGCAATTCGGCGCATTGATGTCGCCGGCGCCGTGGATCCAGAGCGTGGACGCATCAGTCGGATCCTCAACGTACATGCATGTCTGCGACGCACCTGGCGCGCCCGCTACTGCCATCGCCGATACATTGATCGAGTTGAAGTTGCTGCTGCTGTTGAAAGTCCACACCCTGCTCATCGTTTGCATGAAAATCGTTGGGTTCGGCGTCGCCAGCTGGACTTCTACGCACTTGTTGCATGCTGCCCCAGTCGGCAAGGTCGATGGAGTGGTCACCATCACGATGTTGCCGCTCACCGTACTGTCAACGCCATTGGCCTTGGCTGCAGCCTTCGCCACACTCGTCACGTTTGTCGTGCCGTTATAGAACAGCTCCGTAGCTCCCGCCATGGCAGCAGCATCCGCGGCCGTCTGCATGTTCCGCTTGGCGTGAAACAGTACCCCGACATCGATGGCAAGACCAAGCGCGCCAAGCAGCACCGCCATGCAGAAGACGGTCATTACCAGGACCTGTCCCCTTTCGTTACGGAACCATTTCACTTTCAGGACGCACATCATCAACGCCGTCAGAACCATCGTCTGGCCGGATTCGCTTCGAAACAATTTCATCGTAGACCTCTCTCCTTCAGTCCCAAAGCTCGATGAAGCTTTCCGCGGAACTTACACTTGCTAGCTGTTCAAGACCAGGGAGACCCCTCCGGCCGCTTGGTCGCTCAACTTTCAATTGAGCCCAAATGGCACTGAGAACATTGCAGTCTTGCGGACCCTTTTCGCCTTACAGGCACCATCTGCCGGCTTCGAAAAAACAACTCCGTTAGGTGGCTTATTATCCAATTACGTCAAAACGAAAAGCAATGGAAATGTATGAAATAGCTGTGTTCATGCGGCTTCTTGCAGTAACCACATGAGGCAGGAAAGTCACGTGTCGGGCAGTTACCGACAGCGATGCGCAAAGAAACCAGGTCTGTATGCGCGGAGGACAATGAATTTACGGCCGCTTCAAGCTCGCGCCGGTTTTCGCCATTCCGCTACTCGGCTGCCGGGCCTGCTTTGCGCACGAAAGGCCACTATGCGCTCCGGCCAGGAGAGCACATGCCCATGAGGACCTGTGGCGAGGCGCGCCGCGTGGCTGAGAGGCCCCGGTTCGGCCAGGCGCGAGTCCTACTGACCCGGCCGCCAGCGCAGGATCGGTTTGCGCGCGGCCTGCACTTCGTCGAGCCGCGAGACGCGCGTGGAGTGCGGCGCGGATTTGACCAGTTCCGGGCTCTCCTCGACTTCCTTCGCAATCGACCGCATCGCGTTGATGAACAGATCCAGTTCCTCCAGCGATTCGCTCTCCGTCGGCTCGATCATCAATGCGCCATGCACGATGAGCGGAAAGCTCACCGTGTACGGATGAAATCCATAATCGATCAGCCGTTTGGCAATGTCGCCCGTCTTCACGCCTCTGGCCGACTGCCGCTTGTCGCTGAAGACCACCTCGTGCATTGATGGCGTCTTGTACGGCAGCTCGTAGAGGTCTTCAAGATTTTTGCGGATGTAGTTGGCGTTGAGCACCGCGTCTTCCGTGGTCTGGCGCAAGCCGTCGGGACCGTTAGCCAGAATGTATGCCAGCGCGCGGATGAACATGCCGGTATTGCCGTAGAACGCGCGCACCCGCCCAACCGACTGCGGACGATCATAATCCCAGCTGAGCAGGCTCGCTCCTTCAGTCCCTGAGTCCCTGGTCCCTGGTCCCTCAGTTCCCGTCTTTCTTCCAAGGACGGGAACGGGCAGAAACGGCTCAAGAAACTTCTTGCACGCCACCGGTCCTGAGCCCGGGCCGCCGCCGCCGTGCGGCGTCGAAAATGTCTTGTGCAGGTTCAGGTGCATCACGTCAACGCCGAAGTCACCCGGCCGCACCTTGCCCACCAGCGCGTTCATGTTTGCGCCGTCCATGTACAGCAGCGCACCCTTCGCATGCAGAATGTCCGCGATTTTGTGAATCTCGTTTTCGAAAACGCCGAGCGTCGAGGGATTGGTAAGCATCAGCGCCGCGGTGTCTTCATCCACCTGGCGCGCCAGCGCGTCCAGATCGATGCCGCCGTCTGCATTCGACTTCAGGTTCTCAACCTGGTAGCCGCAGATCGCCGCCGTCGCCGGATTGGTTCCGTGCGCCGAGTCGGGAATGATGATTTTGCGGCGCGCGTTTCCCTGCGACTCGTGCCATGCGCGCACCAGCAGGATCCCGGTGAACTCGCCATGCGCGCCCGCCGCCGGCTGCAGCGTGATCGTGTCCATGCCGGTGATCTCGATCAGGCACTTCTGCAACAGATCGATGATTTCAAGCGCGCCTTGCGCTAGAGCTTCCGGGCGATAAGGATGAGCCTCGGCCAACCCCTCGATGCGCGACACGAACTCATTCACGCGTGGGTTGTACTTCATCGTGCACGAGCCCAGCGGATACATGCCGAGGTCGATCGCGTAGTTCCACGTCGAAAGCCGCGTGAAGTGCCGGATGATCTCGATCTCGCTCAGCTCCGGGAGCAGTCCCGGCGTTTTGCGATGCGTGTCGCCCAGCAGTGCAGCTGTGTCGACCTCGGGCACATCGAGCGGCGGCAGCTTGTATGCCTTCTTGCCCGGCGACGACTTCTCGAAGACCAACCCCTCGTTCTGCGTCTGGTGTGGACGAACCTTGCCGATGCTGCGATTGATTGCGTTTTCCGCTACTGCCATTTCTAATCCTCGAGATTTCTCTTTCACTTCATGTTCGTGCTCATGTGAAGCCTGACATCAGGGCTCTGTAACAAGGGCACCGGCTCGCTTTGTAACAACGGCACGGCTCGCTTTGTAACAAGGGCACGGCTTCAGCCGGGCCACAAATACTCGCAAAAACTTCTCAGGGCTTTAGCCCCTGCCAATCTTCGCTTCCGCTTTCCTCTTCTCAGCCTCCAACCAAAATTCGCGCTTTGTAACAAAGGCACGGCTCGCTTTGTAACAAGGGCACGGCTCGCTTTGTAACAAGGGCACGGCTTCAGCCGGGCCGCAAATACTCGCTAAAACGTCTCAGGGCTTTAGCCCCTGCCAATCTTCGCTTCCGCTTTTCTCTGCTCAGCTCAAAACCAAAATTCGCCCTTTGTAACAACGGCACTTCTCGCTTTGTAACAAGGGCACGGCTTCAGCCGGGCCACAAATACTCGCTAAAACGTCTCAGGGCTTTAGCCCCTGCCAATCTTCGCTTCCGCTTCTCTCTGCTCAGCCCAAAACCAAAATTCGCGCTTTGTAACAACGGCACGGCTCGCTTTGTAACAAGGGCACGGCTTCAGCCGGGCCACAAATACTCGCTAAAACGTCTCAGGGCTTTAGCCCCTGCCAATCTTCGCTTCCGCTTCTCTCTGCTCAGCCCAAAACCAAAATTCGCGCTTTGTAACAACGGCACGGCTCGCTTTGTAACAAGGGCACGGCTTCAGCCGGGCCAAAAACGCTCGCAAAAAGTTCTCGGGCTTTAGCCCCTGCCAATCTTCGCTTCCGCTTTCCTCTGCGCGAGATATCGAAAGCAAAACGGAAACTGATCCGCAGAGGCTACGATTCCCGCTTTCACCGGATTCTGCGCAATGTATTCGCGATGCTCTTCGAAACTCGCGCGGTTCATTACTTGCACTTCAGTAAATCCTCTCTGCCAAACCTCGCCTTTGTGTCCGAGCTCATGGGATAACCGGTGCGAAAAGCGGCCCTTGATTAATTGCATCGCCTTCTCAATCGTCATCTCGTCGCAAATCGTCAAAAGCAAGTGCAAATGGTCCGGCATGATCACAAAATCATGCAATT
Source organism: uncultured Acidobacteriaceae bacterium (assembly GCA_963774175.1). Classification (GTDB taxonomy): domain Bacteria; phylum Acidobacteriota; class Terriglobia; order Terriglobales; family Acidobacteriaceae; genus Telmatobacter. The sequence continues at coordinate 188,777 of CAVZDT010000029.1, forward strand.
CGAATTCCCGTTCCCCAACGAGAGAGCGCAGCACATCGATCAGGAGTTCCGCATTCCGCTCCGATTGGAGGAGCCGCCGTCCCATGCTGGTTCCCGTCGTCACGAAAAACGTTCGAGACGGGTTGAGAATGCTGGCCCCAGACGCGTTTCTTCCCGGATGCGCCATCACAGGGGCTAAAGCCCCGTCCTCCTTTCACCCGAGGTTTCGGCCCGGCTAAAGCCGTGCCCTTGTTACAAAGCGACCGCCGTAAACCGAACACCTTACCGGTCCTATGCCTTACCGGTCCTATGCCTTACCGGTCCTATGCCTTACCGGTCCTATGCCTTACCGGTCCTATGCCTTACCGGTCCTATGCCTCCACCGGCGCCGCCGCCAGCACCCTCGCCGCGTGGTCGATCGTCTCCCGCGCCACCACTTCCGTCGCGCACCACAGCGTCGCGTTCTTCAGCTCCGGATACCACCGGCTCAACTCAATGCCGCCCACAATCTTCTCGTCCATGCAGCCGCTGGCTCCATTGCGCCGGAGACTCCTGCGTCTCGAGCACAAATTCATGGAACCGCGGAGCGCCGTTGAACAGCAGCTTCGCGCCGGGCTGCGCGCTCAGTGTCTTCGCGGCATACGCCGCCTTGGCCAGGTTGTGTTCCGCCAGTTCGCGAATGCCTTCCTTCCCATACACCGTCAGGAAGATCGTCGCCATCAGCGCAACCAGCGCCTGGTTCGTGCAGATGTTCGAAGTCGCCTTCTCGCGCCGGATGTGCTGCTCGCGCGTCGAAAGCGTCAGCACGAATCCCCGGTTGCCGTTGCCGTCGACCGTCTGCCCCACAAGCCGCCCCGGCATCTGCCGCAGAAACTGTTCCTTCGCCGCGATCACGCCGCAGAACGGCCCGCCGTAGCTCAGCGCAACGCCGAACGACTGCGCCTCCATGTTGACGATGTCCGCCTCCACCGGAGGCCGCACCACTCCCAGGCTCACCGCTTCGGCAATGGACACGATCAACAGCGCGCCTTTCGCGTGCGCAATCTCCGCAATCGCCGGAATATCCTCAATGACGCCGAAGAAGTTGGGACTCTGCACCAGCACCGCCGCTGTCTCGTCGGTGACCGCAGCCGCCAGCGCATCCAGATCCACGCGGCCCGTCTCAGCGACGTAGCCAATCTCGTCCAGTGGGCATATCGCGATGGCGCAGATAAGTATGCAGCACCTCGCGATACTCCGGGTGCACCGTCGATGCCACGACGGCCTTGTGGCGTCCCGTGACGCGCATCGCCATCAGCACAGCCTCAGCCGCGCCGGTCGAGCCGTCATACATGCTGGCGTTGGCCACATCCATGCCCGTCAGCTCCGCGATCATGGTCTGAAATTCGAAGATCGCCTGCAGTGTCCCTTGCGTGATCTCGGGCTGATAAGGCGTGTAGCTCGTCAGGAATTCGCCGCGCTGGACGAGCGAGTCGATGATCACGGGGCGATAGTGGCGATAGCAGCCGGCGCCCAGAAAGCTGGCGTAATCCGTGGCGTTCTTCTGCGCGGCGGCCTTGAAGTAGTCGATGATCTCGCTCTCAGCCTGCTGCCGCGGCACGTCAAGGTCGCGCGTAAGCCGGTACTCCGCCGGAATGATGGCAAACAGATCGTCAATAGCCTTCGCGCCGATGGTTTTCAGCATCTGCTCGCGTTCAGCTGGTGATTTCGGTAAATAGCGCATGAACGGTCCCTCCGGGACCAGAGTTTTCAGTTGTCAGTGATCAGTGGTCAGCTTCTTCCGGCTCGCCATCCGGTGCAGTCGCTCTCTTCACTGATGACTGAGAACTGACAACTGTGAACTGAGGCTAGCTTCCCGTTTCTTCCGAAACAAACTTCTCATACGCCGCGGCGTCGAGCAGCTTTTCGAAGTCCGACGGATCGGCAAGCTCGATCTTGATGATCCAGGTTTCGTGCGGGGCTTCGTTGATCTTGTCGGGCGCGGTCTTCAGATCCTCGTTCACGGCCGTAACGGTACCGGTAACAGGCGAGAACAAATCGCTGACCGCCTTGACGCTCTCCACCGACCCGAACGACGCGTTCGCAGTCACGGAGTCGCCCACCTTGGGTACGTCTACGTAGACGATGTCGCCAAGCGAGTTTTGTGCATAGTCGGTAATGCCAACCGTGCCCACCTTGCCGTCGAGCGAAATCCATTCGTGCTCGCGCGTATAGCGGTAATTCGCGGGATAAGCCATAGAAGAATATCCTTTCAAAACTCAACGAAACTTTAGTGTACGACCTCCCAGCCGTTCCACGGTTGCTGTATCCCGAAGGGACAAAGGCTGAGTGGCTTTTTCCCCAGGGATAAGCCAACTTGGACGCTGCCAATAACGGCTACATGCACTGTGGAACCGCTCGCGAAACGCCGCACGGGGAGTGAGGAAAAGGCGTCCGCCTGCACCATCAAAACCACGCCTCGTCCGGATCTGCCCGGCTACTTCGGCGGCGCAAATCCGGCATACGGCTCCAGCGGGACCAACGCAACGATCTCCAGCATTCCGGCCTTGAAGATGGGCAGGCTGCCGAGAGCCTCGCGCACCTCGGCCTCGCTCGACGCCTCCCACAGGATCGCGGCGCCGGCCTGGTCGCCACGCCGCCACACCTGCCGCAGCAGGCCGGAGGCGTACAACTCCTTCACGCGTTGCGTCTCGTGCGCGGAGAGTTCGGGGGTAAAGGCTTCCGGCGGAAACGCATCCGTCCGGCGTCGCGAGAGCGTAAAAAATTGCATAACTCCATTTTATTTGGATCGCCCGCTCGATCGGATCAAAGTCGTAGGCTGCAAGGGGGTCAGGCCGCGCTGATTTCAGGATCGGCGGTCAGCCGGCGAAAGTCGATCAGCATCTTTGCGCGCCAGATCACGATCATCCCGAACGCCAGGATGAAAAAAACGCCGGCCGTCTGCTGCGCGGTCAGAATCGAGTCGAAGTAACCCCGCGCGAATAACCGGATGGCCGCCAGCACCAGGATCACGACCAGAAACGCGCTCGAGCGCTTCATCCTTACCGTGTCGCCCTGCACTTCCAGCCGCGTTGTCAGCAGCAACGGCCACGCCAGCGCTGAAGCGCCGATCAGGAATGCAATCCCCGCCCACAACCATGGAACACGAAACGCCGGATCGAAGAACATCGAAAACCCGGTCGCCATTCCCAGCGGCGGAAAGATGATCTTCCGCAGCGAAACCGCGGTGCGAGCCTCGCGCAGTCGCCACATGATGATGACAACCGCCCCCGCCCCGGCCGCCAAAACCGATCCGGCCGCTTTCGCAAAGAATGAGGGGATGGGGGGAAGCGCCACCATCGCTTTATTCTATTCTTGCCGTACGATCTCCGAAAACCCTCCGCAACGAACCCGTCCACTGCTCACTGTCCACTGTCCCCTGTCCACTGTCCACTGTCCCCTGTCCACTGTTCACTGTTCCCTGTCCACTGTCCCCTGTCCCTGTTCACTTCGCAAAAACTCCCCACGCCCCCCGCTCGCCCATGGATCATAGTGCTCCGCAAACTCCGCCCGCTGCTGGACTGAGGGGTGGCTGTCGGACCAGAACTCGACGAAGCTGTTGGGATTGGGGTCTTCGAGCCACGACTCGCCCAGGTGATTGAAAGACGACACCGCGGTCTTCTGCGGATCGGCGACCAGCCCGTGAATCGCCTCCTGCCCGTAAATATCCGCCTCGTGCTCGAAGTGTCTGCTGATGGCATTCCCCACTGGCGTGAGTACAAACCCGGCAATTGAAAACGCGAAGAACAGCGTCAGGAAGCCAGCCCGCCCGGCCACCTCGTGCACGTGCCAGCGCTCGCCGAAACGCCGCACCAGCCACTCCGCCAGGTGTGCGCATACCCGGAACACGATGAACAGCCCGATCATCATCAACGCCAGCATCTTCGGGATGTGGTTGAGCACGTAGTGGCCGCTCTCGTGCCCGAAGATAAACAGGATCTCGTCATCGGGCATGCGATCGGTCGCCGTATCCCACATGACAAAGCGCTTGCTCGACCCGATGCCGGTCACATAGGCGTTGATGCCGTTGGTCTTCTCGCCGGCCTTCATCAGGAACATACGCTCGGGCGGGATCTTTACCCCGGTTCGGGCAACCACTTCTTCAAGTCTGTCCACCAGCGCCGGGTGAGTCTTTTCAAGCGGCTCGAATTTATTGAACAGCGGATCGATCAGCAGCGGCGCCAGGAACACCGAAACCAGGATCAGCGGCAGCGAAATTACCCAGATCCACAGCCAGTAGCGCCGTGGCGAGCGGCGGACGATCCAGTTGAAAAAAAGCCCAAGCGGTGCGCCGAGCACCAGCGCCACGCCCAGCCCCTTGCCCTGGTCCCCCAGCCAGCTTGCCCAGCCCTGCACGCTGATCTTGTAGTGAAGGCTGGCGGCGTGGCCCGCGGCACCGAGGGGCAGGCTGGCCAGTGTCAACAGCACGATGAGAATCGCGAAGAACGCCAACCCCTGCAGCCAGCTCCCTCTCATCGTTTCCCGGGTCCACCCGTCTAATCGCGCAGCGGTACCGGAAGCCAGCAGCCACCAGAGCACGATGAGACCCCATATCGATCCCGCGATGTCCAGCGTGACGCGGATCTTGCCGAGGGCAACGGCTTGCGCAAGTTTGTCTGGCGGAAGGGAGTAGGCTTGCTCGGAATGCGGTTGAGAATCGGCAACTTGCGTCTGCGGCGGAGGCGGGTTCGACTGGCCTGCGGCACCTGCGCCGGCAGCCAGCAGAAGAATGACCACGGTACCGGTGAGCACCAGGCGCTGGACAAAAACCATGAGTTTTCCCTTCGCAAACGCACGAGTCTGAGACAATCAAGTTTACCGATGTTATCCGCTGAAAAGGTACAAACACCCCCCATCTCGTCAGGGACGCGATCCACGATTCGGGACCGTTTTCCTGTCGGTGTCCCCGTCGCGCTGGTCTGCGCAATCCTTGTCTGGGCCTCAGCCGCCGCCGGCACATCTGCCGCAGGGCAGCAGACCACGCCGCCGATCCATGGGGCTGCCAAAGGCGCTGCACCAGCCAGCCCTGTTCTGCTCGACACCATGACCGGCGAGTTGCAGCGCGCCTTCGCCACGCTGGGCCGGCCCGGAGCGAACCAGAAGGACGCCGACAAGCTGTTGCCGCCCTACTTCATCAGCTACTCCGTCAGTGACGCCACCTCGGTCACCATCCGCGCTCAATATGGTGCCCTGGCCGACAGCAGCAGCAATCACATGCGCATGGCTGACGTGCAGGTGCGCATCGGCGACCCCAAGCTCGACAACACCCATGGCACCCATCGCGCCTCGGCCGTCAACAGCCTGCAGATGCCGCTCGGCGACGATCACGTTGCCTTGGCCCGTACCCTCTGGCTGGCAACCAACGCCGGCTACGGCAATGCGCTCGACAACTTCCTGCGTGTAAAGACCGAAGCCCAGGTCCGCGCCAAGGAAGAAGACACATCTCCAGACTTCAGCAAGGAATCGCCACAGCTCTCCATCTCGCAGCCGGCCCCGCCCGTCGTGGTTGACAGTGCCGCGTGGGAACAGCGTGTCCGGTCCCTCAGCCTCGTCTTCCGCGATTATCCCGACGTCTACCAGAACCTCGTGATGCTGACAGCGCAAAACGAGACCGACTACTACGCATCGTCGGAAGGTTCGCGCGTCGTTGCTCCGCATATGCAGGCACGCCTCGTCGTCTTCGCCGTCACCCGCGCTGACGATGGCATGGACCTCTTCCGCGCGCAGACCTTTGAGGCTGAAACTGTTGAGGGCCTGCCCTCGGAGGCAGACCATGGTAGCCGCGGTTCGCGACCTGGGAACGAGCCTTGAAGCCCTGCGAAAGGCTCCGGTCACTCAACCTTTTGACGGACCCGCAATCCTCTCGGGCCGCGCCGCCGCCGTCTTCTTCCATGAAGTGCTCGGGCATCGGCTCGAAGGCCAGCGCCAGCGCGGCGACGAAGAGGGCCAGACCTTCACCAAGGAACTGAACAAGGAAGTGCTGCCGCCATTCCTTTCCGTTGCCGACGACCCAACCATGACCACCTTCGGCAATACCTGGCTCAGCGGCAGCTACACCTACGACGACGAAGGCCAGAAGGCCCGCCGCGTCGACCTCATCCAGGACGGCGTGCTCAAAACATTCCTCATGTCGCGCCTGCCCATCGCCAGCTTCGCCGAATCCAACGGACACGGCCGTGCGCAGACCGGCCGCATGCCGACCGGCCGCCAGGGCAACCTGATCGTGAGTTCAACCAACGCCGTCCAGGAAGTGGAACTCCGGAGGAGGTTGATCGAAGAAGCGAAAAAACAGGGCAAGCCCTACGGCCTCTACTTCGAAGACATCTCCTCAGGCTTCGCCGTCACCACGCGCAGCGCGCCGCAGGCCTTCCAGGTCATCCCCCTGGTGGTCTATCGCGTATATGTCGATGGCCGCCCCGATGAGCTTGTCCGCGGCGTCAGCATCGTGGGCACGCCGCTCGCCGCCATGAAGCGCATCATCGCCACCGGCGATAAGAGCGAAGTCTTCAATGGCGAGTGCGGTGCGGAGTCCGGCACCGTCCCGGTCAGTGCGGTCGCGCCCGCGATGCTGGTAAGCGAGATTGAAACCCAGCGCCAGCAGCAGGGCACGCAACGGCCCCCGATCCTGCCCATCCCCGCCACCGCGACCACTGCGCCTGTCAAGGAGGCCCAATGAATCTCGCACGCCGGTTCGGAATGATTGTCGCGGCGGGAATTCTTTCTTTCTCCGGCCTCTTGCCAGTTACCGCTTCCGCGCAGATCACGCGCGCTGATGCCGAAAAGGATCCCATCCTCAAGGCGATGCTCGAAGAACTCGACCGCAGCATGGCCCACCTGCAGCTGACCGGATTCGAGAAGCCGTACTTCATCGAGTACCGCGTTGAAGACGTCGACGACTTTGAAACCCGCGCCAGCTACGGCGCCAGTGAGGGCCAACAGCGCAGCCACGCGCGTATTGCGCGAATCAGCGTTCGCGTGGGCGACTACAAAACCGACAACTCGGGCCCGCGCGGCGACGGCGCCCTGCAACTGGCCTCCATCGACGACGACCCCGTCGCGCTGCGCTCGTCCCTCTGGACCGGCACCGACCAGGCCTACAAATCCGCGCTGGCCGCCTATGCGCAAAAGCAGGCCGAACTCAAGCAGGTGCAGACGCCCCCGCAGGCCAACGACTTCAGCAAGGAAAAGCCCATCGTTTCACTGGCTGATCCGATCAGGCTTTCGGTCGATGAGAAGGCCTGGATTGATCGTGTCGCGCGCGACAGCGGAATCTACCGCACCGATCCTGCCGTCAGCGCAACTCAACACGACATCCAGTACTCAACCGCCGCGTTTCACGGCCGCGTTACGACCACCTGGATCGTCTCCAGCGAAGGCGCCATCGTCCGCAAAACATCCAGCAGCTACTCTGAATCCTTCGGCGTGGGCACGCAAGCCGACGACGGCATGCGTCTCGACCGCTCCTACGGCACCAGCGGCATCGCGCAAAGCGATCTCGACAGCCCTGAGGAATTTCACAAGCGGGCGGTCACCCTGATCGCATCGCTCGGCGACCTGCGCAAAGCGCCGCTGGTCGAGGAGGAGTATCACGGCCCGGTACTGCTCTCGGCTGACGCCAGTGCCGATACGCTGCATTCGCTGCTGGCCGCCGGAGTCACCGCAACGCGTCCCAAGCTGGGCACCGAGGCGCGCACCAACGGCCCGTTTGCATCCAGCTTCCACGCGCGCGTCATGCCGGAGTTTCTTCACCGTCGTTGATGATCCGGCGCTGAAGACCTGGGACGGCAAAGATCTCGTCGGCTCCTACTCGGTTGACGATGAGGCGGTACCCGCGCAGACGGTAAAGCTGGTCGCCGACGGACACCTGGAGAATTACCTCATCGGCCGCACCCCCGTCCGCGACTTTCCCGAATCCAACGGCCACGCCCGTGCCGGCGTTACCGGCTCGCCGCGTCCCGTCATCGGCGTCCTGAAAGTCACGGCGCAACAGGGCCTGGCCGACGACGAACTGAATCGCAAGCTCCTCGAACTGGGCAAAGACCACGGGCTCAAGAGCGTGTACTACGTCGAAACGCTGGGAGCCGAAGCCACTCCGCGGCTTCTCTACCGCATCGACATGGACGGCAAGCGCACCCTGGTCCGCGGAGCCGTCCTCGACGATCTCGATCAGCGCGCCCTGCGCTCCGGCGTCCAGGCCGCCGGCAAAAACCTCTGGGTTGCCAATTACGCCACCGAGATTCCGGAAACCGTCCTTGCCCCCGCGCTCCTCTTCGACGACGTCACCGTAAAACGCGCCAATGAAACCAACGACAAACTCCCCTACTACCCGCCACCGGATTGAGAACCAGCTTTCAGTCGTCAGTCATCAGTGAGAGATCCCTCCAGGGTCTGAGGGCTGATGACTGAAAACTGACAACTTGCTCTTCCTCACACCTTCTTCTTCCACGCCCCCACAATCGCCCCCATCAGCATCATCCCCAGCAGCCAGTACCCCGCATTCACCAGGAACAGACTGATCGGCCGCACTTCGAAGATGTACTCCGTCGACCATGTCGTCAATTCGAATCCCACCCACAGCAGCGCGCCTACCTTGATGCCGCGCAGCGCCGTCTGCTTGCCCGTCAGTTGCGTGACGCAGGAGATCGCCGTCGCCATCACCGCCGCCATGATCAGGGCAGTACCATATTGAATCGCGGGATTCATCCCGCTGCTCGTCAGCCACTGCATGGTGCGGCCGATCCCGCTGATCCACGTGTTCAGAAAGACCGTATACCACACCGCCTCAAACAGAAAACACGCAATTGCTGCCGCCACGATTGCAAGGTAGTTCTGGCGAACCCGCGCCATCTGCACTACCGGAACGCCGACTGCCATACCGACCTCCCGTGAAGCTTGTGGCACCTACGATATGTCCTCATCTCTCCCACCGGCAACGAAAAACTGAAGCCGTCAAGCCGCAGAACATGGTGCAGCCATATCCCTCCACGCGGGACCACTCAGACTGAAAACTGACAACTGAGAGCTGACGGCTGCTTTTCTCAATCCAGCCTGGTCAGATACGCCACGCCCTCATCGGGCCTCAGCCGGCGCGCCATCTCTTCGGCCTGCGCGCGATCGTCTCCTTCGGCCCGGATGCGCACCCAGTAACTGCGCTCGCCGGGAAACTCGATCACGCGCGACCCGGGATACTCGCTCAGCAACTTCTGCTTGTAGCGATTGGCCTTGCCTTCGCTCAGGAACGGGCCGATCTGCACGCACCAGCGGCCGCCCACATCCATCGGTTTGGGCGACTCGTATACATCCACCCGCACCCGTCCCGACCCCGGCCAGATGCCGATCGACTTCGCCGATGCCTTCGTCAAGTCGATAATCGCATCCGGCACAAAAGGTCCCCGATCGCTGATGCGCATCGCCGAGGCCTGCCGCGTAACCAGGTTCGTCACCACGATCAATGAGCCCATGGGCAGCGTCAGATGCGCGGCCGTGAGCGCGTCATCGCTGAACACCTGGCCGTTGGCCGCCTTGCGTCCCTTGTAGGGAGCGGTGTACCACGTGGCCTTGCCCTCTTCGCTGTAAATGGGACGATGACTGAGGATGAATTCCTTGTCCTCCGCGCTGATGCCGCCCTCCGGCACCGGCGTGATCGGAATGCGCCCCGTGGCGGGAGGCGCTGGAGCGGGCGCCGGAGTCGATGGCGGCGTATACACCGGCGGCGCTGTGGCGGTCGGCGGCCGAGGCTGCTTCTTGTGACCGCAGCCGGCCGCTCCCATCACCGCAATCAACAGGGCCGACAGGCACGCAGCATGACACGCTCCCTGGTAACGTGATGCCCGCATCAGGCCCGGGGGCCTCGTTGCTGCTGCGCCCGGTTTTGTGCGTCCTGATCCATGCGATCGGCCAGGTTGCGCAGCTTGTCCGAGATCTTGCGCATGGCCGAGATGGACTCACTCCGCACCTGCGGAACCACCGCGTTATTCACATAAGCAATCGCGTGCCGCAGTTCCATCTCGATCAGTTCCATGGCTTCATCGATCCGATGACCAACGTTCGGGCCCGGCGGCGGAGGGGGAGGATAAGAGCTCATACAAGAAAACCTCGCTTTCGATAACTGTTATGGACGCGACTTCAAAGGTTGCGAGAGAACATCGCCCAAAAAGGCCGCGTGTTACGGCACGACTTCAACAGGTTGCGAGAGAACATCGCGCAAAAAATGCCGCGTGTCAGGACACGACTTCACAGGTTGCGAGAGAACATCGCGCAAAAAATGCCGCGTGTCAGGGCACGACTTCACAGGTTGCGAGAGAACATCGCGCAAAAAATGCCGCGCGTCAGGGCACGACTTCAACAGCTTGCTAAAAAATGCAACCGAGGCTTTGTAACAAGGGCATGGCTTCAGCCAGGCCGTAAACACAACAAAATGAGTTCGGGCTTTAGCCCCTGTCAAAATCCGCGTCTGTTCAAGTCGTGCCGAAACTTCCCCAAAACCGACGCGAGGGCTCAGCCCCTGCGGGATCCCTCTTAGCCGGCTGGCTCGCATTTATGCAACCAGCTCTAGTCTCGTTGCCGCGCCAATGCGCGTCAATCACTCGTGCGCACGTCCCGCCGGCGTCGCGCCTCGCAAAGCAACAGTTCCCGCGTCCACTTCGGGCCGCCGCGCATCTTAACTCGTTACGTCCCTGAACTCGTTACGTCTCCGGGCGACCTTTTGTGAACGTCTTCCGTCGGACATACTAGAACGATTAGACGCAAAAGGCCGTCCGGCTGCATTGAGTCTCTGTTATCTACGAGTCAACATGAGAAAAGTTCCATTCCAGTGAGGGAGCAGCCCTTGGGCCATGACAAACAGGGTCAACGCGAACGCTGGGGCGGCGGCCCTCGGCGCCGCACGCTCATCGGACTCCGGACCCTCAGCAGGTTCTTGCCTCCCGGCCTCTACCTGCTCACGGCCGCCTGCCTGGTTTCAGGGCAAACGCAGCCGGTAAACCCCGCCGCACCGTTGCCCAATGCGCCACGTGCCGGTCATCCGGCATGGGAACTCCAAAACCGGCCCCTGCCGCGTGATTCCCAGGAGCGAAACTGCCGGCAAGGTCCTCACGCAAACCGGCGCCGGCTTCCTCACCACCGTTGCCGGAGCCCCGCCGACAGCCGCACCGCCGGCATCTTCTGCCACCTCGCCTGCAGCCGTCGCACCGGAAGACCAGGGTCCCCAGCGACAGGTCTCAGTCGCTGGGGTGGGAGACCAGGGTCCCCAGCGACAGGTCTCAGTCGCTGGGGTGGGAGACCGGGGTCCCCAGCGACAGGTCTCAGTCGCTGGGGCGGGAGACCAGGCTTCCCAGCAACAGGTCTCAGTCGCTGGGGCGGAAGACCTGCCTGCCTGCGCTCCGCCTCCCATCATCAACTTTTTCCAGCGATTCATGAATGGCCCTGAGGTCAAGCCCCTCACTCCCCTCGAAAAGGCCCGCCTTGCGGCCAGGAACGTGCTCGATCCCTTCAACGCCGTCACCATTCTTGGCAACGCCGCCATCGAAGTTGGCTCCAACTCCCATTCACCCTACGGGCCAGGCTTTCATGGATTTGGGCAAGTGGTCGGCGTCAGCTACAGCGAAGACATGACGGGTGAATTCATCGGCACTTTTCTCATCCCATCGCTCGCGCATCAGGACCCCCACTACCACCGCATGCCAGGAGCCACCATCAAGCGCCGCATCTTCCATGCCGTCGCACAGGTTGCCTGGACCCAGGGCGACAACGGCAAGGGCATGCTCAACTACGCCGACCTCCTCGGCTTCCCCATCGACGCCGAAATCGCCAACCTCTACGTCCCCGGCGAGAAGACCAACCTGCGCTCAACCGCTGCCCGCGTTGGCATCGGCTGGGCGATTGCTCCCACCGACAACTTCGTCACCGAATTCCTTCCCGATCTCGCCAGGCGCATCCACGTCCGCGTCGTCCTGGTCCAGGAGATCATCAACCAGGTAGCCCGCACCGAACCCGCCGGCAGCCCGTAAACTGCAGGGCCTCGACTGATTTCTGTTTCAAGTCAAACTCCCGGGTCCGATCGGATCAATTGAGATTCCCTTGATTACTTGGCAGCGGACTGTATCAGCCGTCACCCATCATTGACTGGACACCTGAGCCCGGGACTCAAGGCTGCAAACCATTGCAGCCGAATGCTTTTGTCCCAGACCTGGGGTCTCGATTTTGCGCCCGTTCACCCCCCGCGAATCACCGTTCACCCGTCCATTTCACCATTCGCTGCACCCCGGTTGGATTGACTAGCCCATGTCATTACTCTGGTACTGGATTTTTGGGTTCCGGGGGTCACTCCATCCCGGGTCCGTTCGAGTCAGCTGATTCTTGTTCAAGGAGATCGCACCAAATATGCCTAAAGCGATGAAGTACGCCGAGAAAGCCGCCGTTTACGCGGCCAAGGGAGCGTGGGTCGTTTTCGAACGGCTGAACCGCATCAGCCCCAACCCCTCGTTCACCCCCAAGTGGAGCGATAAACCCCTCCTGAAGAGCTACGAGAAAGAGAAGCCGCCCCTGGGCTGGCCCCGTACCACCGACTCGCTCTGTCCCAAGTGCGTTCCCGAGATTCGCAAGCAGATCCTCGACGGCAAGCTGCCCCACGAAGTCCTGCTCAATGAGAAGGTCGGCGAAATCAAGGCCCAGATCGTCGAGCGCGACGGCAAAATCCTCATGGTCAAGGACTGCCCCAAGCACGGCCACTTCGAAGACGTCATGTCCATCGACCCGGCCTTCTTCAAGCACCTCGAAGAAAGCTTCCCCGGCCGCGACATCCGCGCGCACGGCAAGGGCGACGAGAAGCTCCACAACCACGGCACCTCGACCGTCACCCACGGCCGCGGCTCGGTGCTCACCATCGACCTCACCAACCGCTGCAACATGATGTGCGATCCGTGCTTCATGGACGCCAACCAGGTCGGCTTCGTCCACGAACTCACCTGGGAAGAAATCAAGACCATGCTCGACAACGCCATCACCATGAAGCCCAAGCGGCAGATGAGCGTTCAGTTCTCCGGCGGCGAGCCAACCCTGTCGCCCTACTTCCTCGATGCAGTCGCGTACTCGCGCAAGGTCGGCTACAACTCCGTACAGGCGGCTTCGAACGGCATTGAATTCGCCAAGTCGAAGGAGCTGTGCCGCGCCGCTGCTGAAGCCGGTCTCCGCTACGTCTACCTTCAGTTCGACGGCATCGGCAATGCTGCCAACTCGCACCGCAAGGTCGGCAACCTCTTCGACGTAAAGCTGCAGGCGATCAACAATCTGCATGAAGCCGGCGTCGATATCGTTCCGGTAACGACCATCATCAACGGCATTAACAACGAGCAGGTTGGGCGCATTATCGAGTTCGCGCTCGACAATCCCAAGAAGATCAGCTTCCTCTCATTCCAGCCGGTCAGCTTTACCGGCCGCGACGAGGACATCAGCGAGGAGCGTCGCGTTGCACAGCGCTACACCCTCTCGCACATGGCGCACGACGTCAAGAACCAGGTTGGCCTCGGTGTTCCCGAGCGCGACTGGTTCCCCATCTCGTTCATGTCCACCTTCTCTGACTGGGCCGATCTGGTGCACGGGCCCACCGCTGAGTGGGGTCAGCTCTCCTGCGGATGCCATCCCAACTGCGGCATCGGCATGGCGCTGATGATCGACAAGGAAACCAAGGAAGCAGCGCCCGTCACCGCTTTCCTTCACATGGACCAGGTTGCCAAGGATCTCGCCAAGGTGAACGACGCGTCCCGTGGCAAGTGGCTCTCGGTCATCGGATTCGGTCTCGCTCTGCTGCGCAACTACGATCCGTTCCAGGCGCCCACCCACTTCAAGATCACCGACATGTTGAAGAAGATGGATAAGACCTTCAACGCCACCGGCAAGGATTACGGCAGCGTCAAGGGCGACCGCACCATGAAGGACATCGAGAAGCGCCGCTCGGATAGATGGAATTTCCTCTTCATCGCCGGCATGTGGTTCCAGGACTCTGTTCAACTACGACTTCCGCCGCACCGAGCAGTGCATCATCCCCTACGCCACGCAGGAAGGCGAAATCAGCTTCTGCGCATACAACACCGGCGTGGGCTGGCGCAACATCATCGAGAAGATGCACATGACCGCGACTCTGACCAAGTGGTACGAAGAGCACGGCCGTCACGAAATCTTCGCCGGTGGCAAGAAGGTCGGCATGAATTACGTTGGCCACGAGCTCAAGCTCAACATGGAGCACGTCAACGCCGAAGCCAATCACACCCTCGACAATCTCGGCATCGCCAAGAACGCCCGCGAAGAAAAAATCCGCGCCCGCGATACCAAGATCAAGTCGGATGCGGAGAACGCCAAAATGGCCAAGCTCTATCGCGAGCACGTGCTCGGCGAGAAGCCGGTTGAAGGCCTCGTGAGCCTCGACTCGATCCGCCCCGCCTCGAATAACGCCGCCTCACCCATCAACAGGTACAAGGAAGCGGAACCCGTCGCCGGGGACTAGTCCTGCAATGGGTGCCCCTTGTCCCTCGCATTTGGGGACAAGGGTGACCCGCTAGACTCGCCCTCCCGCGAAAAACGCACGAAGGGCAAATTTTCCTGGGTACTTGGTTCTCTCCAACCAACAAGGCCGTCCCTCCAGGGACGGCCTTGTTGCGTTCTGCCCCTTCTCCAAAAAAGCAGGTGTCACACCCTTGCGAAATATCGGTGGGAATCCAGCGCCCCAAACTCGATGTGTCATTCTGAGCGCACGGGGCCCCAAGCGCTTTCTTCAGCTTGGGGGTGGTAAGCGAAGAATCTGCTGGGTGCCGACTGCCGGGTGCCCAGGTCTCGATTCTGAGACCTGGGAGAGCATCGTTCGAGTCGGACCGCCCTGTTCGTTTCCCGTGCTCGGTACCGCCCTGTCCGTCACCCGTGCGCCAGAGGCGCAACGTTCGTTAGCCCCGCGCCTCAGGCGTGGGGAACGCGGGCACCCAACATGATGCGAGTCCCGTAGGGACGACGCATCGCTGCCTCGCGTCGGAGAGACAACATTCATCAGCTTCGTACGCGCCGGACCGCCTCATGAATCTGTCAATATCCCGGGTGTCCCAAATCCACCCCATCCATCTCATTCCGTTCAGGATGTTTTTCCTCCGAACTTTGCAGGTTATTTCTCCAAATTCCGTAAACTTGTTTCAGATAAGCAAAATGGCGACGAACGGCCCAGTGAGAGAATCACCTGGGCCACCCGTTTTGGGGTAAGGAAATCTCCGAATCTCGGGCTTTTCTTCAGAATCTGATCGCCAAGTCGTTAGTTTTGACGACTTTAGATCGTAAATATCTTGTTTTCAATCACTTACAGCCGCCCCTTCCGAAGCTAAGTTGCACGGAATCAGGAACTTGCCCTAAAAAACGCAAAAAGTAAGAAGGAGAGAAAAGAATTCAACGGCGGGGGCCCCCGGTCTCGCTTTTGAGACCGGGGATGGCGCGAAGCGCCCTCACATCTTCAGGATCATCCCCGCCCAATTGACCCACGCGTTCGTCGCTGCCAGCCCCGACGCCACCACCGTGACCACAACCCATGTGGCGAAGCCGATAGCGAATTCTCGCTCGAAGGCGCGGGTCATCGCCCAGCGCACCAGCAGCAAGAGCACGCCCAGCGCCACAACTGGCCCGAATATCCCCATCCAATGGTGAAGCCCAAAAATCGAACCGACCAGCGGAATCCGCCCCGTCGCTCCGCTGAGAATACTCAGGCTGGCCATCAGCATCATGGGCCGGTGAATGCGGGGCCGTTTCCGATTGAGCACTCCGATCGCAGCAAACACCACGAAGAGCGCGATCTCGGTGTACATGATCAACAGAAACTGAGGTCCGGGCCAATCGAAAATAACCTGGCTCGGATCCAGGCGTACCGAGCGATAAGCGACCAGCGGCCCCGTCACCGCGATCGTCGCGCCAATCACCAGCACGCTCCAGCCGAGTTTCATGTGCACCCGGCGATTCTGTGTGGAGATCAGCAGTGACTGCACAAAGAACAGCACAAACCAGGCAAAGATCGCCGAACTGTGCACCACAACCGTCGCCAGCATCAACGGGCTGATGGGAGAGCCGTCAGCGTGTTTGCCCGCGAAGATGTAGTGTTGGAAACCGATGATCGTCAGAACAAGGAAGACGGCACCGGCGGCGGTATAAAACAGGCGTTCAGGTTTCATCCGCAATTTCCTTTTTGAATTCAGGGGAGCCGCATGAATTCTAGACCCATTCACTCCATTTAACAAAGGAAGATTGTTTCACCCCAGACACCTCCTCAACGATTGGGCCGATTCTCAGGAAGTGGCGACCTTCAGTCAGTCCTCAAAATGGCAAGGTCTCTCTGTTTTTGCCGTAAGATGCACAACCTTCCGCGACGCGTTCAAGCTCTCTTAAATACAAAGGAGCGCCGCATCTGCCGCGCTCCCTCGTTCCTCTTTCCAGAATCTTAGTGGACGTTGGCCGCAATCACCACCGACGCGACCACTCCCGTCGCCACAGCGGCGAGCACATAGTTTCCATCCACCAGCCGCCACTCATAGCCGTTGGGTGGGCGGCGCAGATGGTACTGCCGGTAGTCGACTCTTTCGCCACGAGACCAGTCTTCGTTCCTCATGTGATAGCCCTTCTTCCACTCCTCATGCTTCACATATTGGTGGTTGTCGCGCCGATGGTCGTCAGGGTGATCCTGTGCGACGGCGAAACCGCCTGAAAGGATCGCAGCCAGAGCGGAAAGAGCGAGTGCTTTTCGAATGTAATTCATAGTTTCTCCTGTGTATTGGGGATTTTGAGGCAAATGCCGCGTGGCAGTGTTTCTTGCCGGAGGGAAGGCGGTAACTGTACTTCTCTTACGGAGACGAAGCGCCGCTCCAGATCGTTTCAAGGCGGCAAATTTCGCGTCTTGACTATTTAGATGCCGGTTGCCGGCCGCCTTTTCCCATCAATTGGCTTTTCTTTCGTCTCTGCCCATGGTTTAAGAGCATGATCGAAGAATCTGAAGCGCTTAGCCTGGCGGAGCGGCGATCATCAAGCGCTCGCCCCCCGGCACTGCTCACAAAATCGCGTGAATACCGCCAATTCATCCTCCATCCACTACGACCGGCGGTATGATGTTGGCTCGGAGTTGAACCATGTCTCAATACACTTTCCATTGCGAAGACTGCGACAAGGAATTCACCCAGCAGCACCACATCTCGGACATCGACAAAGAAAAAGCCTCGATCCGTTGTCCAGACTGCGGTGGCACGCGCGTTCACCAGCTGGTTTCGAGCTTCTCCGCGGTGACCTCCAAAAAGAGCTGACCGCATCTTTGTCCCCGGCGACCGCCTCCGCTGAAAGCGGACGGCGTCGGCTCCCGATGGTTCATACGCACAGAGGTAGAGGAATCAAGGAGTCCGAACAAGGAAATCGAGGCGCCGTTCATCGCGGCCTCGTAGCGATGAACGAGTTTCTAATCCCTGTTCCCTGTTCCCTGTTCCCTGTTCCCTGTTCCCTAATCCCTGTTCTCTAATCCCCGTTCCCTGTTCCCTGCTTCGGATAATCCACCCGCACTGTCAGAATCTCGTACGGATGAATCGGCGCCTTCACCACATCGCCTGCCACTGTCAGCGGACTGCCTTCCGCCGTCTCCATCATGTTGGTTACTGTCGCGCTTGTGGCACCCGGCGGAACATGCAACTCGACGGTTGCATCTTTTCCCGCCCACTCGAACACGCGGAAGATCAGTCCGTTCGTATCCTCCGCCTTCTTGACGGCCGTCAGCACCACGTTCTCCGGCGCAACGGATGCGAAGGAATGCGTCGCCGGCAGCGTGCCGCCGTGTGCGCGTCGTCACTTCAGCCGTGAGCGGATAGTTGTACTCGTAGCCATGCCGCTCGGTCATCGCATCCTTCCACGTGCCCGCATGCGGATACAGCGCGTATTCAAAATGATGGTTCCCCATGTCCGCATCGGGGTCGGGCCACTTGGGCGAGCGCAGCAGCGTCAGCCGCAGCAGGTTGCCCACCGCGTCGTAACCATACTTGCTGTTGTTGATCAGCTGAGAACCCGTGCTGCCCGTCGCCCAGGTCGGCCCAGCGCATCGCCGGCACCTCGAACTGCGCCTTCTCCCACGAATTATTCCGCGTCGTCGCCCGATCGATGGTGCCGTACGGAATCTCGTACGTTGCGAACGGTCCCGACGCCGCCAGCGGAAATGCCGCCTTCAGCAGAACGTGCGACTCGTGCCAGTCGAACTGGTTGTCGACATTCACTTCATCGCCATCCGCCGACAGGCTGTATCGTCTGCACAAACTTCGAATTCTGCCACGGTGGCTCGTCACGCGAATCGCAGGCTCCGCGTTCTTCAGCAACTCAACCGAATCCGCGTGCTCAATCGTCATCGGCGGCACATCCAGCGTGCCGGGATCGATATTCCACGCGTCATAATCCTTCGGCGTGTCCTTGAAGAACTGGAGCTGATTGCCGCATGCTCCCGAAGCCAGCGACCTCGAAGTTGTTCTTCTTCTCGAACAGGCTCGTAATGCAGCCTGTCTGTCTTGTTCACCGTCACGCGCAGCGTTTCGTTTTCCAGCGTGATCGAGTCGCCCGATTCTTTCGCCGTCGCACCGCTCTCTTCATGCTCCGCCGCGCGCTTGCCGCCAATCCAAACGACTTTGTATCCCAGCGCCGGCACGTGCAGCACATGCAGTTTCACAGCGGCAAAGTCGGTCTTGTCATCCGGCTTCACCTCCACGACTTGCGCACCCGTCGCGCTCACCGTCCCCTTGCCGGTTTCAGCGTGCACTGTAACCTCGCCCGAACGCTCCCAACCCAGCGGGTTGTAGATGATCACTGGAGTGCCCGCACCCTCGGTGTTCACCCTCTCGTCTACAGTACCCAGCGACTTCGCCGCAATCTCGTTCGTCGACCAGCGCACCACGTCGTAGTCCTTCTGCGCGTCCTTGTAGATGATGCCGATGCCCGATCCCGCCGCCAGATCGTGGAACTGGTTGAACAGCACCTTCTTCCAGTCTTCAGTTAAATCACCCGAAGGGTACGCCCGTCCGGCCAGGACCCAGGCCAACGACGCCCACTTCTCCGCATCCAGCACCTCTACTTCCGCTCCGCGCATGTTCCGCTTGTGGTTGGCCTGCGTGGTCATCACGCCGCGGTGATACTCGAAGTACATCTCGCTCTTCCACGTCGGAATCGAGACCTTGCCCGGCACTGCCGGCGGAGCCTTATATCCCTTCGCAATCGACTGGTAATTCCACGTCCGGGCTCTCCGGCGCAATCTGCTTCTCCACTGCCGAGAAATAAGTCTGCGCTATGCCGAACTGCATCTTCGGCATCACTTTCGCCGGGCGTGGAAGCGTCGGCCCAGTGGAATCCCTCGTCGAGAATCGCCCGCGTCGGTCCGCCGCCGTGGTCGCCGATGCCGTAGAGGTCCATCATGTCCGTCATGCCCGGCGACCGCTCCGCGCGCCTGTGCCAGTGTCGTGCGGCAAGCCGCACCGGGTTCAGGTTGTTGTTCGCGTAGTCATGCGGAAAATACGCCAGCACCTTCGATCCATCCGGCGACTCCCACCAGAACAGCTTGAACGGCAGCTGATTCGTGTCGTTCCACGTCATCTTCTGCGTCACAAAATAATCCACGCCGCTCTTCTTGTAGATCTGCGGAAGCTGCCACGTGTACCCGAACGAATCCGGATTCCAGCCGATGCGCACGTCCACGCCGTACGCCTGCTTGTACCAGCGCTTGCCCACCAGCAGTTGCCGCACCAGCGACTCGCCGTCCGGCATGTTCAGGTCGGGCTCGACCCACATGCCGCCCACAACCTCCCAGCGGCCCTCCTCGATGCGCTGCTTGATCTCGGCATTCATGTCGGGATACTTCTGCGCCATCCACTCGTTGTAAGCCGCGGCCGACTGCGTGTAGGTGTACTGCGGATACTCGTACATCAGTTGCAGCGCCGTGCCGAAGGTGCGCTTCACCACGTCCACCGTCTCCGTCCACGGCCACAGCCACGCGGCATCGATGTGCGAGTTGCCGGTGAGGTGAAAGGTCATCGTCTGCATCAGCGGCTGCAGCGCCTCCAGCTTGCCGTGCGCCGCCTTCAGGCTCGCATCGAATGCGCCTGGTCGTGCGCATCGAGCGCGCCGAGGTCGACCGTGTGAATCGCACTGTTCAGCGTATCCATGCTGCTGGTATCGCTGCCGGGCGCAAGCGACGGCACCAGGACGCGCCGCCGAAAGCAACTCTTCACGCAGATCCTCGGATTCGGCCGGTTCTCCGGAAAGTCGATCCTCAGCGTCGCGCCGCGTAACGCTCTTCTTGTCCACGGTGTGCAGCAGCTTCACGGCCACCGTCACCTTGTCGCCGGGCTTGGCGCTGTCAAACAGCACGATCGGCTCAAGATCGTCACCCAGCGCCACGCGCCGCCCGTTGAAGTAGAGAATCTCCGGCATCGGCCCGTTGGCGTCGGCGTGGAACTGGAACCAGATGCGCGCGCCGGTCAGGTCGTAGCCGTTCAGCGTCTCGGGCACCGTGTAGGTCTGCCGGAACCAGACCGCGTCGTTCGGCGCTTCGCCGGGCGCCGTGAATCGTCTGCCAGCCTGATATCATCCAGATCTGGGGTCCTCGCCGTGCGCCAGGTCGCCGGCGTGCATCTTCCACGCGCCATCAGGCAAGTTCGCGCAAAAGCGTCAGGCGCGTAATCACGCTCCGCGACTCGGGTGGCAGATTGGAAGCAACCCGGTCGATCTCCTTGGCGACTTTCGCGGCCTCGACGGCCGTCTGCGCAACGACAGGGCAGGTCAGAACAGTGGCGGCGCAAAAAATGGCAATCACTGCAGCGGCAGATACCGCAAACAACCGGCCGCGGCTCGTTTCAACGCAGAAGACATGGCGATTCACTCCCCGAGAAATCTTACGGCATCAGGGCGGGGTCAACTTCAGGCGCTGTCATTTCGACCGAGTCGCCCGGGCGACCGAAGTGCGAGGATCACCCGCAGTTCGCTTTCGACCTTCAACGTGCCCGCTCTTCCGCACCGGAACCGCTCTAGCTGCCGCCAGTCTGCTCCAGATACTCGACATACCCCAGCAGCGCGCCCCAATGATAGAAACGGTCGCTGTTGTCAACGTCGTCGCCGGTGCCGAGAATGGCGTTGTAGTTCTCGTGCACGTGGCCTTTCTCGCTCCACTCCTTCAGGAACAGCTCGTAGGACTTCTGCGCAAACTCCTGCGCGCGGCAGCATCGTCGTAGTTCTCAAGGCCGAGATAGACCAGGTAGTTCATCGGACCCCAGATGCGGCCGCGCCAGTAGTTCTGATCGCTGAAATGCCGGATCGTTGCGCGCGATCGACGGCATAATCCACTGGCCCCAGAATTCCTGTCGGGTTCAGCAGATGCTTCTCGATCATCGTCTTCGCCTGCTCCGGTGTGGCCGCCTTCGCCAGCAGCGGATAGAAGTTCGTCGGCGAGAGCCGCGTGCTGAATTGCCCGGTGTGCAGATCCTTGTTCAGAAAGATGCCCGCCTTTTCATCCCACAACGTCGCCAGTTTCGCGCGATAGCGCGCCGCGCGATCGCGCAGTTCCTTCGCCTCCGCCGTCTTTCCCAGCGCATCCGCAATCTCCGCCAGCGCATCGCAATCGGCAATGTACAGGCTCATCATGCCCACATCGGCGAATTCCAGCAGATGCGTCTGCGGGTTGTAGAACGTGCCGTCATACATCGGGCTGTTATCCAGCCCCGACTCGATACATGGCTCCCTGCCACGTTCCGCGCGAGTCATCGTCGAGATTCGCAGGCTGGTTCTCCGGATCGCTGCCCAGCGCGAGATAGCCCTGCATCTCCCGATGTTCAGCCCACCATCGATTCCAGTTCAGCAGCGGCTCAAACGCATCCTCAAGAAACCAGCGGTCATGAAATTTCCGGTAGAGCCCCAGCACGGTGATCGCACCCACCGGCGGCTCGGAGCGATCGGAGCTCTTCCAGTTCCCCGCACGCGCATAGTTCGGCACAAACCCCTGCGGCGTCTCCTCGCGCAGAGTTTCCATCGCGTTCGCATAGGCCAGGTCCTTGTCGCCGATCGACGCCATCGTCGCCGCAAAGAACGTGTCCCAGTCAAACAGCACGTAGCCGCCCCAACTCACGCTCCACACCCGGCTCACCGGCGAAATCACGCGCCCCTTCTCCGGCTCATAGATCGTGTCCCACCCCAGCGTGGTTTCGATCGCATCGACAATCGGGCCATTCGTCCCCGCAGCCGCAGATCGACTCTTCGTATAGCGCTTCTGCTGCCGATCGATCGTCGCCTGAATCTCGTCAAGCGTGCGACGGCTTCTCCTGTGCTGACGTCCGACTGGCCCGCGTGAGGTCCACGGCGAAGTAGGCCGCAGGCCACGCGGCGCATCAACGGGCACAGTCGGCCTCTGCTCGATCTTGCCTGCAAAGCGCACGTGCAATAGATCAGGAATGATCGCTTCATCGCTGCCGGCTTGTCAATGACGTCCCTGGCCGCGCCACTGCGACCATGCCGGGCCGGTTCCACAGAGTCGACGCTGAACACCACGGTCGGCGGCAGCGCCCTGCTCGGTTTCGACTCGAGCGGCGTCACCAGCATCACCAGGTCTTCGCCGTCATGCGCGCTCTCGATGCGCCATTTGTGTCCCTTCCACTCAAAATCAGCTCGGTGTAGCTTCCGTCCCACGCATGCGGCCCCGGCGTCACCACCTCCGCATCCTGGTCCAGCCGTCCAATCAGCGCATCCCCCAGAAACGCATCCCCGTACTCCGTCGAGTTGTGCTTCATCCCCACATGAATCGCCAGCCCCTCCGGCAGCAGCACCTGCGTGGCCACGCTGTGCACGTCCCACGTGTTCCAACCCCGCGCCAGCCGCTGCTGCACCTCCTCATACTGCGCCGATCGCGCCCCCGCCAAATCTCCCCCCGGCGCCACATGCGAACGCGCACCCTGCGCCCCAGCCGCGATCGTAATCAGCAGCAGCCCGGCGACGGTCAGCACGACTCCCCGAAACGCACCCATCGAATCCTTCTCCCTCTGTCCCAGTCCCTCGTCCCTCAGTCCCCAGTCCCTCAGTCCCTCGTCCCTCAGTCCCTCGTCCCTCAGCGGCTTCGCCGCTCACACCCACCCGCCATCAATGACGTAGCTCTGATTCGTAATCGCGCTCGAATCATCCGCCGCCAGAAACAGCACCAGCCGCGCCACATCCTCCGGCAGAATGTCGCGTTTCAGCGCCTGCCTCGCCATGATCTGCGCCTTGTACTCCGGCGTATACACCAGCCGCTTCTGCTTCTCCGTCGCAATCGCTCCCGGCAGCACCGCATTCACCCGAATCCCCGCCGGCCCCAGTTCGTGCGCCAGCGTCCGCGTCAGACCCACAATCGCCGCCTTAGCAGCGACGTACACCGGCAGTCCTGTCGACGGAATGATCCACGCGATCGACGAAAGATTGATAATGCTGCCGCGCCCTGCCGCCTTCATCGCCGGAAGCGCCGCCTGCACGCAGAAGAAATAATGCCTCAGGTTCCGCTCGATGCAATCGTCCCAGAACTCCGGCGTCACCTCCTCGGTCCTGTGCCGCTGATCGTTCCCGGCGTTGTTCACCAGCACATCCACGGTGCCTAGCGCGGCGGACGCGTCCTTCACTGCCGATTGCAACTCGCCAATATTCGTTAAATCGCAGTGAAAGAAAACCGGCGGCGAATCGGCTTCCGCCCCCAGGGCATGAACCAGTTGAGCCGCCGCCTCATCCTGCACGTCGAAGAACGCCACGCGCGCTCCCTGCCGCGCAAAGTGGGCGACAATCTCCGCCCCGATTCCTGTCGCCCCGCCCGTCACAAGGACGGCGCGCCCGCGCAGGCTGGGGTAGCTGGCGAATTGGAGCGCGGCGCCGTGATTCGTGTCATGCATCTGGAATGACCTTGGTTTTGACCGCTGTACGTTCGGAGCAAGTATAGGACCCGCAGGCGGCGACGGGGATTTTGCCCGCCTTCGACGCTGGATCGGTGTGCCCAGAACGGAGAATCTCTCAAAACGTGGTTGAATGGATCAATGATTCAGCGACTTATCCCGAAGATCTTTTACAGCCAGTTGAGTGAAGGTCTCGATTTGTTCGTGGACTGCCTGGCATTCAAGGTCCTTTATCAAGCGGAGGACCTTGCTGTTGTCGAACGGGACGGCGCAAAAGCCTACATAGTCGAGAGTGCGGAATACGCCGCGAAAGATCGTCCCGAAATCGCGCTTGAGACAGATACGATCCACGAGCTCTACGCAGAAATCAAGGCTCGACGTCCAGAGATGCTTCACCCCAACCTGAACGAGATTCGCCGGCAACCCTGGGGTCCGCTCGAGTTTGCGGTGTTGGATAAGACAACGGTGTGTGTTGTTTTTCGACAGTGGTAGTAACGTCCGTGCTGTTCGCCATTCGGTGTCGCGTGTGTGCAGCACGGAGAAGTCGTTCGTTTTCACGAAGTTTCATTGATCGGCATATAATGCTTCCCGTGGGTTTTAAAGCCAGCCCTCTGGCAATCCCACGCACTGGTACACGCTGGTACACCGTCTCGCATCGCGGGTGCATACTTGTTGTGTAGGCCGTTTTCCACGGGCAACTCCCCCTTGGGTTACTCGCGCACTACCTTTCTGGCTATTGAACTTAACGAGGGAATTGGATCGAGCCGCCGATCTGTTTGTGGCCGGCAGAACCAATCAATCCAGGCACTTGCGCCTGTCGAATTGGGGCAGCGGCAGTCCTGGTCAGGATGCATCCCGCAGGTTGCGGGGCCGTCGCGGCCTAATCGATGGGTCCACGCCGAAGAAACCCGGCAAGCTTGGCCCTCACCGCGCGGAGACAGAAGCAGAATCAGAACGCACGGAGGGACACCATGACGGAAGCCGCTCGCTATCCCGGCATTCGAGTTACAGCCAACGGAAACCAGCTCGTCTCGTACCACACCGAGACGCGCATCGCCGATGCCGGCGTTTTCTATCCCATCACGCCTTCCACCGAAGGCGGCGAGCTCTTCCAGCAGGCCTATGCTGAGGGCCACCTGAACGTCTTCGGCCACAACACCATCGCCATTGAGACCGAAGGCGAGCACGCGGCCCAGGGCGGCGCCATTGCCCACTCCGTCTGCGGCAAGCGCGTGGTCAACTTCACCTCCGGCCAGGGCGTCGTCTACGGCGTCGAGCAGTATTACCACGCGCCGGGCAAAGGCTCGACCATGGTGCTCGAAGTCGGCGCCCGCGCGCTCACCAAGCACGCCCTCAACGTCCACTGCGGCCACGACGACATCTACGGCGCGCTCGACACCGGCTGGATCATGATCTTCGGCAAGGACGCGCAGCAGGCCGCCGACCAGGCGCTCATCCTGCGCCGCGTCACCGAGCTCTCGCTCACGCCGGGCATGAACATCATGGACGGCTTCCTCACCACCCACCTCGAGCGCACCTTCTACAAGCACGAGTCCGAGCTGATCCGCGAATACCTCGGCGCGCCGGAAGACATCATCGACTGCCCGACCGAAGCGCAGCGCGTTCTCTTTGGACCCACCCGCCGCCGCGTTCCCAAGATGATGGACCTGACCAACCCCATCCTGCTTGGCCCCGTGCAGAACCAGGAACACTACATGCAGGGCATCGTCGCGCGCCGCAACAACTTCGCCGAGCCGATTCTCGAATTCCTCGAAGACGCCTACAAGGACTTCGGCGAACTCACCGGCCGCTACTACGGCCTCATCTCGCAGTACAAGAGCGACGACACCGACACCGTCTTCGTCTCGCTCGGCTCCGCTGCCGAAAACATCGAAGCCGCCGTCGACTACCTGCGCGAAACCAGCGGCGTCAAAGTCGGCTCCATCCACGTCAACGTCATCCGCCCCTTCCCTGAAGCCGCCATCGTTGCCGCGCTCAAGGGCAAGAAGAACGTCATCATCCTCGAGCGCACCGACGAAGCCCTCTAGCGGCGACAACCCGCTCGGCCGCGACATCCGCACCGCGCTCTCGAAGGCCATCCAAACCGCCGGACACGCCGCCTCCGAAGGCCTGCCCGCGCTGGCGATGGACGAAGTGCCGCACATCTACTCCGGCAGCTACGGCCTCGGCTCGCGCGACTTCCGCCCCGAGCACATCATCGGCGCGTACGAGTTCGCCACCGCCGGCCGCGCCCGCAAGGACGGCAAGACCGCAGCCGACGGCGTCAGCTTCTTCGTCCTCGGCATCGACCATCCCTACGCGGTGATCGGCGACGAAATGCCTTCCCTGCTTCCCGAAGGCGCAGTGGCCGTCCGCTTCCACTCCATCGGCGGATGGGGCGCCATCACCACCGGCAAAAACCTCGGCGCCATCCTCGGCGACCTCAACGATCTGCTCTACGAGCGCGACGGCCTGGTCGACGACAAGGGCAATCCCAAGGAAGTCATCCACGTCAGCGCCAACCCCAAGTACGGATCGGAGAAGAAAGGCGCGCCCACCAGCTACTTCATGGTCGCCGCCAAAGATCGCATCCGCGTCAACTGCGATCTGCGCCACGTCACCGTCGTTCTTTGCTGCGATCCCAAGGCCTTCACCCACTGCAATCCGCTCGACGGCATCCAGCCCGGCGGCGCCCTCATCTGGGAGTCAGACGCCGAAGGCGAGCGCGCGTGGGAGAATCTCCCGCTCTGGGCGCGCAAGCAGATCATCGAGAAAAAAATTCGCGTCTACACTCTGCCTGGCTTTGAAATCGCGCGCAAGGCAACCGATCGCGCCGACCTCCAACTCCGCATGCAGGGCAACGCCTTCCTCGGCGCATTCTTCGCCGTCAGCCCCATGCTCCAGGAGTTCGGTATCACCCAGGAGCAGTACCGCGACGTCGTCCGCAAGCAGTACGTGAAAAAGTTCGGCAAGCTCGGCGAAGCCGTCGTGAACTCCAACATGGAAGTCATGATCCAGGGCTTCGATCAGGTCAAGGAGATCAAGATCGGCGAACTCAGCGCCGCAGACCACTCTTCGCTGCGTGGCCAGGCGCTTTTGCCGATCCTCGAGCCCGTTCCAGCATTTGCCGAGGCTGGCGCCGCCGAGAGCTGCGGGACGGGCGGATGCCGCTCCACACCGCCGCCTCCGGGACAGGCCGAGCGTCCACCGGTCGCAACCATCAGCATGTTCGACTCCGAGTTCCGCGCCAACTTCGGCTACGACCAGCCCGCCAGTCCGCTGGCTGCTATGGGCGTCATCGCCGCGGCCACCGGCGACACAGCGTCGAAGTACGTCGCGCGTCGCGAAACCCCGCTCTACATCCCCGAGAACTGCACCCAATGCATGGAGTGCATCTCCGTCTGCCCGGATACCGCGCTGCCCAACACCTCGCAGGACTTGGGTACCGTGCTGCGCACCGCCATCTCCCGCTACGTTGGCGATCGCGGTGAGCGCGTAAAGATGCTCGAAAAGCTTCCCGAGATTGAGAAGCAGACCCGCACCCGCATGCTTGCCGAGATGAAGCAGGGCACGCCGCTGCCCCAGATCATCCGCGAAGTCACCGAATCGGTCGACGGTTTCTCCACCGAAGCCAAGACGCAGTTCTACAACATCATCGACAAGGTGCCGATGGCCTACCAGAAGACCAACGCCATCTTCTCGTCGCCTGAGCGCAAGGCGCCGGGATCCGGCGGCATCTTCTCCATCTTCGTCAGCGATCTTTGCAAAGGTTGCGCGGCATGCGTCACCGCCTGCGGCGACCACGAGGCGCTCAAGATGGTCAAGGAGACCGAGGACGTCAACGCCGAGCACGAGACAGGCACGGCCTTCCTCGACCAGCTACCTGACACTTCGCAGAAGTATCTCGGCCTTTTCAACGCTGCGAATCCCGCCGACTCGAAGACAGCAACGCTGCGCAACATGCTCATGGTTCGTCGCAACTACGACGCACTCGTCGCCGGTGACGGCGCCTGCGCAGGCTGCGGCGAAAAGAGCGTCCTGCGCTCCATCGCTGCGGTTACCGAGGCCTACATGCGCCCCGTCTACCACGCCAAGGCCGATCGTTTCGTAGCCAAGGCCGGCGATCTTGAAAAGAACGGTGTCGCCCGCCTCGGGGTGCTCAAGGCCGCCGATCCATCCGGCTACGAGACGCTGCGCACTGGCCATCTCCCACCTCATCCTCGGCCTCGGCGGCGAGGAAACTCCAGACACCCGGACTCGCATCGCAGCCTACGAAGAGGCCAACGGCCCCATCAGCGACGCGCAACTGGTCGAGGCCATCGCCGCTGTCCTGCTCACTGAAGCCTTCAACCACAAGATCCTGCAGCCGATCGACGGCCGCCTGGCGAATGGAATGTCTGTGATGGCTATGGCCGCGCACACCGGCTGCAACACCGTCTACGGCTCGACCTCGCCCAACAACCCGCACCCCTATCCGTGGATGAACTCGCTCTTCCAGGACGGCATCACCGTTGGCTGGCTCATGGGCGAAAGCTTCATCGTCGACCACGCCCGCCGCTCCGTCATCCCCGAGCGTCTCGCCGACATCATCCTCACCCGCGAATGCAAGGTGGATGCCGCGGACGGTGCCATCGCTCCAAAGGGCCTTTCCGAACGCGAGTACTACGAACTCACCCACTTCACCGACGCCCTGATGACCGACCAGGAAATCATCGAGCTCCCCAAGGTCTGGGTGGTCGGCGGCGACGGCGGCATGGGTGACATCGGCTACCAGAACATGTCCAAGGTGATCCTGCAGAACCGCCCCAACGTCAAGGCGGTCATGCTCGACACACAAGTCTATTCAAATACCGGCGGCCAGAACTCCGACTCCACGCCGATGCTGGGCGGCAACGACATGAACGTCTTCGGCTCGGCCACACAGGGCAAGAACACCGAGAAAAAGACGGTCGCTGAAACCTTCCTCGCTGGACACGGATCGCCGTTCGTAGCGCAGGTTTCCATGGCCAACGCACCAAAACTCTACCGCGCAATTCTGGACGGTCTCGAATATCGCGGAACGATGTTCCTCCAGTGCTTCACCACCTGCCAGCCCGAGCACGGCGTGGCCGACGACATGGCTCTCTTCCAGGCGCAGCGCGTCCGTGATTCTCGCGGTGTTCCGGAATTCGTCTTCGATCCCCGCAAGGGCGAAAGCTACCAGGAAACACTCGACGTCACCGGCAACCCCAGCCGGGAGCTCGACTGGTACGAAACCAAGCTGAAATCGACCGGCGAAACCATGCGCTACACCGTGGCACACTGGTGCACCACCGAGGCCCGCTTCCGCAACCACCTCAAGAAGATCAAGCCCGAGCAGGCCGAGAAGCTGATCTACCTCGACAACATGCTGGTGCGCATCACGCAGCAGGATGTGGTCTACCGCCGCTATCTCTTGCCCGAGCACCGCTCCTTCATTCCCGACTTCGGCGTGTACATCAAGTACGAGGAGAACGGAAAGGTCGAGTACCGCGCTCTATCTCGCCAGCTTGTCATGTTCTGCGTCGAACGCCGCAAGGCGTGGCGCATGCTCCAGTCCAAAGCCGGCATCGTCAACAAGGAATACGCTGCACAGAGAGCTCTCCTCGCCGAAGTCGACGCTGGCAAAGTTTCGAAGGACGAGTTCCTGGCCCACGCCCACGAAATGCTCGCCGAAAAACTCGGCGCCGCATCTCCGGCCCTCGCCAAGGCATAACGCCAAGGCAGCACACAATGCCGCTCCGAACCCACTTCGGAGCGGCATTTGTTTTTGCTGAGCATCCCCATGCGATGCTGCCCGCGCAGCCCGCGAACAATTCGTATCGCCGCGTTTCGTAACAAGGGCACGACTCCACACGCTGCTGCCGAAAAAATCAACCACAGAGGCTTTGTAACAAGGGCACGGCCTTAGCCGGGCAGCGGAAAGACTCGTGTCGCAGCGTTTTGTAACAGGGCACCACTCCACATGCTGCTGCCGAAAAACTCAACCACAGAGGCTTTGTAACAAGGCACGGCTTTAACAGGCAGCGGAAAGACTCGTGTCGCAGCGTTTTGTAACAGGGCACCACTCCACATGCTGCTGCCGAAAAACTCAACCACAGAGGCTTTGTAACAAGGGCACGGCTTTAGCCGGGCAGCGGAAAGACTCGTGTCGCAGCGTTTTGTAACAGGGCACCACTCCACATGCTGCTGCCGAAAAACTCAACCACAGAGGCTTTGTAACAAGGCACGGCTTTAACAGGCAGCGGAAAGACTCGTGTCGCAGCGTTTTGTAACAGGGCACCACTCCACATGCTGCTGCCGAAAAACTCAACCACAGAGGCTTTGTAACAAGGGCACGGCTTTAGCCGGGCCGATAAGCTCAGCAGAATGAGTCGGGCTTCAGCCCCTGCTAAGCATCCCATGCTGAATTCGCTTTTCGTTCGGACTTTCCGCCGCCTGCCGAAAGGAATCACATACAAAGAACGACGTCATTCCGACCGCGCTGCGATCGATCCTCTATCCGTCATCATGCGATAACACTTGAAAGAACGCCTGCACCATGGAACAACGCACCTACTCCTCCCGCTCCCAATACTGCGTGCGGCCGAGCAGTGAAACACCGATGAACCCGCGCACCTTCAACTTCTTCCCGCCGTCTTCCAGCGCCATCTTGCACTTGTAGGTGCTGCCGTTGTCCGGGTCCAGAATAAAGCCGCCGGACCACTCATTGCCCGTTCGCTTCATGTCCCACAGAATCTCGAGACCAAGCAGTTCCTTGTCCTTCATCGCGCCGCTGCAGTGGATGCACTTGTGGTTCGGGTTATCCGGCGCCGGGTCCAGGATCTGGTCGATCCGGCCGTACAGTTTCCCGTCCTGCTCCCAGAGAGTCAGGAGCGACTTCGCCTTGCCGGTTTTGTCATCGATGGTTTTCCATCTGCCTGCCGGCGTGGCTGCCTGGGAAGGCTGCGCAACCGCCTGGGCCGATTGACCCGAAGCCGGAAATGGGGCAAGCAAGAGAAACGCACAGAGAAAAACATCGGCCCTTCGCAGCATGATTTCCTCGCCCTTCAGTCTACCCCGGATCGAATGCAGAGCCTGTACGGTGTTGCTGGCGCGAACGAAGATCGATTGCGATCGAAGCACGCTCTAGTTACAATTGCGGTTCCATACCATGCTTCAGATGGTTCGACGGCCTGCCAAGGGGATACGAACCAACGCCAGGGAGAATGCGCCATGACCTACGTGCCGAGCAGTGGGATCACCACGCAACACTTCGCCGTCTTCCAAAGAGTAGCTCAACAGCTCAACCGCATCATTGTGGTGCGAAACACCAATACCAAATCCACCTTCTGGATTGGCCAGGGTTACCCGCCTAAACCGAAGAACCTGGAGTTCCTCCATACTTCCGACAAGACTGGCAAGGTCACTGTCGTCAACGAGGCGGAAGGGCAGAGGGTCAGGCAGGAGGGATATTACGTTATCGAAAAGGATGGGGTTGCCCGGCGCAAGCCAAACGAAACCCTGCAAAAGCGGTTTCCCTTCGGCACAGTGGACATGAATGAACCTGGTCAGGTCATCGATCCCAAAAGCCAGAAAGCCCTCGTGGGCGACTATGACCTGATGGGAGTCATCGATCCCGATGCCAAAGGGCGCGTCATCGCTTTGCACTCTTCCCTGGGCGAGGAGGTTCAGAATCGCAGCAATCCAGATGTCAATCGAGTCATTGGTGCCTTGAACAGTCAAATGGATCAACCGCGTGTCATGCACGGTCCTCAGGACTTGTACAAGGGTTTTCGGGGCCCGTGCACCGCCTTCATGCCCAACGGGTCAGTGTGGGAATTGAGCGACGAGCAGAAGGTCAAGGAGTTTTACGCGACGATCGGTCGAGAAACCATCACCGGGAGCTACAAAGGGTAGCGTCGCCCCCCGTGTCTGCATGGGATCGAACCCGCGCTTTCGCTTTCGAGACCTGGAATCGCAGGTGTTCGCATTTCAAGTCAAGTCCCCACTGCTTCAAATCGTTCCCAACCTCTTGAATCCAAACCGCAAATTGTTCCGCACTGATTGCAGGTAATTTCCTTCTCTTGGCGCACAATGAGATTGCAATCGATCCATGCCCAGGAGGAGCCCGCTATACACGCAAATCTCTGCTACCCGTACCCTGATTGACATCCAATCCCTAATCCCTGCATTGAGACGACTCTGCGGCCAAGCCCAATCAGTAGAAGACTTCGCAGCACACCACACCCGCAACCCTATGAAAATAAGTAGTTTCCTTACAGAGATGGGAGGGGGGATAGGGGTAGCCAGGCGGTTGCATGTCTTCGAACTAATCAATGCGGCTGAAGCTCCGGGCCGTGGCATCGGCCCGGAATCGCCGCGGCGAAATCTACCGCGAGAACTTTACAAAGTTGCGCCCTGCATACAGGCGATAGCCGCCGGAGGGATCGGCCATGATCTGGAGCGGCATGGGGCGCTTCAGCGCATCGTCCGTCGAAGATTCAGCCGAAAAGATGTCGTGCGCTCCCACGTCGGTCACCACGAATTTGCCGCCAATAAAGCCCACTCCGTAAACGCCTGCGGGTAGATTCTCGCTGCCGAATTTCAACGGAACTTCGGTGATGAAGTAGGCCTGGTATTTCGAAGCGACGTCGCTCGAGTAGCCACTGGTGTCCACAAGGGTGGAGAGCAGGTAGGATCCGTCAGCGAACTTGATGCCGGTCGAATTCCGCAACTGCGTGGGAGCAGACTGAGCCTTGTAGTACACGCTGGCCGGAAGCAGTTTCTGTGTATCGGCGGGCTTTAGGATTGTGTCGCCGCCCTGGGCCACAGACCGCATCGGCACTGCCGTCACTGCAAGCGCCAGCACGAAAGCGCCAGCGAATTTCATCATTGCCTGAAAGCGCATTAGGAACCTCACTGAAATTGGAATCGTCCGGAGTATACAGCATCGTTGTTCATCCCAGCATTGATTCGAAGTTTGAAGCCGCTCTAACACTTGGATCGCAGCCAACCGACCGCTTAAGCACGCAGGTATAATCGCTCTGTGTCGACATCGTCAGACATCACGCTCGATCATGGTCAGGCAACAGCCAGACTGCGCGATCTCGAAGACCGGCTGCGCATGCTCGGCAGCGTCATGGTAGCTTATTCGGGCGGCGTCGATTCCGCATTTCTGGCGGCAACGGCCCACAGGGTGCTTGGCGACCGCATGCTCGCAGTCCTGGCCGACTCGCCCAGCCTGTCTCGCCATGACATGGAGCAGGCCAGCGCCTTTGCCCACGAGCACGGCATTCCGCTGCGCGTCATCCAGACCGAAGAACTGGATAAGCCGGAGTATCAGCGCAACGACGCGAACCGCTGTTTCCACTGCAAGACCGAACTGTTTGAAGGGATGAAGAAGCTGGGTGCGGCACTGGGCTTTGCCCAGATCGCGTACGGCATGAATGCCGATGACCGGCGCGATTATCGCCCCGGCCAGCGTGCCGCCGAACAGTACGAGGTGCTTGCCCCGCTCGCCGAGGCCGGGTTGACCAAGCAGGAAATCCGCGCGCTTGCCCGCGAAGCCGGATTTACGCTCTGGGACCGCCCCGCGGCGCCCTGTCTTTCCTCGCGCGTGGAGTACGGCCGCCCCGTAACCCGCGAGGTGCTCGAACAGGTGGAGCGCGCGGAAGAAAGCCTGCGGCACTTGGGATTTCGCGAATTCCGCGTTCGCCACCACGGCGAGTTGGCGCGGGTCGAGATCGCGCGTGCCGAGCTTTCGCGCGCGCTCAGCCTCGAAATGATGGACAGGATCTCAACGGAATTGCGCAGCGCCGGCTTCCAATACGTCACGCTCGATTGCACCGGCTTCCGTTCCGGCTCCTTGAACGCAGTTCTACCCGCGGACGTGTTGATGCGGCGCGGCGCGTAGTTACAAGCTTGGGTGGCTTGGAATTCTTCCGATGCGAATTGGATACCTGGAATGCTTTTCCGGCATAAGCGGCGACATGCTGCTGGGCGCGCTCGTCGATGCGGGCGTTCCCTTTGCCCTGCTTGAAGAAACGACCTCGTCTCTGAACGTTGGCGCGCGCCTTGAGATGCGCAAGGTGAGCCGCGGCGGTTTATCGGCCACCAAGGTTGACGTGATCGCCGCAAGTGCCAACGCCGAAGTTCACAATCACGACCACGGAAACGGCGCCGCCCACACCCATTCGCATGTACACGAACATCGCCACGCCGACGGAACCGTACAC
The DNA here is from genome assembly GCA_963774175.1 of uncultured Acidobacteriaceae bacterium. GTDB lineage: Bacteria > Acidobacteriota > Terriglobia > Terriglobales > Acidobacteriaceae > Telmatobacter. The sequence continues at coordinate 222,957 of CAVZDT010000029.1, forward strand.
ACGCACGAACACGCGCATGCCGAGCACTCGCATTCATCGCCAACCGCGGAGCATGGCCATGAGCACCACCGCTCGCTTTCGGCGATCCACGCCATCATCGTCTCCGCGCCGATTGCCGACGCGGCAAAGGCGCGCGCCAGCCGAGCGTTCCAGCTGCTGGGCGAAGCGGAAGCGCGTATCCACTCCATGCCCATCGAGCAGGTGCACTTCCACGAGATAGGAGCCGTCGACACAATTGTCGACATCGTCTGCTCCGCGGTGGGATGCGCCCATCTCGGCGTCGATCGCTGGCTGGCCTCATCGCTGAACGTAGGCAGCGGTACAGTTGAGTGCGCGCACGGAACCCTGCCGGTTCCCGCTCCGGCAACGCTGGCCTTGCTTGGCGATGCGCCCGTGTTCGCTGCCGGCCCGCCGATGGAGCGCGTCACCCCGACCGGTGCGGCGCTTCTTCGCATGCTCAGCGTCGAATACGCACCCTTGCCCGCGATGCGCATCTCCGCCTCCGGCTATGGAGCCGGCGGGCGAGACACTCCCGGACAGCCCAACCTGCTGCGGCTGCTGGTTGGAGAAGAGGCTGCGCAACATGAAACGGCGGAGCCCATCGCCATCATGGAAACTGTGATCGACGACTCCAGCCCGCAGTTGATTGCCTACGTCAGCGAACTCCTCCTCGAGTCCGGCGCATGGGACGTGTACCGCATCCCCGTGCAGATGAAGAAGGGCCGCACCGGCGTTCAACTGACAGTCCTCTGTCACCCCGACCGGATTCCTGCGCTGCGCGATCTGTTATTCCGCGAGACAACCACCATCGGCCTGCACTGGCGCGTAGAAAACAAGATATCGCTCGCCCGCGATTTCCGCGAAGTGCAGACCGAATGGGGCCCGGTCCGCATCAAGATCGCGCGATGGCCTTCCGGCGAGATTGCGAATGCCGCGCCGGAGTATGAGGATTGCCGGCGCATCGCGGCTGCACACTCCGTGCCGCTGAAACAGGTGTCGGAACAGGCGCGACACATCTTCGCCACCGCACATGAGGAGGGGCGCTGATGAATCGCTCGCAGATTGAGGCGCTTCTCAAAGACGTACAGGCAAACCGTACTGCCGTTCCCGATGCACTGGAGCGGCTGAAGGACCTTCCCTTCGAAGACCTGGGCTTTGCCAAGCTCGATCATCATCGCGCCCTGCGTACCGGAATGCCGGAGGTGATCTTCGCCGCCGGTAAGTCGACCGACCAGGTAGCCACCATATTTGCGCACATGGCAAAAGCCGGCGGCAACGTGCTCGCCACGCGTGCGTCGCGCGAAAGCTTTGAAGCTGTAAGCAACGCGGAGCCGCGCGCGACCTTTCACGAAACGGCTCGCGCCATCACCCTTGAACAAACGAAGGCCCCCGCCGGAAAAGGAAACATCTGCGTGGTTTGCGCGGGCACCAGCGATCTGCCGATCGCCGAAGAAGCCGCAGTAACCTGCTCGGCTGATGGGCAATGCGACGGAACTGATCGCCGACGTGGGCGTTGCCGGAATCCATCGCCTGCTCGCGCAAAAGCAGTCGCTGCAATCCGCGCGCGTCCTTATTGTCTGTGCGGGGATGGAGGGCGCACTGCCCACGGTGGTCGCCGGCCTCGTCAATGCGCCTGTGCTGGCAGTGCCCACCAGCGTGGGATACGGCGCGTCGTTCGGAGGCGTGGCGGCGCTGCTGGGCATGCTGAACACCTGTTCGCCGAATGTGTCGGTGGTGAACATTGACAACGGATTCGGCGCAGCCTGCATTGCCTCGCTGATCAATCACATGGAGTGAGCAGTGCCGCTCTGCCAGGCGTTTTCCGCAATCCGGCCAGAACTCCTTTCACATCAGGATTTCCGCCAGAGAAATTCGAGCTTGCTCCAGGTGATGACTATCACTGTCTGACAACCCCTTGCGCGCCAATGATTTCTATTAGCGCGATTGCCTGTAGTGCGCGATCGCCTGTTTTGCGCTGCCGCTGTTGAGGCGCATAGGGGAAGCACGTGGCACGTTCAAAATTGCCGCTGTTGCGCAGGATCTCGCAGATTCTCTTTCTGCTCGTCTTCCTCGCACTCCTGATCTTCACGTCGATGCGGCCTGCTGCTGCCACTTCTGGCGACATCCATATGCGCGCGCCGGTGCGGCTGTTCTTCGTGCTCGATCCCCTGGTCGCCGTCACCAATGCACTTGCCACACATGCCCTCTATCGCGGGCTGCTCTGGAGCCTGCTTATTCTGCTGCCGACGCTGTTCCTCGGCCGGTTTTTCTGCGGCTGGATCTGTCCGATGGGAACGCTGCAGCATTTCGTCGGGCAACATGCGCTCCGAAGCCAAGCGCGGCAAACAGCGCATTGAATCAACCGCTACAAACGCTGGCAGACCGATCAAATACGTCGTCCTGACCGCGGGCCTGGTCGCCGCAATGTTCGGCTCCATGGCCATCGGCTGGCTCGATCCGTTCAGCCTGCTGGTCCGTTCCATCGGCCTGTCACTTCTGCCGGCATTGAACTTCGCCGTGCGCGCCGTGCTCGTTCCGATGGAACACAGCCACATTGGCGGCGATCAGGACGACCGGCGAATCGCTGCACACGCTGCTGCAGGCCACAGTCCTTGATTTTCGCCAGGCTCATTTCGCGCAGAGCCTTGTCCTGGGCGTCTTGTTCCTGGTGATTCTTTGGGCAAGCATGCGCGTAACACGGTTCTGGTGTCGAGCAATCTGCCCACTGGGAGCGCTGCTCGGTGCGATTTCGCGCTGGTCGATTCTCGGATTGCACAAGGACTCTTCCAGCTGCGACAAGTGCAACCGCTGCCTGTTGAACTGCCAGGGCGGCGACGATCCGATCGGCGGCGTTCCGTGGCACAAATCCGAATGCCTGATGTGCATGAATTGCGTGGACACCTGCCCGCACGGAGTTCTGCAGTTCCGCTTCTTCCGCAAGGAGCATGAAGTCGCCACACCCGACCTCGGACGGCGCAGGGCGCTGACAGGATTGGCCATCGGAGCCGCCGCTGTTCCGCTGATGCGCGCCGATACCGGTCTGGGCAAAAGCCGCAACGAACGCCTCCTGCGGCCGCCCGGCGCTGTCGATGAACCGGATTTTCTCTCCCGCTGCATCCGCTGCGGCGAGTGCATGAAGGTCTGCCCGAACAACTCGCTTCAGCCCACCTTGACACAGGCGGGACTCGAGGGCCTGTGGACACCCACGCTTGTTCCGCGTATCGGCTACTGCGAGCCAAGTTGCGTGCTGTGCTCCGAGGTGTGCCCGACGGGCGCCATCTGGCAGATTACGCCGAAGGAGAAGGGATGGGTTGTTGGTGTCGGAGCGCAGCAGAACCAGCCCGTGCGGCTCGGCACCGCGTTTTACGATCGCGGGCGCTGCCTGCCCTGGGCGCTGGCCATCGACTGCATTGTCTGCGAAGAGTGGTGCCCGGTTTCGCCCAAGGCAATTTACGTCGAAGAAGCGCAGGTGATCGACTCAGCGGGGAATGCCAAAACACTGAAGCAGCCGCGGGTCGACCCGAGCCGCTGCGTGGGCTGCGGCGCGTGCGAGTATGCGTGCCCATTGCAGGAGCGACCAGCAGTTTACGTCACGAGCATCGGCGAGAGCCGCTCGCCCAGCAGCCAGATTCTGCTGAAGAGAAGTTAGAAGGGACCAGATAGATATGAAGCGATCGGATTTGCTGTTCTTGGGAACCTTGGTCATTGCCCTGATAGCGACCGCCGCGTTTTCGGGGTGCAAAAAGAAGAATGCGAATCCATTTCCCGCATCCGGCGCCGTGTCGGGCTGGGACAAGACGAGCGAGACGCGGACCTTCGAGCCGAAGGATCTCTGGCAATTCATCGACGGAGATTCCGAGCAGTTCATCCAGGCTGGCGTAGTCTCCACCGCCACCTGCGACTACAAATATCAGGGCCAGATCGAGGCCGTCGTGGACGTGTACACCATGGGCGGTCCTGACGGCGCGCAAACCATCCTTGAACGCGGGCAGACCAGAGATGCACAGAACGTAAAGCTGGGTGACGAGGGCCTGCAGTACTCGCAGAGCGTGAGCTTCCGCAAGGGACCCTACCTCGTGCGCATCGTTGCCTACGAGTCATCCGCAACCACTCCGCAAGCGCTGATGGCACTGGCGCGCGGCGTGGAGACAAACCTGTAAACCAACGCGGCCCGGAAGATGCCGCATTCAAGATTTGGGGGAACGACAATGACAAGTCGCCGTGAATTTCTAAAGGAAGCTGCAACCGGAGCCGTGATCCTAGGCGCACAGAAAAGCCGGGGCCTGACCCATCTGCTTGACCGGCACACTGACGCAGACAAGTCCAGGGTCGTCATAGCGCGCGATCCCGCCCTTCACGGTCCCGAGGGCCAACTCGACGAGAAGCGCGTCGGCGATCTGCTGGATCGAGCGATTATTTCCTACACCGGACACAAGCGGCCCCTGGACGCATGGAAGCACATCGTGCTCGAAGGCGGTGGCAAGGACAAAGTCATTGGGCTGAAGACGAACGGACTCGGCGGCAAGGGGATTTCCACGCACGCGGTGCTTGTCTTCGCGATGGCCGAACGGCTGCAACAGGCCGGGGTGAAGCCAGGCAACATTCTTGTGTGGGACCGCAATGCCCGCGACCTCCAGGCCTGCGGCCTCACAATCAACACCGACCCGAGCCGCATCCGTTGCTTTGGTTCCGATGTCTCCGGTTTTGAAGACACGGTCGAGAACTGGGGATCTTCGCACGCACGTTTTTCCAGGATCCTCACGCGTGAATGCGCGATGGTGATCAACCTGCCGATTCTCAAGGACCACAGCATGTCAGGCGTCACCTTTGCCATGAAGAACATGTACGGCGTTGTCGAGCGCCCGCAGGATCTTCACTCCGGCGGCTGCAATCCGGGGGTTGCCGATCTCAACGCCTTCCCAATCATCCGCCAGAAGATCAAGCTGACCATCGGCGACGCCATGACCTCTGTCTACGAAGGCGGCCCAGGGTTCAGGCCCGAACATCTGTGGCAACCGAACGCCCTCATCGTGGGCGAGGATCGCGTGGCTATCGACCACATCGCGTGGGGAATCCTCGAGAGGAAACGCTCCGAGGTCGGCTTGAAGTCGCTGGAAGCTGCAGGGCGCCCGCCGCGCTACATCGCAACCGCGGCCGATGCGGCGCATGCACTCGGTACCAACGATCCCGAGCGAATCAAGGTCATAGAAATCTGATTACGAGAAGGGCCATGAAGGAGCAAGGCAAACCCGAGTTGGATGCGGCAGGCGTTGCGAGAGCGCCTGAAGTGCACGGCATAACCCGGCGCGAGGCCATGCTGCAACTGCTGAGAGTGGGCGGGATTGCGGCGGGCGCAGCCGGCGTCGGCGTTTGGCTCAGTGAACGCAGCCATCGTCCCGTGCCCACAGCTGCCGAACAGGCTCGCAAGGATCACCGCGTCTCCACCAGCCAGCAATGGCCGCAGCTCACTGTCGTCCAGTGCGCCGGCGACGGGCTTGGCCCGCGGCCTGGAGAACCGCGCGCGCTGGTCCGGCAGGCTCTTGAGAATCTGGGCGGAATGCGCCGGTTCGTAGCGCGCCAGGATGTTGTTGTCATCAAGCCCAACATCGCATGGGACCGCACACCGGAGCAGGCGGCCAATACCAATCCTGAGCTGGTGGCTGAGGTTGTCGAGCAGTGCCGGCAGGCCGGCGCAAAGCGCGTCAGCGTCACCGACGTCAGCTGCAACGAAGCCCGGCGCTGCTTCCATCGCTCGGGCATTGAAGCCGCCGCAAGAGCCGCGGGAGCCGAGGTGATTCTTCCCGATGCCGAGCTGTTCCGCGAAGTGGAAATCGGCGGAGTGGTGATGAAAAGCTGGCCCGTATTCACGCCGTTTCTTGAGGCGGACAAGATCTTCAATCTCCCCATTGCCAAGCACCATGAGCTCACCGGCGCGACTTTGGGGATGAAGAACTGGTACGGAATTCTGGGAGGCCAGCGCAACCGGCTGCACCAGCAGATTCACCAGAGTCTCGCCGACCTTGCCGGCTTCATGTTGCCCACGCTCACCATCATGGACTGCTATCGCATCCTGCTGCGCAACGGGCCCACGGGCGGCAATCTCGAAGACGTGGCAATGAAGAAAACGGTTCTGGCAGGAACAGATCCGGTGGCTCTGGATGCCTATGCGGCCAAGGCCTACTGGAATCTCGATGCCGAACGCCTGCCCTATTTGCAGATGGCTGCAAATCGCGGCTTGGGCACAGTGGAGTTTGAAAAGCTGGCGATAAAAGTGAGCCAGCTGAGCTGAATGAATGGAGCGCTCGCGGTTCGCCGCGCGTTCGCAGCTCGGGAAGAAGGAAACATGAAGATGATCGGCAGGCTCTTATACGGAATCCTAGCGGTATCGCTTTTGCCTGTGTTTGCGCAGCAATCGGTATCGCCGACGGGCAGAATTCACGGGCAGGTTATCAACTACACGGGTCAACCACAGAACGTCGGGATGATCTGTCTCTCCACGGACGGCGGCGTCACCCTCGCCTATACGTTCCCGGTGGACTCGCATGGAAACTACACGGGCGAAGCGCCGGCCGGCACTTACACGCTTGTCTACCGCATGCCCGATACACCGCCCAGTCTCTGGATCGATGCGATCAACAACATCACAATCACGGCCGGCAAAGACTCTGCACAGAATGATGACATGAGCCGGCAGGAATTCATTGACGAGCTTCCCGATGAGCAGAAGAAGGAGCTGGCGGATTTAAAGAAACAGAATGCGGCGGCTCAGACGCAGGGCGAGATCGCCGAAACCATCAACAATGATTTAAGCGTTACCGCGCAGGATCTGAAAGAAGCAGACAACGCGCGGGGCACTGCGCTGAGAGAGTTGGGCAAGGCCGCAGAGCCGGCAGAGGTGGATGCGAAAGCGACAGAAATCAGCAAGCCGAAGTACGCAGAAGCCGAATCGCTGATGCTGAAAGATCTGCGATTTATCGAAGACTCGGGACTTGCTGCGGATGAAACGTCATTGTGGCAGAATCTGGGCCAGGCGCAGATTGGTCTAAAGAAATATGACGAGGCAGAGAAAGCGTTCCAGCGCGTTCTCCAAATTCAGTCAGCGAGCAGCAGTCCGAAACCCGGTGTGCAGGCATTTGCAAATGCGGGGCTGGGAGAGATCTATGCGCGCACGGGCAAAGCGCCGGAGGCAGCGAAGGCTTTTGATGCGGCCGTTGGGCTGGATACTGCGCATGCCGGCATGTACCTTCGGAACGAAGCTCTCGTATTTCTGCAAGCGGGAGATGCCGAGGCCCAGGTCGCGGCCGCCGAGAAGGCCATCAAGGCCGAACCCAGGGACGCTCTGCCCTACTACATCAAGGGAAACGGACTGCTGAAGAAGGCCGGTGTCGATTTGGCTAGCAAGCATCTTGATCTACCTCCCGGATGTGCCGACGCATACCAGAAATATCTGAGCCTGGCGCCCGCCGGATCCTATGCCGCCGAAGTACAATCGGTGCTGCGTCGGGCAGAAAAGAGCACGAAAGCGGCCAGGTAAGGCTTTTCAGGAACGCATCGAAGTCGGACTCGACCCAGTGATCGAGGAAGAGCACTACTGGCTTCCCTCTACGGGGAAGGCTGACCATCAACTAGACGCGCGTCCGAGATCCCGCAGGAGACTCGTGATGAAGTATCCGTCTTTCGAGGAATTCGCCGAGGTCGTTTGCCGCTGCGCTCAGCTGAAGCGGGACACACGCATCGATCCCGAGACCCAATTCGAGCGCGATCTCGGGATGACCGCGAACGAGGGTGGCGAGCTATTGAAGGACTTGGAAAGGCATTATGGAATCGAGTTCGGAGCTGATTGGTTCGATCTGAAAAAGAACGAATGCCTGTTTCATTCCGGCGATCCAGATGCGGATCCAGTGGTACAGACAATATTCGGCGCCTCGCGCACTGAGGTGCGTCCGCTGACGGCCGGCCAGCTTTGCCGTGCTGTGCTGAAGGAATTGGGCGAGGCGCAGAAGCAAAACTAAAAAAGGCCGGAGCGTTCGCTCCGGCCTTTCAGTTGCGACAATTCTGGCTGCCAACTATGGCCTGTCGTAGAAGCGGAAGAACAGGGATGGCTTGGCGCATGGTTCGGCCCTTGCTACCAACTCCGTTTGCTGCTTCTCGTTGATTGGAGTGAAATTTCGCGCCAGTTGGACGTTCTCTTCGAGTTGCGGGATGTTGTCGCATCCGATGATGACGGTGCTCACGGGCCGCGACAGCGTGTAGTACATTGCCTCGCGCATCGTCAGCGTACCCGGCTTGTCGGTCTGGATGGTCATGCCTTCCCACGAGTGCTTTTGCTGCTCGATGGGCGGCGGCGTCCACGTGGAGAGGATGCGTCCGCGGCCGGGAATCTTCATCCCGATGATTCCCATCTGCTTTTCGACCGCCAGCGGGAGCAGGGCCTCGTTGAAGCTGTAGTGATGCGGGTCTGCGGCATTCATCGCCATCAGGATGCAGTCAAAATCGTGCCGGTGGATGCACTCGATCAGCGCGTCGGGGCGGTAGTGCCCGGTGATGCCGAGATACCGCACCACTTTTTGCTGCTGCATGTCGAGCAGCGCTTCCATGGCGCCACCCTTGGCGAAGATCTGGTCAACGTCGTATTGCGTGCCGACATCGTGCAGTTGCCACAGGTCGACGTGATCGGTCTGGAGCAATTCAAGCGACTTCTCGATCATGCGCATCGAGCCTTCGCGCGTCCGCTCCTTGGTCTTGGTCGCGAGGAACGCCTCGTTGCGGCGTTTCGCCATCACCCTGCCCACGTACTGCTCGCTCCAGCGATCCGGACCGCCATAGATAGAAGACGTGTCGAGGTAATTGACCCCAAGGTCGAGCGCGCGTTCGACGATCGGCACCGCGACATCGAAGTTGTTCGGCTTCTCGAGAGCAGCCTGCCCGCCCAGCGAGAAGATACCTACCTTGTACCCCGTCTTGCCCAGGTTGCGCGTGGGCATGGCCGTGGGCGTGCGCGGATTCGACGGCAGATTCGGCAACGACTTGTTGGGTGTGACGGCAAATGCAGAGGGCGCAAGCAGTGCGGCCGTGGCTGCGCCGCCGATCTTCAAAAAGTCGCGGCGGCCCTGGTTGCGGGGCGCTGGGGAGTTCATTTTGCTCATCGGAGTGGCTCCTGAACGGATCGAAATGAAGGCGCCTCCATCATAAACCCGCAAAGGGATTGGGTTGCCACGGGTTGTGCGCGGAAGCGGCTCGAAAACACCTGATTTGCTAATCTATTGTCAACGGAGCTTAACCATGGATATCACTTCCCCGTTTCTCGTCGTCCCTGTCTTCGTAGTCGTTTTCTTTACCTGCATTTTGTGGGCTACCCGTACCGATCCAGCGAATAAACACTCGGATGACAGCCACTCGGGACACCCGGCGCACTGATTTCGGACCGGAGTGAAGCCGGCATAGATTCTCCAGGAAAGCAAAGGGCCGCCGCGTTGAATCGCAGCGGCCCTTTTCCGTTTCACAAATCAGTCGTGCTTCTTATCGTCCTTCTGGTCGTTCTTTTTGTCGTTCTTCTTCTGGTCCTTATTGTTGTTGTTCGGTTTCTGAGCCTTGTCTTCAGGCTTGTTTTGCGGTGGCGGCGCGGCTTGCTGGCGGGGCGGCGGCTGGTAAGCAGGACGGTTCTGCGGAGGAGGAGATGCCGGCCGCTCCTGCTGTTGGGGTGGAGGCGTTGGCCTCCCTTGCGAACCGTTGTTTTGAGGAGCCGGTGGCATTTCGTCAGGCCGTCTGGTCGGTTGCACAGGCCCGGGATTCTGCCGGTTCTCCGTTGACGGCGGCTGATTCTGTGGCTGATTTGGCCTGTTTTCCTGATAAGTCGGCGGCTGCTGATTATTCGGCCGCTGAATTGGCTGCACCGGACCAACCGGATTCGCTCGCGGCACGCTTCCGGGATTCGGAGTGTACGGCGCGTTGGGCCTTTGCTCCTGGTTGCCCTGTGCGGCCGGAAACTGATTGCCTCCCGGCCGGTTCTGAACCGGACGTGCTGGCGCGGCGACAACCGTGCGACCTGGAAGCGGCTTGACGGGCGGCATCGGTCTTAATGGAGGTGCAATCGGCGTTGCGCCTGGCCTGGCCGCAATCTGCTTGCCCTGCTGATTGATCAGCACTGGCCGCTGAATCGAAACCGGTACCGGATGTGCAACCGGTCGCGTCACGATTACACGCGCCGGTGGCGCGACTGGTGCTTCAGGCAGGGCCCTCACCTGTTGCATTTCCCGCGGATCAACATGGACAGCCACCGTCCGCACGGGGCGGCCGGCGGCGAAATCATCCTGGCGCATCGCGGTGACACCACGCGTCTGGTTGACGTAGGTAATGTTGGTAACGTTGACGATGTTGACGTAGGTCGTCTGGACGTGCACCCGCGGGGCCTCGCGAATATTCGTAATGTTCACCTGGTCGATATAGCGTGGACTGCAGTGATACCAGGGCCGGTAGGCTTCGCCGGGGCCAAGCGGGAACCAGACCGACAGTCCGACGCCAGAATGAACGCCGCCGGCAAAGACCACCAGTGCCGGCGACCAGACCGGGCGCACATTCACGGGGCCGGGGACCCATCCCCAGCGGCCGTTGTAGCTGACCCACCGGCCGTAGTGGAACGGCGCGTAGCCCCAGGACTCATCCTCGACCCACACCCACCCCCACGGATCGCGACTGATCCAATGACCGTAGTGATACGGTTGCCAGTCGGCCGGAACACCGCGCGGATACCAGATCGCGCCGTATTCGGTTCCCGGCTGCCAATCGCCATATGCGTCGAGATCGGCGGCGCCTGGGATGTCGGGGCTGACATATTGGAACGAAACAACACGAGCCAGTTGCTGATCACGCTGCTGGCTCCAGTAGTCGAGGTCGTCAGGACCTGCGGGTTGCAGCCACTGGGGATAGACGGGGTTCGATCCCGCAATTTCAAGGGACTGGCCGTAGTCGAGTTCCTGGCGGAAGTCGCCCGCGGCGGTGACATCTGCGAACTGTCCCATGTTGGTGAAGATGGTGGCGCCATCGTTGGTTAGCACATCCACCCTCAGATCACCCGAATTGGCGAATTCGGCATTGCCGTTGGGGGTGCTCAGATCGAGCAGTTGCCGCGGCCACAGTCCAAAGCTATGCAGCCGGATCGATCCCTGGGCGATGCCAAAGTTGATGCCGAACTGCGAATCGTCCACCAGCGTGACGTCGGAATTCGGCCCGATGCGCACGTAGGTCTGGCCTACCTGGATCTCGGCGCGCCCGTCTGAGTCGGTAAAGATACGGTCGCCCGGACCAACGGGCAGGTTCGGATAGGCTTGACCCCAATCGTCCGCGGTCACCGGCTGTATGGAGACGTTGCCCGAAATGTAGGAGATGCGGCCGGCCTCGGGTGGAGGATCGTCCTGGGCCAGCGCTGTTGAGGTCAAAAGCACGAGCGCCGCGGCACATAATCCGACCAGCGCCATTCGTTTGGAGGAGTTGAGAGCAAGCATAGGTAAGTCCTTCTTTTGGGATGCGCTGGCTCGTTTGTGGGCGCCCCTGCCGGGCCGAAATGGTCTTTCATCGTAATTCGGCTTTCGAAAAGATCGGACACAAAGGCCAGTCTTGTGGATACAAACTATGGAGAATACTAACCCCGGTTCTGGAGGAAAGTAGTACAAAGATCAAGGGGCATGTCCGTTGATTAGAGGAACCAGCCGGCAGGCTCTGCCGTACTACAAACCATGGGGGCGAATCTGATGAATCGGAAAGCACTTTGTTTGTTATTGGGAACAGCTTTGGCCACGGGAATTGCGGGCTGCCGCATTCACGTTGACAAGGACGCAAACGGGCAAGAGAAGAACGTCCAGGTCGATACGCCCTTTGGCGGAGTCCACGTAAACACCGATCAGATTTCCGCAGCCGATCTGGGACTGCCGGTGTACCCGGGCGCCGAAATTGTGAAGGACAAGGATCACGACAAATCCGCCGATGTGAACATGGGCTTCGGCGAATGGACACTGCGCGTGCGGGCCGTCAATTATGCGACTCCGGATCAGCAGGACAAGGTGACCGCGTTCTATAAAAAGGCCCTGGCTCGCTATGGCGATGTGATTACCTGCCAGGGAAACGCGCCGGTAGGCACGCCCACTGCGACATCTGAAGGCTTGACCTGCAACGACGACAACAATCATGGCAACGTGAAAATCGACGAGAAGGATTTCGGCAGCCATGGCGGATTCCAGCTGAAGGCAGGCTCCAAGCGCCATCAGCACATCCTCGGCTTCCAGGATCCCGAAGATGGAAAAACAAGGTTCGCTCTTGTCGCTCTCGATCTGCCTGCTGGCGTGAATGGCGGCAAGGCAGATTAGGGTTTCAGGAAAACAATCGACGATCGCGGAAATCGCAGCATTATTTGCGGGTACTGGGGTTGTGTCATGCCATAGAATTCCACTTCAGGTATTAAACCCCATCTAACCGGAGTCCCAAATGCGCATTCCAATTGGTCGCCTTTCCGCGGCGGCACTGCTGGCCCTTGCTGCAGCTTTATATGCAGCCGATAAACCAAAACAAGCTGCAGCACCTGCCACTGTAGATCCCTACACTGAAGTCCAGCCCGCCACCGAATCGCTGGACATGACGATGTACCAGCGCATTCGCGACGAAGGCCTGAACCACTCGCACGTGATGGAGTTCGCCACGGCGCTGATGGATGGAATCGGACCACGCCTCACGGGCTCTCCCAACGTCAAAAAAGCCAACGAGTGGACGCGGGACACGCTTACCAAAATTGGCCTTGAGAACGCGCACCTGGAAGACTGGGGCGAATTCGGCCTCGGCTGGCAACAGCTGAACACTTGGGCACGCATGGTCACGCCCGATACTGCGGTGCTTATACTGCAGTCCACACCATGGTCACCGGCAACTGCCGGGCCGGTCACAGGCGAGGTGCTCTTCGTCAATATTCAGAGTGAGAAGGATTTTGATCAGTACAAGGGCAAACTCGCCGGCAAGATCGTGCTCTATGGCGCAATGCGCGATGTACCTCCGGTCGACAAGGCACTCTTCGAGCGTTACACCGACAAGGAACTCGAAGACATCGCCGAGTTTCCCGTGAATGCGAACGCGGGCGGCATTCCACCTGAGATGCAGGCGCGCATTCGCGCCTTCATGGAGCGCATGCGCATGGTCGACAAGGTCGCCCAGTTCTTTGCCGACGAAAAGGTGGCTGCAGTGATCGAGCCAAGCCGGGACGGCAAGAATGGAGGCGGATCGGGGGGAACATTCTTCGACGACAACGGCGCTACGCTCGGGCGCACACCTTATCTCGCCGACAAACGCGTCAAGATTCCGGTGGCCGTGGCTGCGATCGAAAGCTATGGCCGCCTCTATCGGCTTGTACAGGCTCACGTGCCGGTCACCGTCGAAATCAACATCGATACCAAGTTCACTGGCGAGCACGAACATGCCTTTGACACCGTCGCTGAGATTCCCGGCACCGATCCAAAGCTGAAAGACCAGGTGGTAATGCTGGGCGGGCACCTCGACAGCTGGATCGCCGGAACCGGCGCGACCGACAACGGCGCCGGCACCGTCGTCGCCATGGAAGCCGTGCGCATCCTTGAAGCGCTCGGCGTCAAGCCGCGTCGCACCATTCGCATCGCGCTGTGGACCGGCGAAGAAGAAGGCCTGTTCGGATCGAAAGGCTACTGCAAGCAGCACTTTGGTTCGGCCGCTCTCTCCACTGCGCCCGACCAGATAGCGCTGCCCGAATTCATGCGCCGCGCTACCGGTCCGCTCGAAGTGAAACCGGAGCAGAAGCTGATCTCCGCCTATTTCAATGTGGACAACGGCACGGGCAAGATTCGCGGCATCTACACGCAGGGCAATGCAGCCGTGGCGCCGATCTTCGCGCAGTGGATCGCTCCACTCAAGGACCTCGGCGTAACCACGCTGACCATGCGCAACACCGGTGGCACCGATCATCTCAGCTTCGATGCGGTCGGCATTCCCGGATTCCAGTTCATCCAGGACGATCTGGATTATGAGAGCCGCACCCATCACTCGAACCAGGATGTGGTGGAGCGCCTGCAGCCGTCCGATCTGAAGCAGATTGCAACCGTCGAAGCGATCTTCGTGTATAACGCGGCCATGCGCGACCAGATGATGCCACGCAAACCGCTTCCCGATCCTGCCGGTGAAGAAAAGCGTCGCCAGCCTCTCGATATCTTCCCCGGTGCAACCCCACAGACCGCCCCGGAAAAGCAGTAACGCAGGCCATCAGTGCAAAGCGAGCCGCTCCGGTCAGGGCGCCAGGGCGGCTCTTTTTGCGTTTGTAAGCGCGTGATCACTCCGGGACGAAAAACGCGAGATTAGCTGGAAGGAACCGCTCCAGGGCAGATGCGGAAACCGATCCTTGATGGCTAGAAAGCCGCGATCTCGTTGCGATGGTGAATTCTACGATGGAGAGCGAGCAAATCCGAAGCTCTCGCGGATGGTCCCTGGGGCCATCGCATCGCAGATTCTGTTACACTAAGCGGAGCGTATCAAGCGGGAGAATGCACCAGGCGGCGCCCGATGATACGCATCTGCAACCCAAGTTCGGGGAGTGGCTCAGCCTGGTAGAGCACCTGGTTCGGGACCAGGGGGTCGGAGGTTCAAATCCTCTCTCCCCGACCATTCTGATTACATTCAATGACTTGCAACCTCCTTCCGTAGACCGGAGACAGACTTCTAAACCCCTGGATGCAAAATGCGCCCATTCATTGATTTTGTAAAGGAACCTATCTACCTCAAGGACGTCTCTCCGCGAACCGTTGAGTTCGATTGGGCCTGCCACAAGTCCGTGCTGCGCTTCGGCGACTTCACAGAGGCGGGCTGAAACGATGGATCATTGGGTCGCGTGAGGCTGGAATATCCGCCGCATCGATCAACACCCGAATCACCGGGATCAATGCTTGCCTCAGATGGCGCGGCGTCCGTTACAAGCGCTCCAGTTCTTGCACGACCCTCAACGTGTCCTCGGCAGAAGCGCTGTGTCAGTTCGTGCAGAGGCCGGAGCATCCGCCCCTACGATATAGCGCAAAAGTGCTATTGACGGGGAGCACGCTTGCACGGAGAGTAGGTCCAAGTTTTTCTGTGCCAAATCCAAGAATGCAACGGCAGCGAGCGCTCACTTACGGGAATCCCCGATGTGGCGTTCACAATGCATTGGCAGATATGTTACGAAGCGCTTGTCCAGCAAAAGGATGACTGTGGAACTGCATAGAGATTGCTAAGATTTGCAACTGGCCACTAAATGCAAAGGCGGATCGAGTAGGTCATCAGCGGCCAACTGAGAAGACGCAGAAGCCGGCCAATCGTGATTGTATTCGAGGTTTTTCCAATGTTCGCCGCATGGAGCATCCTTCGAACAGGGCCAATCTCAGAGGGGGCTCGATGGAACGGAAGCAAGACCCTCAGCCGCCGGCAATCAGCTCCGGGCCAGATAGTGGCGTCTTCGAACAATTCGGTTGGAAAAGTTTTGTGGACATTTCCCCCGACGCGATTTTGGTGACGGATGCAACCGGAGTCGTCAAAGGTGCAAACCGAAGCGCGACGGAATTGCTCGGCTACGAGACTGCAGAACTGATCGGTCACCCGATTGAGGCTTTGGTGCCTCGGCGTTTTCGCCTGCAACATCCCTGCCATCGTGAGGATTTCAATGCTCACCCACGAACTCGTCAGATGGGTGTGGCGTCGAATCTGGTAGCCCTTCGGAAGGACGGAGCCGAGGTTCCGGTCGACATCCTTCTAAAGCCGATCGAGTCTCCGTCCGGTCCCCTTGTATTGAGTTTTGTGCGGGACATGACCGAGCAGCGCACAGCTCGAGAGGCTGCGCAGCGCAATGATCAGCAATTTCGTTCCGTTGTGGAGAGTGTCCTCGACTATGCCATCTATTTTCTCGATTCCGACGGCCGCGTGAAGACCTGGAGCTATGGCGCTGAGCAAATTACAGGATATGCACGGAATGAAGCTTTGGCCTTGCATCTGGCCAGTTTCTTCTCGCAGGAGGACCAGGATCGAGGTCAACCGGCAAGACTGATCGATCAGGCTTCAGAACAAGGATCCGTGGGAGATGAAGGATGGCGGGTTCGAAAAGACGGTTCACGGTTTTGGGCCGATAGCACCATTACCGCGATTCGTAGCTCGGTGGGTGAGGTGGTCGGCTACGTTGAGGTAGCCCGCGACATCACAGACCGCAAGCAGAGCCAAGATGCCCTGGCTATGCATTTCAGTGACGAACTTCAGGCGAGTTCCGATGCCTTGAAGGCGAGTGACGCACGCTATCGCACGGTATTCCAGACGAGTCCCGACGCTGTCACGATCTCCAGACTGAGCGATGGGATTATTGTTGATGTGAATCAAGCATCCCTCGACATTACTGGCTATAAGCGAAACGAAGTACTCGGGAAGACGGCGACACAGCTCCGGATTTGGGTTAATTCCCGCGACCGGCTCAAGCTTGTTCGATCCCTCCGCCGCGACTCGCAGTGTCGAGACATGGAGTCGCAATTCAGACGGAAGAACGGCGAGATATTCTGGGCTCGGTTGAGTGTCTCGTTTATCGAAATTGACGGGGCTCCGTGCATCCTTTCGTTTGCACGCGATGTCTCCGCCGCGAAACAGGCCGAGGATGAAATCAAGGATCTTGCGTTCTATGATCCATTAACGGGATTAGCCAACCGACGTCTGCTCTCTGAACGCTTAACGCAAAGTGTGCTTATGGGCGCGCGCACCCATCGCCGACGGGCTCTCCTATTCATTGACCTTGATGATTTCAAGACATTGAACGACACCCTCGGTCATCATATCGGTGACCTCCTGCTTCAGGAGGTTGCACGACGTCTGGCTGATTGTGTTCGAGAAACTGACACGGTTGGACGTTTGGGTGGCGATGAGTTCGTAGTGATGCTTGAGGACCTGAGCGAGGTTCCGGAGGTCGCTGCGTCGCAGGCAAAGGCAGTTGCCGAGAAGATCCTTGCCTCTTTGGCCATTCAGTGCAAGCTCGATGGGCACCAATGTCGCAGCGGATCGAGCATCGGAATTACGGTATTTGGTGAAAATGAAAAGGGAGTGAGTGAGATCCTGCAGCAGGCGGATATTGCCATGTATCAGGCGAAGGCGACCGGCCGAAACACAATTTCCGTTTTTGTTCCCGAGCTCAGAGCTGCTGTCGTTGCGCGTGCTTCTGCAGAGGAAGAGCTCCGCCGGGCAATAGAGGACAGCCAATTCGTGCTTCATTATCAGCCTCAGGTAGAGGACGGCCGTCTCACTGGGGCAGAAGCCCTGCTGCGTTGGGATCATCCGAATCGTGGAATTGTCTTTCCAGGCGAGTTCATTCCCCTGGCAGAAAGGACTGGGCTCATCCTTCCGTTGGGCAACTGGGTGCTGGAATCTGCGTGTAAGCAGCTAGCGACTTGGAAAAGCGAGGAAAGGACCGCCAATATCAAGGTGGCTGTGAATATCAGCGTACGGCAGATGTCCCATCCGGATTTTGTTGGAGAAGTGCTAAGCACACTCGCGAGAACAGGGGCCAATCCGATGAACCTAAGGCTCGAGCTGACAGAGAGCATGTTTGTCGAGCGCTTTGAGGAGATTATTCGCAAAATGACTGCGCTCAAGGCCTATGGGATCAAGTTTTCAATTGATGACTTTGGCACCGGCTTTTCTTCACTTTCGTACTTGAAACGCTTGCCGATCGACCAATTGAAGATCGAACGCACTTTTGTCCACGACATCGTCGGGAATACGAGCAGCGGCGCGATCGCGGAATCCATCATCTTGTTAAGCCGCGCACTGGGTCTTTCAGTCATCGCTGAAGGTGTCGAGACCGAGGCCCAACGAGAATCTCTCGTCCGCCTCGGATGCAGTTCCTTTCAAGGCTGGCTCATCAGCCAGGCCTTGCCGGTCCAAGAATTCCAGGCGATGTGCTAAGTCACAATCCTGACTGTATGGTGCGCCGCTTTGCTGCAAGCGAAAAAGTGAGAATGGCAGGTTGGTCTGCGCAAGTGTAAAGCCGAACTGTTAATTGGAATCGATTCTCGATTCGCATTGTGAAGATATCCTTGAAATCTCGTCTGAACCGCGTGGATCAATCGTGATCGCAGGTCAAAAGCCCTACTTGCTGTGCAAGCCTTTCGAATTCAGGTCGGTCCCGAATCGCGTCGTAGCCAGGGAAGACCATTAGCGATCCAAGATACGGCTCGCGTTCAGCGAGCGCTTTTTCCAAGTACTCCAGGCACGCCTCAGTTTCACCCATGCCGAGATAGGTCCAGGCAATCGGCAAAGCTGGGGCGTAACCTTTGTCGCGATGAATCGATGACTCCTCGAGAATGCGACGGGCATCGGCTTTGTGTCCCAGGGCGCCGGCCAGATAACCGAAGAAGCCCTCGCCCAGCGGCAGCCCGTCGTTGAGCTCTTTGCCCTTGTTAGCGACGACCCACGCTTCTTGATTCTCGCCAGTCGCGACCAAAGCCAACGCAAAATAGAAAAATGTGTAGGGCGACTCCGGCGTCAGTTCGACAGCGATACGGCCTGCACGGACCGCCTCGTCGTAGCGACGCGCATAATAGTTCGCCTGGAGTAGACGGTAGTTCGTCATCAAATCCAGCGGATCGAGTTCAACGGATCGCGCGGCATGCAACACGGCTTCGTTATGGCGGCCGCAGAAACTATGAAGAAGAGCGCACATCATATGTGGAAACGCATTCGCCGGCTCCATGCTGAGGGCTCGACTGTGTGCTTGTTTCGATTCGCTCCATCGCCATTGAAACAGCCGCAGCATTCCCAGGCTGCTGTGAAGACGCACTGATTTCTCGTCCAGAGCCAGCCCTTTCAAGACCAGGCCTTCTGCTTCCGATAGCGCGGCGACGGGCGGCATCCTTCCAAATGCCGCGCAGACGTTGTAATACATCGCGGCACCGTAATAAGGCTCTGCAAATCCGGGCTCTATCTGGATCGCTTCGCGAAAGTACTCAAAAGCTCGTTGCATGTCGCTGGGCCGCCGCCTCTTAAGAAGGCAAGCGCCCTTCAGATACTGCAGATAAGCTTGTGAATTGCCCGGACGATTTTGTTGAATCCGGCCTGCCAGATGCACGTGGAGAGCTTCAGCGATCGCGGCGCACACCTGATCCTGAATGCCGAATACGTCTCCCAGATTCCCGTCAAAACGATCCGCCCACAGGTTGAATCCATCCTTTACAGCGACCAGGCCGGCTGTAATGCGAAGTTGGTCTCCCGATCTCCAGACCGATCCCTCCAGCACCGCCTCTACGCCCAGTTCCCGGCCAATCTGTCTGACATCGCGAGATGGTGCCCTTCAATCGAAATACAACACTGGGCGCGGTGACGCGCAAGCCTTCGATCCGCGAAAGCACTCGGATCAATTCGTCGGTCAATCCATCGCTGAAGTACTCGTCTTTCGCATCTCCGGATTGATTCGAAAAAGGCATTACGGCGACGGCGGGCCGTCTTGGGACGGGCGCTATAAAGCGATAGCCGCGCTTGGGGATGGTTTCGATGACGCTGGGTGAACCAGCGGAATCGCCGAGCGCATCCCGCAGAGCGGCTGACGGCGGAGTTCAGCGCTACCTCGAAATCCACAAAGGTGTCGCTCGACCAGAGCCGCTTGCGCAGTTCCTCCCGGGTCACGATTTCGCCGGGACGTTCCATCAGGGCAGCGAGCACCTGAAACGACTGCTCCCTGAGTGCGATTGGCGTTCCCGCCCTTCAGGAGCCGCCGGCCCTCCAGGTCAACTTCGATGGATCCGATGCGCGGGTTCATGGTCGTGCACCATTCTTATTTCCGGTCATTTGCCTGTCAACATTTTGGTCACACTCCGACCATTGTTATGCCTGAACGCGCCGCTAAGCTTGCATTGCAGCCGACAAACCGAGGCGCTCCGAGTTTCTCCGGCTTCATCGCTCTAAGCCTCTCTTGCTTTTGGAGGTCAATGCTCGTGGCAAACATCGACTTGAGTTTTCTCTGGGAATGTTTTGCAATCGCCTCCGGCATCCCCAGGTCCAGTGTGGCAGGTTGATCCCGGTTGCGAGATTGCTGCGGCCCAGCCTGACAAGAACCGCTCCATTGTTGAAGCGAGCATGCTTCGCAAATGTACGCTCACCGCCGAGGAGGGAAATCATGAGGAATAGCCGCAGCACGGGTGCGAGCGGGTTTGAAGCGGCAACGATCCGCAAGCTCCGCGTCAGGCTGCTGCCGCTTCTGTTCACACTCTTTGTGCTCGCCTTCCTCGACAGAGTCAACCTGGGTTTCGCGGCGCTCACCATGAATCGCGAGCTGGCAGTCTCAAGCCAGCAGTTCGGTTTTGCCGCGGGAGTATTCTTCTGGGGCTATTTCCTCCTCGAGGTCCCCAGCAACCTCATCCTTCATAAGATCGGCGCGCGGGCCTGGATTGCCCGCATCCTCATCACGTGGGGCGTGGTTGCTACTCTGACGGGCTTTGTGCAGTCCGTCCATCAACTGTATGTCGCGCGCTTTGCACTTGGCCTCGCCGAGGCAGGGTACTTTCCAGGAATCTGTCTTTACCTGGGCTACTGGTTTCGGCAACGGGAAAAGGCTCAGGCGATCGCGTCGGTCATGATCGGCATTCCCTTGGCCAACGCATTGGGCGGCCCGATTTCCGGCTTGATTCTGGATCGCGTCCACTGGCTCGGCCTTGGCAGTTGGAGGTGGCTGCTCATTCTCGAGGGCTTGCCCGCAGTTGTCTTTGCCTTTCTAACGCCTCGTCTGCTGCCGAGCAGACCGGCAGAGGCGGAATTTCTCACCACAGAAGAAAAGGCGTGGATCGCCGGCGAATTAGATCGAGAGGACCGGCTGAAGTTGGACGCAAAGAGTCAGCCCGTCTCCGTAGTGCGGACCCTGATCAACCCCAGAGTTTGGCATCTGGCCTGGATCGGCTTTGCTCACGCCTGTGCCTCCTACACATTTGGTTTCTGGCTGCCACAGGTGATGAAGTCGGTTTTGAGCCGGCAGCCCAATACAGTGGTTGGCTTCGCGGTGATGGTCCCCAATTTCGCAGCCCTGATCGCGATCATCCTCGTTTCCCGGCACTCCGACCGCACACTGGAGCGTCGATTTCATATTGCAACTTTAGCCGCTCTGGCTGGAATTGCTTTGCTGTTGCTCGGCGTGCCTCGTCCCGCCTCACTATCTCTTCTCCTTTTTTCCGTGGTCGCTGTCGGCGCCTACGCTGCGTTGCCCATTTATTTTTCGATGCCCGGCGAATTCATGACCGGTTACTCAGCAGCAGCGGGCATCGCGCTGGTGACATCCGTCACCAACTTCGGCGGCTTTGTCGGACCTTACACGACAGGACTGCTTCGCCAAAGGACAGGCAGCTTTTACGTTGGCCTGGCCTGCACCGGACTCTCCTTCCTCGTATCGGCCGGCTCGGCCTTGCTCCTGCCGAAGCGGCCTTCGCCCACCCACAACAAACTGCTGGCTGTCTCTGACGTCGAGACAAATCTGAAAGCACAGCCGGAGGAGTCATGAACAGCATTCCCGGAGCTATTCGCATCGAGCCGGCATTTGCCGACCCCGAAAAGATTCGCGCCATGTTTGCGCGGCATGCTCCATACAAGACCGCCGCGGCCCACGCTCCAGAGGGCATTTACGACAAAACGCGTGAAGGGGCCACGCGGTCGGTTCTTCCTTGGTTCCGCGGAGATTGGGCCCTGGGCGGCGAGTCGCGCGTCGAGGGCGCCCATCGAATTCTGCACAATCAGAAATTCCTCGAGGCCGCGAGAACCGTCTTCGGCGTGCCCTGCGTCTATCCGGAATTCGTTTTGGTCAACGTCAATGGACCAATGCCAGCTGGTGCGACCCACCTGGACAACCCATCCTTTTACGGGGCAACGCGCGTCGATTATCCATTGCCCTTTCTCAGAGTGATGGGAAGTTCCAGGCTATTCGAACCATGGCGATTGGTTCGTGCAACCGCGCTCTCGTGGTTTTATGACGGAGAGGGCGGCAACTTCGACTACTGGCCGGAAGGCATCGAAGGCCCAATGCGGAGCGAACAGGCGCCGTTCGGAAATATCGCTCTCTGCGTAGACACCGATCGGATTTACCACCGCATCGGTTCGATTGGAAACGGCCACGCAGAATCGCCAAAGATCTCAGCTACGGCGGAGATCCGGCCGGATGGCGGGAGCAACTGGACCATTGTGGAGAATGGAGAGGTCTGCGCTATCTATCCGGGCAACGCAATTCGGTTCTCCATACTCTGGAAGGCGGAGGTCAGGGTGAGAGACTCAGTGCCCGGTAATCTGACACTGGATAGGATTATGGAGATTTTCATAGCGAACCTGCGTCATCGTGGATTCGACTTCACCGTTCCCTCCGATCCATTGTCCGATGCCGAATGGATTCTTCTCCTGCAGCGTGTTTATGCACTTCATGGGGCGACGCCGACGGATGGCCGACTCGATGCATCTGTCCCCATCAATATTGACTTCAGGACCAACCGCTGATCGACCCCGAGTTCAGCCCAACCTCAGCTTCGCCCACAGTCCACGACGAGCGCATTATCCATTGCGACCTTTAGCGGCAAAGGTAGTCCCCACGAAGGCTCAGACTGGCAGTGCCTACGCTGGCCGACGCGCTCGAGCACCACATGATGGAGGCGCTCGATGATCAGACCACGACCAACGAGCTCGCCGCACGCGGCCGCGACTACTATCTCACTCCCGCCTACCCCATGCTCTTGGCCGCCGGCGCGGTCTGGGGCGAACATTGGCTCGCCTCCCTCAAACCTCGTGCACAGGCCGCTATCCTCCGCTCCACATGGATCTCTCTGCTCATCGGGGGTCTCATCACTGTGTCGCTAGTTATCCCTGTCGCGCCCGTTAATTCGACATGGTGGCGCATCGCTGATTCGACCAATGGCAATTTCAACATGGAAATTGGATGGCCTGAGCTGGCCGCGACGGTCGCGCAGGTGCGCAATTCGCTGTCCACCGTAGATCGTACCCACCTTGGCATTCTCGCCGGCGATGAAGGAGAAGAAGGTGCGATCAACCTCTACGGGCCAGCATACAGGCTGCCATCCGCTATCAGCGGCATGAACTCCAACTGGCTGCTCGGCTATGGCGATCCGCCTCCGCAGAAAGTAATCATGGTAGGCATGGATCCCGATTTTATTGAGCGGAACTTTGTGTCGTGCACGCAGGTAGCGCAGCTGAGCAACCAATACGGTATCGAGAACGAAACCATCGGCAAGTATTCAGGGGTCTACGTATGCGGGCCTCCGGTCAAGGGTTGGCCAGGGTTCTGGAAGGACTTCCAATATTACGGATGACCTTGGCTCGTCCAGACAGGGAAAGATTTCTGCTCGAGTGTGGAGATCGAAAGCCGGGCAGGATCGCGAATCGTAATGGCACGGGTCGCATTGACTCGGCGTGCGCCAGAATTTCGTCACACCTCGCTGTGACGAATCATAGCGAGGTGTGGGTAGCGGCGACAGGTTTGTATTTACCGCTTCACGATTTTCTCCAGACGGGGGTCGGTCCACAGGACTGCAAACTCCTGTTCCTTGTAAACCCTGGCCATTTCAGGGAAGCGCCCATCTCTGGCGCGTTTCAGGTATTCGAGGGCTCCGTCGATGTTGCCGCGCTTCGCGTAGGCTTTTGCGATCAGGAAGTTCACGCGGGCCCGCTGCTCCGGTGTGCTGACGCGCGCGGAGACTCCCGACGCGCTTTCAGTGAGGATGTCGGCATCGAGTTCGATAGCGCGGGCATACTCTGTCATCGCACGGTCTACCTGTCCCATTCCCATCCAGGCTTCGGCCAGGTTCAGGTGAGCTGGCGCGCTGGATTCATCGAGTTCGAGCGCCTGCTTCAGGTATTTGACGGCGTTCTTGTATTTCTTATCGAGGAAGGCGACGGCACCCAGGTTGTTCAGAATCGAAACGTTACGCGAGTCATACTTCAATGCCTGGGTGAGGTGCTTGCGGGCGGGGCCGCGATCTCCGTTTTTCAACTCGGTGATTCCCAGTTTGTTCAGGACCTCCGGATTCCGCGGATCGGAACGGAGCGCCTGCTGGTAATAGGAAATCGCCAGGGCGAAATTGCTATGAATCCGCTCCAGGTCGCCTTTCGTTTCTGCCGTCTTTGCGGTTTGAAGCACATCGGGCTTGGGCACATCCAGTGACGACTCGGCTCTGCTAAAAGGAGCCGCACAGATTGCCAGGCTCGTGGCTGCGAGTAATGTCATGAGTCTTCGCATGGTATTACCTCCTCCACGGAGCATTTCGCTCGAGCCGGCTGTTTTCGATCTGCAAGGCGATTTGCTCAACGTCGACCTCAAGTAGAGGCCACTCCGGCGCGAGGAACAACGCTATACCTGCTACCTGCGGGCTTCGCAGGGTTAAATCTGCGGTGCTGAATTGTATGTCGTTGTCGAAAGCGGAGTTGCGATGTCCACAATGAGGGGTTATGTGACGGTCGGACGCGTTCGCAAGGGGGGTTAACTGCCGTTACATACGTATTCGCTCCCGCTACTTACACGGTTAAGGCCGCTTGAGAACAGAAAAGTGGAACTAATATGGTTGCGGCCCCGAATATGTAGAGCAGGGATCAGCGAATGAAGGCGCCAGCAACATGACGGTGGCAAGTATCGAAACGGGCGAAGTGGAAATGCGGCGGGCTGAAGTGCAGTCCGTGCTCGCCTCGCCGGACTTTGTTCGCGCACCGAAGCTCGCCCATTTGCTCTCGTATCTCTGCGAGAGGGTTTTCGCCGGAGAAGCGAACCAGATCAAGGAGTATTCGATCGGGTTGGAAGTCTTCAACCGTGGCGCATCGTTCGACCAGGATTCCGACTCCATTGTCCGTGTTGAGGCGAACCGACTGCGTAAGCGGTTGGCGGAGTATTACGCGGGCGAAGGCGCTTCGCACCCATTGCGAATCACGATTCCGGTTGGGCAGTACGTGCCACGATTCGAAGCGCGAAGCATCCAGCGAGCTCAGCCTGAGACATGGGCGGCAAGCGCTACGACCGGCGGTGTGACGGAAACCGGAACTGCCTCCGGTTGGTTTCGATCACGATGGTTTCTGAGTCTTGCCGTTGTCGTGTTGATCGTAGCAGCGGTGTGGATTACCTACTCGGTGGCAAGGAACCGGACGCAGCAGAACGCTGTTGCGGATACGGCTGGGGCGCACACCAAGACCGAGATTTCAGACGGGCAATTTGGGCCGCCGGGCGGGGAAGAGATAAGGATCCTGGCCGGAGCGGGCCGGAGTTTCGTTGACCATGCGGGCAAGCTCTGGAATGCCGATGTCGCGTTCACCGGCGGGACAGCAGTCAAGAGCGCCGTGCAACCTATCGAACGGACCCAGGATCCGGGTTTCTACAGGACGAGCAGACAGGGGCAGTTCCGATACGACATTCCGCTTAAGAGCGGCATGTACGAACTGCGGCTGCATTTTGCCGAGACCGTCTTTGGGCCGGACACAACTGGAAGCGGGGGCGAGGGCAGCCGACAGATGACCGTGCGGGCGAATGGGCAGGCGCTCCTTAGCCACTTCGACGTAATCGGTGACGCTGGAGCGAGCCGCATGGCGGATGTGAAGGTGTTCTCAGGCATCCGACCGGCCGCCGATGGCTTACTGCACCTGGAGTTTGCCGGCGAGGACGGAAAGCCGGCGATGGTGTCGGCGATTGAGATTCTGCCGGGTGAGAACGGACACATCCGGTCCGTGCGAATACTGGCGCGGCAGTCCCCTTACTATTCGAATGACAGCCACTGGTGGAGTCCGGACAACTACTTTGAAGGCGGACAATTGGCTTCTTACGCGCAGGAAGTCACCGGTACTGACGATCCGGAACTCTATGAGACGGAGCGGTGGGGCAACTTTTCGTATGCAATTCCTGTGACGCCTGGAAAGTACTCGCTTGTACTGCATTTTGCGGCACGGCACATTAATGCCGGGGAAGCAGCGCTAGAAAGTGGTAATGCTTCTGCGCATGCCTCGCATGTCTTCAACGTGTTCTGCAACGGCAAGGCGCTGCTTGAGAATTTCGATCTCGGCAAGGAAGCGGGCAAGACGGATGTCGTAATCAAGCGGTTTGCCTGGCTGGAGCCGAATGCGCAAGGAAAGTTGGCGCTCAGCTTTGTTCCGGTGTCGGGACATGCGACTGTGAGTGGGATTGAGGTGCTGCCCGAAGGAAAAGAATAGCGATTAGGGCGGAATGGCGTGAGTTGAGCAGTAAAAAGAACTGCTTCCCGGAGGTCGGGAAGAGGAAGTATGACATCGCAAGCGACGACGCCGACGACCTTGACTGTGGTGCGCTCGTCGCAGGCAATGCGAAGTATCCTGCTGCTCTGCGGGATTGTCTCCTCAATCCTCTACATAGTCGCCGACAATCTGGCAGCTATGC
Organism: uncultured Acidobacteriaceae bacterium; assembly: GCA_963774175.1. GTDB lineage: Bacteria > Acidobacteriota > Terriglobia > Terriglobales > Acidobacteriaceae > Telmatobacter. The sequence continues at coordinate 249,382 of CAVZDT010000029.1, forward strand.
GCAGGGCAGGCTACAGCTACACATCGCAAAGCGTCAGTGAACTGCTGGCGATCGGGGCGCCGACCCGACCGTTTCTTGTTCTGCTGTTCACAGTCTGCTCCTCCCTTTCCATCGCATTCAGCGTCGGCGTGTTTTACTCGTCGGAACGCAAACGCCCGTTACAGGTTGCGTCGATCCTGATCGCGATCTGTCGGAATAATTGTCGTGCTCCTGACATTTGGCGCTCTCGCCGGGACGCAGGCCCACGCCTTGCAGCGAACTCGCCGACACCGTGGCTTGGGATCGAGGAGCGCGTCAACATCTATGCCTCGCTGCTGTGGAGCGCCACGCTTGCCGTTGTCCTATTGCAATCGAAAAGAGCAGGAAATGTGGCCCCCGCCCTCCGCATTCTGGATGGAAACAAGCGCGAACTGGCCGTCCAGAGAGCGGACGAGCAGATGTACAAAACAAATGTTTTCATCCACTTGATTCAACATCACAGCCTGTTCCGGATCATGCGTAGAATGCATGCGGCGCAACGACGGGCACTCCGGAACCAACTGCGAAAATTCGAGGAGAACTATGAGCGAAACAAGTAGTTTGGGACCAGAACTGGTTCACACTCGCGGACTCTTTCGACACTGCCTGGCGACAATCGCTTACCGCGGGAGTAAGAACTTATCCGTAAATAGATATGGTCTGCCTCCAACAAATGAGGGCTGCGGCGAGCGCCAGGAGCGCTCGGTAGCTGGCCTCTGTCTTCTCAAAGCTCACGAGCAATTTGCGAAAGCGATTCAGCCAGGAGTGGGTGCGCTCGACGACCCATCGACGCGCCTTGTGATCGGGGTCCCTTCGTTTCTCGTCTCGTTCCTGGCGGCGGGTCTTCACGTTGAGTTGATAGTGATGCAGATGGCTGGCCGCCTGGGCCGAGAAGCCAACGTAAGCCGCATCGGCGCAGAGCGTTTCGATCTGCCCGCTGCCGGGATCCCGCCGGGCACAGACGATGGCGGCCAGAGTGGCGCGCAACAGATAGCTGTCATGCCTGTTGGCCCCGCTGGCGACGAGCGACAGCGGGATGCCACGGGCGTCCACCAGGAGGCTGCGTTTGCGCCCATTTTTTCCCCCTATCGGTGGAGTTGGGGCCAACGCACTCTTGGGCCAACGGCGCCTTGCCGGAAGCCCCATCCACGCTCTGCCAGCGCCAGGCGATACCCTCCATCTCGTCGTACTCGGCCAAGCCGGCCTTCCAGATCTTCAGGAAAAAGCCTTCCTGCTGCCAACGCTGGAAATACACGTGCACGGCGCTGGCGCTGCCGTACTCCTTGGGCAGAGCCTTCCACTGGCAGCCGGTGCGAAGCACATAAACAATCGCCGCGAAAACCTGCCGTGCCGGCATCGGCTTGCGCCCCGCTCCTGGCTTGCGCTGGTATTTCCGCCCGCGCTCCCGTTTGGGCTTTGGAACCAACGCCTCGATCTTGCTCCACAGCGCGTCCGACACTGTCCAAGACTTGATCTGTGCCATCCTGGACGCTATCTTCGCCGCATCCTTCTGCCGCGCGACAAGAGAATAAACGGCAGGAATCAATCTAATTATTATTTACGGATAAGATCTAAGACTCTCCGCAATGCTCCAGAGTCTTTCCCCTCGTTCCGCGCCGGTGACACATCGCGTAGTCCAGCCCAGATTCTGGCGCACATGGCGGACCTGCTCGAATGGGCACTTCGTCTTGCTGAGGATGAAGAAACGTGGCGTGCTGCGTGGCGCCCGATCGCACCTGGAGTCTGGACTAGCGATGTTAGCCGGTTTTTCAAAGCGTTGGAGCGGATGGACACCTTTTTTGCTGGGGGGAAGCCCAGCGCCATGGCAATCGAGGGGCCAATCGCGGATGTTCTTACTCGCATCGGCCAGCTCGCCATGCTGCGGCGGCTGGCCGGGGCGCCGGTCAGAGGTGAGGTCATGATCCTTGCGAAAGTTGAGGTCGGTCGCGTTGGGCCCGATCAAGCCGCGGCAGCGCGGGAGTTTGACTGAAGCCGCCGCGTCAAATGCCCAGGGCGGGATTGATGTTCGTTGCTGGGTCGTTCGCGTTGGAAAGCCAGAAGACGCAAATTGGAGTCCAAAATGAGAGAAGAATTGAGCCGGTCGGGCATCGGACCGCAAATGGCATTGGTGGAATGGCCGCATCCGCCAGTAGCCCCCGGATGGATGGCATGGACGCTACTGGCGGCCATGCTGTGGGCGCTCGCCTAGGGTCGGCGCAGGCATGGTGGGCGATCCATGGTTCTCCGCCGTTCGGACGGCTGGGCTTCGACCTGATGGTCTTCACTGGCTGGCGCGCCGTCGGCTTATGTGCGGCAGCGGCAGTTATCGCACTCGCGCTCAGGATGGCGCGGTGGAGCTGGCCTCTGCTGGCGGTCGGCTGGGCCGTGTGCGCGACGCGGCGGGCAGGCTGGCGGGGTGCCTCGATGGCTGTCCGTTGGCCCCGCATCCGTGATAGGGGTTTTGATGACGGGGTATTTGCGGGTAACTGCTGTTGTCAGTAATGCGGGCTGCAACCCTTTGTCGTAGTTGCGTCGCACCTTACCTGATGCTGTTGTCGGTCCTGATTTGAGAATTGGGCCGTTTATGGATGAATGGGGGTGAGCATGTCCGCACAAGTTACCTGTGGGCCCTCTTTGAGACCGATGGTGAAAGCGAGTTCCTGTTGTGCCTGTGCGGAAAGGCTCTTTCGGACGGTGAGATAGATCACATCCTATCTTGTTATCGATGTTCGATTCCGGACGGACTATCGCGGTTTCGGACAGGTCTGCTGTCATCGCTTCCACTGAACACGCGTGTTTCTCACCCTGGAGGTTTGGCACGATTATTGCCTGAGAATCGGCATCAACTGCGCTTTTGCTGAGAGTCGAGTTTTCAGAAGGAGCACCTATGCGCATGCTTTTCGCTCTGTCTTGTTTTCTTTTTATGAACGCAACTACATTCTGCCAGTCAGCGCTGACCCACCCCACCTTATCCGGACGCTGGGAAGGCGCGGTGCAGGTTCCCGGCTCTCCCATTCGGTTCGTCATTGATTTGGTACAACACGATCGGCAGTGGACAGGCTCGCTCATCGCTCCCGATTTCGGCATAAAAGGCGCGCCTCTCACTGGGATCACCGTCGAAGACACGAATGTCGAGTTCGCTCTGAAGCATGTCCTTGGTGAACCAAGCTTCAAGGCGCACCTGGAAGCTGATGGAACTCTAAAAGGCGAGTACATCCAGGCCGGCAATCGAGCGGCTCTCACTTTTAAGCGATTGAGCGACCCTCAAGTGGAACTGAGTGCGCTGGGCACATTTGTCAGCAAAGAGCTGCAAGGGGAATGGAGAGGTTCCATCGAATTCGCCGGCTCCAAGTTCAATCTCATTCTCAAACTGCCAGATAGCGGAACCCCTGACAAGCCAACTGGACAATTCGTCATCGTCGAAAACAGTGCCACTTCCCCTATTGCGTTCTGGAAGGAGGACGAAAAAAACATCGAGTTCACTGTTGAAGAATTCGGCGGCCTGACTTTCGTCGGCGAGTTTCGTAGCGCCCCAACGGAGATCAGGGGAGAGATCCAGCTTCGCCAAGGGAATGCGGAATTGCCCCTGGCAATGCATCCCGCTCCGCTTAATGCAGCGGACGGAAAACCGGCTGCGGCCATAACTTCGAACTGAGCAAGGAATTTCAATGAACGGCTTAATACGCTTTTGTCTGCAGTGCACTGGCAAGCTCTCAACGCTTGCAATGGTGATATCGCTTTCGTCTTCGATCTGCACCGCGCAGGCGATGTTCCGCGGCAACCCGGCGCATACCGGACTCTATGAAGGCAAGGGGCCTCGCGAACTCCACGGTCTCAAATGGAAGTTCCCCACCGGCGGCAGGATTCTTTCATCCCCGGTTTCGGAAAGCGGCATCATCTACTTCGGGAGTTACGATTTCAATTTGTATGCGGTTGACGCCGCCAGCGGCCAGCAGAAGTGGAAATATTCCACCCTCGGTCCCGTCGCATCCAGCCCCGCTATTGCCAATGGCACTGTCTACTTCGGAAGTTATGACGGCCGTTTCTATGCCGTGGATGCCGCGACCGGCAATCTGAAATGGAAGTATAAGACGGATGGTGACCGCCGCTTCGAAGCCAAGAACCTTCACTTCTCCCTCCCCGCAACGCAGACATCCTCTGACGCCTGGGACATGTTCGAGTCCAGCCCGGTAGTTGCTCAGGGTATGGTTTTCTTCGGTAGCGGCGACGGTAATCTTTACGCGCTTGATGCCGTCTTGGGAGAACTCCGCTGGAAATTCACTACCGGAGACGTGGTCCACTCGTCGCCGGCTTATGACTCCGGCACCCTTTATTTCGGCAGTTGGGACAGCTATTTCTATGCGCTCGATGCTGCAACCGGCCAGAAGAAGTGGCAGTTCAAAACCGGCGAAGATAACGTTGTTCACAATCAGGTGGGATTTCCCGGCTCGGCCGCAATCTTCAACGGTACAGTTTATGTCGGTTGTCGCGACGCCCACTTTTATGCCATTGAAGCCGCCTCCGGCACGTTGAAGTGGAGTTTTGACAATCACGGTACTTGGATTGTCGACTCGCCCTCTCCCGTCGGTGACAAGATCCTATTCGGGACTTCTGATCCGCCCTTCCTCGATCTTCTCGACGCAGCTTCAGGAAAGGTGATATCCAAACTCAAAATGAGCGCTTTCGTTTTCTCGTCGCCGGCGGTTGCTGACGACGTAGCTTACGTCGGAATGTTGAACGGCATTTTGGCGGCCGTCGACCTGAAAACAGGCAGGCAACTTTGGGAGTTTCAGACCGATCTTTCTCGCCAGAATCGCGACTTCTATCTTGCCTCCGACAAAACCATCAACGAACCCGTAGTTTTCCGCAGCGCGTGGGAAAACAACTGGCTGGCCGTGGAGCGCTTATTCACGCTCGGCTCCATCGCATCCTCTCCGCTCGTAGTCGATGGCACGGTTTACTTCGGCAGCACGGACGGCTACCTTTACGCTCTCTATTAGTGCAGTTCCGAAGTTGTTGTAGCCGTTTCTGGCTTAGTGTAAGGTGGCTTTTTCCTCTTGAAAAATCACCAGGCAGAAACGGCTTCGGGACATGGGAACTGCGAACCCGCTGTAGCGTTCAGTTGCCTGTCGTAATGATGCTGGACTTCCGGACCGCATCGCGGTTGCCCAGCAGTTGGCTTCATTCGTAGTCCGGATTGAGGTTCACCGCCGCTCTCGGAGGCGCAGCGGTATCGTGACGACGATGACGGTATCCTCCAGGTACGCCGGCGAATTCTGTGGTGCATCTGCAGCCGGGAGATAACTGGATTTCACAGGCAATCCACAAGGATCCGGGGACATTTCTTCCGCCGGAGAAGCTTCCGGCGATCACAGCCGCGGCGCTCGCACGTGTGCAACGGATTGAAACTTTCCACCCCAAAAGTGTACGTCCGGATTTTCGGGTCTTGGCAGGCTTTGCAGACGGTTTCTTCATACCCTTCCCGCCAACATCCTGCAGATGCACGTGGGAACCGTGAAGAAGCATACTGAACACATCTTTGTGAAGCTAGGTGTCGAAAACCGCACCGCTGCAGCCTCCCTCGCCCTGGCTGTCAACCAGAACCACAAAGTTCCCTAGACGTCCACATGAACTGTACGCCGATTGGCGTATTGCGATTCATGGCCAAATGTACTCAGAATAGTAACCTCATTCTGGAGCGGTCTTGCGGCGAAATTCCAACTGTAAAGCGAACGTTTGTCGAGTGGCACCTTAAGTCGCATGACCGGCAGAAGGGGCTCAAAGGCACCGGAGGCTTTGCTATGAACAAGGCCGTTTCCATATCTACCTTAAAAAGTCTCGATCTCACTTGCCGTGAAATCGACGTCCTTCTCTGTATCACGCGAGGACATTCAAACATTGAGATTGGAGCGTATTTGGGAATTAGTCCACGCACAGTTAAGAAGCATCTTGAACATATATACAACAAGCTGGGAGTGAAGAGCCGCCTTGCTGCTGCCGCGAGAGTTTCGGCGGCATCTTCCGCTCACTTTTCTAAAAGACGCTCCATGAGAGTGGTCAACACGCTCACCAAAACCGGAGACTTCTGACGTCGTTGATGAGTTAATGCATACGTCCAATGGCGTATTGACCGATCGACCAACGGGCTCAGAATGATCCGTAGCTTGCACTAACAAGCATGTGAGGTGCCCGTGTTCCGGAAGAGTTTCGCTCTCTCTGGTCTGAGGACCAGTTCGCTTGTAAGTCTTCTTGTCGTCACTTTGGTTGCCATTTTCAACTTGTCCGGCTGCGGCGGCAACTCGGCTCCGATGAGCATAGGCGTCACCGCGTCTGCCACTACTGTCGATGGCAGTGATAGCGTGACACTGACAGCCTCGATCAAGAATGATCGCAAGTCGGCCGGCGTGACATGGTCAGTTAGCGGCGGGGGGGACTCGGTCTAACACGACAACGACCTCTGCAACCTATACGGCACCGGCGGCCACGGGTTCCTCGCAATCTGTTACAGTCACGGCAACATCGGTAAGTAACACAACAAAGACCGGAACGGTCACACTTACGATTCCAGCTGCGCCATCGGTCACGTCTACAAGCACAAACCTGGCTGGCGCAGTGGGAAGTACCTATTCGATTACGTTGGCGGCGAGTGGCGGCATTGCTCCCTAGACCTGGGCTCTGGGCACCGACGCCAGGTTGCCGTCGTGCCTGACGCTGAAGTCGACCGGCATCATCACCACGACATCGGGAACAGCACCTATGGCTTCCTGTGCTGGAACCTACTCCAACCTCACTTTCACGGCGAATGCTACCGTCACGAAGAATGGATACGACATCACCATCAGCAATCCCACCGCCTTGTCGCTTCCGGCGACCAACCCGGATTCACTTGGGCCGGCGACCGTTAATCAGAGTTACAACGGTGCGATCAATGCCTCTGGTGGTGTAGGTCCTTACACGTGGACAATCAGCGGGAATTCCGTCGGGTCCTCGGGTTATTCGTTGGGCAATGGCACCTCGGAAGCCGGCAGCACCGGCGGCAGCACACTCTCGATCAGCGGAACACCAAGCACGCAAGGTACGGTGCAGCTTACAAATGTGACCGTGACGGACAGCCTCAACACCAGCGCGACGAAAACCTACTCAATTACAGTCAATCCAGTTTCCACACTGAGCCTCACGATCGAGGGGAACGTGCCGCAAGGCATGGTATCGATGCCGTACACGTTCAGCAGTCTCAACATCACCGGCGGAGTCCAGCCCTACACCGTGCAGTTCTCTAACCTGCCTGCGGGGTTGGCTCAAGACGCGAGCTACTACTGGAACGTAACGGGCACTCCAACAACGGCGGGCTCAACCACAGTGACGGTGAAGGTGACGGACAGCACTACGCCCACACCACAGAGCCAGTCCATGAACTTCACTCTTCCGGTGGTGCCCTTGACGGTTGCCACAAATAACAGCGAAGTGAAGGGACAGTATGCCTGTTTCTTAGCGCAGAACTGGGATGGCGGAGTGATAAGCCCAGGCACCAACAATACACTTCACAGCGGCGGCAGGGTATTCGCCATCGCCGTTGATGGCAGCGGGCATATCACCGGCGGCGAGATGGATGTGAATTCCCGCTTAGCGGCTATTCCAGCGCCAGCCAAATCGGAACGCTCAGCGGCTTCTATGCGGTCGGTTCCGATAATCGCGGTTACTTCCTGGTATATGCGGCGAGAGCCACCGTACCTGGCGTCTTTGCGATGGCCGGCGGCAACCTCAATAGCGGCGTCTTCTCCGAATTCGCTATTACGGAGATGGATGATGCGGGAGCGGCGCCCAATTACCCGAGCGGCCAGCACGGTGGTGGCCATTGCTACCAACAGAACACAACTGAACTGACTAGCTTCCAGCCCTTTGGCGGCTACGTCTTTGGCATGAGAGGCGAGGACATATGGGGCAACCTTGAGGGGCTTGCAGGGTATGTGAAGTACGCCAGTGGCAGTGTTTCAGGCGTGATCGATATCGTCGATAGAGCGGCTGCTAAAGCCGCCGGCTTCTGATTTGGCTATAGGCATCTTCGATGTGAACATAACCCAGAATGGAACCACACAAACTGTGGCGTATTGCGTTGCCGTCAGCGTGGATGTTGCTACTGATTCCGACACCAAAGGCAAGCTCGTTTGCCTGGACGCGAACGACAAGTCACCGACACTTATGATCATGCAGGAGTAGGCAGTACCCGCTGCGAAACACCAGGCCCCGCCTGATTCAGGCTGTTACGAAACTGGGTCAGGAGTTGAAGGAAGTAAGTGACTGGGAAGTGAGTAAGTGGGAAGATGCCCTTGCGTAAGCGAGGGCATTTTTTATGGGCTTCATTCAAGGTGAGGGACGAACCCAAGGCACATTATTTCCTGTGGTGCTCGACGATCTGATTCCGTGCGACCACGTTTGCCGCGTGATCGACGCTTTTGTTGGCCGATTGGATATGCTCCAGCTCGGCTTCGAGCGCGCCGAGCCGGCTGAAACAGGACGTCCTGGTTACGATCCGCGCGATCTATTGAAGCTTTATCTGTATGGCTATCTTCAACAGATCCGCTCCTCGCGGCGTCTGGAAGCCGAGTGCCTTCGTAATGTTGAAGCGATGTGGCTGCTGGGCCGCCTGACGCCCGACTACAAGAGCATCGCCGAGTTCCGACGCATCCATCGTGAGGCGGTGACTGAGGCCGGGGCCGAGTTGGTTCGCTTTGCGCGTTCGGTGGGGCTGGTGCGCGGTGAATGGGTGGCTATCGACGGTTCGAAGTTCCTGGCTGTGAGCAGTGCGCGCAGTGAGCGCGAGCGCGAGGCCATGGAGCGCTATCTGGATGCGGTGGAAACCGCCGATGGACAGGAGGAAGTAGTCATCGACCCGAGCGCAGTGGCTAAGGCGTTGGAAAAGTTGAAACGGCATCGGGAACCGGAGGCGCACTTCATGCGCGTAGGTCATGGCCACGCTCCTGCCTACAACGTGCAGACCGCCGTGGATGCCGAACATGCGCTGATCGTGGCCCAGAAGGTCAGCGGGGAAGCAACCGACAACCGCAGCCTGTTGCCGATGGCGGAGGCTGCACGAGAGGCAGTCGGCCGTCCGCCCTCGCTGCATGTTGTTGCCGACGCCGGCTACTCCAACGGCGAACAGGCCGAAGCCTGCGAGACAAAAGGCATCCTGCCGCATGTGCCTGCCAATCGCGCCATCAACAACCAGGGTGATGGGACGCTATTCGATCGGACCGCATTCCACTACGACGCGGCCACGGACACGTTCCACTGTCCTGCGGGGCAGACCCTCACGCGCAAGCAACTGCAGAGGAGCAAAAACAGGGTGGCGTACACGGCGCCAGCCGAGACCTGTGGCGCATGTTCGCTGAAACATCGCTGTACTCCGTCGCCGCAACGGTTCGTGCATCGTCACCTGCATGAAGATGCGTTGCAGCGTATGCAGCAGCGCGCCACGCCCGCCGCGATGCGACTGCGACGATCCACCGTCGAGCATCCCTTCGGTACGCTGAAATACCGAATCTTCGGATACCCGCGCTTCCTGCTGCGCAGCCTTAGCGGAGCGCAGACAGAGATCAGTCTGGGAACTATGGCTTACAACCTGAAACGGATGATGAAGGTCCTCGGAGTGGGCCGCATGGTCCAGGCGATCAACCCAGCCTAATCCCACCTTGGCCTCGCCAAGCCCCATGCCAAGCCAAAACTACCTGCAAAAACAAAAGAAGCGAAGCTCCAACTCCGGAACCTCGCTTCTCGTTGTTCTAAAAGCCCCGTTTCGTAACAGCCTGACCGGGGTGGGGCTTGGCTTATTATTCTGGACGTTCCAATACGAGATGTTCGCATTAGCAAAAAAGCTACTGAAGACGCTCCGACACCGCGCTCCTTGATAGTGCTATCCCGGAGATAATGGTTGTCCTTGGCGAACAACCCCTGTTCATGATCACCGGCCGATTTGGGTCGCCGAGGCGCTGAACCGAAATTTGCAGAATGAGCCGCGTCGACGCTGCGAAAGAAATGCACTCGACTTTCGCGATCACCGCCAACCTTCGTTTCAGGAACTGGAGCAATTTTCTGGCTACGCTTACACCGGCGAATGCCCGTCTACAGTACCGAAGCGTCGCAATGCGCCAAAAAAGCGCAGGATCTGACATGCTCCTTCTCCGGTCGTCAACTGGGACGGATTCCTTCTCCAGCGTTCCTTCTACAGCGTCCGATTCCGTGACCACTGCACCAGTGCCCGGTCCAGCGCATGCAGCGGAGTAGGTCCCGGCAGTTCCGTCTGCGGCTGCAGAATCCCGCGATCCACCAGCCGCCGGCAAAACGCCAGGTACTCTTCGTAGAACCGCACATCTTGCCGTGCCTGTCCCAGCGCCTCCAAGTCCGCCATATCCAGCTCGATATACCGTTCCGGGTAGATCGCCGCCATGATCGACGTCGCCAGCGAAATCTCCACGCCCCGCAGCGTAAGCAGCGCCGTCAATGCCTCGCCGGTCGAACTCTCCGGCGCCGCCGCCACCTCCAGCGCCCGCCGAATGCTCGTCGAGCTGTTTCCGATCAGGAACTGCACCAGCCGCTCCGACTTCCAGCGCACAATCGCTTCGAGATTTGACATCGAGTAGTCACCGTTCCGGATGGCCCGCCCAGCCTCAAACGCTTCCTCCTCCAGTTGCCGCTCCCGGTTGGGAGCTTCCTGCCAACATTGTTCTGCCAGCTCCTGCAACTCTTTCTCTGCGGGCTGAAGTTCAAAATGAGTATTCATGCCGACCCTCCTTTGTTGCGCAAAACCCGTTCACGGGATATGCAAAACGCCAGCAACAGTAGGTCCGGCGAAAAACGCCTGTCAAGCGCAATCCGGCCTTGTCACATGGCTCTGTGACACAGGTCATGCTGCTTGGAATTCCCCAAATTGAACTGCTTTGGAACGGTCGCCCGGGCCTTTGTTGGACGAAGTCCTCCACGTGCATAGACGCCAGTACGAAGAGAAAAATTCGACGGTGCAAGATCGGAATTATGTCCGGGTCGCCCAAATATCCGGCCGAAACTCGAAGGCGGTCATAGGTGTTCCAAAGGTAGAGGAGCTCGAGCATAGCACAGTTTGCGCAAGGTGGGGACCTTGCGCAGCATGACCAGAATCCAATCAATGAACCCAGGCCAGCATGGATTTGGGCCGTTTTGGCTTGGACGGTTGAGTCGGGATTACGCACCCATTGACCCCGGACCTCTACGAAGCGATCACCCGATAACCCTCACGGTTTTCGTTGAACCTGTTCTGAATGCTTGTGAAACCGGCACTCCTCAAGCGTTCTGTCAACTCTTCGAAGCGAAACGGATAGTAGACAATCGGGTAAGACCGCGTCGACACTTTTCCGTCAGAATCGAAGACCAAGAGCACTTCTATCGTGAGGGCGTCCTCGAACCTCTCCGGAAAGTTCCAAACGTAGATGGGCAAACAACGCTGCCCGGCGCGCTCTCTCCACTGAAACGGCGTGAAACGTATTTTCTCTTTCCGGAGGTGCTCCCCGTTGAGAGATTGAATGACAAGTTTGCCGCCACTGCTTAGAACGGCGCGTAGTCCCTGCAACGACCGAAACATTTCTTCTTCGTTGCGGGTGTGGCCGATCGAATTGCCAAGACAGAAGATCAGATCAAAGGAACCGGTGACGTGAGCCGGCAGATCCTCCCAGGTACAGCACTGCAGCAGGACGTTTACACTGGCCTTCCTGACTGCCAGATCTGCTTGCGCTAACATTCCCGGGCTGCCATCAGACCCACTTACGTCATAGCCAAGCTTAGCTAGAGCTACCACAAACGTTCCGATTCCACAGGAGCAATCCAGAATGCGTACCTTTGGACCGTCGTCTGTGCTCCTCGAGGTAGGGCTTTCCCGAAGAGACATAGTCCGAGTAGAGCCAGTGGTAGTTCACAGCAAACTCGTCGTATTGCGACATTGCATTCTTACTCGGATCGTTGCGGACATTGTACGCATGTTTAACGAAAAGGAGAATGACCTGTCTAAAGGAACATTCAACGAGCGCGGTCCCCAAAAACGGTCGTTGCGGAGTGTGTGTCAACGCAATGTGATCAATAATCGAGAGGCCAACTGGCGGCAACAGGGCACATCAGCAAAAAACATCAAGCGGCGCTTTCACGCGTGTACTAGCATTCTGTTTGTGCGATGAAGACAGTCACGCTGGACGATTACAAACGGCGCATGTTGCAGGTGCTGGTTTACATTCAGCAGCATCTTGACGAACAGCTCTCGCTTGATGAACTGGCCCGGGTGGCATGTTTCTCTCCGTTTCACTTTCACCGGGTCTTCAGGGGCATGGTGGGTGAACCAGTGAAGGAGCACGTGCGCAGGTTGCGTTTGGAGAGAGCCGCACACCGGCTCAAGCTCAGCCCGAATTCGGTCACCGACATCGCGCTCGACGCGGGTTACCTGAGTCACGAGGCGTTCACCCGTTCGTTCAAGAGCGCCTTCGGCATGTCGCCCTCGCAATTCCGTCTGGTTCGTGGCGTGGAATTCGCCGAAGTACCATCGGGTATCCACTACAGCGATCCGCCGTCCAAGCGCTTTCGCACGTTAAGCCGAGGAGGCAAAATGAAAGTCGAAATCAAAACGTTGAAACCGATGCGGGTGGCCTTCATGCGCCACACAGGGCCCTACGGCGATGTGGGCAAGGTCTGGGACCAGTTCCTCACCATAATGGGTAAGGACGAGTACCTTGGGGGCAATCCCATGATGCTGGGAATCTGCCACGATGATCCCGAGATAACGCTCAAGGAAATGATTCGCTACGACGCGTGCCTCACGGTCGATGATGGATTTGTTCCGTCGGAAGAGATCGGGGTCCAGACCGTTGCCGGCGGAGAATATGCGGTGACCACTCACTCCGGTCCCTACAATCAGCTTGGAAAGACCTATGCGGAGTTCCTCGGTCAATGGTTGCCGCGCAGCGGGCGCGAACTGGCAAATGCCCCATCCTTCGAGGTCTATCTCAACGAGCCGGGAAGCACGCCCGCCGAGGAATTGCTGACCGACATCTACGCACCATTGCGTGAACAGGAGGCTACACGATGAGCACAGCAGTGGCAGAGAAACTGGACCTTTTCAAGGGAAATCCCGAATACGCGGCAAAACCGAAACCGGCACTGGTCAAGACGGACAAGGCTGCCTATCTCGCGGTAGAAGGCCAAGGCTCGCCTGACGGGCCCGCGTTCGGAGAGGCAATCGCCGCGCTGTATGGAATGGCATTCACTATCAAGATGACACGCAAATTTGCGGGCCTCGGAGACTATGCTGTCGCGAAGCTCGAGGCCATCTGGCCTGGGATGAACAACGAACCCGACAGTGACAGGGAACAATGGAAGTGGCAGGTCATGATCCGGACGCCGGAGTTCGTGACCGCGGGCGATCTTACCAAAGCAGCCGATGTGCTGACCAAGCGCGGCAAGGGCGCGGGCGTCGACAAAGTGAGGCTTGTACGGCTCAATGAAGGGCTGTGCCTGCAGGCGCTGCACATCGGACCCTATGACGAAGAACATAGGACGATGGCGGCAATGAACGAATGCGCCGCGAAGAACGGCTTGCGTTTCTCGGGCGCCCATCACGAAATCTATCTGTCGGATCCGCGGCGAGTGGAGCCCGCCAAGCTGAAGACGATTCTCCGCGTACCGGTGGCGAAAGGGTAGAGTCCTGTGGAATAACTCGGCTCTCCGGATCTTTGTCAGCGATGACCAATGCGATTGGAGAATCGATTCTGATGTAGACGCAGGATGACATCGCAGTTCTTTGCCGGCTGATGAGCAATTGCTTTTTCGGTCAGGGCTCCGGTCGGGCATGCCAGGATACACTTGCCGCAACCGGTGCAGTTGCTCGCATTCCCCCAGTCATCTGCCATGTCGCTTGCCAACCTCGACTTGATGCCACGCGCTGAAATCTCCCACACGTGTGCGCCTTCCAATTCTGCGCAGACACGCACGCATCGGGTGCAAAGGATGCAGCGGTTGTGATCGAGAACAAACCGCGGATGACTCATATCAACGGGGAAAGACGGGTTGTTATAGGGGTAGCGTGCGTGCGTGACCTCGAGCCATTGCGCAAGCGACTGCACTTCGCAATGGCTATTTGAGACACACACCGAACAGGTGTGATTGCGCTCGACCAAGAGCAGTTCCACTGCCATCTTCCGGTACTCTTCCAGCCGCCTTGAAGTAGTCCTGATCGACATTCCATCCTGCACCGGCGTGGTGCACGCCGCCATGAGGCGGTCTGTACCTGCAACCTCGACCACACACACACGGCAGGCGCCTGTCGCGCTCAAGCCTTTCAAATAACAGAGCGTGGGAATGTGTTTTTCATGATCGCGTGCAGCCTCAAGAACGGTCTGGCCTTCGCGAACCGTTACCAATTCGCCATCGATTCTGATGGAGATTGTCTTCAACCCTTCTTCCACGTCTTAATCCTCCGCTCCAACACTACGCAGATCGCACCGTAAGCAGCGGCGGCTCTCCTCCATCGCCTCCGCCGCATTCAGGGTACAAACGACCTCATCTTGCGTTTTCACACGCGTGACTACAGGAATAACTGTGCCCGCGTGGCTCTTGCTGAGGCTGGGTTCTCCGGGGGTCTTCCGCCCATACTCCAGTTGTGGGAAAATGCGTTCCCAGCGACCTTCGCCCATCAGGCGCTCATCAATCCGGCGGGCAGCTTGCTTGCCACCGCTCATGGCGTTCGAGACGTTCGATGCCCCGGTGATTACGTCTCCTCCCGCGTAGAAGCCGGTCCGGCTGGTTTCGAGCGTGAATCGGTCGACCTTGATTGTTCCCTGTTCCTTGAGTTCCAGCCCCGACGCACGGCAGAAATCGAGATCGAATGTTTCGCCGACGGCAAGAATCACCGTGTCACACCCAAAGCGCTGCACCTCATCGGTAGGAATTGGCCTCCGGCGTCCCGTATTGTCGTATGCGCCGAGGCGGGTCTTCACAACCTCGATGGCTCTTACCCCGCCCTTCGCACCGCCGAGAATTCGATGTGGCGCAGCGAGAAAAACCAGCTTCACCCCCTCTTCCTCCGCCGCTTGGATTTCTTCGTCGATCGCAGGCATGTCCCTGCGTTCGCGCCGGTAAAGGATCGTCACGTCGGCTCCCGCTCGCCTTGCAGTCCGAGCGGAATCGATAGCGGCGTTGCCTCCGCCAATGATCGCAACGCGCGCTCCGAGTGGCATTGGTTCATGTTTGGCCATCGACTCCAGGAATGGAAGTGCCGGGTAAACGCCCGTGAGTTCTGTGCCCGGCAGATAGAGCCACGACTCCTTCCATGTGCCAATGGAAAGGAATGTCGCATCGAATTGACTTGCCAGATCGTTTAGAGTGAGATCGGTTCCGACCCTGGTGTTGAACACCATCTTCACTCCGATACGCTCAATGAATTCCAGTTCCCGCCGCAACACTGCTTTGGGCAAACGATACTCGGGAATGGCGAATCGAAGCATGCCGCCAGCCTCGGCGCGCTCTTCGAAGACGGTTACATCGTGTCCCAGCATGGCGAGGTAAAACGCGGCGGTAAGACCGGTCGGTCCGGCTCCCGCGACTGCAACGTTGCGGCCGGTCCGCGGCAGCTTGTGAGCTTGAATGCGGCTCAGCATCGGCTCGAACAACTCCGTTGAATAGATCGCGTCTGCGATATGCCGATGCACCTCGCGCATATTGACCACTTCATCGAACGACTGCCGTCTGCACCGGTTGTCGCAAGGATGCTGGCACACGCGACCCGTGGAAGCCGGCAACGGATTGTCGAGTAAGACCGATTCGAATGCGTCTTCCAGCCTGTTCTCCTGGAACAACTCGAGGAATCGCGGAATGTTCATCCGCAACGGGCAGCTGTTTTCACACGGAGAAACTGCCAATTCCTGGCAAACTCCAGCCCTGCATCGATGCGCAAGAATGTGGTCCTGGTATTCATCACGGAAGTGGCGCAAGGTAGTCAGCACCGGATTCGGAGCTGACTGGCCCAGGCCACAAAGCGAACACGCGCGAATCATCCGCGCAAGCTCATCCAGTTTTTCCAAATCTTCCTGCGTTCCGCTGCCATTGGTAATCGCGTTCAGGATGTGTAGCGCCTTGTCGAGTCCCACGCGGCATGGAACGCACTTACCGCAGGATTCGGAGTGCGTGAACTCAATGAAGTAGCGCGCAACGTCGACCATGCAGTTGTCTTCATCCATCACCACCATGCCGCCCGAACCCATGATGGATCCGATCTGTGCCAGGCTCTCGTAATCAACCGGCGTGTCAAACATCTCCGCCGGGATGCAGCCTCCCGAAGGGCCCCCGGTCTGCACGGCGAGCACACGCCTTCCGCCGGCAGCTCCTTCGCCAATGTCGTATATGAAATTCCTCAGCGGCGTCCCCAGCGGCATCTCGACAAGACCGGTGTTCTGCACTTTTCCCACCAGCGAGAACACTTTCGTTCCCGGACTCTTCAGGCTGCCAACTTCTGCAAACCAACCTGCTCCGCGGCTCACAATGGCCGGGATATTACACCATGTCTCGACGTTATTGATGTCAGTCGGCATCCCCCAAAGACCGTGCTGCGCGGGGAACGGCGGACGTGGCCGCGGTCGTCCTGCACAACCTTCGAGAGACGCGATTAACGCAGTTTCCTCGCCGCAAACAAATGCGCCCGCTCCCTGCACCAGCTCGATATTGAAATCAAATCCACGATTGAGGATGTTCTTGCCGAGCAATCCATATTCGCGCGCCTGCGCAAGGGCACGCACCAGGCGCCGCACGGCGAGTGGATACTCAGCGCGGATATAGACTATTCCTTTCGTAGCACCGGTGGCGTACGCACCAATGATCATGCCCTCCAGAACCGAATGCGGATCGCTTTCGATCTCGTTCCGGTTCATGTACGCCCCCGGATCTCCCTCATCCGCATTACAGATCAAATACTTTACTTCAGCCTTTGCTTTGGCGAGGAAATCCCATTTGTTCCCCGTAAGGAATCCAGCTCCGCCGCGACCGCGAAGACGCGACGCTTTCACCAGGTCAATCACTGCCTCGGGACGTCCGTCGATGAGCACCTTGTAGAGCGATTCATATCCCCCGATCGCGATGTACTCTTCAATGTCCTCAGGATTGATAAGGCCCGCATTGCGCAGCACAATCTTCTTTTGGCCCTTGAAGAATGGAACTGCATTCCACAGCGGTATTTCCGGGAATCCCTGCCCGAACTTGACCTGTGCCGTGATGTGATCCCAGTCGTCGAGCTTGCAGAAAATGAGATCAGGGGGCATCACCTTTGTCGAAATCGCCTCGAGGATTTGCCCCGCATCGTTCGGCCGGACATGATGGAGAATCACGAGGGGCGCGCGGGGAATCCGGAGACCGACCAACGGTTCCTGGAAACAGGCGCCGAAACAGCCTACGCTCGCTAGTTCGACATCCAGGCCGCTCTTTTCGATTCCCTCATGCAGAGCGTGAAAGACCTCTTCGGCTCCATTGCCGCGTCCGCATGTTCCCATTCCAACAGTGATTCGCGGAATGGAAGACATCAACTTGCTTAAGCCTGACTCCCGAACTGCGTTAAAGCTGGCAATATCCTCGATGCGCGGTTTCATTTCTTCCTCAGGTTCAGCACATTGATTTCGCGTTGCAGCGTGCGCTCATTGACGTGGCTCAGGATGTGATGATTAACTTCGACCACCGGCGCCAATGCGCATTGTCCAAAGCAGGCCACCGTTCGTATCGTGAAGTGCCGATCTTTCGTCGTCATCGACAACTTGTCGGCGTCGCTGGGGTCATTCGCTGTCCGGCTGCTTAGGCCGAGATCGAGGCAGAGTTTGGCGAGCAGGTCGCGCGAACCGCGCGTGTGACACGCCGTTCCTCTGCACACGCAGACCAGATTGTCGCCTTGTGGCTCAAGGTTGAAGAGCGCGTAGAAGGTTGCAACGCTGTAAACCTGCGCTGGTGCGGCGCCGGTTTTGGATGCGACATAACGTAGAACGTCGAGCGACAGAAACTTGTGGGAGTTTGCCGCCTGCACATCCTCGAGAATGCCCAGCAGTGCGCCTGAGCCTTCCCCGTGTTCGGCAATAACCTGATCGATCAGCAGTTTCTCACGTGCATCCAGGTTGCTCTCGAATTCGATCGGCATCCCACCCTCCCCCCTAGCGCCAGATGACGACTGCGATAACGCTCAGCGCCCGGCTTTTTCTTGCTCTTGCTAAACGCTGGCAAGTCTGTCTTTTGCCATTAGTCTCTGCCTGCAAAGCTCGGGAGAAGTGAAGAAGGGAAAGGGCGTAGACCATCACAGCAGATTTCCGACAGGGTACGCACTGTCCGCTCCAGCCTTCAGCGCCGGAACTTGTCTCCCGAGAGTCGTCCGCTGGAACTCTGATCTGGCATACTTCGGCTTGGATGTGCCTTCCGTCACACACAGATGTGATTCCTGTGAGTAACGTCGTTCCAAAGTGCCGATCCATCCCTGGTTTCGAATCTATGTCAGTGCCGTCGGAGAGTTGAGCGAAATGAGGAGGGCTCTCCAACAGATGATCCCAACTTGCCTCACTCGCCTTTGTGCAGTTCCACCAACAAACGAGAGTCGGGCCGGTTGTCCGCGTGCCCCGTGACCTTGGCTGAAGCTCCGGTCACCGATCCCTGAAGAAAATACGTGATCGGGTGTGAGATATCCGGGGGTGCTGAAGAGCCTGCATACGGACTCACGCGCAAATTTGCGTACACATGAGGCCCGTCCTCCTGATACGAACCGGAGTAGGTATGTGCTGGATCGCCGCCTTCGATCTTGCCATCATGCAGCACTGCTACGCCTTCGCCATGCACTTCTCCCGAAGTGAAATGCGCATACCAAATCCCTTCCATTTCTTACCCCCCGCTGAAAGAGTGTGAATCTGGCCACCCAGCATACTCCAAATCGCAGGACGCGCACCACATTGCGAGAAAAAAACATCTACCGTGACGTCAGTCACAATCATTCTCCTTTGTGGCGTGCTACTACCATGCCGTGCTCGGCTCGCTGTCGTGGCGCGAAGCAGTAGTTGAAAACTGATGATGTGATGCGGACCTGAACTGCCCACGCCTTTCCGGCAGGTTGTCGAAGCTCGGCGCTGCCCGAAGATCGTATATCGCAGACTCGCGGCAATACCGCCCGCTGCGACACGCAGATCCTTCATTGGGCGCCATCCCATGACCATGGGAGGCGTGGATGCCACAGCCGAACGATCAGGTCCTCCTGCTGCTGGGCCCGGGTGTTCTCCTTGCCGGAGCTTTACTGCAAATTGCAATCGATCGCATCTGTTCCGCCCGTGCGAAAGGTGCCGTCGCGGTTGCCACGTGCATTCCTGCACTATTCAGTGTTCTGACCCTGGTGCCTCAGATCCAAACAGGAGTTGCGCACGATGTGAACCTCTCTCCGTGGGACGGTTCTCTCCTTTTCGCGTTCCACGTTGACGCTCTCAGCATTCTGTTCGCGTTCATGGGAAGCTTCCTGGGAGCGATCGTCCTGCTCTATTCCGTCGGCTACATGGCGCGTGATCCTGCCGCAACGCGCTTCTACGCGACAATGCTCATCTTCATCGGCGGATTTGTGGCCTTGGTGTATTGTGCCAATCTGCTCCTTCTCTACCTGTGCTGGGAACTCATAGGACTATGCTCCTTCAGCCTGGTTGGCTTCTGGTATCGGCAACGGGATGCGGTCTTGGGCGCGCGCAAGGTGCTGCTCATGACGCATCTGGCCGGCTATGGCCTGCTGTGCGCAATTTTCGTTTTGTATCACCGCGCAGGAACTGCCATCTGGACTGATCCCGCCATTTCGCGTCATTTCACCACTGGCGTCTTCCTGCTGATGCTCATTGCACTTATCGCTAAGTCGGTACAGGTTCCTCTACACACGTGGATACCTGACGCAATGGCCGCACCAACCCCTGTGAGTTCCCTGCTGCATGCTGCCTGTTACGTCACGGCCGGCGTTTATCTGGCTGCGAGAATGCATAGCTTCGCCGCGTGGCCTTTGGCGTGGAATAGCATCCTGATTGCAATCGCCACAGTGACCATGATGGTCGGCGTGATGTACGCGTTGGTGCAGAGCGATCTTAAGCGCATGCTGGCCTTCTCTACGGTGAGCCAGATCGGCTACATGCTCCTTGGCATCGGTATCGGCACCCCACTTGGAATCATGGCCGGGCTGCTGCATTGCCTGAATCACGGATTCTTCAAAGGCGGACTCTTCCTGAATGCCGGCGCTGTGCAGCACGCAACGGGGACCCGCGACATGAACTGTCTGGGCGGCCTCGCTCCGCGCATGCCGCGCACAACGCTTTGCTGGCTCGTTGGGGTCGGCAACATGGCCGGCATCCCGCTCATGAGTGGCTTCGTCAGCAAGTGGATGCTCTACGCAGCGGCACTCCAGGCCGGCTGGGCAATTCCCGCGGTAATCGCGTGGGTTGCAAGTCTCGGTACGGTTTTCATGTGCGCGAAGGCGACCAGCGCAGTCTTTCTTGGTCCGCCGAGCGATGCCACCCAGAATGCGCATGAAGCTTCGCCTGCGATGCAGTGGGGCATGGCTTTGATGGCGGCCGGTAGTATCGTGCTCGGCGTCGCACCACAGTTCGCGGTGGTGTGGTTCTTCCGCCCGATGTTGGCCGCCATCGGTCTTGATGCGTCGATCCGCGTAACGTGGCTTGGCATGTTTTCGGGAGCGGGAGCGTTCTCGACGGCCGGCGGGCTGGCGCTCGCGATCATTTCATTTGTGCTGGGGACGTCGATCTTCGCGCTGGCCAGGATCTCTGGAGGAGCACGTATTACTCATGCTTCTGTTTCGGGTTCCGGTGGAATTGCGCTTGCCGGCGGTCCCGGGGATGTGTTCACCGGCGGCGAGCCACTTTGGGATCAGGGCCGGCTTACCGCTACCGACTTTTCGCTCATCTTCGAACAGAACTGGCAAGCATTTTTCCGCTGGTCAAACGTCGACAAGTTCTACGCATACCTAGCGCGCGGATTGAGAAATGCAGCGCAGATTATTGCTCGCCCCATCGCATGGCTTGAGCTGCACGCAATGGGATCGATCTTATGTCTGTCAGCCGCATTAATCTTCTGCGGTCCGTGGCTTGCACACCCTCCAGCACTTGGTGCGCGGCAGCCGGGCATTTCGATGCATGGGCTGCTCATTGCAGCAATTTGCCTGGCTGCGACGTCCCTGGTGAGTGCTGCCGGTGAGACGACGGCAGACAGGTTTCTCCCGCTGCAACTCGCAGCGCCGGCCGTCTTTGCAGTCGCCGGTTGCATGACTCGCGATGAATGGTTTCGTTTTGGTTTGCTGGAAGCAGCCGCGCTACTCAGTATCATCCCTATTTGGAAAACTGCGCAGACCCGCACGTCACGCTATGTATATCTGGCAGTTGTACTCATCTCAGGGATCAGTCTCGAACTCTCTGAAGTCTCGGCTCAACAGGGGAAGCTGGGCTGGAGCCGCGCTTGCCTGCTTTCCAGCGTATGCCTAAAGTTTGCCGCGATTCCGCTCCTGTTCTGGCTGTTGCGCCTCGCTGATGAACTGCCCGCAGTTGTCCTTGGGCTCATTGTCGCCGTCATCGACATGGCCGCAATCGGCGAGCTTTCGCTGAGAGCACAGAGCGATGGTGCTCTCTTCGCCCCAAGCGCCCCGTGGCTAATCATCGCCATCTTCACCAGTATTACGGCTGCGCTGTTGATGATGGTGCCGCGTAACATGAAACGGCTGCTCGTTCTGTCGAGCATCGAAGACTGCGGCTTTCTGCTTCTGGGCATTGCGTCAATGAGCAGCCTTGGGCAGGATGGCGTGCTTCTTGCCGCTGCGTCGCATGCCATGGGCAAGGCCCTGCTCTTCGTTTCAATCGCAGCGCCGGAGCGAGATGGTGCGTTCGCTCGCGAAGATACAGGCCTCGCTGTTTGTTACCCCATTAGCGCCTTTGGATTCCTGATTGGAATGCTCGCGTTACTTGGCATTCCACCTCTGCTCGGGTTTGCGGGGCGCTGGAAATTGTATGCAGCGGCATTGCAGATTCATCCCATTGTGCTCGCGGGATTCGTAATCGCCTCAATGTTCGCGCTCATCGCCTATGTCAACGCATTTGTGCGTGTGTGGTGGGGCAGCCCGTCACATGCCGAGAGCCGCATTCTGCTCATAGGCGGTACGCAGTGGTATCAACCTCCGCGCAGGCGCGAGACGACTCTTTTGCGAATCGTCATTCTTCTGCTCGTTGCAGCCCTTCTGTCTGGCGGACTCTGGCCTCAGTTCTTCTTGCAGGCATTTAGCGGAGGGCAACTATGAAGCTCTGGAAACGATTGTTGTGCACCGCGCGCCGGCGCAGTCCGTGGCTCTTCCACATGAACTCCGGAAGTTGCAACGGATGCGACATCGAGTTGATTGCCGCGCTCACGCCGCGCTACGACGCCGAGCAGTTGGGCGTGTTGCTGCAGGGCAGCCCGCGCCACGCCGACATTCTCTGCGTCACCGGTCCCGTGACACAAACATCGGCGCCCGCAGTGCACACCGTCTATGAGCAGGTGTGCGGGCCCAAAGCCGTGGTCGCCATCGGCTCGTGCCCCGCCACGACTAATGTGTTCATTGACAGCCGCACGCTCGACGGCCCGCTGGATAAGCACCTGCCTGTCGATGTCTTCGTACCCGGATGCCCGCCGCGGCCCGACGCCATCGTGCGGGGCGTCGCCACGGCTGCAGAACCTGCTGGCCGAACGCAGAGACACGCCGGCAAATGCCGGGCAAGCTGCCGACGCCGCCCGCAACCACCGAGGAGGTGAGCGCATGAACCTTCTCACTGCGCTCGCTCGTTTGCTGATCTTTCCGGGTCTGTTGTTCGCCGTTCCCGCCGCGTGGTTCTTTCTCTGGGTTGAGCGCAAATCCGTCGCGCTGATGCAGGAGCGCGTCGGGCCGCCGTTCTGCAGCCATTCTTCGATTTCGTAAAGCTGCTGGGCAAAACCACACCGTTCGCGATCCGGCGTATGGAACGTTGATGCGTGCGTGGCCCTGATCGCGTCTCGGCTCGCGGCCGGCGCAGTTGGCCTGCTGCCCGTGCTGCCAGCCACGGCGGATTTGAAGGCGACCTGATCCTGCTGCTCGCCTTGCTGGAGCTGCCCTCAATGTGCATCATCGTCGCTGGCTTCTCGTCGCGTTCGCTCTTCGGCGAGATCGGCTCGGCTCGCGAAGCCGTCCTGCTGCGTCTCCTACAACATCGTCTTTCTGCTGGCGATTGTCTCCATCGCTGTCTCGCAACACACCTTTCGGCTCGAAGCACTTGCGACCGCGCCTCTGAGTGCCTGGCGCTACCTGGGTCTGCTGGCGATTCTGGTCTGCCTGCCCGCCAAGCTGCACATTAATCCGTTCTCGCTGCCCAACGCCGAGCAGGAAATCTATGCCGGACCAATGACCGAGTACGCCGGATCCGAACTTGCGATGTGGGAGCTCTCTCATGGACTGGAATGGGTTGCGGGAGTCGGCCTGGTGGCTGCTCTTGCCATTCCGCCATCTGCATATGTCTGGCTTGATGCTGGTCAGCGTCTTGTTTGTCGGATTTGTCTTGGTCCTGGTGCTGTCGCTTTGTGCCGCGGCCACAGCGCGCCTCGCCATCGACACTACGGTGCGCTTTTACTGGCAGTGCACGCTCATCTTCGCCGTCGCTGCCATCTCTTCGGCATTGTTCATGAGGTTCCGGTCATGAAGATCTTCGCGCATGCTCTGGAAGAATCTGCGACGCGGCGTTCCGACGCTGCTCTATCCCGCGCGCCCGCCGATCACTGATGCGATTTCGCGGCCTGGTCCAGTTCGATCCCTCGCTCTGCACCGGCTGCGCCGTCTGCCGGTTCCGCTGCACCTCGCGCGCCATCGAGTTCAAAGCCGGGAAAGGCGAGTTCACGTGGAGCTTATAACCCCGGCCAGTGCACCTTCTGCGGACGCTGCGTTGAAGGGTGCAAGGATCACGCGCTCTCACAGGAGTCGCGAACTGTCCGCCGGTCTACGTTTCGGCAGGGATTCTCAGTCTCAAGCTTCACCCTGGAAGCGCAGAACCTCCGCCGCCGCAAGTCGCATCCGCCGCACCCAGCCGCAGCGCCAGACCAGCCATGAATCTCGTCAATGAACTGCTTGCACATTTCAAAATCACCGATTGGCTCCGACAGATCGAGAGCGGCGTCACATGGTTCACCACCGGCAACCTCGACCTGCGCCAACTGGCACGTATCATGCGGCAGGCGGGCGCGCGATTCGTCACCATCACCGCCAACGAGCTTGCCCGGCGGCGAGGGATTCTGCCTCGAATACCTCTGGGATCTTGATGGCCGTCTCTTCGGGTTTCCCTTCTACCCCGCATCCAGAGCTATGCCCAGCATCTTCGACCTCTGCGAAGCCGTCGACTGGATCGAGCGCGAAGTGCACGAAGGATTTGCCATCGACTTCACCGGCCGCGAATACGAGCCGCTGCTGCTGCGCGCGGGCGAACAAGCCCGGCGTCAACCTGCAGGAGGTGACAAAATGAGCTACAAGATCCCCATGGGGCCCTACCATCCCGGGCTCGAAGAGCCTTACAAGCTCGACATGATCTGCGAGGGCGAAACCGTCCGCGACGCGAAGCTGCACATCGGCTTCAACTTTCGCGGCATCGAGCATCTGGCCGAGACGCGCAACTACATCCAGGTGATCGCGCTGATGGAGCGCGTCTGCGGCATCTGCTCTTTCATCCACACGCTCACGCTGTGCCAGGCCATGGAGAAGCTCACCGGTCTTGAGCCGCCGCCGCGCGCCCATTACATCCGCGTCATCATGGCGGAGCTGGAGCGGCTGCACTCGCATGTGCTGTGGGCCGGCATCGCCGCCAAGCTCATGGGCTTCAAAACCATGTTCATGACCTGCTTTGCAGCTGCGCGAAAAGGTGATGGACGTGCTGCAGGCCATCTCCGGCAATCGCGTCAATTACTCGATGAACCGCATCGGCGGCGTCAATCGCGACATTGACGATCCGCTGGCCTCATTCTCGACATGGTCGACGAGTCTCGAGACGCGAAATGGTGCGCAACGTCATTCCCATTTTCACCACCAGCATCACGGCACGCTCGCGCTGCGCGGGCATCGGCGTCCTGACGCACGAGAAGGCCATCTCCTGCGGCGTGGTCGGTCCCACGGCGCGCGCCTCCGGCGTGCCGCAGGATCTGCGCCGCGACGCGCCCTACGCGGCTTATGCGAGATGGAGTTCGATGTGCCGGTGGAGCAGGCCGGCGACGTGCGCGCCCGGCTGTTGGTCCGCGCGCTCGAGATTCATGGAGAGCTGCCGCATCCTTCGCCAGGCGCTCGCCAGCATGCCTCCCGGCGAGATCGCATCGCAGCGAAACCAAGTTCGCATTTCCCACCGGCACGGCCACCAGCCGCGTCGAGGCGCCGCGCGGCGAAGTGTCATATACCGTGAGTTGGAAAGAGAACTCGCGCAACGCCCAGCCGCGTGCACGTGCGCACGCCAACCTTCGTCAACATGCCCGCGGTGCGCTGGATGGTGCAGGGCGCGCGTCTCGCCGACACGCCGTTGATCCAGGCCTCCATCGACCCCTGCTACTCGTGCACCGACAGATGATGGAGCAAATGCCGGGACATTACCGGGTTTCGTAAAAAACGCCGTAGTCCGGCGGAACGATGTTAATTCGATGGCGGTTGGCCGGTTTCCTTCGTTTCCGGTTTCGCTTCTTCTTTGTCGTCGGGGGGCTTGGAGAGATGGAGTTTTCGTATCTCTTTGGCTCCAGCTTCGGGATCCACGGGCGTTACCTTGATCATCGTGGCCATCGTTCCCGAGGTCCATTTGAAGTAATAGGTTTTGCCCGCCTCTGCCTCAAACCGGGCCCGCTCGTTCTCTTTTTGCCTTGCTTGATTCAGGGCCGCTCCGGCGGACATGATGGCGCTTCCGTAGTACATCTTTGGCAATCCAGCAATCACAACGGTCCCGGGCAGAACTTCTGTGAACACATATTCGCTGTTGAGGAGCTTGCCGAGATGAGTGTCGTTGACAAAGAGTTCGTCGTGTGCGGCGGAGCCGGTGAATCTGTACGTGCGGTAGATACAAACGATGGCTTTGCCGTTGGATGGCGCGGGCAGGACAGTAGGGGTTTTGGACTCCTGTGCCAGAGAGATGGGCAAGGTGAAAACAAAGGCCGTCGCAACGAGTGCCGAAAGGCTCGCGAGGGACCGGCAAGCTCGCTTCAGGCAAAGCGCTGCGACGCCACTGAAAAAAGTCTTACGCATGGGAGCGCTCCTTTCCCCTTAGTTCGAATTTGCTTGAGCACTATAGCAGGTTGTCGCTGCCAGCGCTGTGAAGTGAACAAAGCGAGATCAAAAGCGAGGACCAGAGCACATGGTTCCTGGTTGCTGCCGCTCACCGGGACGGAACTCGATTCCGTAGCGTTTAAGTCCGCCTTGTTGACCAGGGGGTTACATTGCAGCTACGAAATCGGGAACTATGACAGCCGCTTGCTCCTGGAGCAGCTGTCTTAAGGAGAAGGCGTCGCTGCTGTCTGCGGTTGGAAGCTTCCAGCCCGCTCGCGCTGTTTGCGCAGAACTTCCTCGCGTTGTGTGTTCACCAGATTTTTGGTCTGCTGCGCTTCGCGCTGGGACTCTGCGTGAAGCCCCAGGTGCGCATAGACCTGGCTCAACTGGTAATGGGCTGGCGCGAACTGTGGATTCAACTCGACGACATGCTCGAACGCCTTTCGGGCATCCGGCCAATCCTGTTTCGATTTATAGAGCTTGCCTAGCTCGAATGATGGATCGGGGGACTTGGGTTCTAACTGTGCCGCACGTTCCAGTGCAACGATTGCTTCTTGCTCGCGGCCCAATCGGCTGGCCAAAAGGCCAAAGTAGTATTCGAGAAGATAGCGGCCAGGCCTTTTGGAGCGCGCTGCTTCAAGGATGTCAATAGCCTCTGCGTCGTTGCTCTGACGCGCGTAGGTTTGTGCCAGGCCAACATACGCCGCATCGAGTTCCGGATTGTCAGCAAGCGCCGCGTTGAAGGCATTGCGTGCGGCGGCATAGTCGCCCTTGATCATCTCAACTGCGCCCAACCTCAGTTTTACCGGCGAAGTTGAGGCGGTGTCGGTAATTCCGGACTGGATGAATTGGATCGCCTCATCATAGCGGTCCATGTCCATGAGCAGACGCGTGTAGTCCAGCGTCCGATCCGGGTTGGAAGGGTCGGCAACTGCGGCAGCGCGATAGGCCTCCAGGGCCTCCGGCATCTTTCCCTCCATTTCGAATGCTGAGCCGAGGAACATCAGAGCGTCTGCATTTGAGGGGCGCTCGTTGTGAAGCGTGGACAAGAGTTTGGAAGCCTCGGCGAACTGTCCATCGTAGAGCAACGCGAGCGCGAGGTTGTAGCGGCTCTCCCAGGACGGATCGAGCAAAGCAATCCGTCGGAAGCAACCTACCGCCTGCCCATAGAATGCGTGCCGGCTGAGAAGCACTGCAATCGTGTACTCCCGCACTGGGGTGAGCTGATTGCCTGCTTCCATGCTCTTGATGCGGCTAGAAGCCTCATCCACATGCCCCAGGCGGATTTCGGCCTCAATCAAACCAACTCCGGCATCCGGATCGTTTTCGACCAGATTCCCCGCATGAGAGGCCTGCTCGAGCGCATCGGCATCATGATCCGTAGCAAGGGCAAGCAGGAACAGATAATAGTGGGCAAAAGGATCGTTGGGATCCAGGCGTGACCCTTCCCGCAACTCCGATCCCGCAGGACCATATTGCTTTGCAGTGAGCAAATTGAAGCCAAGGTTGCGATGTGGCGCTGCTTGCGAGGGGTCAAGCCGAATCGCATTGCCATAGTGGATTGCGGCCTTGTCTGGGTGATTGAGCTGGGTCTCCGTGATGCCAAGAAGATTCTCGATCGTGGCATCTCGGGGGGCGAGTCGATGCGCCTCTTCCAGCCTGGTCAGAGCTTGATCGAAATGACCTTCTCGCATCAGTCTCACTCCATCGTCCAATGCTCCATTCTGCGCGGTGAGTGAAGAGGCAGACGCGAGGAAGAGCGCGACAAGTGCGAGGATCCGATTCCGGGTCATTGCTTGGCCCCGTCATCTGCACGATCGTCGGTAGATGTGGCGGCTGATCTCTCGTTCTTGATGGCGCGCACCTGCGCAAAGAGCTTAGCGGCTTCGGCGGTCTTGCCTTCCGCGCGCAGGACCAGCGCAAGCTGATAGTGCGCGCCGCCGTCAGGATCATGCGCGAGAACGCGCTTCAGAATCTCTTCAGCCCGGGCATAGTTCTTCTGCGTTGCGTACGCCTGGCCCAGTTGCTGGTATGCAGGCCAGAGATCGGGCTTACTGCGAATTGCCAACTCGAGATGCGGTGTTGCCTCTGCTGTGCGATCTTTCGCGACAAGAACGGCGCCCAACTCCCCGTTGGCTTCGGGATGTCCTGGATCGATCTCCAATTGCCGAGTCAATTCGGCAAATGCATGGTCAGCATCGCCATGTTTCCAGTAAAGATGACCGAGCCAAAAGTGTACGTCAGGAAGATTCGGACGGGCTGCGGCCACAGCAAGATATTCGGCGAGGGCCTTTTCGTCCTCCCCGCGATCGACATAAAGCTGGCCCAGCAACTGATGCACATGGTAGGAATCAGGCGCGACCGCGAGCAAACGGGCAATCTGCGCCATGGCAACTTGACGACGCACGACAACCAACTCGTAGCGCGCGGAAAGATCGCCGGGATGAAGTGCCAACCAGCGACGAAGAGCTGCCTCGGCCGCGTCATAGCGGTGCTGATGCATCGCATCCATCGCCTGGGCGAAAGCACTCTCATTCGGTTTCGCGATTTGCGGAACCGGAGCGAGCCGCTGGTAGGCTTGCGCGGCAGCAGCGTCATCTCCCGACAGTGCATATAAGCCCGCCAATGCAACATCTCTTGGGACGCCTGATGGTTGCATCACCTCCAGCTTCTTCTCTGCTCCATCACAGAGCGCGAGAAGGTCGGCGCTCGCCTCGTTGACAGAGATGCGGCCTTCCACAGGAAGGCCCAGCGCGTAGAGAGCCTCGCTCTCGTCAAATTTGACAGCCTGCTCAACACGGGAAAGTCCCTCTGGCAGTTGCCCGGAGAGAATCAGCACCTCGCCGCTTTTTGCCAGCACAGTTGCCGATTTTGGAGAGAGCGCACCCACCTGCTCGAACTGCTCCAGCGCGGGCGGCAGTTGAGCTTGATTGAGAAAGACCTCAGCAAGATCGAGGCGCGCATCGACTGATTTCGGATCGCGCCGAATGGCGCGGCGCAGATGGCCCTCGGCCTTAGTCCAATCGTGGTCGGCGGCATACGTACCCGCATAGATTCGATCCGAGACAGCCGTTCCAGCGGAGTCTTCCAGTAGCTGCTCCGATTGCTGCCTGGCGGCCTTGCCGTATGCTTCACCGAGGGAGAAGAGCAAATCAGGATCATCTGGAAACTGCGCAGCGGCTTTTCGCAATTGAAGCAAAGCCGCATCCATTTGTCCTGCGTTCCAGAGCGCTGTTCCCAACCAGCTCTCGGCCTCTTTGGCCTCTGGGTCCTGTCGGACTGCCTCGCGCAAAAGCGCCACTCCCTGCGCCGGATGATTCAGCCGAACTTCATCGATCCCCAGCCAGAGGCTAACGCCGCGCATGCCGGGCCTCAACTTGCCGGCCGTCGACAGCGCCCGCGCGGAATCGTCGAATTTTGACTGAGCGTAGTAGACCAGCCCAAGATTCACGTATACCTCGGGCAATCCGGCGCAAGCTTCAAGACTGCCTGATATTCACCGACCGCATCGTCAAGCCGGCCCTGCTGCTGTGCCTGCTGAGCAGCGAGAAAGTGTTCCTGAACTTGATCCTGGATTTGTGAACTGACAACCTGCGCGGCGCCGGTTAACGAGAGCACACATGCAATCGGAATCGCTGCGAGCGAAAACCAGAAATCGCCGGCTGCGGATGCGAAACATGGATTGATAGTAGTTTATCTTCACGTCGCTGAATACCATTGCGCGACCCTGTAAGGCTTTTTCTGATGAACCGATCATCCTGCTGTCTGGTTTGTGTAGCGCGCAAAAGTACAACACTCCCGACCTCGCTGAAGAGGTCCGGGAGTGTTGGGTTGTTTTCAAACGTCAGACGTAACAGGGCTGATTTGCCCGGTGGCGTCAGAAGGTGACCCGCAGAGATCGCCCTGGATGTTTCTCGGGCCATAGGCAAGGCCCGAAGCGTTCCCGAAGTTTGAGTTGGTGTTGACCAGCGGACTGCAGGTTTGCGTCGCCGAGGTGCTACAAGTCACTGACGTGTCAAAGCCGGTGAAGCGGTGCCGGTTGAAGACGTCGAAGAACTCCACGCGGAAGTCGGTGTGGACCCGTTCGGTGAACATGGGGATGGCCTTGGTGACGTTGAAGTCCTCGCTGTTGTTGAAGAGTTCGCGGACTCCAAGGGCGCGGGGCGCGTCGCCAAAGGTGAAGTTGGGGGCTGGAGTAAAGGCAGCCTGGTTGAGGAGGCGGCTCTGACCCCAGACATACTTGCCGTGCAGCGCGCCAACGTTCTGTCCGGAAACGATGTTGGGACGACTGGATGAACCGGTTGCGCCCTCGCCGCCGGCGAAGATGCCCGAGGTCCAGCCCGGCGAGGTTACGCTGAGTGGAGTGCCGCTTTGGTACTTCTGGACGGCGGCAATCTTCCATCCACCGGCCAGCACGTTGACGGACTCCGCCCTGATTGGCGAACTGCTTGCCTTTTCCGAAGGGCAGATCGTAAGTCCAGGCCAGGACGACGCGCTGCGGAATGTCGAACTGGCTGAGGGCCTTCTCGACCTTCAGATTGTAGGTGTTCAGCGCGCCGGAAGTGCCGTTACCTTCCCAGGCGGCCTCGGTCGGATACTCCGAGTCGGCATTGGTGATGTTCTTCGACCAACTGTAGCTGGCCAATACTGTCAGCCCGCGCTGATCCGCTTGGTTACCTGAGCCTGCAGGGCGTGGTAGGTGTAATCGCCGAAGGGATCGTCCATGGTCGCTGAATCCACCGTGACGGTTCCATACTGCGGGAAGGGACGCAGGGCCTGAGAGACGGTGCCGCTGAAGCCGGCATAGGGCGCTGCGACCACGGCTCTGGCCCGCACAAGCTGGGCTTGCCGCCTGGTCGGCGATGTTGACTTGCAAACATGCGCCGCGCGCCATGTTGCACGGGATTGCCCTGATTGGGGTCATGCAGGAATGCCTGCAGGTGGTCGCCATGAGCGCCGACGTAGGCCACGTCCACAATGGTCTGGAAGGGCAGCTGGCGCTGCACATCGAGGGTCCAGTTTTGGATGGTGCCGGGACGGTCGACCTTCGACTCGAGGAAGAGGGCGTTGCCCTGCCCGTTCATGACCGTGGGGTCGATGAAGGGCGGCAGCTTGCCGGGATAGGCGGTGATCTGCGAGAGCACAACGACCGGGGTCTGAAGGCTGGCCGGGCGTCGGGTAGGTGTAGCTGGAGAAGAAGCCCTGGCTGTCGTTCTCGGCGAAGCCTCCGACGCGCTGAGTGGAGAAGTAAATGCCGTAGCCGGCGCGGATGACAGTGTTGGGATCGACCGAATAGGCGAGGCCGACGCGAGGACCGAAGGCCTTTTTGAAGATCGACTGTGGGGAGTTGCCGCCGAGGCGTCCCGGTGCCGCTGCCTTCGAAGACGTAAGCGCCGGGAAGGCCGCCCGCCCCCGGATTCGGCAGGGTTGGATCCACATAGGACATGCGGTCTTGCTGCCTCGGTCACCGGGATTGGCATGTCGTAACGCAGGCCCAGGTTGAGGGTGAGCTTGTTGTTGACCTTCCAGTCGTCATTGCGGCAAAGACGGCAACATACTTGACGCGGAATCCGTTGATCTGGGGAATGTCAATATACGCGTTTGAGGCTGCACCACGATAGAAGCTGGCGAAGCCAAAGCCGGAGTTGGTATCAGTCGGAGTGCTGGTGGGACCCTGAGTGAAGTTGAACTGGCCGGCGCTGCCGGTCAGGATGCCGAGGTTGAATTGCGCCGGCGCGAAATTCGCCGCCGAACCGGAAGTTGTGACGACCCTTCTGCCACGAGACCGCGTCGTCATATTGAAAGACGTTGTCGTCGAAGACGCTTTGGCCATCGCTGGGGCTGTTGATGCCGTTGCCGGGATAGTTGTAGGTGAAGTGCGGGAAGACCGAGTCCCCTACGCCCTTGAGGCCGAACTTGCTGGCCCAGTTACCGCCAAATCCGCCCTCGCCCGAGGTTTCAAGGCGATGGCGGCGAGTGAAGCCGGCGTTGAAGTGGTTGAGCATGGTGGGCGAAATGAAAAAGTCATAGCCCAGACGCAGATACTTGTTGCCCTGGATGTTGCCACCGGTGTAAAGCGAGCCCGAGGCTTTGGGTGCTGATGTAAGGCATGTTGCCGGTGAAGTAACTGCCTGAGATCTTGTTGCGCGCGTTGATGTTCTCGTCGATGCGTATGGACCACTCGTCGGCCTGCTCGTGGTTGGAACTGTCGTCATTGATGTTGAAGTAGGGGCTGGTGGCGCTGGAGGGGGCGGAGGGCATGACCTTGGATGCGGCGGCAAAGACCGGATCCGGGGCCTCGGTGATTTTGTTGTCCGGATAAGCCTGGCAGGGCTGTCCCTGGTTGGCGCCGGTGCAGGTCGAGTAATCGTAAAGGATGTGGGCCTGGAAGGTCTGGCCGTTGACGGTCGTCGGGGTTGAGAAGGGACGAGAAGTCGCCGCCGAGCATGGCCTGAGTGGGGCCGATAGCAAGCGATGTGCCTCCGTTCACTTGCCGAAAGCCCTCGTAATTGAAGAAGAAGAAGGTCTTGTCTTTGCCGTTGTAAAGCCAGGGAACGCGCACCGGCCCTCCGACGCTTGCGCCGAAGTCGTTCTGGGTGTCGAGGGGCTTGGTTGTTGAGTTGGGCCCGAAGACGGCGTTTTGGTAGTCGTTGAGCCAGCTGTTGGCATCCAGGACGCGGTTCTTGAGCAGATCGTAAGCCGAGCCGTGAAAGTTGTTCGTTCCCTGCTTGGAGACGAGATTGACCACGCCGCCGCTGGCGCTTCCAAATTGGGCGTCGAAGGTGTTGGTCATGACCTTGAACTCGGAGACGGCCTCGACGCTGAAGTTATAGGTGACCTGCATGTTGGCCGAGGCGAGCTCGGTGGTGGCGCCGTCGAGCAGGATGTCGCTCACCGCCCTGTTGTCCGCCGCTGAGCTTGAAGGCTCCGGAGGGTGGCGAGGAGGGGTTGTTGCTCATGGTGCCGGCGAATCCGGGCGAGAGCGCTGCAAACTCGAGCGGGTTGCGGATCTCACCGCCGAAGGGCAGCGGAAGCGATTCCAGTACCTGAGGCGACATCGTAGTAGCCGACATCGGAGGATTCAGTCTCCAAGTGCGATGCATCGCTGTTCACGGTGACGGTGTCGTGAGTCCGCACCCACCTTCAATACGGCGTTCGACCGTGGACGTGCTGCCTACGTCTACGGTGATGCCGCTCTGGGTGTAGGACTCGAATCCTGGAGAAGTGACCGTAAGCGTATAGCTTCCGGGTGGAAGCTCAGGGAAGGTGAACAGGCCCTCGGCGGTCGCTTTGGCGGCATAGCGGCTGCCTGTGTTTGTTTCCGTCAGATTCACTGCGATGCACCTGGAACGATTGCACCGTTCGCATCCTTCACGGAACCGATTAAAGTGCCTCTACCCGATTGGGCCATGAGGGAATGCCGACCGCACAGACTGAACACAACCAACAGCCACGACCGCCAACCGCCAGTACTTTGCGCGTTTGGAATCTTTGTGGATCATGTTTTGTCTCCTATTGATCATTGTTTTCAGGCCTCCGAAGTGTGTCCGGCGAAGCTTGCGGCGGAGGAGGTGGTGCCCGCCTGCGGCCAGACCCCGAAAGATCTGGCCAGCTACCCGGATGGACAGCAACTGCAAGCAGTGCAATTACAGGTAAGGCGTACTTGAGCGCGGCATTACCGGACCAGCCGTAAGCGATGGCCAGGAACAACCCGCATCCCAGGCACCGCCCCGTAAACAGTCCGAATTCGTGATTGAAGATGTAGGCGTACTCGTTGCGCTCCTCGAGCCGCGAGACCACATCGATGACCCGCAACTGAATTGGATAGTAGGCAAGATCGAGCAGCGGCTTGGCCAGCAGGAGACATGCGATGAAGATCAGCACGCCCACGGCATTGAAGAGCAATGTATTGGTGACTGCGCCAAGGAAGAAAAGCAGGAGCGCGGCGGAAAAGACGAAGATGCGATGCCTGGGCGCTGCCACGCGGCCAACCGTATACATGAGGCAGGCGGAGAACACACCACCAATGGCCTGGGTTGCTCCCAGAGTTCCTTCCTGCCCGACCAGCAGCATGATGAGCATGGCCGGCGCGGTAACGATGTATCCCTGCGCCAGACCTTTGAGCAGAGCCAGCTCGAGCATTCGCCACCACAGCGGATGAAAGCGGAAATAAACGAAGTGGGTGTGCTTTGGATTTCGGAAGGTGCCCCGTTCAAGGATGCCTGCGGCGAGAATCGTCAGGCCAAAGACCACCATTGCAATGATGTGGTACGCGCGGTTGGGAATCCCGCCCAGCCAGCCGTACAGAGTGGTGCCGCTGATGAACCAGCCGATCGACGCCGGAACCACGACTGCAGCCAGAGTGGCCACGAAGTTTTCCACGCCGTAGTAGTAATTCCGATTGCTGTCTTCGGTTGCAGTCAGGGCCAGGAAGCCGCGGTTGGCCCAGAAAAGGCCGGTAGCCAGTCCCATGGTGAATCCCGAGGTGGCGATGCCGATCGGAGTGAGGATGCTCAATTGCATCATCAGCATCATCGCCACTCCTGACAGCAGCATTCCGGCGGCGTAGAGATGCTTGGCACCGATGCGGCCGAGCAGCTTGCCGTTCAGATAGAAGGCCAGCGGCGTGGCCGCGTAGATCGACAACTGATAAGTAACCACTTTGGCGACGGCCCGCGAGTTCCGCATGACATACGCCGCCACGAAAATCTCAATCACCGGCAGGACAAGGGCATACATCATGTTGGAGACCATCAGTATCTGCATGGAACGGGAACAACTTCGGAAGACTTCGAACTCTTTGCGGAGGCGGTTCATGCTGTACCGCCTTTGCTAAGCTGAGGCCCGCAAGGACGCCTGAATCGAGATTTGCGCAGCGCATATGACGCTGTCGGCAGCACCGTAGTAGAGCGTCAGACGGTCGCCGTCGACGAGGTGGCCGTTGGTGAAGATCACCTGGCCGAAGAAGCCCTCCTGCTCATACGGAGCCAGCGGCTCCATGATCGGTGTTTCGGACCGTGCGAGCACTCGCCAGGGTTCGTCAAGATCAAGCAGCAGTGCGCCAAGACAGTAGCGGTTCTCCTTTGTCGCGCCGTGATAGATCTCCAGCCAACCCTCGGCGGTTCGGATTGGCGCCGCTCCGGCTCCAACGCGTGCACTATCCCAGTACCCCTCGCGGCTCTGGGCCAGGCAGCGGTGCCGGCCCCAGTGAATCAAGTCGGGCGACTCTGCCAGCCAGATGTAATTGCCGCCCAGTTCCGGGCTGCTGGGCCGGTGGAGGGCATAGTACTTGCCACCGATCCGCTCCTCGAACAGAGCGCAGTCCTTGTTGTGCGGGGGAAAGATCATCCCTCAAGCACAAATTCCTTCCAGTTACGCGTCGTCCTCAGTCCCACGCCTACGCCGTTGCTCGAAACCTGCGTATAGGTCAGGCAGTATGTCCCGTCGATCTTCGCGACTCGGCAGTCTTCGATGCCGTAGGTTTCCAGTTCGCCGCTCCCCATCAGGGGCACGGCGTGCTCCGGCTCGCTGAAAGAGATGCCGTCGTCGCTCACCAGCAGCCGAAGATGGGAGAGAGTGGTGAGATAGTCCTTTCCGTCGAAACTGATTACGCGAGGATCGCTCAGGTCGAGTCTCGGATCATCTGAGTTGAACTCGAGAACTTCAAGCCGGCCGTCGGCACTCAGGATCGGGAAAGAGGTTTTGCCGGGAACCTGCATTGGGCGCTCTGCCACACGCACCAGCAGCCAGGTCTTGCCGTTGTATCGAAAGACTCCCGGATTCAAAAGGCACGTAACTTCCATACCGGCCACGCTGGGACGGATATCTGCAGGCTTCAACAGAGGGTTTTCTCGGAAGCGTCGTGCCAGATCTTTCATCGTGAGCTCTTTAGCATTTGGGGAAATGGGGTTTTTGCGCCAGCATTTTAGCCGCGCAAAAAAGTCATCCTGGAAAGCCGTCGATAAGCCTGTTCCAGTGCACTCACACCAGAAAAGGGACTTACCGCGAGAATCTTTGATAAACAATGCGAATTACATGTGATTCGCATTGTCTTTCCGAGGTGACTCCCGAGTGAACGTGGGAATGGTTTGTTTCTCGCGCATGAGACCTCCCTCCAAGCGCGGGTTAACCCTCGAAAAGCCCATCATGAGCTATACGAATCCTCAACCGCATCGGCGCATGTGTCTGTCCCAGACAGGCTTCCCTTCGCTGAACGGATGCGCTACAATCAGCGCTCAGTCAAGAAGGTCTTGTCAGCACCAAGATTGGACTTGAAAACCGGTTGTATCAAGCGAAATGGGATCAAACTCGGATGAGGGAAGTAGATCCGGAACTTCAGGCAGACGCCCGCTGGCAGTTGATCGAAAGAATCACAGCCAGCCCGCCATTCCAGAAGTCGGCGCGTTTGAGAGAACTGCTTCGCTTCATGGCCGAGAGGTCAATTCGAGGCCAGATCCAGGATCTGAGCGAACACCGAATTGGCAGCGCTGTTTTTGGCAAGGCCGAGGGCTATAGCGTCGTTGAGGACAGTTCCGTACGGGTTCATGTGCGGCAGTTGCGTCTCAAGCTGCACGAGTATTTCGATGGAGAAGGCCGGGAAGAACCCTCCGTCGTCGAGATCCCAAAAGGGGCTTACACGACCCTCTTTCGGGCCGTTGAGCACAGGACTTCGACGAATCCAGCGCCCGTCGCACATCAAGTCGGATCTGGACTCTGGATCAGGGTGTTGCCTTGGGTGCTTGCGGCGTGCTTTCTCGCCTCCACCCTAGTTCTGTGGTTCATTCGTCCGACAATTGCGAAGCCACCTGCGCCGCCTTGGCCGCTGGCTACGCTTTTTAATCCTCCCAACCGACCAGTCGAAGTAGTGGTTGCGGACGTCAACTACGGGATGACGCGCCTGGTGGACGAGCAGCCTGTGACGCTGGAGCGATATCTGAGCCCTTCTTATCGTAGCGGCGCAGATTTGACGAATGCTCACCCAACCAGTCGCGAAGCACGCATGATGAAGTATTTGTCCGGTTCGCTGCTTACGTCCTATGCCGACCTGGTGGTGGTTGACACTCTCATGCGGCTGAGTGGAAGCTCGCGCGACTGGCTCGCGATCCGTTCGGCCAGGGAGTTGCGGCCGCGAGACCTGGAGTCGGGCAATTTTGTTTTCGTAGGCAGCCCCAGTTCAAACCCCTGGGTTTCCTATTTTCAAGACAAACTCAACTTTCGGGAAAGCGAAGGCAAGGTTGGAGAAAGCCTCAAATTCTTCCAGAATGCCCATCCGAAACCGGGAGAACAGGCAACCTACCAGGGTTTAGCCTTCACCGGGAGTTCAGGAGAAGACTACGCCACAATGTCATTGTTGCCACTTGCCAACGGCCGCGGCAGTGTCCTCATCCTGCAAGGATTGCAACAGGAGGGGACCGAGGCGGCCGGACTGTTCCTGGCCGATGCCAGCAACCGGCAAAAGCTCCAGGAAGCGCTCGGCTTTTCTGGCTCCCCGACCCAGCCTGTCTACTTCGAGGCTCTGATTCGAACTCAGGCTGTCGCAGGCGCGCCAAATGCAAGCTCTATCGTTGCTACGCGTGTGATTCACCCCTGAATAACAGCCGGGCACCGCGGATCGCCGATACACGGTCGGGAATCAGTCTACCTTCGAACCTCAACGACCTTCGCCTCGAACGGACGCAACATCAACTCTGCCGCCCCCGCATGAGTTTGCAGTGATTGCTTGCTCATCAGGTCGTACAATCGGTCTTCTCTTTTCGCCATCACAACGGTTACGCGCTTCCCTTCCGGCCACGGATTGTAGTAGAGAAATGCAGGCGGAAGCTCTGGCTCCATAAAGTCCGTTTTGCCCAGGTCCCACCGCAGCAGCCATGGGTTTCCCTGTGGCTGAATCATCTTGTCCAGCCACATCACGTATGCGCCGCCATAAATGGAGCGGTGCGCGGCAAAGTCACCGGTTGCGTAGGGACTGTGCCCCTTCTCTTCCCGACTCAACCGCTCATAGGGGAACATCGGCGGAAGGTCCGGACGGCTCTGATTCTCGTGCGGCAAATATTCCGGATAGAACAAGCGCATGTTCGCTGAGACGTTTAATGCGAGGCGCGCAATCTCGCCAGCCAACTCCGGACGGAATCGAACTGATGGCAGGAGGTATGGAAGCGTCACCATCGACTCCATACTGTAGGTTTGGCCGGCGGGCTCAGTGCGGAACCCCGCCATCAGCCCGTTGACTTCACGACCGCCCCATCTGCCAGTGGCCATTAGCCCGACCTTCGCGTCGAGCACAAATTGCAAGGCCTTTTCCGCATTCGCTGGATAACCCATCGCTTCCAATCGCGCGGCTGCCAGCACCGCCATGGCCCCGCTTGGAACCTCATACCAGGGGTTCGCTGCAAAATCGAGATAGCGGTCAATTGCGGTCTTGGCTTCCGCCAGAAACGCTTCCTTCCCGGTCAGCTTCCACGCCAGGAGCATCACATAGCTATATCCGCCCACAGCGTCGGGTTGGCGGTAGATGTCATGATTTGTAAATGCCGCTGCCTTGGCGAAGTCGTAGCCCTGGCTATTGAAGTCGTAGCGAAGCTGCTGCGCCATATCCTTCAGCCGCGTCGCGCTCTTCTCCACGCGCGCCAGCCACTCTCCGTCCTTTGCAAAGCGCAACCGGATCAGGCCATAGGCCATCGCAGTCACATTCATCAGGTACCAGTACTCGCAGAGCGTTGCACCCGCCCCGTCAAGAAACAGCCCATACGGCTCGCTGAAGTAGCCCTTCAGTGAGACCGCCAGACCCGGTAGACCCTCTCCGCGCAGTTCCTTACCCAGAGCCATCGGCGCGTAGGTTGTCAGTCCACCGTCCTGCTCGCCTTCAAGCGCTGAAGGAAAAACCTGGCGGCCATCTTTCGCGAACGTATTCAACCCGTGCGTCGTATCCATCACCCAGGCGTCGAACGCATTCGCCAATGCATGAAAGTCCAATGGCTTTTCTTCTGGTCGATCCGGCAGTCCGCTCCATCGAGGTGTTTCTTCAGCCCACGCGAGTTGCTTGTCTGCCCATTCGACGAGTCCCAGCGAGGCAAATCCTGCCAGGAATTCTCTGCGGCTCGACAACCAATCTCCGCTGGTCATTTCACTTCTCTCTCTTGCCGTCTTTTTCCCGTTCACTTGTGCCCTCTTCAATCTTGAGTTTGCGCTCATCAGAAGATTGTCCTCACGTCTCAGTCGCAGAACCTAAAACAAACAGACCCCATTCTCTACCAAACGCCAAAGGATTAACGCCGAAATCCACCCACGAGATGTCTCGATGCGCAGCGACTCCCGGCGCCGTGCTGGGCCGGACCATCGTGCGCTCTGGCAAGAACGTTATCAGGCGCAGCAGGCGCCTGATATTGCATGAAGGAACAACGAGCTCAATTGCCCATCAGCATAGCGCGATTGGCAAACACTGTTCGGTGCTAGAATTCCGGACGAGATGAGCAATCGAACCTCAGTTTCCTTCGTCCTGCTCTTCTCCTCCTTCACTCTCAGCGCACAAACTCCCTCAGTGGCAGTGCCCAAGCCGCTCGCGCGGCCCTCCGTGCCGCATTTTCGAGACATTTCGGCGGAGGTCGGACTTCGTACTCTTCCTAACACAAATCTCGACAGACACTACGTCATCGAAACCATGAGCGGAGGCGGAGTCGGCTTTCTCGATTGCAATAACAACGGCAAATTAGACATCGCCGTGGTGAACGATTCCTCAATCGACCGCTACCTCGCTGGCGGCGATCCCATGATCACCCTCTACCAGCAGGATGACAACAGCAAGACGCTGCACTTCACTGATGTCACCGCAACCGCAGGGTTGACAACCAAAGGCTGGGCCACCGGGATTGCGGTCGCCGATTATGACAACGACGGCCTTCCTGATATTTATGTCACCGGCTATGGCCACAATGTTCTCTATCACAATCTGGGCGGCTGCAAGTTCAAGGACGTCACGGCAAAGGCGGGCGTCGCCGGCGGAGGCTTTAGCGCTGGAGCGGCATGGGCCGACTATGATCGTGATGGATTTGTGGATCTTTACGTTGCCCGCTACGTTTCCACCGATCCCCACCACCTTCCTGACCCTCAACGCAAGGTTTACAAGAACGTACTCGCCGAACTGCCCGGTGACATGCCCGGCGAGACCAACCTTCTCTACCGCAATCGAGGTGACGGAACCTTTGAAGAGGTCGCGGCCAAAGCCGGTGTCCAGAACCCTCGAAAGGCTCACGGCATGGGAATCTGCTGGGGAGATTTCGACGGCGATGGCTGGCCCGATCTTTATGTCACCAACGATGGATCCAGCAATTTTCTGTTTTACAACAAGAGGGTTGGAACCTTTGAGGATATCGGCCTCGATTCAGGCACAGCTTACGGGGAAATGGGGCAAACCTTCGGCAACATGGCATGCGATCTTGCCGACCTCGACCACAACGGCAGGTTCGACCTGTTTGTGACCCGTTTTGCCGGCCAGCCGGCCAGCCTCTACATCAACGACGGCCACAACGAGTTTCACGATGCCGCCGATCGCGCTGGAATCGCCGGTCCCACTTCTCCGCTCGTCAAGTGGGGAGCAAACTTCGCAGACTTCGACAACAGCGGCTGGGACGATCTTCTCATGGCCTCAGGTAACTTCTCGACCTTGCTCGATGGCGTGCCCGGCGAACCGCCTTTTGTCGGGCCGATCGAGCTTTTTCTCAATCAGACAAACGGGACATTCCGTGAGGTTGCCGCCGATACCGGCCTGAACGCAGGCCGCCTAAAATCTCGCCGGGGAACAGCATTGGGCGACGTCAATAACGACGGAAAACTTGACATCCTCGTCTTCAATGTTGGCGCTCCACCCTCGCTCTTTCTGAACGAGACCAGGAATGACAACCACTGGATCACGCTGCGCCTGGTGGGCACGAAGAGTAATCGGATGGGCATCGGTGCACGCGTCACGGTTATCACCGGCAACGTCACGCAAATGGATGAAGTGCGCGCCGGAGGAAGCTATCTCTCCACCAGCGACCCTCGCCTCCACTTTGGACTCGGATCGGCCGCCTCCTTCGACCGCATCGAAGTCCTTTGGCCGAGCGGCTTGGTCGAAGAATTTTCAGGAGGCTCCAGTGATCGTTTCATATCTTTGGTGGAAGGCAGTGGCACCACACAGCCGTCAGGGCAGGCTCGTCCGAAGCAGAAGTAAAATAGCCAAATAACGCGGCCCGGTTTAAACAAAACGAATAACTTACAAACTATCCGACAGCGACCTTGTTTTTAGGTCGCCCAAAAAGCCGCCCATTGAGCACATGAGCACAGGTGACCGCTCATTATCGATTCCAAGAAACGAGATTCCTGACTCATCCCAGTGTAGATGTCTTCAGGAGACAATTCTGTGTCTCAGAAATTTCGGGAGCTTTCAACGGACGACGGTGAGTTTGGACGGATGTGCCGGGTCCGGATGCCTGGGTCCGGCCTCGCTGTCAGTGGGACGATTCACAGGTTTACCACACCACTTGCAGGGAAAACTCGATACGAAAGTGGATTGGTCCGGCTGCGGGTAAGTGAGATTCAACTTCTTGCACACTGGACAATTAATCAGAACGGGCTCAGCTGATCTCACAACGATTCTCCTCTTGAAATGCCTTTAGCGACGGTGGCGTGGGCGTAATCGGCCTCGCGTCCAGTCCGCCATGGGAGGATGCTCGGGGTCACGTGCGCCCTCCAGTTCACGAAGCCGACTCTTAAGTATCTTCTTTAATGTGACCAGTTCCGGATTGTCGGGTGGAACCCCTGCGGTTCGTTCCACTTTCCGAATGGTTTTCCGGATGTCATCTGCCAGTTGTTTCGATAAAGGCGTCATAAAATAGGTGGCCCATCAGTTCAGATGCCAATCCACAACGCGCCGATGGCTCTTCGCTCCGTTTTCCCCGAAAAGACCCTTATATTCCTTTATGTATTTTCGGACAGTTCTCACTCTCAACCTGGCGGTCAGCGCATCAGTGGACGAAGTTGATGGCGATGGCAGGAGTGATGGTGTCGGAGGTGTTGCGGGCTGCAGGAAAGAGCCGAACACCCAGGAGCACGCCGAGATAGGGCTTCCAGCTGTATTCAACGGCCGGCGCGAGCCCCCACCCGTCACTGCGTCCGGAATTGAGCGTAACGCTGGATGGGCCTTGTACGTACGAGCCGCTCACGCGGGTGTTGCCGGTGTTCCGGTATGTAATGTCGGTGGCGAGAACCCAACTGCGATTGACGCTGTATTCCCAGGAATTATCGACATAAAACGAGCTTCCTGGCCGGGCGGTGCCGCGGAATCCGGTGGACGTGCCGTAGACGCTCGCATCCTCAACGTTCACCTTGCGGGAAAACGCATCGGAGATGTTGAGGCGCGTACGAACGATGCGGCGATTGGGCAGCCAGAAGTACATCTGTGACAGGAATTCGGGATTTGTGGTGTACTCGCCCGCGCCATAGCCATCGGTGGGGCGGTTCCCGAGACGATCGTACCGGCCGGTGGGCAGCGTCTGCTCGACGGCGACGGAAATGATGGGAAGCCAGCGGCAAGCATGAAAGGTGGTGAGGCGGCGTTGCAGAAGCATCGTGAGGTCGCCGAAACCGGGACCGGCGCTGCCGGGCTCGCCGCTGACGGTGTTGTACCCGGCGGTGGGGAGGAGGCCGAAGCCGGTTTTGTCGGAGATGCCGTAGATCAGGTAGGTGAGTGTGCCGTAACTATTCGCATGCGGAGCGCTCTGACGCGCGCCGGCCTGCGTGTAAATGCCCTGCGCGGTGACGTCGTAGACATAGGTTTCGATGAGGGAGTGTCCGCGCGGCGCCGTGGCGGGCGTGTTTGCGAGCATGGGGCCGGTCCACCAGGCGTCGTTCATGGGGTGACGCTCGTCGCACGAGGCTGGTCTCTGGATCTGGACGGCATCGGCGCGGGCCGCCGTCGCGGCAATGAAGAAACAAACCGCGAGCAGCGCTGCGGTGCAGTGCGTGGTTCGAACCTTCATGGGAGCTCGGTGCGGATCGAGGTGGTGTTGCGCACTTCGTTGCCTGCGGGCAAAGCGGGTGCGTGCGAATCAAGATCGCCGCGATTCGAGCGCCAGTACGCGGAGGCATCGATGCACACCCTGCGCGCAGCCTGGCGATGAGGTGCGGACAGCGGGCCGAATCCGTCGCTGGCGCGGATCTCACACAAGGGTTTTCTCGGAGTGGGAGAGCCAGGGTTCGTCGTCATCACTCGCCTCCTTTTTCGCTCACGCGGGTGTAGGTGTTGATCCAGTTCGTCTCCCAAGTTTGGCCGCCATCGGCGGAGAAGGCCTGCTCGGAGCGCACTTCGTTTGCCGAGACAGGCCAGATGGAAAAACGAACCAAGATGTTACGGCCGTGGTAGAGCTCGCTGTCGTAGAACTCGCCGCGGCCATCGGTAAATGTGCCGACGGCGGGGACGCTGAGGATAGCGGAGTCGCTGGTGGCGAAGCTGATACTCCACTGGTGAGCCAGCGGGTCATAGAGACGCAGGGCGAGCAATTCGAGGTGGCCGCTTTGGCCATCGGCTTCCACAGTGGCGAGATTCGAGCGGCCGTCCCATATCTTGTTGGTGACCGTCGTGCCTTCCAGCTCTGTCCACTCATCGGAACCCGTGAGCGGATGGAGCAGACGCCGGATATGCATCTTCCACGTGCCGAAGTCGAAGTCGAAATCGTGTTGACCATCGCGTACGGTCGACGGAGGCGGGACGGCGGAGCCCGGAGGTTGCGTGCTCTGGCGGCCGGGCTGCGGCTGGCCCCACGCAGCATCGCCAGTGCGGGTCTGGTTGGTAATCCAGTTCACCTCCCAGGTCTTGCCGCCGTCGGGAGAGAAGGCCTGCTCGAAGTGTGGCGTGCCGGAGGTCATCCGGGTCCAGTCATAGCGGATGAGGACGATTTTCCCGTTGATGGTGTCGGTGGTGTAGAAGTCCCCGTGACCATCGCGAAAGTCGCCGACCTGAGGCGGATCGAGACGGCCAACGCGGTTGTTGGCCCAGTAGAGCCGCCACTGGCGCGCATCTCGGTCATAGAGACGCAATGTCAGGCCTTCGATGTGGCCGCCGCTCGCGCTGTCGAGTTCGACGGTATCGAGTTGGGCGCGACCATCCCACACCTTGTAGCAGGATCCAGTGCCTGCCATATCGGTCCAGCTGGGCGTGCTGGTGAGAGGGTGAAGCATGAACCGCAGCTGAAAGGTGAAGTTGCCAAGAAGCGGGTCGAAGTCGTGGGCGCCGTCGTGCAGCGCCGGGAGGAGCGGGGCTGGCGAGGTGGACTGAGCATAGCCGGACGTGGGGACGGACACGACGACGAACATACAGGCCGCGAGAAGAAGAGGGTGGAGTTGCCGCTGGGGATGC
Organism: uncultured Acidobacteriaceae bacterium; assembly: GCA_963774175.1. Taxonomy (GTDB): domain Bacteria; phylum Acidobacteriota; class Terriglobia; order Terriglobales; family Acidobacteriaceae; genus Telmatobacter. The sequence goes on from CAVZDT010000029.1 coordinate 294,123, forward strand.
ATGCACTTCCTCGGAAGTCGAAATTGTGCGCGGGATGCCGCGCCGGCACACCTCCAGATTGACGCAGCGCATGGTAGTCTGGTAGGACCACTTTTTATGCAATTGGCGATACCACTTTCCCGGGGCAGCGAGCCGCTTTTCCGTCAGGTCTATCGTGGGATGCGACAGGCGATTCTCAGCGGAGCGTTGGGCGCCGGCGAACAACTGCCGTCAACGCGGGACCTGGCGGAACAGCTGGGAATCTCGCGCACAGTGGTGGTGTTGGCTTACGAGCATTTGCTGGCAGAGGGATTCATAGCCGGACGCGGCGGCTCGGGAACCTATGTGTCCGGCGGACTGGCCGGAAACGTCGCGCCGGGCACGAGAAAGCTGGCGCGACTACGACTCTCGCGCTTCGGCAATGCGGTGACGGAATCATCGATGGCAACCGTGGACACACCGCTGCAGCGGCCCGTTGCGCCCCGCTACAACTTCATGTACGCGCGCAGCGATCTGGAGACGTTTCCGTTTGCAATGTGGCGCCGGATGCTTCTGCGGCAGGCGCGCAAGGGTTCGACGCGACAATTCGACTATGGTTCGGCGCTGGGAAATGCGGACCTGCGGGTTGCGATCAGTGCGCATCTGCGCCGATCGCGCGCGGTAGTGTGCGATCCGTCGGAGGTGATTGTGGTGAACGGATCGCAGCAGGCACTCGACCTGGTGATGCGTGTGCTGGTCGATCCGGGCGATCCAGTAGCGATCGAGGATCCGCATTACGACGGGGTCCGGGAGGCTCTGCGCGCGACCGGAGCTCGACTGCGCCCGGTGCCTGTGGATCGGGAAGGGCTGGATCCGGCGCGGATACCGGACGATGTGGGGATGGTGTTCGTCACACCGTCGCATCAATTTCCAACGGGAGCGATTCTCTCGCTCGATCGGCGACTGGCTCTTCTTAAATGGGCACGGCGGCGAAACGCAGTGATCGTGGAGGACGACTACGACGGGGAGTTTCACTACGACGGCAGGCCGCTGGAGTCGTTGCAGGGGCTCGATCGCGAGGGACGGATTGTCTATATCGGGACTTTTTCACGCACTGTGTTTCCATCGCTGCGCATCGGATACTTGATCGCTCCGGCATCGCTGGTGCCGGCGCTTACCGCGGCCAAGTGGCTAAGCGATCTACACTCGGCGTCGCTGGAGCAGCAGACCCTGGCGGAGTTTATCGCGGGCGGGATGTACGAGCGTCATCTGCGGCGGCTGCGGCGAAGAAATACGGCGCGGCGGGCGGCGTTGCTGGATGTGCTGCAGAAGTATCTTGGCGATCGCGTGGAAGTAACGGGCGAGGGCGCGGGTGCACATGTGGTCCTGTGGCCGAAGGAGCACGTTTCCGAGGAGGCGGTGATAGAGGCAGCGGCAAAGCGCGGGGTCGGAATCTATGGCATCTCGCACTGCTTTTTGCGCCGCCCCTCGCGGCCAGGGTTTTTGCTGGGATACGCGCGGCTGACGGAGCGGGAGATTCGGGAAGGCGTCCGGCTGCTCGCGGAAGTATTGTGATTGGCGTCTGCATCTCGATGGAGCGAAGGGGTGCGCGCCTGGGCTGGCCGGAGGGCCATGTGTCAGGGAAGTGCAAATGAAAATACATCGCTTCCAGCGGCGATGGCGAAGTATTGCTTCCCATTGATCGCGTAACTCATGGGCGAGGCGTGGATCAGTTGCCCGACATTGAAATGCCACAAGGGTGTGCCGTTGCGCCCATCGGCAACGACAAAGTTGTGAGCATCGTCGCCGTACGCAACCAGACCTGTCTCTGTCGACATGACTCCGCCCCAGCCTTTGTCCGGACCGATCTGAAGATTGCGCCAGGCGAAGTCGAGCGTATTGAGATCGAAAGCATTGATATAGCCCTTGCCGGTTCCGGGCACAACCTCGGCGCCTGTTGAGTAGTACGCGCTGCCTTCTTCGAATGGAGCGGTCTTCGAACGAAACACCGCACATGCTTCGTAAGAGCGGAAATAGAACATGTGCGTGGCTGGGTTGTAGCTGGGCGAGTACCAGTTGGTGGCGCCGCCGTTCGCCGGGCAGACGCGAACACCATTTTCGTTTGGCGTGAGGCCCGTGGAGATGGGGCGGCCATTTTCGTCGATGCCCTTCGCCCAATTCTGATTGAGCGCGAATTGCTTTGCGAACAGGAACTGTCCGTTTGTCCTGTCGAGGATGTAGAGGAATCCGTTCCGGTTTGCCGTTACGATCAGCTTGCGCTCCTGGCCTTTGAATCTAGCGTCAACCAGGACGGGCGTCTGAACGGCGTCGTAGTCGTAGAGGTCGTGCGGACTGAACTGGAAGTACCATTTCAAGGCGCCGGTATCGGGGTCCAGTGCCAGCAGGCAGCTGGTGTAGAGGTCGTCACCGGGGCGGACGCTGCCATCGTAATCAGGCGCGGGATTGCCGGTGCCCCAGTAGAGCGTGTTAAGTTCGGGGTCGTAGGTGCCGGGCATCCAGGTTGTTCCGCCACCGTGCAGATATAGATCGCCTGGCCAGCTTTCGTTGCCTTTTTCGCCGGGGCCGGGTATCGTCCAGAATCGCCAATTCTCTTTGCCTGTCTCTGCATCGAATGCCGCGAGAAAACCGCGGACTCCGTCGTCGCCTCCCGACGTTCCCACCAGCACTTCGTTTTTTACGATCAAGGGTGCGCTGGTACCGCCGTAGTTCCTGTTCCCCGTAGCGTAGGCCACGTCCCAAATCAGGCTCCCGGAGCGTGCATCGAGGCAGAGCAGGTGGGCATTATCGGTTTCCATGTAGACCCGCGTGCCCAGAACGGCCACTCCCCGATTGTGATGCTGGGCGGCGTCGTCGACGAGATCGTGCGAAATGGCTCGCTCATGATGCCACAGCACCTTGCCGGTCTTCGCATCGAGCGCATAGGCGTCGTTTGCGCTGGTGACGAACATGACGCCGGCCACGACAGCGGGCGTTACCTCGAGGGGGCTTACCGAGTGCGGATGGAATACCCATTGCGCTGCCAGGCGGCGGGTGTTGGCGGGCGTGATTTGCGTGAGGCTGCTGAAGCGGCGGCCGCGTAGGTCACCGTTGTAGGAGACCCAGTTGTCGGTTACACGCTTCTGGAGGAGGTCGCTCTGCCCGACATGAATATCGCCGATATCGTCGCTCGGCTGGGCAGAAGGGCGCTGTGGCATCGCAGGCTTTCGAGGGTTTTGTGTTTGCGAATCACCACGAACAGGAAACAGCGTCGCCAGCAGGCAACAGGTCAGCAGGAAACTCCAGCGTCGTGCTCCATTGTGCATTTGCCGCGCCGCCTTGCGATTCAATTGCCTTGCCTCGAGTCCTTGTCAGAAGTTCTGGCGGCGATAATCAGGAAGCTAACGATGTCATCGAGTTCTTTGGCAGTGAATCGCGTGCTGTAGTCGCGCGGCATCAGCGAATGATCGGTGTATTGAACCTCGGAGAGATCGCTTCTTTGAAACAAGTGATAGCGACCGTCCTCGGTTTGAAGTGCAAAACTGAAGTTGTCTTCGTTGCGCAGCGCGCCCGTCAGTCTCCGCCCGGTTCTGATCATTATGGTCACTACGCGCGACGACGGCACCAGCGGGTCATCGGGATTGGTAATGGCGTGGAGAATCGCTTCAGGCATGCGCTTGCGGCCGTAGTTTGTCAGGCCGGCAGCAATGAATCCACCCTGTCCCTGCATCATGTGGCAGGTAGAACATTGGGCCTTGCCGAAGAACAATACGCGGCCGGCATTCGGGTCGCCGGTTATCGCAATTTCAGATTGGTCGCTAGCGGATGGCTCCCGGCCCTGGAGTGTGCGCAGGTAATGAACGACGGCCTCGATGTTTGCGTCGCCGATCTGGGCGAATGGGGGCATGCCGCGGGTTGTTCCGTTGCGTACGACTCGGATCAGATCAGTTTCGGAGTCAATTGCCGTGTTTGAAGGCGCAACGAGCGACGGGGCTTTGTCGCCACCCTTGCCATCGGCGCCATGACAGCCCGCGCAAAACTCCGCAAAGCGCTGAGCGCCCTGGTTCGGCGCACCCGCCTGCGTGCCCGCTGCCAGAACCGCATCTCCTGAAAGGATGATTGCGAACAAGATGGACAGGGCTTGGGAACGGCGCCGCATTCGTGTCAGGGCTCCTTATAAAGAATAGAGTTGGCCGCACAGGGAAAGTTCGCAGCGGGACCGAAAAAAATCTCTCCGCGAGGAACCGACAAAACCTCCAACCGGTTCGGCCACTCTAAGGCGATAGCAGCATCTGTTGTAGCTGCGCCGTAGGAATCAGGTACGGCGAAGGATACAAATGCGCTCCTCACTTCAAATTGGACTTTCCGTTTGTGTTGCCTTCAGTAGCTGCGCAGCCATCTCCCAGGCGCCGGCTTCGGTTGGCGCTCTCCACAGTCACATCGAAGGCATCAACATTCCCCATATCGCCAACGCACCTTTCAGGGCGAAGGTCTCCGTGAGGTGGGATCAGCCCCTCGTCGGGGGTGGAACCGTATCGAGAATCTACTACACCATGGTGGCACGGGACTCCCAGGGGCGCGTCCGTCGCGAGACTCGCGGCTTCATCCCCGCCGACTCGACGGACCAACCCCCGCTTCGCACGTTCACCGTCACTGATCCGGTTTCGGCCACGACCACCATCTGCACTCAGGAGACCTTGAACTGCGTCTCAGGGCCATTTCGTCGACGCGTGGATTTCGCGGAAGACACCGCCGACGGTCTTCCGGCGGGCACCAGTAATGGAACACGCCAGAGTTTGGGTAAACAGACGATGGACGACCTGCCTGTCGTCGGAACTCGCGAGACCTCGTCCGGCACGGCGGGATCGCAGGGAAGCAGGCGAGTGGCGCTCACTTCCACAGAGGTGTGGTACTCGCCTGACCTGCACATCGATCTGTCGGTGATCCGCAACAATCCGCAGATGGGGCAGGTGACACTCACGGTAACCGACCTGGTGAGGGGTGAGCCCGATCCATCCTGGTTCGCCGTTCCTTCAGGATTTGCCGTAAAGAACAGCGGCACGCAATAACCGAAGGGCAGCTTGACTTGGAGAATCTTCCTCCGTGCTTTGTTGTGCTGCGGATCTGTTGTGGGCGGCAAAGTTCACTTTCCAAAGACCGTTACCAAGGCGCAGCTCATTCAATGCGCAAGGCTCGTACTGGGTCGATGGAGGCGGCGCGCCGCGCCGGAATGATGCCGGCAATGGCAGCGGCAAGCACCAGCACTCCAATGGCGATGGCCATTACCGGCACATTCACGCTGGTGGTCTCATAGAGCTGCGACTTGACGTAGCGCCCACAGAAGATTGCCACGGGGATGCCGATGGCGAGGCCTATGACGGCCTGCAGCATGGCGCCGCGCATGACCGTCGAGATGACGTTGCTGCGCGCCGCGCCGAGTGCCATGCGGATGCCGATCTCGGGCGTGCGACGGACCACGGTGTAAGCCGTGACACCATAGAGGCCGATGGCGGCGAGCAGCAAGGCAAGCAGTCCGAAGAGAGAGGTGAGACGCGCGATGAGGCGCTCCTCGACGAAGCGGTCGTCAATCTGCTGCTGAAAGGTCTGGAATTTCACGATGGTGAGATTGGGGTTGATGCCGGCCAAGGTGTCGCCGACGATTTTTTCAAACTCGGCGATGGGGCGGGCGGTTTGAATGACCAAGGCGCCGGCATACATGGATTGGTCTTTTTCGAGAGGGCTGTCGGGATCGTTGGCGCTACCGGCGCGCTGGGTGAGCGGTAGAAAGTACATGGCATGGTTTTTCCAGTAGACGCTTGTGTAGGTCGTGTCCTCGACTACCCCGACGATCTCATGCGCGCCATCCTTCCCGGCCGAATTGGGACCGGAAAAACCAAAACGATGGCCGATGGGATTGCGGTTGCCGAAGAACTGCTTGACGAACTCCTGATTGACGACGGCGACGGGGGGCGCATTCAGCGTGTCCTGCGACGTGAAGCCGCGGCCCATGACGATGTGGGTGCCGACGGAGTCGAAGTACTCCGGTGTGCCTTTCACCCAGGATGCGCCCTTGTTCAAGTCGGGATCGCCCTGGACCTTTACGCCCGATCCCCAATTGTTCGCCTCCATTGGCGTGTAGGTGGAGAGGCCGACTTTGAGAACCCCGGGAATGGCGTGGAAGCGGTCAACGATGGTCTGGTAGAGGATTTCGACCTCTGTGTTTTTGTAGCCGGCAGCCTGCGGATTGATGTGGGCGATGTAGCGGTTCGTTGCATCCAGTTTCATGTCCACGTTTTCGGCCTTATTGAGGCTCTGCGCAAAGAGGCCAGCGGCAACGAGCAGCACCAGCGAGAGCGCGGCCTGCATGACAACGAGCGCGCGCTGCAAGAAGGATGCTCCGTGCGCGGTGGCACGCGCGTTGGAACGCAGAGCTTCAGCAGGCTGCGTGCGCGCTGCCATCAGGGCCGGCGCCAGGCCAAAGAGGATGCCCGTAAGGAGCGAAAGCACGAAAGCAAAGCCGATAACCAGCGGCGACGGCGAAGCCGTGACCGGCATGTTCTGCTGATGCGGAAAGGCGAGCGCCAGCAGCGCGTGCGCTCCAACATAGGAGACGGCAAGGCCGAGCAGGCCGCCCAGAGCCGAGAGAAGAACGCTTTCCGTGAGGAGCTGGCGCACAATACGGTTGCGCTGGGCGCCAAGAGCAGAGCGGATGGAAAGCTCCGCACGGCGGCTCATGCCACGAACCAGCAGAAGATTCGCGATATTGGCGCAGGCGACGAGAAGGACCAGCGCAGCAATCCATTGCAACAGCTTGAGGTGGTCCTTGTAATCGTCCTGCATGTTCTGGATACCGCCGCCGCCGGGAGTGAGCACCACATGAGTGCGCGGGAGAACCTTCTTGGCGCGCTCATCGGTAAATGTCTTGAGCGGAGCAAACTGCTGCTTGAGCAGCGCGCTGGCCTTGGCCTGGAGGGCGGGCAGAGAAGTTCCCGGCTTGATCCGACCAATGATGTAGGCCCACTGAACCTCGGGCTCGGTGAAGTACGGAGCGCCGATGACTCCGTCCATCGAATTCATGGGAAGGAAGTACTTGGGCGGATTCGTATCGATGCGGTCACCGTAGAATCCCTTTGGCGCAACACCAATAATCGTCGCCGGCTTGCTGTTAACGTAAAACGCGCTTCCCACCACGCTCGGATCGCCTGCGTAGTCCTGCTGCCATGCGTCGTAGCTCATCACAGCGGTAACGGGTGCGCCCTTCTGATCGTCGGCATCCAAAAAGAGCCGGCCTGCCGACGGCGAAAGACCAAAGACGCGGAAGTAGTTGCCGGAAACGAAGGTTCCCATGACGGACTTCGCTACGGTCGGAGGTCCGGCGCGGCGAACGGTAATTGGACGCCAGGCGTAACCGGACTCCATCGCGGCCAGCTCCTCGAACTCCGGCAGGTTTTTCTTGAGCTGGTAGTAGGTGTCCGTGGCAAAGAGCGAATAGTCACCTTCGTCGCTCCAGCCGCTGTTAACGCAGCAGTCATCTCTGTCGCCGATGCGGATGAGGGTTTTGGGATCTGTTACCGGCAGGTTATGGAGAAGGATGGCATTGACCAGCGTAAAGATCGCCGAGTTGGCACCGATGCCGAGCGCAAGCGTGAGCAGTACGGTAACGGTGAACCCCGGCGTTTTGCGAAATTGACGGAATGCATAACCCAGATCGAGCAGCAGAACCTTCATCCTCAACCTCCGCACACGTATGCTTCCTAAATGTTACAGCATGTAACATACCAAGTTGCCTTTCGGTGGCTCCGCCTGAAATCAATGGGTTAGCAGTCGCCCGATCGCGCGCTTGCGTTCACAGATGAGAAAAGTGTGTTCAAAGTCGGACGCTTTGCGGAGGCATCTGCAAATCATCATCTGATCCGATGGCAGCGAGGGGCGCGCAGTGTGCACAGTCCGCGGTCGATTCAAGTCGTTTATATGGTTATGTTTATGTCTATACAGGCAAAGAGAAGGAGAAGAAAGGACGATTTATTTTTTCCTGATTGTCATGAGCGATGGAAGCAAATCGCGAACTTCGCTTCAGACAATTCCATTGTGCGCCGGAAGGCAGGAATAGGATGCAAAGAGGCCACTTCTTTTTGCTGCGCGTTTTCAGGCACTTGGAGGGATGAGGGGTGACGCGGTACTTTGACGGATCGGCAATCCTCATGAAGATCCCGTTAACGGCCTCGTTGGTATAACTGGTGTCGCCGCGTGGAGGCACTGCGGTTCAAGGGATCCGTTTATGGTGGTTTGGCACTTGTTGCGCAATTCCAACCCACCGGCGTTATTGCTGAGATTCCCGGACCATTGAAGCAACGGTGGTTTCAGCTTCTTCGGGAGCGAGCGTGAAGTCCACTGGAGCAGTTTCGAGGGCGGGCGCGAAAGGCGCTGAGACTTTCGGCTGAAGGCCAAATAGCGAGGCAACGTTGGCGTGCGGGTTGCGCGCGATGTTGATTGCCGCTGTAGCCGTGTCGCCCGGCGTGGTTCCTGTGCCGCCGTTGCTGCGTGCATTCGCGAAGAGGGCCATGCAGCCTTCGGATGCAGGTGAGCTGGAGTTTACGCAGGCCGCGAGAATGTTGGCGAGGGTGTGGATCTTGCTCGTCGGAACCTTTCTCTCCGGCCTGGACGGCAACGCGGAGTTGGCAAATCCAGTCGAGACGCTGGCAAGGTCGGAAGCGCTGGCGCGAGGCCCAGCGGAACCGGAGACATGCGTTGCATCCGTAGCCATATCAGCCATTGCATACGCCGCTGCAACGGTCGTCACTTCGTTGACGAAGATGAAAGGCGTTGCAGTGTCGAAATTTCCGGATGCGGGGCAGAGCCCAAGCGATGCCATCAGACCAATCGCGTCGTTCGAGCCATCTCCGCCGCTGTTGCCGCCACGCGCGTAGACGTAGACCTGGTGGCCGGCGGTGCAGGTGTAATTACCCGCGATCGAGAATCCGCCGTATTCGCCGCTGAGGACGTAATTGCCGATGGAATCGCGGAGATTTCCGGTCGTGGTATTGAGCAGGGAAACCGATGAGTTCCCAAAAGGACTCGAGTTGACCTGGAGAACATAGACCCTGGCGCCTGCCACAGCTCGAGACTGGCCTCCATTTACAAGCCCCTGTACCGGTTTGGGCGGCACGTTAGAAGCTTCTGGGCCCCCAAATCCAGGAACAGACGCTCCCGAACCGCCTGAACCTCCCGAACCGCCAGAACCGCCCCCTGAAGTGCCGCCGGAGGTTCCACCCGATGTGCCACCCGACGTGCCGCCGCCCGAAGTGCCGCCAGAGGTACCGGTTCCACCCGAACCACCGGAGCCGCCGCCAACGGCAACGCCGCCCCCCTCATTCACACCGTGCCCACCGCACCCGCTGAGGAGAAAGCCGGCAACAAAGAAAAGCGAGAGGAGACAGACGAGAGTTCGCATCGGACCTCCAGCCTTTTGACAACTTACCTATTCAGATTGCTTCTGAGCGAGAAAAGTTCTGCGTTCACAAGGGGAAGTTTCCGGATCGGCTTGCCACGGATGAGTCTAGTTGGGGTATCCGTCGCCGGGGTGCACGATGCGAATCTGATGGTCGGTGAAACTCTGGTGATCGTTGTCTCGCTCCACCTTCGGCATGTGGCAGGAAACGCAATTCGTCTTGGCCACCGGGCAGTTCCTGATGGCAGCAGCTGCATTGGACGATTTTGATTCTCCATGACAGGCCAGGCATTTCGAGTCGTAGTAGCCGAGATTGCGATTGGCCGGCTGATGCGGGTCATGACATGCAAGGCAACTGATGCGCGGATCATTGCCTATGAAGCATTTGCTGTTGCCAAGGCGGTAAGGCTGGAAGCGGACAAATGCCGGACCCTTCCAGTGGTTGCGCACGACCAGATCCCAGGTGCGATGACATTGACCGCAGAAGTCCGAAACCTCGTCCGCATTCATGCGCTTCAAAGGCCTGGGATTCGTAGTGAAGTTGCCCAGCGCCGCATCAGACATGTGTTGCAGAGAGCCTTCATGACAGCGCTCGCAGGAGATGCCCGGAGTCAGCTTATCCAGCGTGAGTTTTTCGCCGGCAATCGCATTCGTCGCGTGGCAGTTGAAGCAGTTCCGAGTCTCCCAGAACGGCAGTTCCCGTCCCATCGCCTCAGTGAGCGTGTTTGGCGTTATGCCGGCGTCTCCGGGCGTGGTGGCGAGCACCTGGTCTCGCGGAAAATAGGTGACGAGGCTCTCGTAGAAATGACCATCTTTTTCAAGTACCCACGTCTGGGAATGCTGGCCGAAGATCCAGCGTAATGGGATCGTGATGGAGTCTTTTCCGTCGGAGACAGAATAAGTGCTTTGACCATTCCGGGTCTGAACCCTGTAGGAATATCGCCCAATCTGGACGGCGAGATCGGGATGGGCGTCGAGTGTGGGATTGGCGCCGGGAGCTTCGAGCGCGTGGCGCATGGGCGCATGCGCATAGGAGGTCGTTACACCGAGGTGGCAGGTGGCGCAGGTGACCGGCGCTGCCGCAGGTTGGGAGCGCTGAGCGAATACTGGAAGCGTCGAGAAGGCCGCAAACATCAACCCCAGCACGGTCGTTGCGCAAACAGGCCCGGCAGGCCTTTCCTGATTACTTACCCAGACCAAGGCAAACCATGCGCTCACGGTAAGCGTCCTCCCTTCTTCCGGCTCGGGAGTAGACCGCAACCATTCCCAGATGCGCCTCAAGATTGTTGGGATCGCGCTGCAAAACTGCTTTGAGCAATGCGGCCGCGCGCTCCACGTCTCCGCTTTCGGCGAGGCTGCGGCCGAGAGCGATCTGCGCAATCTCCAGATCGGGTTGCGCGGCGTAAGCATGCTCCGCTTCCGCGAGCGCCTCGCGGTAACGGCGCACCGTCAGCAAAGTGAACGCGAGCTTCGCGCGCGCCGAAGCGTTGGCCGGCGCCAGAGCGACCTCGGATTGGAACTGGTCCACGGCGAGGTCAGGGGAGTCGAGATAGAGCAGAGTGCCGTAGAAGAGGTGAACATTCAAAGCGGTCGGATAGCGCGCAAAGACTTTCGTGAAGAGGTCGCCGGCAGTCAGAGGGTCGCCGGAGAGAAAGGTAAATCCGGCCTTCCCGACTGCCTGGTAGAGTTCGCGATCGGCCGGGGAAGCGTCTTTGACCAGGGTCTTGACCTGCATCCCAGCCAATCCCAGCCCGGCCATTAAGTCCGGATCATCGACGGGAAGCAGGACGAAAAAACGATACTGCGAGACAGCTTCTTCAAAGCGCCCCGCGTGAGCCAGCAACTGAGCAAGGTGAAAGCGGATGACCTGCGCATTGCGTGGCTCGTTTGCAGCGCCGCGTGCGACGGCCTGCTCAAGATCGCGCAGTGAATCGTCGTAAGCGCCGGTCTCAAACTCGCACAATCCGCGCAGCGCCATTGCTGGAGCGGCTGCGGGCTGAAGTTGAAGCAGATGGTTGAACGCTTCGATGGCAGGTGGATATTGATTGACCGTGTACTGCAGGAGACCGAGGTAAAACCAACCTTCCGCCCAATCGGGCCTGAGATCCTCGGCTTGAGCGTAAAGCTGAATGGCCAGGGGCAGGTTGTTTTCATTGCGGGCCGCAGCCGCGCGATTCGCCAGATCCTCAAATTGAGGCGCGGTTTGCTGCGCAAATGCCTGGTGGGCGACAACCCAAAAAAGAGTGGTGAGAGCGGCCAAGCCGATTCGTTTCGTCCGCAGGGAGCGGGCCGGGGGTGTCCGCGCAGGGGAGCCGGAGTTTACCATTCGTTTGGTGATGGCATTCGAGACTGGCGGAAAAGCATCGCCGGCTGCGACTCCAGAGAACTTCGCCGCCGCATTTTCCCCGGTCAACGACCCCATGCTACACGGGGTCAGGTAGATTGGGATAGACCGAGTTTTCAGAGTTCGAAAGAACAAGTGTTCTGTTGATATTCGTTGTGCGACCACGGCAGGTGAAGGCGAGACGTCATGGACGAATCGGGTGAGTCGAAGCACAACGTAAGTCTGAGCGATTACCTGGCAGCTGAACGCACGCTGCTGGCGTGGATTCGGACCGGGCTCGCGCTGATGGGTTTCGGTTTTGTAGTAGCACGATTCGGGCTCTTTCTCCAGCAACTTCAAATCGCGCAGAACATTTCGACGGGCAAGTCTACGGGCTTATCCCTTTGGTTTGGCGTTGTTCTGATTGCCTCGGGTGTAGTGGTGAGCATTGCAGCGGGACTGAACCACGTCCGGCTCGTCAGGGAATTGGATCGCGGCGGCCCATCGCGGCCTCATCATGCGACTCTGGCGGTCGTGGTTGCAATGTTCCTGGCCCTGGTTGGAATCGGAATGGCGATGTATCTATTCAAAGTTCGAGGCTCCGATTCTCAGCATATGACAAACAAAATGGAGGGCACGATGTCGCTTGATAACCGCAGAGGAATTGTCGAAATTCCCAGCCATCACTCGGTCGAAGAGACTTTGGAGAAAACGAAAATTCTCTTGAGCGCGAAAGGGATTTCGTTGTTTGCGGTCGTTGACCATAGCGGTGAAGCAGCCAAGGTTGGAATGACGATGCGTCCCACCAAGCTCGTGATCTTTGGCAGCCCCAAGGCTGGAACTCCCGTCATGCTGGCTGCACCGAGCAGCGCTATCGATCTTCCCCTGAAAATCCTTATCTGGGAAAATGCAGAGGGCAAGGTTCTGGTTTCCTACAACAGCACGGAATACCTTGCCCAGCGGCATGGGATTCCGCCGGAGCTGGCCCAGAATCTTGCGGCCGTCAAAACCCTGGCGGAAAAAGCAGCCGAATGAACGGGCCGCTACGCTTCGCGCGCAATGTCCATCACCGCCCATTCCGTCGGGTAAGCATTCTTCTTTTGGCCTTTAAGAATGATTCGGAAACTTCTCGACAATTGACAATATGAATGGTTCTCTCCGTTACAATTTTCCGGAAGTATCCAGGAGGAAATATGTCCCCATGGAAGATGCTTGCGTGTTTAGCCGCTACTGTTGCACTGGTGAGCGCTGTTCCCACAGCGCCGGCCCAGATTTCCGTCAACATTGGAGTCGCGCCTGTTTGCCCATACGGCTACTTCGACTACGCACCATATAACTGTGCGCCCTACGGCTACTACGGGCCGGATTGGTTCTTGGGCGGAGTTTTCATCGGAGCCGGTCCGTGGTTCCATGGTCCTCATGGCTTCTACGGCCATGTAGACAACCGCTTCGATCCTCGTCATGGATATGCGGGGCCTTTTCCCGAGCGCGGTGAGCGGGCGTTCAATCACTTCCATGGCAACGAAGCGCGGGATGGACAAGGCCATACCGGCGATGCCGGTCACGATGCGGGCCGGGAACACGCCGCTGGTTATCAGAGGGCATCCCACGGCGGCGGACATCGCTAGAGATTGGTTCCATGACGAACGGAGAGCCCGCTTTCCCAAGAGCGGGCCGCTCTGTCTGTCGGGAGACACGGATATTCACAGGCTGCTTTCGGACCAGTGCGACCCGCCGATTCCACGCATGTCCTTCTGTTAGTCTGTCTTACGGTCGCTTCCAACCTCCTTGAGAAAATCGATAAACCCGCCCGTCGCCCGGTATAATAGTCATATATGAACACTGTTCTCAATCCAGACCACGCGAACGAACTCCGCTATGCCCTTGATGTGATGGAAGAGTACTCGCACCTCGGTTTGGACGACGAAGCCGCCGGCAAGCTCCGCAGGATCCTCCTTCGGCGCATCGAGGAGGCCGAGTCCGCGCTCTCCTGTCGCCCTGCTGCACCCGTCCGTTTCCCCGCCGACAGGGAAAAGGTCTTCGCCTAGCGCCTCCAGACGCACGACCTGGCGCAATAATATTGCCTTGGCAATTGATTGAATCCAGCCCCCAGTGAGCTCTTCGTCCTTGGGAGCGAGGTTGGTTGCGCGTCGCCCTGCCCAGTCTGGGAAGCGAGAGCTTGTGCGCGTTTTCGGCGAACTTCCCGCAAATCTTGTCCATCCTGATCGGCGCGATCGCTTGTCCATCTATCTCGGCCGCGTGCGGCGCTGGAATGACCCCGGGATTCGCCGCTTGAACAAGCGGATCGATCTGCCGGGTGCTGAAATCGCGGTCGTTCACCGCTCCGATGGCAGTGGCACGACCTGGGTGTGGAGCGATTTTCTCTCCAAGGTGAGCCCCAAATGGTCCACGGATTTTGGCCGGGGCACGACCCTTCAGTGGCCAGTTGGATCGGAGCTGAACGCAATGAAGGCGTCGCCGACAAGGTTCAGTCGACTCCCAATTCAATTGGCTATGTCGAATTGACATACGCAATCCAGCACGAGCTCAACTTCGCTGCAGTTCGCAACAAAGGCGGCGAGTTCATCAAGGCGGACCTTGACAGCCTTGCTGAAGCAGCCCGGGAGTCCGAAGTCGCTGGGGCAACTCCGGAGGCTATCAGCAATCCGCCCGGCAAGCTTGCATATCCAATCGCGGCATTCACGTGGATTCTTCTTCTGCCAGAATCGGCAGATCCAACCAGGAGAGCCGCTCTCATCGAACTTCTTCGGTGGATCCTCACCTCAGGTCAGAAGGAATGCTCAGCCCTCGGATACGCCCCGTTGCCTCGTGAGACAGCGGATCGAGAGCTACACACGTTAGACAGTCAGTAGGCCTTAATCATGGAACGCGCCCGTCCGTGATCGAGACACTAAGAGATCTTTATCAGTTTTTCAGGGCCAGAGTTTCCGAAATCCAGGCCCAACTGCAGTCGCGTAGCGTCCGACATGCGGCTCGGATTCCATGGTGGATCGAAGACAACCTCCACCTGAGCTTTCGTGACCTCAGGCAATCGCGCCAGTTTGCTTTCCACGTCGGCCTTAAGCACATCGCTCATCCCGCATCCCGGCGAGGTCATCGCCATACGGATATCGATTCTCTTGCCGCCGTCCTCGGCCGGCGAAATCGCGCACGAATACACCAGGCCAAGATCGACAATGTTGACGGGGATCTCCGGATCGAAGACTGTCTTCAAGGTATCCAGAACCATATGTTCACTGAGCGGGCCTTGCGGTTGAGGCTCGCTGGCGGCAGGCGCATCGTATCCCAGCGCATCCGCGTCTCTGGCTTCGATGCGATACATTGCGTGCATCCTGGTCGAAACCGTGTAGCTGCCGCCTCGCGACTGCAAAACACGCACAGCTGTACCTCGCGGCAGCACTTCCCGCCGGCCGCTGGGAATTGCAACGCCTTCGCAATCGCGCTTGAGTTCGATCGTCTCCATCATGTCAGCAATCTCTCTGCGCCCCGCGGCATTACTCGGTCGAAACCGGCGCGCGTTCTCCGTGCAGCGCGGCATGCATCGTGTGCCACGCCAGCGTAGCGCACTTTACCCGTGCCGGGAATCCGGAGACGCCGGCGAACACTTTCAGTTTTCCCATGTCTGCATGATTCCCGTTGCCGTTCTGATTTCCGTTTTCGTAACTCCGGCCGGTAACCATGCGCTGAAAGTTGTGAAACAGTCTTTCGGCCTCTTCCGCGGTTTTACCCTTCAGGCTCTGCGTCATCATCGACGCGGACGCTCGCGAGATAGCGCAGCCAGAACCCTGAAAGGCGATGTCCTTGATCACGTGACCTTCCATTGCAACAGAGACCGAGCATCGATCGCCGCAAAGAGGATTGACTCCTTCCGCCTTGTAGTCGGGAGCGGGCAGTTCGCGGAAATTTCGCGGAGCCTTGGCGTGCTCGAGGATTACTTCCTGATAAATGTCCCGAAGATCCGCCATCAGCCCAGCACCTCTCTCACTTTTTGGATGCCGTGAGCCAGGGCATCGATCTCTTCCTTGGTGTTGTAGAGCGCAAAAGAAGCGCGCACCGTGGCCGGGATTCCAAACCGATCCATTACCGGCTGGGCGCAATGGTGTCCGGTGCGAACGGCGATGCCTTCCTGGTCGAGGATGGTGCCGATGTCATGCGGGTGAATCCCATCCATGACAAACGAAAGCACGCCGGCCTTTTCCTGCGCTGTTCCCACGATGCGAAGGCCCGGAATCGCCGAGAGCTTCTCAGTTCCGTAGGTCAACAACTCATGCTCGTGCGCGCCGATGGTGGCGATGCCGAGGCCATTGATATAGTCGATTGCCGCGCCCAGGCCAATCACGCCCGCAATGTCGGGAGTGCCGGCCTCAAACTTGTGCGGCACCTTGTTGTAAATCGTCTTCTCAAAAGTGACTGAGGTGATCATTTCGCCGCCACCCTGATACGGCGGCATCTGGTCCAGCAACGCGGCCTTGCCATACAAAACGCCGATGCCGGTGGGGCCATAGACCTTGTGCCCGGAAAAGGCATAGAAATCGCAATCGAGATCCTGAACGTCGATCCGCAGATGAGGAGCAGCCTGTGCCCCATCCACCAGCACGGCAGCGTTCGCTGCATGCGCCATCGCGACCATTTGCTTCACCGGGTTGATGGAACCCAGAGCATTGGAAACATGCGCAACGGAGACAATCCTGGTGCGCGGGCTCAGGAGCTTTTGAAACTCATCGAGGAGCACTTCGCCGCGATTGTTAATGGGCGCAACCGTCAGCACCGCACCTTTTTCTTCGCAAAGAATCTGCCAGGGAACGATGTTGGAGTGATGCTCCATGGCCGTAATCAGCACTTCATCGCCGGATTCAACGTGGGTACGGCCGTAAGTTTGAGCCACAAGGTTGATGGCTTCTGTCGCGCCGCGTACAAACACGATCTCGCTTGCCTGCTCAGCATGCAGGAATGCCTGGACCGCAGATCGCACCGCTTCATAGGCATTGGTGGCGCGCTGCGAGAGCAAATGTACGCCGCGATGGATGTTGGCGTTGTCGTGCCGGTAATATTCGACCACCGCTTCAATCACCGCATTTGGCTTCTGCGATGTGGCGGCATTATCCAGATACACGAGCGGACGGCCATAGACTCGCTCGCGAAGGATGGGAAAGTCGGCCCGGACCTTTTCCAAATCAATGACTGGCGCGGCGGACTTGAGAATCTTGTTGCCGCGTAGACGGGTTGCCTCGACAGGGGCGCTCATGCGACCTCCTTACCATTCCTGACTTTGCTTTTTGTAAGTGCGGGTGCCTCGACTGCCGCAGGATTGGCAAGCGACAGCAGGCGTTCGACAACAATGGCTTTGCAGTAGTCGCGCACCGCGCCCTGCGTGATGCGTTCAAGGCACTCGCCCGCAAATGCCTGCAACAGGATCCGGCGCGCATCTATCTCACTTATGCCGCGCGAACGAAGATAGTAAAGTGCGCTCTCCTCGATCTGGCCGATGGTCGCTCCATGCGTACATTTCACGTCGTCGGCATAGATCTCCAACTGCGGCTTGGTATCGATCTGCGCGTCGTCTGAAAGCAAGAGGTTCCGGTTCGTCTGCTTGGCATCGGTTTTCTGCGCGTCTTTGTGTACGACGATGCGGCCATGGAATACTCCATGCGAGCGGGCGTCCAGGATTCCGTTATAAAACTGCCTGCTGGCACAGTGCGGGCTGGCGTGCTCCACAAGCATGTAATTGTCGAGATGCTGCCGCCCCGCACCAATAAACAGGCCATTAATCAGGCATTCTGCCCCTTCGCCCGCGAGCACCGGATGCACGTTGTTGCGCACCAGTGCGCCACCGAGCAGGAGCGAGTGCGAGGTGACGTTGGCGCTTCTGGCCTGCTCCACGCGCAGGGTGGACAAGTTGTACGTCTGGAGATTCTCGCGCTCGATCATGGTATGCATAACGGTGGCGTTGCCGCCTGCGACCAGTTCCGTGACTGCATTCGAAAACGCGGGCATCTCCGCACCCCGCGAGACGTATTCCTCAACGATCGATGCCTGACCCTCGTCTTCAACCACGACCAGGTTGCGAGGATGCGTCATCGCCGGATCGGAATTCGATGTGGAAACAAACAGCAGATGGATCGGCTGTGTCACCACTACGCCTCTGCGGACGTGCACAAACGCTCCATCCTCGGCGAAAGCGGTATTCAGAGCGCAGAACGGATCACGCTCGATATCGAGATAGCGCCCCAGATGATCGGCAGCCACTTTCGACCCGGTGGAAATCGCATTGCCAAGTCCATTGACCGTAACGCCTTCAGGCAGCTCGCGCAACGTGGAGAGGTCTGGCGCAAATTGCCCGTCTACAAAAACGATTCTTGCAGCTGCACTCTCCATGCGCCACGCTGCGAGATCCGACTCGGTGATATCAACCGCGCTTCCGCGCGCCAGCCGGAATGGGGTCCGTGCCAACGCAGAGACGTTCGTGAAACGCCAATCCTCGTCGTGAGAGGTGGGAAAACCCACATCGCAAAATTGTGCGAACGCCCTTTCGCGAAGCTCGCGAAGCCACGGCGGCGCGCCCTGCGCAGTTCCCTTCGCAAACTCCGTAAAGCTGTCCAGGTAATTCTCGAGTTGGGCGATTTCTACTGTCATCCACTTGCCCTTCTCAAGCCGAAGCTGCGATCTGTTGCGCTTCGGCCTCGGTTGATCCATAGCCCTTCTCTTCCAGCTCGAGCGCAAGTTCAGGGCCGCCGGAGCGCACAATGCGGCCATCGACGAGCACGTGGACAAAATCGGGCACGATGTAGTTCAGTAGGCGCTGGTAGTGGGTGATCACGAGCATCGCGCGGCCTGGATCGCGCATGGCATTCACGCCTTGCGCAACAATTCTGAGCGCGTCAATGTCGAGCCCGGAATCGGTCTCATCCAGAATCGCCAGCTTTGGTTCGAGCATGGCCATCTGGAATATCTCGTTACGCTTCTTTTCTCCGCCCGAAAAGCCTTCATTCACCGAGCGGTTCATCAGGCTCTCGTCCATCTCCAGCAGTTCCAGCTTTTCGCGGAACAAGGGCAGAAAATCCATGCCGTCCAGTTCGTCCAGCCCGTGATATTTGCGGATAGCATTCAGCGCGCTGCGCAGAAAGTAGGCGTTACCAATCCCCGGGATCTCGACCGGATACTGGAATGCCAGGAAGAGTCCTTCGCATGCAGCCTCTTCCGGCTTCATCGCCAGCAGATCCTTGCCGTTGAAAGACACTGTGCCCGACGTTACTTCATACGACGGCCGCCGCGACAGAACCTGCGCCAGCGTGCTTTTTCCCGAACCATTGGGGCCCATGATGCAATGTACTTCGCCGGCATTGATGGCCAGGTCGATACCCTTGAGAATTTCGTGCCCATCAACCTGCGCGTGCAGATTCTCTATCTTCAATAAGCTCATTCGTCACCTCAACGTGCGCAACAAAATCGTTTTCAGCGGACTCAGCCAACGCTGCCTTCAAGGCTGATCCCCAGCAGCTTTTGCGCTTCGACCGCAAACTCCATCGGCAATTCGCGAAACACCTGCTTGCAGAACCCATTCACGATCATGGAAACCGCGTCTTCAATCTTCAGGCCTCGCTGTTGCAGATAGAAGAGCTGGTCTTCGCCGATCTTCGATGTAGATGCCTCATGCTCCATGTGTGCCGACGAATTCTTCACCTCGATGTAGGGGAAGGTGTGCGCTCCGCACTGATCGCCGATCAGAAGGCTGTCGCATTGCGTGTAATTACGCGCGCCGGTTGCGCCTTTCTGAATCTTGACCATGCCGCGATAGCTGTTCTGCCCGTGGCCCGCGGAGATTCCCTTGGAAACGATCGTGCTCCGCGTGTTCTTGCCAATATGAATCATCTTCGTGCCGGTATCGGCTTGCTGATAGTTGTTGGTCAAGGCTACGGAATAGAATTCGCCGACCGAGTTGTCACCTTGCAGGATGCAGCTCGGATACTTCCATGTGATTGCGGAGCCGGTCTCAACCTGCGTCCATGAGATCTTCGAGTTCACTCCCGCGCACTTGCCGCGCTTGGTCACGAAGTTATAGATTCCGCCGCGGCCCTGCTTGTCGCCGGGATACCAGTTCTGCACCGTCGAGTACTTGATCTGCGCATTGTCAAGCGCCACCAACTCCACAACCGCCGCATGCAACTGGTTTTCGTCGCGGATCGGCGCGGTGCAGCCTTCGAGATAGCTGACATAGGAGCCTTCGTCCGCAATGATCAGCGTGCGCTCGAACTGCCCGGTCTCCGCCGCATTGATACGGAAATATGTCGAGAGCTCGAGCGGGCAGCGCACGCCCTTGGGCACGTAGACGAACGATCCATCGGTGAAGACTGCCGCATTCAAAGCTGCGAAGAAGTTGTCGGTGTGCGGCACGACTGTGCCGAGATATTGCTGAATCAGGGCTGGATGTTTTTCGACGGCTTCAGAAAAGGAACAGAAAATAATCCCCAGCTCCGCCAGCTTCCCTTTGAACGTGGTCGCTACCGAAACGCTGTCGAAAACCGCGTCGACAGCCACGCCCGCGAGGAGTTGCTGTTCTGCCAGCGGGATTCCCAGCTTTTCGTAAGTGCGCAGAATCTCCGGATCGAGTTCACTCAGGCTTTTCAACCCTGGCTTCTGCTTGGGCGCCGAGTAGTAAACGATGTTCTGATAGTCGATCGGATCGTAGTGGATGTTCGCCCACTTCGGCTCCGCTTCGGCCTTCTCGAGCGACAGCCAATGGCGGAGGGCCTTCAGCCTCCACTGCAGCATGAACTCCGGCTCGCGCTTTTTGGTGGAAATAAGGCGGACGATGTCTTCGTTAAGCCCGCGGGGAGCGTGCTCGCTTTCAATGTCTGTGACGAAACCCCACTTGTAGTCCTGGCGGGTCAAATCCCGGATTTCGTTGATGCTCGACCCCATGGCATTCTCCTGGAGGCCGTGACCGCAGCATCTTATATAGCCGTTCAGATCTGCACATCCGGCTTCACAATATACGACCAAAATAGTCGTATATTTTGAGTATAATCCTTTGTTCCCACTGGTTCAAGCTAACCGCCGCGAATCCCGAGTTTAGAGTCCGACAGATGATCCTCTCAATTGGATTCTTGGTCTTGCGTCTGAGATTCATCAAAGCCAGGAAAAGGGACCGCCGGGAGGGTTCAATCCTGCAACAGCAGGAGCCTGGGCGGGTCCAGCATGATGGTCCATGGCTGCGCCTGCGCACTCAGTCTTTGCCACAGATCCTTCGGCACATCCGCTTGCAGGTGAGCCGGATCTCCGGGTTTAGGGCAGGCGTGCAATCGCAGGTAGAGCGTCATCTCGTGCGGCGCCTCGTTGGCACTCACCAGCCAGCACGAAAACACGTTGTCGCCGCTTCTCTCTGTCACAAAGCGAATCTGGTGGGAGCGGTAACCGACGTGCGTAAGGTTCGCTCCAATCGGCTTCGACGTAGCGAGATCGCAGTTCCACGTAGGAACCGTGACTCGATTTTCCCCGGCCGGCGCGGCTGGAACAACATTCTTGCAACCGGTCAAGCGCGCAGCGGCAACCGTTCGCGGATCCTCGAAGAGCTGATGCTTGGGGCCGCTTGCGATCACATTCCCTCGATCCAGCACCAGAAGATCCGTACAGAAACGGAACGCCTCCTCCATGTCGTGCGTGACAAACACGACGGCGCCCGTGAAGTCCGCCAGCGTTCTGCGCAGTTGCTCCTCTGTCTGCCTGCGCAGGTGCGGATCAAGCGCGGCGAATGGCTCGTCGAAGAGCAGGGCATCCGGGTTGATGGCCATGCAGCGTGCAATCGCTACCCGTTGCCGCTGTCCGCCTGAAATCTCCTTTGGAAACCGGTTGGCCAACTCCGCGATCTGCATGGTGGCGAGCTGTTGATCAACGCGCGCCCTTCGATCCTCACTCGGCAGCGCACGCAGACCGAAGCCGACATTCTGTGCCACCGTCAAGTGAGGAAAGAGAGCATAATCCTGGAAAACAACTCCGATTCGACGTTGCGACGCAGGAACATTCTGCTTTGTCGCGCTGTCGTAGAGCACGCGATCGTTGAGAACAATTCGTCCTCGATCCGGCGCAGTTACGCCCGCAATCATGCGCAGCGTCATCGACTTTCCCGCGCCAGATGCTCCGAGTAGTCCGACTGCTCCTTTGCCGGCCCTGAAGGCAATCTTCAGCGCAAAGTTCTCAAGCTTGCGCTCGGCGTCCACTTCCAGACCGAAACGACTCCCTGCTTCATCGGGGCTCACCGCGACCGGGGCCGACTCAGCGAGCGCCATTACCGGCCCCGCCTGAGCTGTAAGGGATGCTGCCGCCTGCTCCGGCATCGCCGGCCGCATCTTTCTTTCGTAATTGAGCAGCCGGATAATAGCTAACGAAATCGCAACGATCAGCACAACCCACAGCGCAGCTGTACGCATATCGCCGCTCTCGGTCGCCGAGAAAATGGCGATCGGCATTGTCTGCGTGCGTCCGGGAATATTGCCTGCCAGCATCAGCGTGGCGCCAAATTCGCCCATGGCGCGAGCGAAGGCGAGCACCGTTCCCGCGAGCACGCCGGGAGCCGCAAGTGGCAACTGCACCCTGAGAAAGACAACCCACTCCGATGCGCCCAGCGTCCGCGCCGCCTGCAGCAGCGTCGGATTGACCTGCTCGAGCGCTCCCAGCGAGGTCCGGTACATCAGGGGAAACGCCACCACGGTGGCGGCAATCACCGTTGCCGGCCACGAAAACACAATCATCAAGCCGATGTGCTCAAGCGCAAATCCGATGGGGCTTCTTCGTCCAAACACCAGCAACAGGAAAAAACCTACAACCGTGGGTGGAAGGACAAGAGGCAACGTCAGCACCCCATCCACCCACGCGCGCAGAGATCCGTGCAATCCGTACATCGCGCGCGCCGCCATCAGCCCAAGGAAAAATGTTGCAACCGTGGCAGCGCAGGTCGTGGCTATGGAGATGATGAACGGAGATGAGTCGAACGCCGGATGCACGGTTAGGCCATTGTAAATCCATGCTTCACGAAGATTGCCCGAGCCTCCGGCGAGGTGAGAAACGCGAGAAATACGCGCACCGCTGCGTCATTCTTCGTAGTCTTTACTTCCGCGACCGGGTAAACGATGGGATCATGGGATTCCTCCGGCGCGACGGCCACCGTGCGCACCTTGTTTGAGATCAGTGCATCCGTCGCATAGACAAGTCCTGCATCCGCATTGCCGGTCTCCACGTAGGTCAGCACCTGGCGCACATCTTTGCCCAAAACCAGTTTCGAACTGATCTTGTCGTAGAGATGGAGCGCCTCGAGGGTCTGCTTGCCATACAGGCCGGCAGGCACGCTGGCCGGATCTCCCAGCGCGACAAGTTTCACCTGGCTTCCGCCCAGTTGCTCGAATCCTTGGAGGCTGGAACCGCGCGGCGCGATCAGGACAAGCGAATTGCGCAGCAGGTTCATGCGCGAACCGGGTTGCAACATCGCTTCCGTTTGCAGCTGATCCATCGGTCTGCCTCCGGCTGCGATGAATGCATCGACCGGGGCGCCGTCCTCGATCTCGCGCGCCAGCGTTCCCGACGCACCGAAGTTGTTGCGAAAATCAACGGGCCCATGTTTCCTTTGATACACACTCTCAGCCTCCGTGATCGCATCCTGGAGGCTGGCTGCGACGGAGAGTGTCAGCGTGGGCCGCTGCGGCGTGTGGCATGCGGTCATCAGCGCCACGAGGTGACAGCACATCGATAGCATCAATACACGACGTGGTTGCGATAACGCCATCTTGACCCGCATAATCCTCCGCCAGCTAAGTGACTGCAATCTCTCTTGAACTCTTGCGTGGCATCGCGCCCGGCGCGCATCCCCATGTACGCCACATTACATCACAGTTGTAATCAGTGGAGCGCGTCTTCAGTCTGGATCATTCGACCGTAAGGATGGGCTAAGGAACGATCTGAAACTCCGCATGCTCCGCGGCTCGTGAATCTCCTCCGACCCATACCGTGTAGTCCGTCTTCTCGATCACCGCGAGTCCGGCGTTGTCGTAGAAGGAGAGTTCCGGAAAGCCCAATGCGAACGTTATCTTCTTCCTTTCGCCGGGCTGCAACCTCACGCGCTCAAACCCCTCGAGACTTCGCACCGGCTGCTCGAGGCTCGCGCCCAGGTTGCGCACATAGCATTGCACCACGTCGGTGCCGCTCCGGCTCCCCGTGTTGCGAACCGTCGCAGTTACGGTGACAAGGTTGCGCGCGTCCTTCCGATTCGCTTCCGCAAACGGAATTGCGCGACGCGACACCGCTACATCCCCATATCGAAACTGCGTGTAACTCAGCCCGTACCCGAAGGGGAACAACGCATCGTTGGGAACGTCGATGTAACGCGAGAAAAAACGGGAATCGAACGTGGGCGGCTTTGTGAGATCGGCGCCACGGGAGGACGCCCGGTTGGAAACTGATTGTAATAGAGCGGCTCCTGGCCTACCGTGCGCGGAAAACTCATCGGCAGCTTTCCGGCTGGGCGACAACATCTCCCCACAGCAGATCGGCAATCGCCGAACCGGCTTCTGTACCGGGGAACCACGCCTCGATGATCGCCGCAACATGCTGCGCCGCCCAATCCAGTACCAGCGGCCGCCCCGAAAAAACGAGCAGCACAATCGGCCGTCCCGCCGACGCAACCGTTTCCAGGAGCTTCTCCTGATTTCCGGGCAGGTCGAGGTATGCGCGCGAACCTGCCTCACCGCTCATCTCGCTCGATTCGCCCAGCGCCATCACCACCACGTCGGCTTGTTTGGCCGCGTCCACGGCCTCCGCGAATCCGTCCTCTGAAGTTCCAGGATCTCCGTACCTTTTACATACGTCACCGAGCCGCCGATTTTCTTCGCCCGCGCCTCCAGTGCATCTTTCACGGTGATCACATCGGGGTTGCGGCCGTTGCCTCCCCATGGTCGTCATTTCTCGGCGTTATCGGCGAGTGGGCCGATGAGCGCAATCTTGCTTCATGCGCGTAAATCGGCAGGGAAGAAGCGGGCCCGCCGTTCACGGGCATGTTCTGCAGCAGCACGATCGACTCTTCCGCAGCCTTTCGCACCAGCGGCCGGTGCTCCGGCACGGCGGGGGTGACCTCCGTATCCTCCGCGTATGGATGCTTCGAAGAGTCCGAGCGCAAACTTGACGCGCAACACCCGGCGCACCGCTTCATCCACCACGATCATGGGAGCCGGCCTCACCGATCGCCCAGGCAATTCGGTATCGTAGAGGTGCGACATCATGTCCACGTCCACGCCGGCGGTGATCGCCTTGCGTGCAGCGGTCGCCCCGTCCAGCGCGATGCCGTGATTGCGAAGCTCGCGAATCGCAGTGTAGTCGCTGACCACAAAGCCATCGAATCCCCAGCGGTCGCGAAGAACATTGGTAAGCAGATATCGATTGGCGGTCGACGGCACACCGTTGAGCGCGTTAAATGCCCACATCATCGTCGCGGCGCCTGCCGCACCGCGGCCTTGTAGGGCGGCAGGTACACCTGCTCGAGGCGGCTTTCCGACATATCGGTGGTGTTGTATTCCCGTCCCGCTTCGGCCGCGCCATAGGCCGCAAAATGCTTCACTGAGGCGGCGACGCTGGTTGGCAGCGACAAATCACCCTGCTGATACCCACGGATGTAGGCTCGCGCCATTACCGCGCCAAGATAAGCATCCTCGCCGGCGCCCTCTTGCGTTCTTCCCCACCGCGGGTCGCGCGAGATGTCGACCATTGGCGAGTAGAACCAGTTCACGCCTCCCGTTCTCGCCTCCGATGCCGAAATGTGAGCGAGCGACGCTACCAGCTCTGGATCCCACGTCGCCGCAAGTCCGAGCGGCATGGGATAGATGGTCCGATAGCCGTCAAGAATGTCGGCGCCGAAGAGTAGCGGATGTGGAGCCGGCTCTTCTCCACCGCCGCATGTTGCAACGCATTGGTGCGCGCCTGGCCGACCGTGTTCAGCAGCGAGCCCAGCTTCCCCGTCGCAACCAGTTCCATCGCATCCACATTCTCGTGCACCGTCGGATTCTTTCCCGGGCTGGCGGCTTCCTCGTCGGCCGTCTTCGCCTGGTGATATCCGCTATCGCTGTACTGCACGAGTGGCCTGAGCTTCTCTTCCAGCGCACTGCTTCAAGCGCGTCGACTTTTTTCTCAATCGCGGGCGAGGCCAGTTGCGCATTCGAAGGCGAAACACGATGAGAAGAAGGGGCCTGCTCCTGCGCGAACAGCGCAGGCACGGCGCTCTCGAACCGACAGATAAAAATCCGGCCAGGAAAAATGCTGAAGCGAGCCATCTTTGCGTCTTCTGGCGAAGAATGCGGATCAATCTTGAGTGATTCATTTTGTGTTGCGGCTCCTCTTCCATCAAAGCGCTTCATTTCCAACCCGTGGTCTCTATCTGCGCGCGGTTATCCACTTTCACCAGGTTCCACGTGGCCGCAAAGAGAGCATCGTCATCGCGAAGTCTCACGATGGCGTAATCCCTGCTCCCGCATTTACCCTCGGCGCAAAAGAAACTGAGAAACCAGCAGGAATAGCTAAGGAAGAGCCGTCGCGGAACCTCTGTGACGGCTCGGGTTGTTGGAGCCTCCCGCACCGTGCAGTATGCAAATACGCCCGTCGTTAGAAATTGAAAAGGGGCGTCCACAGACGCCCCTTCTAAGACTACAGGCTGAAGCGTGCCTGACTCATGGGTTCCTGATCCGAGCGCGCTTGATGCCTGACCAAGGTTCGAATTCTGTATGCCCGCTGAGATGCTGCTGGGGTCAATGTTCAGCAGGTTAAACGCGTTGAACATGTTGGCCTTGATTTCGAACTTCGCGTTTTCGCCCAGGACTGGTATACGGGGCAAACCGAAAGCTTTGGCAAACGTGAAATCGACATCCCTGTATCCGGGGCCGGGAAAGGTGTTGCGACCGAGTCCCGGCGGCGGACAAAAGTCGTTGTCGACTGCCCTGGGTTGTCCGTGATCGCATTGTCGTAATTCGGAACGCTGAAGTAGTTATTGGAGAACTGATCGTTGTTTGTGCCGGTATTGGCAGTGCCCGGGTTGGAGAAGTCACTTCCCGTTTTGAAGGCGTCGTTGCTGGAGCTTTTTCGGGCTCCTCCAAGATAGTTGGGGCGCAGGCTCTGGTATCCGTAGTTGCACGTGTTGCAATAAATCTGGTGCGGCTCCGTATAAACCGGGGTCCATCCGAAGCCCGAGTGCAGGGTCAGGATGCCCGTGGAGCCGTCTATCCGCCGGCGACCTTTTCTGCCCAACTGTGGCTACCGCGAAAGATAACCGGTTGCCAGACACCGAAGACCTTGAAGGATTTGTTGATGTCAAAGTCCGACCGCCCGTAAGCGTATGCGGAGTTGAACAGATAGGGATTTCGAAAGTATGGACCAGAGTTGGTATCCATGCTGTGGGCCCACGCAAACTGGCCTTCTGCTGAGAAGCCATGCGAAAACTGGTGCTTGAGTCCGGCAAGCATCATGTGGTTATTCGATTCACCGCTGCTGCCGAACGTGTTGACGCTATTGACGAGGGGATTCAGCGGAGCACCCATGATCTCACCCAGGGCGTTTGCATCGTAGTCGTACATCAGATGCCGGCCGAGGCTGCCCTCATAGCCGAGAGTGGCCACCAGCGAGTGACCGAGATCGTATTCAACGTCGAGCGAGTAGTGTCTCCAGGTACTGGGTGGGCATGTGATTGGGCAAGCCACCCAGGTTTGCGCCTCCTCCCGTCGGCAGGCCAGCGGAGTTGAACGTAGTAATCGCGTTCGGATTTGGTGGGAAGCCGGAGATATTGGTTGGGTTGCTCGAAAAAGGCGGCTTACAGATATTGGGGTTGATGTTCGTCGGGCTTGTGCTGGTACCTGGAACAGAGCTTATTCCGGCGGATTGCCGTCGTAATTGTTGGCGTTCGCAATCTGCTCCTGGTTGTAATTCAAGCCGAAACCGCCGCGAACAACCATCTTGCTCTTAAGGGAAGCCGGACTCCAGTTGAAGCCAATCTGCGGTCCAAAGTTCAGCTTTTGCGGCGTCCACGCGTTCATACCGGTGTGCAGGGTAATCCCCGTCAAAAGGCTGGAGCCGCTGCCGAACGTGAGCACGCCCATGTTGTTGTCCTTATCCGTGAGCGCTCCGTAGTAGGAGTAGCGCATTCCAGCACTCAAGGTCAGGTTGGGGCGAGCCTTCCATTCATCCTGAACGAAGAACCCGAACAAATTCTACCGCGGTTGTCGTTGCGGAATCCACCGGGAATTCCGGTGGTTGCCTGGAAGGGACCTCCCTCCGCCTCGGGCGCATCATTGATGAAGTCCCAGAGATTGTAGAAGGTGTAATTTGGCGCTCCGATCGGATCGTTCAGGAAGTAAAGCCGGGTTAAGTCAAAGCCGAATTTGAGCGTATGCGAATGCAGAATCTTGGTTGCAACGTCTTTGTAGCCGTACGTCCATTGGTCCAGATGGCTGGGAGAACTCACGCCGAAGCTACCCAGGCTCACCCCTCCAAATTGCAGAACGCTGTCCTGGGGCAGGCCGAACGGAGCCTGAGGGTTGCTCGCAAGTTCGTTCCAGCGCCACCCTGCGGCGTTGGCACGGGCTTCGTTCAGAAAGCTTGGCGAGAAGATATGGTTCCAGATCACCGAAAAAGCATCGTTGACCTGGTCGTGATTGAACAGGTCATAACCATATCCGCCGTTGTAGTGGGTCAGGGTCGACGGCTCCCAGTAAATCGCAAAGCTGATGTGATCGCTGCCCGTCACGTCGGCGTCCAGGCGTCCGTTGTACTGCTTGAAGTCGCTGCTGGTGGGATTACTGATGGTGTATTGGGCGACATCGGGTGTGGTTGAGAGTCCACTTCCGACCCCTTGATTGGTGGTGCTGACGTAGCCGAGATCCTGCGTGCCGAGGCCGGTCGTGAGCGGGGAACCGACGTTCAAGCCCTGCCCCGAGATGGTTGCGCAGTTTACCCCCTGCGTCGAGTCCCGCGGTCGTGCAGGTCGCACTGCCAATCAGCGTGCCCAGAACGGCTGCACCCTTGAAATTCAAATAGGTGGAGGCAATGCTGCCGAGGGAGCCAATTGCGCAAGGGCCGAGGTCGCGTACCATCCCGTGCTCGTCGCGGGGATATTCGCGCCTTGCCCCTCGCGTAGTTGAAGAACGCGAAGATCTTGTTCTTCCAGATTGGCCCGCCGATGCTGCCGCCGAACTGATTGTAACGATCTTCAGACCTGAGCAGGCCACGTTCGGCCGGGGTGAGCTTTGCCCATCGACCTGACCGACACCACCGACTGCTCGCCGTTCCAGCGCTGGTACGCATTCAACCCCGGCCGGACGATCTGCGCGAACAGGCTTCCGTGGAGGTCGTTGGTTCCGCTCTTCGTGGTAATTTCGGTCAGCGCACCGTCAAACCGGCCGTTCTCGGCGTCGTACGCGTTGGTGACGATTTTGACGTTGCTGATCGAATCCTCGCTGGGGGTAATCACCGTCGCGCCGCCCCAGACTGCGCTGGCTGTGCTGATGCCGTCAACGGTGTAGCCGTTGTTTTCAAACTGGCCGCCGTTGGCGTTCGCTGAGGCGCCATTCTCTGTCGCAAAGATGCTGCTCGTCGCTCCCAGATTGCCGCCGCCGTTCGATGAAGCGCCAGTCTGCGTACCTGGGGCGAGGAATCCACCGCCGCCGCCTTGTTGCGAACCATCGGCCAGAACTCCGGGAGCCAGTCGAATGAGACTGGTTACGTCGCGCTCGAACGCCGGCATATGCTGGATTTCATTTTCGGAAATCGTTTGTCCGCTGTTCGCCGTCTCTGTATCGAGAGCCGACTCGGTTGAGGCATTGACGGTTACCGTCTCTGAGTCGTTTCCTATCACCAACTGCACATTGATCGCATTCGGCTGCTCTGGAATCAGTTTCAACTCATTCAGAACCTTCTTCTGAAAACCCTTCATGGTGACGTTAAGGGTGAACGTATCGGGGGGTAGCGCATTGAAGTTGTAAATACCGCTCCCATCGCTCGTTTGGACTCGCACTTCATTGGTTCCGGTGTCGGTCAGGGTCAGCGTCGCGCCGGGAACCAACGCACCTGTGGTATCGGTCACCACTCCCTGGATTGACGTACGGTACTGGGCATGAGCGGGCAGAGCAAACAGGGCCAGAACAACCGGGGCCAGTTGCCACCACCCACTCCTCAAAGCCACGAAGCCACGCAAATCCCGGCGGCTCCGTGCAGAGCTACGGACTGCTTTACCTAGCATCACGCTCTCCTCAAAATCGGTTACAGGGGAAACATCAACTGCAAAGTCGGGGACGATCTGTGCGCAAACGATTGCGCAATGGAATAGATAGGTACCACCGCGCCTATATCACTGTCAATATTCGAGTTTGAACGCCCGGAAAGTCTCGGCATTTTTAGCACCCCTTCGATGCGCGCCTCGTTGCGCCGGTTGCTTATTTTTTCCGTCGTCAGAGAGGCCATTTCAGTCCTCCCGTGTATGGTTGTGCGCGGGAAATGGAATTCGGTCCTTGCTGCCAGGGAGACAAGAATTTTGAAATCGGCAAATCCGGAATTCGGTGGCAAGTGCACGCAGCTCACTACGTTTTGCCGACAACGATGCTGTTCATCTTCTTCGCTGTCGCTGCTGCTTCAGCCGCCGCTCCGCGCACCCTAATCTCCCTGCATCCCGATGACGTCCTTCCAACCGGGAACCAATGGGTCTCGCTGCCCGACATCAGTGCCGGCGACGGCTCGCTCGGCACCTTCAATGTGCCCTCTCCATGCGCCACCGCGGTCTGCTCCAGGTAAGCGGCGACCGCGGGGGCCCTGTCATTCAGCCTTATTTCACTGCCAACGGGAAGCCTCTCGACTTCCACAATCCATCGTGGGAGCTCATCGCATATTGGATTCCCACTGCGCACCTCACCATCGCAGGCCTCGACGCGACCCTCACCTGGTGTGCACCGCCCGATTCGCGCGCCGCATTTCTGCGCATGACGCTCACCAACCATAAGTCAGAGCCCGTCGGGGTAACTCTAGGCGTGAAGGCAAATTTCGGAGCAATCGATCGCGTCACCTACGTGCCCGTCGCATTGCGCGGCGAGCGCACCGTCGGCGTGGCCCCCTGGGTCGAACCGGCTGAAGTCTTCAGCTACATCACCAACGACACCGACTTCGCCTGGACCCTCCTTCATCCCGGCTCCAAGGCCGGCATCACCACGCCTCCCACCACCCCAACGCCCGCCGTCGACGCCAACCAACAAAGAACCTGGCGCCCGGAGAAACCATCGAGTCCGTTTTCGTCCTCGCCGCTGGAATCGAAGAATTCAGCGCCGTCGACAATGCGCGCGCCCTGCGTGAGCAGATCGACCGCAATGGCGCCGAACGCATCATCGACCAGACCGCCGCATGGCTCGCTGCCCGCACCCGCACGACAGGCAAAGCTGATCTCGATCTCCTGATGAACCGCAACTTCCTCTTCACCGAACTTTATGCATGGGGACGCACCATCGACACCGAGCAACTCGTGGGCGTCACTTCGCGCAGCCCGCGTTATTACGTCTCCGCTGCCTCCTGGGATCGCGACGCCATGCTCTGGGCTTCCCCGCTCTTCTTGACATCGATGCCGATGGCTCGCGATGCACTCGAATACGCGCTCTCAACCCAGTTGCGCAACACCGGCACGCACAGTCGATTTATCGACGGCGTCGTCCTCGAAGATGGCTTCCAGCTTGACGAAGCCGCTGGTCCGATCCTCGCCCTGGCGTCCTACATCAACCGCACCAACGACACTGCCTTCTTGTCCGCGCATACATCCGCGCTCGCTCGTCTTCGCGACGGCCTCATCCAACGCTTCGATCCCGCAACCGGCCTTTACTCGTCATTGCAGGACTCTCAGGACGAATTCCAGAAACGTCCCTTCCTCACCTACGACAACGCGCTCGTCTGGCGCGCATTGTCGACCTGGCTACCCTCTACAAACTGCTCAACGATGCGGCAGACTCGGAGGAGATGACTCGTCGTGCGGGCGCGCTCCATCAGGCCGTGCTCGCTCACTGCGTCTCGAACTCCGCGCCCAACGCCGGCGGTCCCATCTTCGCCTCTGCGACCGACGGAACGAATTACGTCTTCACCGAGATTCCGCCGGTAGTGGTTTTCTCAAACTGCCGGCCCTCGGATTCCTTCCGGAAACGGATCCAATCTTCGCTCGCACCTACCAGTGGCTGCACTCGAAAAACTACCAGTACTCCTACGCAGACCAGCGATTCGGACTTCCCGGAAGCTACCGGCTGCCCTTCACAACTTCGTGGAGCATCGCCGACCATCTGCTTCTAGCCGCCTGCCCGTGACCAGGCCCTCAAGATCCTGCGCGCCAGCGACTGGGACGGAGGCATCATCACCGAAGGCGTCGATCCCGCCTCGGCCAGGATGGATCAGGCCGGCCGCGCCTTCGCCACCGCCGCAGGGTATGTCGCGCACGCCATCTGCCAACTCTCCTGCACAAACATTTCAAAGTAATCCAGGTGCCCGAGTTGTTCAGCGCCCTTCCTGCGCAACACTTTGATTTACGACAAATCGCGGCGAAAGCTGTTTCACCGCAATTGCCACCGCCGGAATCAGAAACACCAGCGAGTTCAAAACCCACATCTCCCGCGCCGGCCCCGTGACCTGATCCTTCAGCGGAGACAGAAAACAAATTCGCGGCGCTTCCGCATACGACGGATACAGAACGCGGCCCGCAAACGCCAGCGTTGCCGACAACACCGTGTTCAGAATGTCCGCGCTCAGCAAATAGGGGATCATTGCCCAGCGCGTCCACCGCGCGCGCGCCGGCCACGGCTCCAGCACCACCCACCAGAACGCCAGCGAAGTCCAAAAGAAGCAGAGGTGCTCACAATCGTGAATCCACTCGCTGCGAAACGTGAGTTCAAACATGGCCGGAACGTGCCAGCCCAGGTAAGCCACATTCATGGCAATCCACGCGAACACCGGATGCGTCACCGCCACGCGGATCCACCGTGCGCGAAACACCGGTCGCAATCCTCGAATCGCAATCCGCGGCATGCACTAGCCTTGTCTGCGTGGGCAGCAGACCCAGACACCGCGCAGCCCATCGAGACGCCCGATCAGGACCAGGCGCAGGCGGCTCCAGCGCCACAGACTCCCGCGCCTACGGATGCGACGAAGCCAGCGGATGCTACCCCACCGGCTCCGCCACCCAAGTACGACGGTTTTGTGTTCAGTGCGCTGGCCGACGGGTACTTTACGGTGAATTTCAATCATCCCGTTGGCATTACGAACCAGCTGCAAAAGAACTTCCACCTCAACAGCGGGACCCCGGAAATGAGCCTGGTTAAGGTCACAGTGGACAAATCCGATAAAATGTTTGGATTCCATGTAGACGCGGGTTTTGGGGAAACGATGCGGTTGATTCATGCCGGGGATGTTGCCGCGCAGGATCATAAGGCGCTGCGATACATCGAACAAATGTACCTGATCGCCCCGGCCAGGTTACTGAACTGGCCGAAATCGAATTCCGTTCCATGCGTATGATTGGGCTTGGCGATCAGGTACATTTGTTCGATGTATCGCAGCGCCTTATGATCCTGCGCGGCAACATCCCCGGCATGAATCAACCGCATCGTTTCCCCAAAACCCGCGTCTACATGGAATCCAAACATTTTATCGGATTTGTCCACTGTGACCTTAACCAGGCTCATTTCCGGGGTCCCGCTGTTGAGGTCGAAATTCTGCAGCTGGTTCGTAATGCCAACGGGATGATTGAAATTCACCGTAAAGTACCCGTCGGCCAGCGCACTGAACACAAAACCGTCTGTACTGGGGTGGCGGAGCCGGTGGGGTAGCATCCGCTGGCTTCGTCGCATCCGTAGGCGCGGGAGTCTGTGGCGCTGGAGCGCCTGCGCCTGGTCCTGATCAGGCGTGTCGATGGGCTGCGCGGTGTCTGGGTCTGCTGCCCACGCAGACAAGGCTAGTGCATGCCGCGGATTGCGATTCGAGGATTGCGACCGGCGTTTCGCGCACGGTGGATCCGCGTGGTGACGCATCCGGTGTTCGCGTGGATTGCCATGAATGTGGCTTACCTGGGCTGGCACGTTCCGGCCATGTTTGAACTCACGTTTCGCAGCGAGTGGATTCACGATTGTGAGCACCTCTGCTTCTTTTGGACTTCGCTGGCGTTCTGGTGGGTGGTGCTGGAGCCGTGGCCGGCGCGCGCGCGCTGGATGCGCTGGGCAATGATTCCCTATTTGCTGAGCGCGGACATTCTGAACACGGTGTTGTCGGCAACGCTGGCGTTTGCGGGCCGCGTTCTGTATCCGTCGTATGCGGAAGCGCCGCGAATTTGTTTTCTGACTCCGCTGAAGGATCAGGTCGCGGCCGGCGCGGAGATGTGGGTTTTGAACTCGCTGGTGTTTCTGATTCCGGCGGTGGCAATTGCGGTGAAACAGCTTTCGCCGCGATTTGTGGTGAATCAAAGCGTTGCGCAGGAAGGGCGCTGAATGACTCGGGCGTCTGGATCACTTTGAAATGTTTGTGCAGGAGAGTTGGCAGATGGCGTGCGCCACATACCCTGCGGCGGTGGCGAAGGCGCGGCCGGCTTGATCCATCCTGGCCGAGGCGGGATCGACGCCTTCAGTGATGATGCCTCCGTCCCAGTCGCTGGCGCGCAGGATCTTGAGGGCCTGGTCACGGCCGGCGGCTAGAAGCAGATGGTCGGCGATGCTCCACGAAGTTGTGAAGGGCAGCCGGTAGCTTCCGGGAAGTCCGAATGGCTGGTCTGCGTAGGAGTACTGGTAGTTTTTCGAGTGCAGCCACTGGTAGGTGCGAGCGAAGATTGGATCCGTTTCCGGAAGGAATCCGAGGGCCGGCAGTTTGAGGAGCGAGCCCGGCGGAATCTCGGTGAAGACGTAATTCGTTCCGTCGGTCGCAGAGGCGAAGATGGGACCGCCGGCGTTGGGCGCGGAGTTCGAGACGCAGTGAGCGAGCACGGCCTGATGGAGCGCGCCCGCACGACGAGTCATCTCCTCCGAGTCTGCCGCATCGTTGAGCAGTTTGTAGAGGGTAGCCAGGTCGACAAATGCGCGCCAGACGAGCGCGTTGTCGTAGGTGAGGAAGGGAAGTTTCTGGAATTCGTCCTGAGAGTCCTGCAATGACGAGTAAAGGCCGGTTGCGGGATCGAAGCGTTGGATGAGGCCGTCGCGAAGACGAGCGAGCGCGGATGTATGCGCGGACAAGAAGGCGGTGTCGTTGGTGCGGTTGATGTAGGACGCCAGGGCGAGGATCGGACCAGCGGCTTCGTCAAGCTGGAAGCCATCTTCGAGGACGACGCCGTCGATAAATCGACTGTGCGTGCCGGTGTTGCGCAACTGGGTTGAGAGCGCGTATTCGAGTGCATCGCGAGCCATGGGCGGATCGATGTCAAGAAGGCCGGGGAAGCTCCAGAGCATGGCGTCGCGATCCCAGTAGGCAGCGGAGACGTAATAACGCGGGCTGCGCGAAGTGACGCCCACGAGTTGCTCGGTGTCGATGGTGCGTCCCCATGCATAAAGTTCGGTGAAGAGGAAGTTGCGGTTCATCAGGAGATCGAGATCAGCTTTGCCTGTCGTGCGGGTGCGGGCAGCGAGCCATGCGGCGGTCTGGTCGATGATGCGTTCGGCGCCATTGCGGTCGATCTGCTCACGCAGGGCGCGCGCATTGTGAGCGGCGCTGAATTCTTCGATTCCAGCGGCGAGGACGAAAACGGACTCGATGGTTTCTCCGGGCGCCAGGTTCTTTGTTTGGTTGGCGTCGACGGCGGGCGTTGGGGTGGTGGGAGGCGTGGTGATGCCGGCCTTGGAGCCGGGATGAAGGAGGGTCCAGGCGAAGTCGGTGTCGTTGGTGATGTAGCTGAAGACTTCAGCCGGTTCGACCCAGGGTGCAGGTCCGACGGTGCGCTCGCCGCGCAATGCGACGGGCACGTAGGT
Source organism: uncultured Acidobacteriaceae bacterium (assembly GCA_963774175.1). GTDB lineage: Bacteria > Acidobacteriota > Terriglobia > Terriglobales > Acidobacteriaceae > Telmatobacter. The sequence goes on from CAVZDT010000029.1 coordinate 329,848, forward strand.
GACGCGATCGATTGCTCCGAAATTTGCCTTCACGCCTAGAGTTACCCCGACGGGCTCTGACTTATGGTTGGTGAGCGTCATGCGCAGAAATGCGGCAGCGCGAATCGGGCGGTGCACACCAGGTGAGGGTCGCGTCGAGGCCTGCGATGGTGAGGTGCGCAGTGGGAATCCAATATGCGATGAGCTCCCACGATGGATTGTGGAAGTCGAGAGGCTTCCCGTTGGCAGTGAAATAAGGCTGAATGACAGGGCCCCCGCGGTCGCCGCTTACCTGGAGCAGACCGCGGTGGCGCATGGAGAGCACATTGAAGGTGCCGAGCGAGCCGTCGCCGGCGCGGATGTCGGGCAGCGAGATCCACTGGTTTCCGGTTGGAAGGACGTCATCGGGATGCAGAGAGATTGGGGTGCGCGGAGCGGCGCCTGAAGCAGCAGCGACAGCGAAGAAAACGGACAGGATCATTACAGGCAAAAAGTAGTGAGCTGCGTGGCCCTTGCCACCGAATTCCGGACTTGCGGATTTCAATATTTTGTCTCCCTGGGAGCAAGGACCGAACTCCATTTCCCGCGCACAAGCATACACGGGAGGACTGAAATGGCTTGTCTGATGGTGGAAAAAACAAGCAACCGGCGCAACGAGGCGCGCATCGAAGGGGTGCTCAAAATGTCGAGGCGTTCCGGGCGTTCAAACTCGAATATTGACAGTGATATAGGCGCGGTGGTACCTATCTATTCCATTGCGCAATCGTTTGCGCACAGATCGTCCCCGACTTGCTGTTGATGTTTCCCCTGTAACCGATTTTGAGGAGAGCGTGATGCTAGATAAAGCAGTCCGTAGCTCTGCTCGGAGCCGCCGGGATTTGCCTGGCTTCGTGGCTTTGAGGAGTGGGTGGTGGCAACTGGCCCCGGTTGTTCTGGCCCTGTTTGCTCTGCCCGCTCATGCCCAGTACCGTACGTCCATCCAGGGAGTGGTGACCGATACCACAGGCGCGGTGATTCCCGGCGCGACGCTGACCCTGACCGACACCGGAACCAATGAAAGCGAGGTTCGAACCAGCGATGCGGAGCGGTGTTTACAACTTCAATGCGCTGCCCCCCGATACGTTCACCCTGGTCGTCGACGAGAAGGGCTTCCAGAAGAAGGTTCTCGAACGAGTTGCAACTGATTCCTGAGCAGCCGAACTGCGATCAATGTGCAGTTGGTGATCGGAATCGACTCAGCAGACGGTCACCGTCAATGCCTCAACCGAGTCGGCCCTCGATACAGAGACGGCGAACAACGGACAAACGATTTCCGAAAATGAAATCCAGCATATGCCGGCGTTCGAGCGCGACGTGACCAGTCTCATTCAACTGGCTCCCGGCGTTCTGGCCGATGGATCGCAACAAGGCGGCGGCGGTGGATTCCACGCCCCAGGCACGCAGACCGGCGCTTCATCCGGCGGCGGCGGCAATCTGGGAGCAATCGAGCAGTATCTTTGCCACGGAGAATGGCGCCTCGGCGAACGCCAACGGCGGCCAGTTTGAAAACAACGGCTACACCGTCGACGGCATCAGCACCGCGAGCGCAGTCTGGGGCGGAGCGACGGTGATCACTCCCAGCGAGGATTCGATCAGCAACGTCAAAATCGTCACCAACGCCTACGACGCCGAGAACGGCCGGTTCTGACGGCGCGCTGACCGAAATCACCTCGAAGAGCGGAACCAACGATCTCCACGGCAGCCTGTTCGCGCAGATCATCCGGCCGGGATTGAATGCGTATCAGCGCTGGAACGGCCCGCAGTCGGCGGTCGGTAGGGTCGAATGGGCAAAAGCTCACGCCGGCTGAGCGTGGCCTGCTCAGGATCTGAAGATCGTTACAACCAGTTCGGCGGCAGCATCGGCGGACCAATCTGGAAGAACAGGATCTTCGCCTTCTTCAACTACGAGGGGCAAAGCCAGAACATCCCCGCGACGAGCACCGGATGGTACGCGACCTCGGCGCTTGCGCAGTTGGCTCCCTCGGGCAGCATTGCCTCCACCTATCTGAATTTCCCAAGGGAGCAGCCGTTCTCGGCACGCTGATTGGCTCTGCGACCTGCACGAATGCCGGACTGACTGAGGGCGTAAACTGCGCAACCATCTCGGGGCAGGGCTTGAACATCGGTTCGCCGCTCACGACCGGCCTCGGCACGCAGGATCTCGGCTACGTCAGCACCAGCAATCCCGGCGTCGGCAGCGGACTCTCGACCACTCCCGATATCGCCCAATACACCATCAGCAATCCCACCAGCAGCGACTTCAAGCAGTACAACGGACGTCTCGACGCCGACGTGACCAGCAAAGATCACGTCAGCTTTGCGATTTACTGGGAGCCGTCGACCCTGACCCACTACAACGGCGGATACGGTTATGACCTCTTCAATCACTCCCAGGTCAACGATGCCTTCTCGGTCATCTGGAACCATATCTTCTCGCCGAGCTTTCTGAACGAAGCCCGTGCCAACGCCGCAGGGTGGCGCTACAACGAACTTGCGAGCAATCCTCAGGCGCCGTTCGGCCTGCCCCAGGACAGCGTTCTGCAATTCGGAGGGGTGAGCCTGGGCAGCTTCGGCGTGAGTTCTCCCAGCCATCTGGACCAATGGACCTACGGCTACAAAGACGTTGCAACCAAGGTTCTGCATTCGCATACGATCAAGTTCGGCTTTGATTTAACCCGGCTTTACTATCCTGAACGATCCGATCGGAGCGCCGAATTACACCTTCTACAATCTCTGGGACTTCATGAACGATGCCCCCGAGGCGGAAGGCGGCCCTTTCCAGGCAACCACCGGAATTCCCGGAGGCTTCCGCAACGACAACCGCGAGAATCTGTTCGGGTTCTTCGTTCAGGACGAGTGGAAGGCTCGCCCCAACCTGACCTTGAGCGCCGGACTGCGCTACTCCTACTTCGGACCGCTCACGGATAAGGACAACAACATGGGCGTGCTCACGTTCGGCAGCGGCACCAGCCTTTTGACGGGGATCACCCTTCGCACCGGCATCAACGCCTGGACGGCGCAAAAGCTGAACTTTGGACCGCAGATTCGGCTTCAACTGGAGTCCGGCTTCCCTCAAGAGCAAGATGGTTGTTCGCGGCGGTTTCGGCTTGAACTATAACGAGGAGCAGATTGCGAACGCCAACAATTACGACGGCAATCCGCCGGGAACAAGCTCTGTTCCAGGTACCAGCACAAGCCCGACGAACATCAACCCGAATATTCTTTACGCGGTTTCGAGCAGCCCAACCAATATCTTCGGCTATCCCGCCAAATCCGAACGCGATTACTACGTTTAACTCCGCCGGTCTGCCGACGGGAGGCGGCGCAAACCTGAGCGCCTTGCCCAATCACATGCCCACCCAGTACCTGGAGCACTACTCGCTCGACGTCGAGTACGATCTCGGTCACTCGCTGGTCGCCAATCTCGGCTATGAGGGCAGCCTCGGCCGGCATCTGATGTACAACTACGACGCCAACGCCCTGGGAGAGATCATGGGTGCTCCGCTGAATCCTCTCGTCAACAGCGTCAACACCTTCGGCAGCAGCGGTGAATCGAACAACAACATGATGCTTGCCGGACTCAAGCACCAGTTTTCGCATGGCTTCTCCGCAGAAGGCCAGTTTACCTGGGCCCACAGCATGGATACCAACTCTGGTCCATACTCTCGAAATCCCTATCTGTACAACCCCGCATACTCCTACGGGCGGTCGGACTTTGACATCAACAAATCCTTCAAGGTCTTCGGTGTCTGGCAGCCGGTTATCTTTCGCGGTAGCCACAGCTGGGCAGAAAAGGTCGCCGGCGGATGGACGCTCAGCGGCATCATGACCCTGCACTCGGGCTTTGGATGGACCCCGGTTTATACGGAGCCGCACCAGATCTATTGCAACACCTGCAACTACGGATACCAGAGCCTGCGCCCCAACTATCTTGGAGGAGCCCGAAAAAGCACCAGCAACGACGCCTTCAAAACGGGAAGCAACTTCTCCAACCCGGGCACTGCCAATACCGGCACAAACAACGATCAGTTCTCCAATAACTACTTCAGCGTTCCGAATTACGACAATGCGATCACGGACAACCCAGGGCAGTCGACAACGACTTTTGTCCCGCCGCCGGGACTCGGTCGCAACACCTTTCCCGGCCCCGGATACAGGGATGTCGATTTCACGTTTGCCAAAGCTTTCGGTTTGCCCCGTATACCAGTCCTGGGCGAAAACGCGAAGTTCGAAATCAAGGCCAACATGTTCAACGCGTTTAACCTGCTGAACATTGACCCCAGCAGCATCTCGACCAACATACAGAATTCGAACCTTGGTCAGGCATCAAGCGCGCTCGGATCGAGAACCGTCGATTTCCAGGCACGCTTCAGCTTCTAGTCGTTAGAAGGGGCGTCTGTGGACGCCCCTTTTCAATTTCTAACGACGGGCGTCCTTCCGTGCTCCACGGTGCGGGAGACTTGAACAACCCGAGCCGTCACAGAGGTTCCGCGACGGCTCTTCCTTAGCTATTCCTGCTGGTTTCTCAGTTTCTTTTGCGCCGAGGGTAAATGCGGGAGCAGGGATTACGCCATCGTGAGACTTCGCGATGACGATGCTCTCTTTGCGGCCACGTGGAACCTGGTGAAAGTGGATAACCGCGCGCAGATAGAGACCACGGGTTGGAAATGAAGCGCTTTGATGGAAGAGGAGCCGCAACACAAAATGAATCACTCAAGATTGATCCGCATTCTTCGCCAGAAGACGCAAAGATGGCTCGCTTCAGCATTTTTCCTGGCCGGATTTTTATCTGTCGGTTCGAGCGCCGTGCCTGCGCTGTTCGCGCAGGAGCAGGCCCCTTCTTCTCATCGTGTTTCGCCTTCGAATGCGCAACTGGCCTCGCCCGCGATTGAGAAAAAAGTCGACGCGCTTTTGAAGCAGATGACGCTGGAAGAGAAGCTCGGCCAGCTCGTGCAGTACAGCGATAGCGGATATCACCAGGCGAAGACGGCCGACGAGGAAGCCGCCAGCCCGGGAAAGAATCCGACGGTGCACGAGAATGTGGATGCGATGGAACTGGTTGCGACGGGGAAGCTGGGCTCGCTGCTGAACACGGTCGGCCAGGCGCGCACCAATGCGTTGCAACATGCGGCGGTGGAGAAAAGCCGGTTGCACATCCCGCTACTTTTCGGGGCCGACATTCTTCATGGCTATCGGACGATTTATCCCATTCCGCTGGGACTTGCGGCGACGTTCGATCCGGAACTGGTCACGTCGCTCGCTCACATTTCGGCATCGGAGGCGAGAACGGGAGGCGTGAACTGGTTCTACTCGCCAATGGTCGACATCTCGCGCGACCCGCGGTGGGGAAGAACGCAAGAGGGCGCCGGCGAGGATGCTTATCTTGGCGCGGTAATGGCGCGAGCCTACATCCGTGGGTATCAGCAGGGTGATTTGTCGCTGCCAACCAGCGTCGCCGCCTCAGTGAAGCATTTTGCGGCCTATGGCGCGGCCGAGGCGGGCCGGGAATACAACACCACGGATATGTCGGAAAGCCGCCTCGAGCAGGTGTATCTGCCTCCCTATAAGGCCGCGGTTGCGGCAGGCGCCGCGACGATGATGAGTGCGTTCAACGCGCTGAATGGCGTGCCGTCAACCGCAAATCCATATTTGCTCAAGAATGTTCTTCGCGATGGCTGGGGATTCGATGGCTTTGTGGTCAGCGACTACACGGCGGTGATGGAGCTGCGGAATCACGGGATCGCGCTGGACGCGGCTACAGCGGCGCGCAAGGCGATCATGGCCGGTGTGGACATGGATATGATGTCGCATTACTACGACACGGAATTGCCTGGGCTGATCCGGTCGGGCCGGGTTCCCATGAGCGTGGTGGATGAAGCGGTGCGCCGGGTGTTGCGCGTGAAGTTTGCGCTGGGACTCTTCGAGCATCCATACGCTGAGGATACGGAGGTCACTTCCGCCGTGCCGGAGCATCGGCCGCTGGTGCGAAAGGCTGCGGAAGAATCGATCGTGCTGTTGCAGAACAGGCCAGTGGAGGGCGGAGCAGCTTTGCTGCCGTTTTCAGACGGCATGAAGAAGATTGCGTTAATTGGACCGCTCGCGGATAACAGCGGAGAGATGACGGGATCGTGGGGAGGCAACGGCCGAAACCCCGATGTGGTGACGGTGAAAGATGCACTGGAGGCGCGGGCGAAGAAAATCGGCGGCTCGGTGACGTATGTAAAAGGTACGGAGATCCTGGGAGCTTCAGAGGACGGATTCGCGGAGGCCGTGGACGCGGCCAAACAAGCCGACGTGGTGGTGATGGCGCTGGGCGAATCGAGCGAGATGAGCGGCGAGGCAGGTTCGCGCGCATACCTCGACCTGCCCGGAAATCAGGAGAAGCTTCTGGAAACGGTTGCGTCGGCGGGACGGCCGATTGTGCTGCTCGTTTTTTCGGGGCGGCCGCTGGTACTGGATTGGGCGGCGCAGCATGTTGCGGCGATCATGGAGACGTGGTTCCCCGGTACAGAAGCCGGTTCGGCGATTGCCGATCTGCTGTGGGGAGATGTTGTGCCGGCCGGAAAGCTGCCGATGAGTTTTCCGCGCACGGTAGGCCAGGAGCCGCTCTATTACAATCAGTTTCCAACCGGGCGTCCTCCCGTGAACATCGATCTCACAAAGCCGCCCACGTTCGATTCCCGTTTTTTCTCACGTTACATCGACGTTCCCAACGATGCGTTGTTCCCCTTCGGGTACGGGCTGAGTTACACGCAGTTTTCGTATGGGGATGTAGCGGTGTCGCGCCGCGCAATTCCGTTTGCGGAAGCGAATCGGAAGGACGCGCGCAACCTTGTCACCGTAACTGCGACGGTTCGCAACACGGGGAGCCGGAGCGGCACCGACGTGGTGCAATGCTATGTGCGCAACCTGGGCGCGAGCCTCGAGCAGCCGGTGCGAAGTCTCGAGGGGTTTGAGCGCGTGAGGTTGCAGCCCGGCGAAAGGAAGAAGATAACGTTCGCATTGGGCTTTCCGGAACTCTCCTTCTACGACAACGCCGGACTCGCGGTGATCGAGAAGACGGACTACACGGTATGGGTCGGAGGAGATTCACGAGCCGCGGAGCATGCGGAGTTTCAGATCGTTCCTTAGCCCATCCTTACGGTCGAATGATCCAGACTGAAGACGCGCTCCACTGATTACAACTGTGATGTAATGTGGCGTACATGGGGATGCGCGCCGGGCGCGATGCCACGCAAGAGTTCAAGAGAGATTGCAGTCACTTAGCTGGCGGAGGATTATGCGGGTCAAGATGGCGTTATCGCAACCACGTCGTGTATTGATGCTATCGATGTGCTGTCACCTAGTGGCGCTGATGACCGCATGCCACACGCCGCAGCGGCCCACGCTGACACTCTCCGTCGCAGCCAGCCTCCAGGATGCGATCACGGAGGCTGAGAGTGTGTATCAAAGGAAACATGGGCCCGTTGATTTTCGCAACAACTTCGGTGCGTCGGGAACGCTGGCGCGCGAGATCGAGGACGGCGCCCCGGTCGATGCATTCATCGCAGCCGGAGGCAGACCGATGGATCAGCTGCAAACGGAAGCGATGTTGCAACCCGGTTCGCGCATGAACCTGCTGCGCAATTCGCTTGTCCTGATCGCGCCGCGCGGTTCCAGCCTCCAAGGATTCGAGCAACTGGGCGGAAGCCAGGTGAAACTTGTCGCGCTGGGAGATCCGGCCAGCGTGCCTGCCGGCCTGTATGGCAAGCAGACCCTCGAGGCGCTCCATCTCTACGACAAGATCAGTTCGAAACTGGTTTTGGGCAAAGATGTGCGCCAGGTGCTGACCTACGTGGAGACCGGCAATGCGGATGCAGGACTTGTCTATGCGACGGATGCACTGATCTCAAACAAGGTGCGCACGGTGGCCGTCGCGCCGGAGGAATCCCATGATCCCATCGTTTACCCGGTCGCGGAAGTAAAGACTACGAAGAATGACGCAGCGGTGCGCGTATTTCTCGCGTTTCTCACCTCGCCGGAGGCTCGGGCAATCTTCGTGAAGCATGGATTTACAATGGCCTAACCGTGCATCCGGCGTTCGACTCATCTCCGTTCATCATCTCTATAGCCACGACCTGCGCTGCCACGGTTGCAACATTTTTCCTTGGGCTGATGGCGGCGCGCGCGATGTACGGATTGCACGGATCTCTGCGCGCGTGGGTGGATGGGGTGCTGACGTTGCCTCTTGTCCTTCCACCCACGGTTGTAGGTTTTTTCCTGTTGCTGGTGTTTGGACGAAGAAGCCCCATCGGATTTGCGCTTGAGCACATCGGCTTGATGATTGTGTTTTCGTGGCCGGCAACGGTGATTGCCGCCACCGTGGTGGCGTTTCCCCTGATGTACCGGACCTCGCTGGGAGCGCTCGAGCAGGTCAATCCGACGCTGCTGCAGGCGGCGCGGACGCTGGGCGCATCGGAGTGGGTTGTCTTTCTCAGGGTGCAGTTGCCACTTGCGGCTCCCGGCGTGCTCGCGGGAACGGTGCTCGCCTTCGCTCGCGCCATGGGCGAATTTGGCGCCACGCTGATGCTGGCAGGCAATATTCCCGGACGCACGCAGACAATGCCGATCGCCATTTTCTCGGCGACCGAGAGCGGCGATATGCGTACAGCTGCGCTGTGGGTTGTGCTGATCGTTGCGATTTCGTTAGCGATTATCCGGCTGCTCAATTACGAAAGAAAGATGCGGCCGGCGATGCCGGAGCAGGCGGCAGCATCCCTTACAGCTCAGGCGGGGCCGGTAATGGCGCTCGCTGAGTCGGCCCCGGTCGCGGTGAGCCCCGATGAAGCAGGGAGTCGTTTCGGTCTGGAAGTGGACGCCGAGCGCAAGCTTGAGAACTTTGCGCTGAAGATTGCCTTCAGGGCCGGCAAAGGAGCAGTCGGACTACTCGGAGCATCTGGCGCGGGAAAGTCGATGACGCTGCGCATGATTGCGGGCGTAACTGCGCCGGATCGAGGACGAATTGTTCTCAACGATCGCGTGCTCTACGACAGCGCGACAAAGCAGAATGTTCCTGCGTCGCAACGTCGAATCGGAGTTGTTTTCCAGGATTATGCTCTCTTTCCTCACTTGACGGTGGCACAGAATGTCGGCTTCGGTCTGCGTGCGCTGCCGAGTGAGGATCGAAGGGCGCGCGTTGATCAACAGCTCGCCACCATGCAGATCGCGGAGTTGGCCAACCGGTTTCCAAAGGAGATTTCAGGCGGACAGCGGCAACGGGTAGCGATTGCACGCTGCATGGCCATCAACCCGGATGCCCTGCTCTTCGACGAGCCATTCGCCGCGCTTGATCCGCACCTGCGCAGGCAGACAGAGGAGCAACTGCGCAGAACGCTGGCGGACTTCACGGGCGCCGTCGTGTTTGTCACGCACGACATGGAGGAGGCGTTCCGTTTCTGTACGGATCTTCTGGTGCTGGATCGAGGGAATGTGATCGCAAGCGGCCCCAAGCATCAGCTCTTCGAGGATCCGCGAACGGTTGCCGCTGCGCGCTTGACCGGTTGCAAGAATATTGTTCAAGCGGTACCGGCCGGGGGAAATCGAGTTACGGTTCCGGCGTGGAACTGCGATCTCGCAGCGTCGAAGCCGATTGGAGCGAACCTTACGCATGTCGGTTACCGCTCCCACCAGATTCGCTTTGTGACAGAGAGAAGCGGCGACAACGTGTTTTCGTGCTGGCTGGTGAGCGCCAACGAGGCACCGCACGAGATGACGCTCTACCTGCGATTGCACGCCTGCCCTAAACCCGGAGATCCGGCTCACCTGCAAGCGGATGTGCCCAAGGATCTATGGCAAAGACTCAGTGCCCAGACGCAGCCGTGGAACATCATGCTGGACCCGTCAAGGCTACTGCTGTTGGAGGATTGACCCCTCCCCGGCGTCTCCTTTCCTGGCTTTGATGAATCTCAGATGCAAGACCAAGAATCCAATCAGGATGATCATCTGTCGGACTCCTGAGCTCGGGATTCGCGGCGGTTAGCTTGAACCAGTGGGAACAAAGGATTATACTCAAAATATACGACTATTTTGGTCGTATATTGTGAAGCCGGATGTGCAGATCTGAACGGCTATATAAGATGCTGCGGTCACGGCCTCCAGGAGAATGCCATGGGGTCGAGCATCAACGAAATCCGGGATTTGACCCGCCAGGACTACAAGTGGGGTTTCGTCACAGACATTGAAAGCGAGCACGCTCCCCGCGGGCTTAACGAAGACATCGTCCGCCTTATTTCCACCAAAAAGCGCGAGCCGGAGTTCATGCTGCAGTGGAGGCTGAAGGCCCTCCGCCATTGGCTGTCGCTCGAGAAGGCCGAAGCGGAGCCGAAGTGGGCGAACATCCACTACGATCCGATCGACTATCAGAACATCGTTTACTACTCGGCGCCCAAGCAGAAGCCAGGGTTGAAAAGCCTGAGTGAACTCGATCCGGAGATTCTGCGCACTTACGAAAAGCTGGGAATCCCGCTGGCAGAACAGCAACTCCTCGCGGGCGTGGCTGTCGACGCGGTTTTCGACAGCGTTTCGGTAGCGACCACGTTCAAAGGGAAGCTGGCGGAGCTGGGGATTATTTTCTGTTCCTTTTCTGAAGCCGTCGAAAAACATCCAGCCCTGATTCAGCAATATCTCGGCACAGTCGTGCCGTACACCGACAACTTCTTCGCAGCTTTGAATGCGGCAGTCTTCACTGACGGATCGTTTGTCTATGTGCCCAAGGGCGTGCGCTGCCCGCTCGAACTGTCGACGTATTTCCGCATCAATGCGGCGGAGACAGGCCAGTTCGAGCGCACGCTGATCATTGCGGACGAAGGTTCCTATGTCAGCTATCTCGAAGGCTGCACCGCGCCGGTCCGCGACGAAAACCAGTTGCATGCGGCGGTTGTGGAGTTGGTGGCGCTTGACAATGCGCAGATCAAGTACTCGACGGTGCAGAACTGGTATCCCGGCGACAAGCAGGGCCGCGGCGGAATCTATAACTTCGTGACCAAGCGCGGCAAGTGCGCGGGAGTGAACTCGAAGATCTCATGGACGCAGGTTGAGACCGGCTCCGCAATCACATGGAAGTATCCGAGCTGCATCCTGCAAGGTGACAACTCGGTCGGCGAATTCTATTCCGTAGCCTTGACCAACAACTATCAGCAAGCCGATACCGGCACGAAGATGATTCATATTGGCAAGAACACGCGGAGCACGATCGTTTCCAAGGGAATCTCCGCGGGCCACGGGCAGAACAGCTATCGCGGCATGGTCAAGATTCAGAAAGGCGCAACCGGCGCGCGTAATTACACGCAATGCGACAGCCTTCTGATCGGCGATCAGTGCGGAGCGCACACCTTCCCCTACATCGAGGTGAAGAATTCGTCGGCACACATGGAGCATGAGGCATCTACATCGAAGATCGGGGAAAACTCACTCTTCTATCTGCAACAGCGAGGCCTGAAGATTGAAGACGCGGTTTCAATGATCGTGAATGAGCAATACGTGG
>CAVZDT010000030.1:0-29213 GCA_963774175.1 uncultured Acidobacteriaceae bacterium
CCGCACGTGGGATGGAACTCGCTTGAGGTTCGGGCATCATCGCGATTGCTGGCCGGCATTCGGGACGGCGAGTATGTCTATTTCACGCATTCCTACAAGGCGCCGGTAACCGCGGATACGTCCGCCAAGGCTAATTACATGGGGCCGTTTGCAGCGGCTATTGAACGCGACAACGTGATGGGCGTGCAGTTTCATCCGGAAAAGTCGGGAGCATCGGGGTTGAAGATTCTGGGTAATTTTCTGGAGTGGACATGCTGACCAAGCGCATCATAGCCTGTCTCGATGTCCACGCTGGACGCGTGATGAAGGGCGTCCAGTTCGTCGATCTTATCGATGCCGGCGATCCCGCTGCGCTGGCGGCGCGGCATGCGCGGGAGGGTGCGGACGAAATCGTGCTTCTCGACATTACGGCTACCCATGAGGGGCGACAGACGCTGCTGGAGACGGTTCGGCGGACGGCGCGCGAACTCTTCGTTCCGTTTACCGTGGGCGGCGGGATTCGCAGCGCAGACGAAGCAGCGCAGGTGTTTGAAGCCGGAGCGGACAAGATCAGCATCAACTCCGCGGCTCTTGCTGATCCGGGGTTGATTAGCGCCATTGGCAGCAGCTTCGGCGCGCAAGCCGTCGTGGTCGCGATTGATGCGCGGCGCGATCCTGAAGCCGGAGATCCAGTGCGTGATGCGCAGGTTTTCGTACAGGGCGGACGCAAGTGCACGGGCCGGCGTGCCGTGGAATGGGCTCAAGAAGCCGAGTCTCGCGGCGCCGGCGAGATCCTGCTTACATCGATGGATGCCGACGGCACACGTGCGGGCTTTGACTGCGAGCTTACAGCGGCAGTGAGCGAGGCGGTCAGCATTCCTGTGATTGCATCGGGAGGAGCTGGAACGGTGGCCCACTTTGCGGATGTGTTCTCTCGCGGGAGGGCGGACGCGGCGCTTGCCGCCAGCATTTTCCACTTCGGCGTCAAGAGCGCGCGGTCGCTGAAAGAGGAACTGGTAGCCGCTGGCGTGCCTGTGAGGCTGCCATGCTAATTCCTTCGATTGATTTGATGGGCGGCCGCATCGTCCAGCTTGTGCAGGGCGAGAAACTTCGCCTGGCATTCGACGATTTCGAATACTGGATCGAGCGCTTCTCGCGTTTTCCGATGGTGCAGCTCATCGATCTCGATGCCGCCATGCGCCATGGCGAGAATTCCGCGCTCGTGGCCCAGATTTCGCGTCGCCTGCCGTGCCAGGTGGGCGGCGGAATTCGCAGCATCGAGGGCGCGCGCGCGGTTCTCGAAGCCGGTGCAAAGCGGGTCATCATCGGCTCGGCGCTGTTTTCAGATCAGGGAACCGTGAACGCCGATTTTGCTGCGTCGCTGGCCGAGGCTGTTGGTTCGGAGCAGGTGGTCGCGGGGATCGATACGAAGAACGGCCAGATCGCGGTGAAGGGTTGGAAGACGCAGGTGGCGATGACACCGGACGACGCCATTCCACTGCTTGAGCGCTACGTGGCCGCCTACCTTTACACGCACGTGGACGGTGAAGGGCTGATGCAGGGTTTCCCTCTCGACGTGGCGGTGCGGCTTCGCAAACTGACGGCGCGGCAGCTGATCGTGGCGGGGGGAATCCGCAGCCAGCAGGAGATTGATGATTTGCATGCCATGGATGTGGATGCAGTAGCTGGAATGGCGGTGTACACGAATCTGCTTGCGATTTAGACCGAGGCTCCCAATCTACGGTTGAGCTACGTTGTGCATCGGATATGCTGGAGTCATCAACTGACCTTGAGATCGAGAGGAACACAGCAGACCATGACCAAACTGAGCGGGATACGCCTGGCAAAGCGCCTCGACGAAGTTGGATTCTCGGATATTGTGCAGATCCGCAACAAGGTCATGGAAATGCGAGCCGGGGGCCACCAGGTGCACTCGCTGCATGGCGGCGAGCCGTATTTCGAAACGCCGGAACCGATCAAGTATGCGGCGGTGAAGGCGCTGGTTGAAAACCACACGCACTATGCGCCGTCTTCCGGGGTGTTGCCGCTGCGCAAGGCGCTGGTGGAAAAGCTGGCCGCAAAAAACAAGATCAATGTGACCACGGACGAAGTGATTGCGACCATGGGCGGCTCGCAGGGATTGTATGCGGCATTCCAGAGCGTGCTCGATCCGGGCGACGACGCGCTGGTTTTCTCGCCCTACTGGACGCCTATCGGCGACCTTGTTACGGGAACGCAGGCACGACCGCTGCTGGTGCCCACGACAACGGCGCGTCGAAACGGACTCCGCAAGACGCTGGAGCAGTTTTCAACGCCGAAGACACGGGCAATCTACTACAACACGCCGCAGAACCCCAGCGGACTGGTCTTCACGCGGGCCGAGGCCGAAGAGGTGGCGGCGTTTCGCGATGGAGCGCGACCTTATCGTCATCGTGGACGAGGCATACGAGGATCTGGTCTACGATGGCGAACATGTTTCGATTGCGTCCCTGCCCGGAATGGCTGGAGCGCACCATTACCTGCTTTACGTTTTCGAAGACGTATGCAATGACTGGCTGGCGGGCGGGATATGCGGTGGCGAAAGAGCCGTTCATGACGGCCCTGCGCAAGATCGTTCTCTACTCGACCAACGGCGTCACGACTTTTGTACAGCAAGCGATGATTCACGCGCTCAAGACTCCGGAGGCGGAGATCGCAGCGCATCGCGAGGAGTATCGCAAGCGGCGCGACATCCTGGTGGCGGCGCTGAACGACGTCGGGCTTAAATGCGAACCGCCCGCGGGTGCATTTTACGCATTTCCCGACGTCGAGAAGATTCACAAGAACAGCCGCACTGCCGCGCAGATACTGCTTGAGAAGGCGCATATCGCGACGATTCCCGGTTCCGTATTCGGGGCGCAGGGCGAGGGGCATCTGCGCTTCGGGTATGCAATTACCATCAAGGAAATTGAGGACTGCGCCGAAGCCCTGCGCAGATTTCTTAGCTAGCTGTCGCCGAGCCGGGCCTCGCCGATGGCATGGCTTGTTTCCACGCGCGATGAGCGGAGCAGTCGGGCAATCTGCTTGAGGTGAAGCTGAACAGCATAGGCGCGCAGAATTTCTGCCTGCGAAAAGCTGAAGCCAGTATGGCGCACCGTGGCCATGCGCTCTTCAAGCTGCGCGATATCGTCCTCAAGGTTGAGGGTTGCCGGCGCGACATGAAACCTCCAGCTGTGAATGCACTTTGCCACGTACTGAAAACCTGATTGAACATCCGCGACAAGATGGCCGAGCGCGGGCTCAAGCGCACTGCTGCGCGTAGTTGTCTTCATGGCTGTCTTGCACAGCGAGTTCCAGCGCCACCAGCGCATCGAAGATGGAACGGCCAAACTGCGCAAGCATTCCGAGCCCCTCGCGCCAGCCCGGGCCGCCAGAGGGTTCATTGCGGGCTTCCTCAAGCAGGGCATTATTGCCGCGCAACATCGCCAGGGCATCTTCGCGCAAATCACCCAGATTCGCCGTCGGCTCGCCGCCAAAGCCTTGCAGAATTCCTTCGAAGAACGTACTCAACACGAGAAATTCCTGCGCCAGGCCATCACGCAGGCGGAGGCGGGCACGGTCAGGAAATACGAGGGTCGACACAGCTACGGCGATCACAATTCCGAGGAAAACTTCGCCGACACGGTGCAGCGCAACCGTCCTGTGCGAGCCCGTGCTCTGCACCAGCATGACAATAGAGATGGTGACCCCGGCGAGACGTGAACTGTTTCGCAGGCCCAGAAGCCCGCAAACGATGACGGCGAAGAGGACAGCAAGCAGATAGTTCCACGGCAGAGGGCCGAAGAGAGAGAAAGTGAAGCCGAAGATCGCGCCGATGAGGGTTCCAAGAACCCGGTCGCGAGACGCCGAGATCGTTGCACCGAAGTTTGACTGCAGGACGATGATGGCGCTGATGGCCGCCCAGTAGCCGTCGTGCAGGCCAAAGTGCCGGGCAAGCCACCAGCAGAAAGTCGCGGCTAGCGCGGTTTTGGCGGCATGGATGAGCAGGCGTTTTCGCTCCCAGGTCAGGAGTCCTTGCCCGCTGGCCCTATCGAGACGCAGCTTCACCGCGAGTCCCTGTTGCGAGCGTGTTCTGGATCTGGTCAGGCGCATCGGGTGTTTTTCGAAAGAACAGGCAATCCCAGCATGACGGATTCTCGCTGTCTCGAGCAGTGATGTGGATCGCGTCTTCAAAACGGTGCAGCATTTAGCATAGAAGCAGAGACCGCATTTCTGTGCGTCAACGGTTGTCTATGATTCGTGTTGGATATTCTGCAAATTTGCCTGCCGAGCTGTTTTCCGATTTCCCGGAGGGAATCGAGCTCGTGCCGCTTTCGCGGGATCTTGACCATGACGTCGAGGTCGAGGTGTGGATTCCCGATCCTTATCCGACGCGGAACAGGCATATCGTTCCCCACTTGCGCGGCGTGAAGCTGGTGTTGTCGATGATGGCGGGAACGGAGTGGATTCCTGCGGCCATGGGACCGCACGTGACCATCTGCAATGCGCGCGGCGCTCACAACATCTCCACGGCCGAATGGACCATTTCGGCGATCCTGACGATGCTGAAACATTTTCCGCTGTTTCTTGATATTCAGCGGTCGGGCGACTGGAAGCGGCGTTATCAGGCCACAGCGGAGTACGAGCATCTCACCGGCGACACACGCGCGCTATATCCGCCGGTGATGCTTGAGGAACTGACCGGGAAAACAGTGATGCTGGTTGGGTACGGCGCCATCGGAAAAGAGATCGAGCGCATGCTGGACCCGTTTCACGTGCAGGTGATCCGGCTGGCACGAACGGCGCGAGAGAATCCCAAAGTCCACGCCGTGGGTGAGCTGGACGGCTTGCTGCCGAAGGCGCAGATTGTCATTCTCATTCTGCCTTCGACGGCAGAGACACACTGGCTTATAGACGCGCATCGGTTTTCCCTGATGCAGCCCGGCACGCTGTTGATCAATGCGGCGCGCGGGCCGATTGTGAATACCGATGCGCTGGTGGAAGCGCTCCAGAGCAGGAGAATCCGCGCGGCGCTTGACGTTACAGATCCGGAGCCGCTGCCGGCAGCGCATCCGCTGTGGAAGTGCCCGAATCTGCTGATCACGCCGCACGTGGGCGGGTCGAGTCCGGAATTTGCGCGACGGTCGTTGAAGGTAGCAGCAGACGAACTGCGACGCTACATGGCCGGCGAACCACTGTGCAACGTGGTGCAGACCGCGGTTTGAGCGGCGCGCGCTGCGCGGCGCCAGTCGCGCAGGCCGAGAATGGCAAGGCCGACGAGTCCGGCGTAGAGGACCGCGGTGAGCCACAGATCCTTGTAGATGTATTCGCCGATGTAAACCAGGTTGACGACAATCCAGAGCCACCAGTTGGCGATATGCTTGCGCGCCTGCCACCAGCTTCCCACCAGGCTGAAGCTGGTCAGTGCGGCGTCGAGATAGGGCAGTGCCGCGTGCAGGCGCCTGGCCAGTTCGCCTAGAAGAAAGCTGCCTGCAATGCCGGCAACGAGGGCGATGATCAGGCTCGGCAAGGCGAGCGGGATTACGCGCACTTCGCCCTCCTCGCGCACACCTCGCCACCAATGCCACCAGCCGTAAAGAGTAAACGCGATGAAAAAGACCTGGAGCAGTGCGTCAGAGAGCAGGCGCGCACGGTAGAAGACGATCAGATAGAGAATGTCGGCCGCCAGCACGACAGGCCAGCAGATGAGAAGCCGCTTCGTGGTGAGCCAGATGCCGACGGCAGTGGTGATGAAGCCCGCGAGTTCGACCCAGTGCGTTGCCAGATAGTTCGCGATTGCGGATGCGGTCATGCGCGGACCACCTGTATTGTGCGTGACTCAGCCCAGCGGCGCAGTGGATCGAGGAGCTTTTGCCGGCCCGGGCCGCGGAACCATTGCGCGTGTTTCACCAGGTAGTCGTGGGTTGCGATGCGCGCTTTCTCCGGCGAGTGTAGTACCTGGAGAAAGTAGTGAGCCTCGGTGAGCGCAAATTCCGCGTGACCTAGAGCGAGCATCGGGGCGAGCGCAGCTGCTTCGGCGGGGCTGAGCGGGCGCATTCTCTCATAGCCATCGAGCAAGGCGCACAGGTAGTCGATGTGCACAGGAACTTGATCACCTGCGTCCGGATCGCGAACCAATTCGAGCCATTCCACGATGCTGCGCTCGATGGCCTGGGCAATGTCATAAACGGTGTTGGTGCGATCGGCAAGACCAAAGTCGATCACGGACGTGGCGTGTGCATGGGGGGCGGCCTCACTCCAGAAGAGGTTCGAAGCGTGCAGGTCATTGTGTGTCCACAGCGAAGGTAGCGAGGGTAGAAGCGGCTTCAACTCGTCGTGGAACGGCGCCAGCAATTCGAGGCTGTCCGCGCAATCGCGGCGAGTCGCCGCATCGTCATCCAGGGCCTTGCGCGCCTTGAGATATGTCTTGAGCGCCTCGGCGGGATTCTGCGAAGCGAAGATGGTGAAGCTTGCGATCAGCGGGCGAGTCTTTCTTGCTGGGTCCTCATAGAGTTCCGCCGCGATGTGCATCCGGGCAAGCATTTCTCCTGCTGAGCGTGCGTGTTCCGCGGATGTGAACGGAGTCCACGAGATCGCGTCTTCATAGAGGTCCACGCCCGTGGGGATCTCGTGCACTTCATAAGTCCAGTCGCCGGATTCGACCGCTGTATCGCCGGAGATACTTTCAAGAACACCGGGAATGCCGATGCCGTTTGCGCGCAGGTGCTGCATGAAACGGTGTTCTTCTATGAGCCCTTCGGCGTCGCGAACCGCGCGCGCGTGCCGTTTGATAAAGACTCGTCCGTGGATGGTTTCGACGACGCTTGCCGCGGAAAATGGCCGAGGGCTGGCGGAAAGAATCGCAGTCGGCGCGCAGGCAGCTGAGAAGTTTTGCAGCAAAACCCGGACTTCGTCCAACGTCAAGGGCGGCCAGTCCGGCTCGACCAACGCACCATCCAATCCGTGTGCTTTTGCCGTTTTATCCACTGACTTCGCTCTCCGCCGAGGCACTAAAAGCTGTAATGTGCCGCGAGCCTGACGGTTGTTGGCGCACCCTGATGGATGAAGGTATCACCATAGCTTGCGCCTGTGTCTTTCCAATAGCGCTTGTCGAGAATGTTGTCGGCATACATGCGGAACGTCAGGTGACCGCTTTCCCCACCGGGAGTGTAACGCGCCCCCAGGTTAAAGAGGTTGTAACCGCCGACGCTCACGGCGTCGTCGCGCGTAGCTTCTTTGCGGCTGGTGTAGCTCCAGCCGGGCATCAGGCGCAGACCGCGCGCATGCGGTACAAGAACATCGGCAAAGAACGCCGTGTGAAAGCGGGGCACGTTGATGACCTGCTTATTGTCGAACGAAAGCGTGCCGGTGTCGCTTGAGCGCGCGCGCATCGCCGTTGCGGAAGCGCTCAACTGCATCCATTTTGCGGCCTTACCCTGCGCATTCACTTCGAGGCCATCGTGGGTCTCGTGGCCCTCGGACTCAAAACACAAGTCGCCCGGATTCCCCGTCGCGCAGAATGCATCGGGGCCAGCAATCACTTTTGGATAGAAGAAGGGTTGGCGCATGCGAAACACATCTGCCGCAAGCAGGATTCCGCGTTCATACTTCGCTCCCACCTCAGACTGACGCGTGATGAACGGCGTCAGGAATATATTTGCATCATCAACCCACCATGGAGCCTGCGGCCCGAGAGAAAGAAGCGCTCCGTAATTCGCGTAGAGCATGAGGCTGGGTTTCGGTGAGTATGTGGCTGCGTACTGCGGCAGCCAGAGTGAACGGGGATTGGTGTAGTTGAAATCCGCGACGTTCGCAAATCGCCCGCCGGCCTGCAACACGATGCGGCCAGGAAGATGAGCGCGTTCCTGGACTATGCCGGAGCTCTGGTGATCGAAGTCGGCCAGGGTGGAAGGCCCGGCCTGCTGGTAAGGGCTCTCCGGCGCAACGGGAATATCCGGCTGATAGACGTTTTCGACGCCGATGGGCGTATACACGATAGTTGGCGAAAGGTCGACAGAGCGGTGAAAGAGCGATCCGCCCGCGATCACGTCGTGGCTCACCTTGCCTGTCGTGAAATGGCCTTGCAGCAGAGCCTCGCCAACGGCATCGATGCGCAGTTCGCCGGGGCTGCGGTAGTCGTAGATTTCGTAACTGCCGTCGGGGCAGAAAAAATAGAGCGGCGAGTTGGGGCAGAGCGAGTTGCCGTTTGCATCCAGGGCGGCCCCATATGGCCAGATCACGTTGTCGTCGATGAGTGAGTAGCTGTAGGAGCCGTTGAAATGGAGGTTCCAGTTGACGGTAAGATTTTGCTGCAGGCGTCCGCCGGCATTGAACGTGTCAAAGGTATTCGGCTTCGACCAGGGTTGGAAGCCAAGCATGACAGATGGATATACGGGAGCCGGGACGACCGTTCCACCCAGCAACTGGTACCCGGCCTCGGAGCGTTCGACCTTGTGCTGATACTCGAAATCGGTCATGAGCTCGGTCTTTGGGCCGAGTTGCCATCTACCGTTCGCCGCTCCCATTCCTCGCCAGCCGTTCGCGCCCTCAACATAGGTATGAATGTCTTCGGCGGCTGCGGTGAACAGCACGCCGGAGTTGCCGCGAGATCCGGGCACGAGGAACTCCGTGGAACCATACGATGACCCTCGATGGTCGGTCGCCATGTCAATCGAAGGGTGAAGGCCGGCGTACGGCTCTTTCGTGGCGTAGTCGATGACGCCTCCCGCCGAGGCCACGCCGCTCTCCAGTCCGGCAATGCCTTTGACGATTTCCACGCGTTGCTTGTTTTCCAGGGGCACATCCTGCTCGCCGGCAATGGTCATGCTGTTGATCTGCAACCCGGTTGCGAGATCGATGGGAAATCCCCGAATCTCGTAATCGCCGTAGTAGCCGACCGGCGCGTAGTCTTCGCCCACGGAGGCATCGTTCTTTATCACGTCGGAGAGAATCCGGGAGATCTGATCGCTCATGAGCGCGCTGGTCAGATCGGTGACCGAGAGAGGTGTTTCTTTCAGCGGCGTGTTGTCCAGGCTCGCCCCGGATGCCGAATCTGACAGGTAGTCGTCCTTCACCGCGCCGTGAACGACGACAGTGGTGGTCACTCGATCGGGCTTCTGCTGCGGTTTTTCTTGAGGGCTAGGCTGTGTGGGGGATGTCTGCGGATTCGATGGCGCCTGGGTTGTGCTCTGCGCCCATCCGCGCGGTCCGGCGACTCCAGCGAAGAAGAGGAACAGGCAAAGCGCGGCCCTCGGATGGAAGAGCCCTGGCTTGTGAGCAGGGCCGCATACGGTTGAGAGGCAAGGATTGCCCCAGCCGGGTTTTCGAAGAATAGACGCACGCATAGCCTGTTCCCACTTTCATGAAACAAGAGCGTCTGCGCTGCGAATCGAGGAAGTTGGCCAACCTGGCTTAGAAAGCTTCCCACGCCGGTATTATCCGGATCGGGTTCGAGGGTATCTTCTCAGCCCCACACCGTGGAGCACCCCTGTCTCAATGAATACGATTGAAACACCGGTGGGACTCAAAATGCAAATTGTTGACCTCTTCGGCTGGGATTGATCGAACTGCGAAGCGCGCCCATTTATTAGCAAGTGTGGTCAAAAGGTGTCCTCGGCCCGTCGCGCTTTCAGCACCAATATTGGTGCACATAAAGCGCGGATAAGTTCGCAATCGGTTGCACTAACTAACTTAGTAAACCGAACAGCGAGCAACTTATCGGAGATTTATCGCGGTGGGCCCAAAATCTGTATGTGAATGCACCATGAATGGTGATATCCACAGAATCTACTAGGGTTTTGCACTTGCATCCACAGATCGACCCGGCCTATTGTCTCTAACTAGCTGGTGACTCTGTAGCTGATTGGAACAGCAGCTCCGGCCTGGTAGAAAGCGCAAGTAACGGTTTTAGTTTTGAAGTTCGCGGTCGGCTTGCCGATAGCGGATGGAAGGATTGAAATTGAGAGTGCGCCGGAAGCCAGATCAGGAATGTTGTGACCTGAATGGAACCCGAAGATTCATCCGCGGCGCGAGCCGAGGATGCAAAGTTCGATTCAGCCAGGGAGACATCATCGACCTAGCCGTAGATGCGGAAGCGGGGCAACCTGTGGAAGCAGATACGGGTCAGCCGAGGAAGCGAGTTTCGGGGCGACTCGAGACAAACGGAATCGGCGAACGCTGAGAGACCCAAGATTTAGGGCGACCTGGAAATTGGTTGATCGGCGTAGCCAAAGCGGGGTAGCCGGAGCGATCCGGAGATTCCAGGGAGGCGAACCGGAAGGTGCGCGATCCGAGGTAACTCGGACATCCCATCAACCGGTGCCGGAGGATGAGCATTCGGGGCGACCCGGATACTGATCGTCGGCGATACCGGGGGCGCAAAGCGTCGGGGCGACTCGAAGCTTTCACAACCGGCACCGCCGAAGGAGAGAGAATCGAGGCGACTCGACGATCGATCACCGGTAAAGCCGGAGGTGCAGGACGAGGGGAAACCTGAGTCCTACATCGCGGGCGCTGCAGGAGGGGGCGGGCGCAACTGGGGAAACCCAGAACCTCGCTGAAACCGGTAACGCCGAAGGCATGCGAAGTTCGGGGCAACTCGGACGGACATCGCCGGCACAGCCGAAGGGCCGAAACCAAGGGGCAACCTGAGGATTCGGACGCCGGCTCAGCAGAAAGGGAGCGGGGTACGGGGCAACCCGGAGCCGCAACCCGGGCGGAGCGGGAAGATGCAGGAGGCGGGGCAACTCGCAACCTCATCAACAGGCAGAACGGGACGATGCATGATTCAATGAGCTATAAGATCATCCGGAAAGCGCCAGGGGCCGAAAGGTCTCTGGCGTTTTCGAATTTTGGGGCATTTCGAAGGATTCGTTCGAGCAGCGAACCTAGTCCCTTCCTATCTATTTCCCTGCTGAGTGCATAAGAGCCACGATTTCCTGCGCCGTCATCACTGAGGCGCGGCGAGGGAAGACCTTTTCGATCAGGCACGCGTGCAGCTCTGGATCCTGGTCAGCGCAGCAGTCCTTCACCACCGCAAGCTTGTAATCAGCGTCGCTGGCGTCGAGCAGGGTCGACAGCACCACTCCGCCGGTCGCAATTCCGAGGAGGATCAGTGAATCGATCTCATTGGCACGCAGGATCATATCGAGATCCGTTCCCCAGAAGGCGCTTACGCGGTGCTTGGTAATCACGGGCTCGTCGCCGGCTGGCGCCACCTCGGGATGAATCGCGCCGGCTGATCCGGCAAAAAGCTGCTGCCATTGCAGCGAAGTCTTGATCGCGCCAAAGAGCTGGTTGCGCGTACTGACCTCGGGCAGCCCCGGTCGAAATCCCACCTGGACATGGATCACGCGCACGCTGTTATCTCGCGCTCCCTTGAGCACGCCGGCAACTCGGCCAACAAAGTCCGGGTGATCTTTCGTGTAGATACCGACAATCGCCGTCTGCAGGTCCATGCTGAGGATCGCAGCCCTACCGAAGTCCACAGCTAGATTGGCCATTGATTTCGCCTCTCCTGAAGTCTATCGGCTTCGACCGGGGTAAGAGTTTTCGGCCGCACATCGTCAGGCTCAAATAAAGGAGATGAACGAGACTTTCAACCCACCGCAGCGAGTGAGTTCGCAGCCTCAGAAAATCAGGACTGCGATCACCGGCACCACGGCGCCCACGATCACGAGAACCAGGTTCAAATCGAGTTCACGGATGTTCCCGCCAACGGGGATGCAGAGTGGGTGAACTCCATTGGGGTCGTGCAAGGTCCCCGAGTACATACCGCGGGCGAAGGTTGCAAGAAGAAAAGCCAACATGGGAACCGCCGTCAGGAGCGTGGCAAGAAAAAACACCCACCGTGATGCGGGCGCTATCCACCACAGCAACGCAATTTCAATCACCGCCAAAAGTGTGATGCTGAGCGCCTGCTCAACTACGTGGAGGCGCGCATGTCCCGTCCAGAGCGGATTGGTTGCGTGGGTCCGGTTCAGGTCAACAAACAGAGGAGTGATTCCCTGGCCGGCGGCGACTGCAGTCACCATGAGACGGGCTAGAAGCGCAGACATTGTCGCAAGTTTAAATCAGGCTCGGTGCTGGTGGACGAAAGGCCCTCCAAGGTCCGAGGGGCTGGCGATTCATGCTCAATGCATCGCGGAAGCGCCGGGACCTGCGCCTGGACGAGCTGCGCTAAGCATGAAGGCGAGAAATACCAATCCAACTGACATCCATGAGAGTTCCATGTAGACATCCTGATATCCCTGCATCTGCGCCTGCTGATTGAGCTGGTTGTAAATCGAGGCAAGGGCAAGAGCGCCGGAGTTGGCGCCCCCGAACGTTCCACTGAAGAAGCCTGCCATCGCCTGCTGGTGCTGGGCAAATGCGTCAGAGCCCGCCTGCATGAAGCTCTGCAGGTGTTCCTGATGCCACATGGAGCGGCTGGTCACTTGCGCATTGGTGAGAGCGATCAAGATGCTGCCGCCAAGATTTCGCACAAAGTTGATGAGGCCGGAGACTTGGTTGCTCTGCTCTTTCGGCATGCCGATATATGCGGCGTTGGTGATGGAGATGAAGCAGAAAGGCAACGGCAGCATTTGAACGACACGCAACCACGAAGCTTGCGCAAAGCTCATCTGCAAACTGCTGACATAGGCGGCATAGCGGAACGTAACGATGAACATGATGAATCCGCACACGGCCAGCGTTCGCGCCGAGATCTTGCCGGTGGCAAATCCGGCCATGGGCATCACGATCACGAGCGCAATGCCGCCGGCAGTCAGTGCCAGGCCTGCGGTGGTGGCGTTGTAGCCCAGTAACTGCTGCATGAACTGCGGCTGCAGGACCGTGTTCGCGTTAAGGACGCCTCCTACCAGCATCATTAGAAAACAACAGATTGCGAAATTTTTGAAGCGGAACAGCTTCAGGTTGATCAGGGGATTCTTCTGGCGCCACTCCCAGGTGACGAGTCCGATCATGCCGCCCACAAAGAGAACAGCGAAGAAGCGGATAAAGTTGGAGGCAAACCAGTCGTTTTCCTCGCCCTTGTCGAGCATGATCTGCATGCCGCCCATGGCGATGGTCAGGAATGCCAGGCCCATGTAGTCCATGTTGCGCAGCTTCGATCGATCCGGCTTGATCCAGGGTGGATCCTCGACCAGGCGCGTGACGAGAATGAAGGCGAGAATGCCGACCGGAATGTTGATGAAGAAGATCCAGCGCCAGGTGTAGTTGTCGGTGATCCAGCCACCCAGCGTGGGACCGATCGATGGCGCAAGCACGGCGACAAGGCCGTAGAGCGCGAAGGCCTGTCCGCGCTTTTGCGGTTCAAACGAGTCGGCCATGATGGCCTGCGCCATGGGTTGCATGCCGCCGCCGCCCGCGCCCTGGATCACACGAAAGATCAGCAGCATGGGCAATGTGGGCGCTGCGCCGCACAAAAAACTGGCAACAGTGAAGACCGAGATGCAGAAGACGAAGAAATTGCGCCGGCCCATCAGGCTTGATGCCCATCCCCCCAGCGGAAGCACGATTGCGTTCGAAACCAAGTAGCTGGTAAGCACCCACGTGCTCTGATCCTCGCTCGCGCCCAGGCTTCCTGCGATATGCGGCAGGGCAACGTTGGCGATAGAGGTGTCGAGCACCTCCATGAAAGCTGCGAGCGCAACGGTAGCGGCAATGATCCAGGGGTTGACCCTTGGCTTCCACTGTGTAAGCTCAGCGGCGTTGGGATTGGCCATCGTCCTGACCGGTGCTGCCGCAGCCGGCACGGGCGGTTCTGTCTGCAACTCGGGCAAAAACTTTCTCCTGAAGGCTCTATTGTTTTTTATTTCAGCTATGGGGAATCAGGAACTTTCTGTCGGCGCACTCTGGCCCTGCGAAGGCTCGAACCTGCCACTCAAATATAGATGAGGATTCATGCTCACGGGGTTCAGGGATTGTTGTGAATTCCCTCAGAATGCGGCACTTGGCGCCGAGTCCGGTTGTGTGACCACGGGTGTGCGCCAGCCGACAAAGGCCATGGCCAGCGCAATGAGCTGCATGAATATGATGAAGCCTACGCAAGCCGGCCATTTGCCAAACGCCCAGAACGCTCCGGGAACCACTCCCGCCGCAGTGCCGCCGAGGTAATAGCAGGTGAAGTATATTCCGGCTGCCGTGACGCGGGCTCCGGGAGGTGCGGCAATGCGTAGGTGGCTTTGCGAGGCCGTCTGCGCAATGAACACGCCGCTGGAAAGCGCGGCCAGGCCGAGAATCACCACGGGCAGCGAGTGAACCAGGGTGAGCGCCACGCCGGTGATCGAGCATAGGATAGCTCCGCCGATGCCCGCCCTCAGGCCGACGCGCGTGATCAGGTATCCGGCAGCCGGGGTAACGACGAGGCCGACCAGGTAGACGAAGAACAACGAGCTGAGGGCGGTGATGGAAAGAAGGAAAGGCGGGGCGCTGAGGTAAAACGTGATCCAGGTGAAGACGCCCACCAGCGAAAACAGGACATTGAATCCGACGGCGAATGTGGCCACCAGTCGGCGGTTTCGAAAGAGCTCTTGCACTTGGTAAGGGAATGACGGATGCGTCGATGGGGATTGAGAATGGGGCGCGCGGCGGCGTCCATGCGGCAGCCATACCGCCACAAGGGCGGCGCCGACCAGTGAAGCGGAGCCCAGCGCTACGAAACTCACGCGCCAGTTGAAGTGGTCAGCCAGCACGCCGGCCGAGACACGCCCGGTGAATCCGCCCAGAGCCGTACCGCTTACGTAGACACTCATAATCAGGGCGACGCGTTCCGGCGGCCACTCCTCGCCGATGTAGGTGACGACGACGGCAATAATCCCGGGAACCATGATGCCTTGCAGAAAGCGCCAGAAGATGAGTTGCGCGAGCGAGGTGGAGGTGGCAGCAAGAAGTGTGGGAATGGAAACTCCCAGGATAGACATGACTATGACGCGCTTTCGCGGCAGCCGCTCAGTGAGAGCGCCAAACAGCGGCGCTGAGATCGCGACGCCCAGCGTAGCTGCGGAAACGGTCATGCCAACCCCGGTTTTCGACGCATGAAAGAGTCGGGCCAGCAAGGGGAGCAACGGCTGCGTGCAGTAGAGTTCGAGGAACGCGCAGACTCCGCACAGGGTAACGGCCGCAGCGGCCTTGTGGCTGGGCGCGGGATGCGGAACAGGCTGGGCGAGGGGTTCCAAGTATCAGGATACAAGGACGACCTTTCGCCCCTTCACGCAGAACATTTAACCTAGGCAGGAGATGGATTCCCCTCTTGCCAAGCCTCCACGTCGGGGTATGGAGGCATTTGCCTTTCGCGATTTCCGGCGATATCAACTGGCACGCGTAGCAGTGATCCTGGGCGCCGAGGCGCAGGCGGTCGCGGTCGCGTGGCAGGTCTACTCCATCACGCATCGCGCGCTCGACCTCGGCTATACAGGACTGGCGCTGTTTCTGCCCGGCCTGCTTTTCCTGCTTCCGGCGGGCCACGTGGCCGATCGGTTCGACCGGCGGCATGTCATCCTCTGCTGCTATGCGCTGCAGGTCTTCTGCACCGCTACGCTGCTTCTGCTGGCAACTCTGGGAACCCATCGAGTCCTGTTTATCTACGCGGTTCTGTTTCTGATCGGCACGGGCCGCGCGTTTTCCGCTCCGGCGAGTTCTGCGTTGCTGCCCCACCTTGTGCCGGAGAAGCATTTCGTCAACGCTGTGACCTGGGGCGGAGCCATTTTTCAGGTCGCCAATGTCACGGGACCGGCGCTGGGCGGGCTCCTGTTTACATTGCCGCTTGCCGTGTTCCTGCGTGGCCTGGGGCTGGAGGGCGCGGGGATTGTTTATGCATTCACCATGGCAACGCTGGTCTGGTTCCTGGCTCTCATCATCAGCCTTCATACTCGGCCCGGCCGCATGGAGCACCGCGCCGCATCGGTGAAGGTGGTGATGGCGGGGTTTCAATACGTGCGCCGCTCGCCGTTGTTGCTGGGGTCGATGTCGCTGGATCTTTTCGTGGTGCTGCTGGGCGGCGCGGTGGCGCTGATGCCGATCTTTGCCAACGACGTGTTGCGCACGGGGCCGCGCGGGCTGGGTGCGCTGCGCGCTGCGCCGGCGATCGGCGCGCTGACCATGTCGCTGCTGATGGCCCGGTTTCCCATCAACCGGCGGGCGGGAGCGCGGATGTTTGTTTGCGTGGCGATCTTTGGCGTCGCAACGGTGATCTTCGGAATGTCGAAGAACCTCTGGCTGTCGTTGGCTGCGCTGGCGGTGAGCGGCGCGGCCGACATGATCAGCGTGATTATCCGCGGCTCGCTTCTGCAACTGGCCACGCCCATCGAAATGCGTGGCCGCGTGAGTGCGGTCAATTCTCTCTTCATTGGCGCATCCAACGAACTGGGCGAGTTTGAAAGCGGCGTTACGGCGCAGTGGTGGGGCGCGGTCCGTGCCACGATTTTCGGCGGGCTTGCTTCACTGGCGGTTGCCGGCATTTGGGCTGCGTGGTTCCCGGGCCTGCGGCGAGCCAATGAATTGACCGCGGATGCGCTGCGGCCGTCGCCTCCGGGTCCGGCAAGTGTCGAGACGCGCGCGGCAGGCCAAGTGTGACGGTCAGCGAAGTGAGAAGGAGACTGCGTGAAACCCTGGAAAATTGTGGTGATTCCCACCGCCATCGTGTTGGTGATTGCCTCGATCTACGTATTTACGGTCTGGAAGAAGCGGCAGAATCCCGGCGTCGTCAACCAGGGACAGGAACAGAAGGTGACGGCAGACGATGTGGCCGTGGTGCGGATGCAGTTTCCAGCGCACTTCGACGATCTGAAGGACCTGGAAGGCAAGAGCGTATGGATGAAGAACGGCTTTACCATGCCGTACTTTCCTTATGCCGGCGGCAAGGTGGACTTCAAGAAACGCGTCGGCGTGATTCCTCCGTTGCAGAAACTCGATATCAAGAAGGCAATCAAGGTTGCCGTGCCCGCAGACGTGGATGACGGCATCAGCCACGGAACGCGGCAGGCGCTGCTCGAGTTCACTTTGCCCGGCGATGACAAGAGGGAATACGCCACGCCGGTGGGCGCGATGGATAGCGGTGGGGAGCAGTACTATGACGATCTGCTCTTTTTCTACGACGACCCGCACACCATCTACACGAACTGGCCGAAGGACATCTGGACCGCTGTGGATGCACACCAGGTGAAGCAGGGGATGAACGAACTGCAAACGCGGCTCGCGCTCGGCCAGAAGATTCAGACCGATAACCCGCAGACCGAGGGCAACCGCACCGTCACCTACGATGCTGACGGAAAGAAATGGACTGTGACGTTCAAAGACGATAAGGCGACGGAGATTAAGCCGGGGTAGCTGGTAGCCCGTCAGCCTTCAGCCTTCAGCGCAGGTCTTGCACCCAGACCGTGGCGAGATCCACGACGCGAATCTGATATGCAACCGTTTAGTTGTATATACCCCTCCCCCACCCGTACTCTGTACGGAAGTAGTCCGTTTTCAATGGTTTAGGGCGGGGTTTGTCGCTGAAGTCTTCTGCCTGTTCGACTTAGGTGCAGAGTCCTCTCAGCAAAGGACTTGCGCGACATCTGGACTTGGTGAGATTGATAAAAGGGCGAAAAGCATACGAATTCTTGAGATTTTCTGATTCTTTCTGTTTCGCGCGTCAGCGGCGCCGACGCGCCTGGCAAGTCAGCAGGTCAGCGACTCCTGAGCGAATGGTTAAACGATCAGCGATGCGGGACGAACGGTTTAACCAGACGAATGGTTTAACTAGAGGATAGCGATTTCAGAGAAATAACATGCAAAGCGGCGGCAAGAATTTTCGATATTGATTCAGCAACTTAGCGGAGATGGAGAGGTGTGAGGCCTTGACGTTGGGGAAGGCCCGACCGCGATTGTCCTCGGATCAGAATTTTGAGAGGAAATCGAAAACGGACTCGTCGAGCTCTTTCAGGGTGTCGAGGCGGAGATCGCAGAAGTCAAAGATTTCAGGCTCGGGCACCAGTCCGTTCTGGACGACAATTACTTTCATTTGCGCGGCTTTTGCCGCAATGGCTCCCCATACGGAATCCTCAACCGCAATGCAATGGCGAGGGTCTGTCTTCAGCAGCGCAGCGCACCTGAGATATGCTCCCGGATGAGGCTTGCCCATCGGTTCATCGTGGGCCGAAACGACGTGCTTTATTGAATCTGCCAGGCCCAGAGAGGCCAAAACTGCTTCAATTACGTTTCCTGGAGCCGACGAGCAGACCGCCATCGAAATGCCACGCTGGGACAGCAAGGAAATCAGGTCAAGTACTCCCGGAAGGGGAATGGCGCGTTCAGCGATGATCTGAATGACCTGCGCATTTACGTCATTGGCGAGATCGCGGATTGATTTTCCCGACCAGGGGGATTTCCGGCGCCAGTATTCAAGCGCCTCGTCGGTTCGCATCCCCCTGGTTTCGTTTGACCGGTCATTCTCAAGAACGACGCCTACCGTCGCTAATGCGGCAACCCCGGCCTGCCACCAGAGAGGCTCTGAATCTACGAGTACGCCATCCATATCGAAAATGACTGATGGTCTCATTTTCTTTGGTTTTCTGATTCGCGGGTCGCGAGCCGGCGAACGGCTTAACTAGAGGATAGCGTTTTCGAGGAAATAGCACGCAAGGCGGCGAAGATGTCGAGGTGGCGGGCCGATGATGGCACCGCGTCCAGAGTGTACGCGGCTTCATCGGCGACGATCGCTGCAATCCCGGACATTGACCTCTCCAAAATAAAATTTTGCCTCATGCCAGTTCTTTTCCCCGGATTGCGCCTATGGGGGTGAAGGCGGTCAGAAGTCCTTGTTCGCCGCCCAAACTCACACCGAAAAGGAGATCGACATGAAGGCGAATTTCTTCAGGATCTGCATGATGCTTGCATTAGGCTTCACCGCTTCGCAACCGATGTTGAACGCGCAGGAGAGGGGCACCCTGAAAGGCGTTTGGAACGTCAGCGTTACAGTCACCAACTGCCAAACCGGCGCTCTCATCAGGACCGTCAATTCCCTGCAGCAGTTCCGCCAGGACGGCACGGCCCTGGAGACCGCCAACACCGCATCGCGCGGCATCAGCGAAGGTGTTTACAGCGCTGCCGGCGACCACACCTACGACGCGACGTACTGGTTCTACCGCTTTAACCCGGATGGAACTTTCGCGTCGATTGCCAGGGTTTCAGACAAGATCGTGCTCGGCGAGGATGGGCATTTCACATCTTCGGGCACGGTACTGGACTTCAACGCAACGGGCGCCTTGATCTCCACGGGCTGCTTCGTACACGCGGCGAGCCGTCTGACCCTCCCGTAGCAATGGGGTGATCACTCGAACCCGAAATGCCGATGTGTGGATACGGGCCAGCGCACCTGAGAGGGGGCCTGGTCCGTTGCTGTTTTCTGGCAGCTATCTCTGGAGCAGATCGATGGGCTGGGTGAAGTCGGTGGCGCGAATGTATTTTGCGAGCGATGGGTGCTGACGCTCGAGGGCGAGATACATCTCCCACGCGACGCTGCGGTAGCTGAAGTGGCCGGCGGGCGCGGAACGGAGTTCGCTGATGTACTGGGCTTCGGCGAAGTCCATCTTGAAGAGGCAACGCACGCGCGTGGCCAGCGGGAGCAGGTAGAGCGCCGATGCGGCGGCTTCAGGCGCAGAGGAGGCAGCGATCCTGGCGCTGGCGGCGTGGGCGGCTTCGATGGCTTTCTGATAGTCGGCGAGGACGCCGGCTTCTTCGAGTCCGGCGACATCGCCGGACTGCGGGGTTTCGTAGCCGTGGCGGGAGGTGAATCCCTGCCTGATCTGGGTGACGCGGCGATGGCGATGCATGTCGCGGAATCCGCCGATGTCCATGAGGATGTCGAAGCGCAGTGCGGCTCCGGCGTGGAAGGCGCGCAGGGCTTCGTCGTGCTTGCCGCGGTGCTTTAGCCCAAGCTCGATGATTTCCGAAATCTGAGAGTCTGGAAGGCCGGCGACGATGTCGCGGACCTGGCGGTAGGGATGATGGCTGGCCGAGTAGATAAGGGTTGCGGCGAGTTCGACCTCGAGGGTTTCGGTGCGTTCGACGAGATCGACGACGGGGGCGGGGGCGGGGGCGATTCCGTTGAGAAGTTCGTTGGCGGATTGCTCGAGTTCGGTGTGGGTTTGGATCAGGTAGGCGTTTGGTTCGGCGTATTTGACCAGGGTGGGTGCGGTGCGGACTTCGCGGGTGAGGAGGTTGGCGGCTTGGGCAGCCAGGGTTTCCGCAGGGGCTGAAGCCCCTTCATTTAATCCGGCTGCTTTCGGCACGCGACCCACTGCGTGGGTTCCCCGAGTCGTGCCCTGACACGTGGCTTCTGCTTGCCGAAGGTTCTCTCCGAAGTCGTGCCCTGATATGTGGACTCGGTCTGGCTTAGCTTCTCGATGAATTCGGCGCCGGCTTTGGCGTTTACGTTCCAGGCGGGGCCGGTGGCGGCATCACGGAGTTTCTTGCCGAGGTCGCGGACTTCGGCGAGGGGATGGGAGAGGAGCCGGGAGACCTGCGTTTCCAGTGTGCGGGCGTTTACGATCTGGCCGAGGGAAGTATTGGTGGCAAGGGGAAGCAGATAGCGGGCGACATCGAAGGCACGGGCCTTGAGGGTCCGATCGTAGGGTTCCGGCTTCATAGCCTCCGGGCGCACGACGCGCTGCCGCAAGGCTTCATGCACGGCGGCGGTGGTGCGCTGGTAGGTGGCGAAGAGATTGTCGACGGTATCGCTGTAGAGCGTGGCTGATTCGGAATCGGATGCGAAGTCGGGGAAAAACCAGCCGGATTTCTGGAAATTCTGGTAACGGGTGGAGCGCTCCTGGCCGTCCCAGCGCTGTTCGTCCACGAGTACGATGGCCGCCAGCAGGCTCAGGCGCTCGACGGCGAAGGCAATGTGGGCCAGGTCGGCAATGGAACGGTGGCCGTATTGGAAATAGAATGTGTTCAGGAATTGTTCGGCGCGCTGGGCGCTGATTTCGGTAAGCGATTCACGCATGGAGAGGGCCGAACGCGAGTATTTGGCCATGGCGTAGGCCAGGATTTCGGGGTCGGCCCCGTGGACGGCGTAGACATCAGTCTGGTTACGGGCACCGGCGGGCGTAAAAGATTCGCTGGACATGGATAAGGGCTCGCGAACAGAATACGGCATCAGGTAAGCTGGCCCTGTGAATCCCCCGGACCGCAGAATACGTCAAATTATTAGCGCGGGAGCAAGAGGCAGAATGCGGGAGTTCAAATTGCGTACCTCGCAAAGGCCGCGGCCATTGCCAACGGGCCGCTGGTCGATGTCCCAGCGGTGGAACGATCTCCTGTTTGCTCATTGGCGTGTGCCCGCGGCGATTGTGGCGCCGTATTTACCTTACGGCCTGCAGCCGGACACGTTTCAGGGCTCGGCATGGATCGGCATCGTGCCTCTGTGGATGGATCGATTCAACTTCCGTGGCGTTCCGTCGATCCCTGGAGCCCGGAGCTTTCCTGAGCTTCACGTTCGCACCTACGTTCACGACCAGATTTCGAATACACCGGGGATCTATAACCTCTCAGTGGATATCGGGAGCCTGCTGGCGACCGCGGCGGTGCGTTTCATCTTTCGTACGCCATGCAACTGGGCGGAGATGCGGCTGAACCAGCGAACCGAACGCGAGTACTCGTTTTACAGCCGCCGGATGCTGGTCGGACACCCGGTGATTTTCAACGCGCGCTATCGCGGGCTGGGACCGACGCGCAGGCTGGCGGAGATCCGCGCGGGGTCGCTGGAATACTTTTTTACCGAGCGATATTGCATGTTCACGCGGAATCACGCGGGACAGGCGGTGCGGGCGAATATTCATGCGGTGGCGTCTCCGCTGGAGGATGCCGAAGCCGAAATCGAGCGCAACGACCTGCCTACGGCGCTGGGCATCCAGCTTGCGGAGCAGGAGCCGGTGTTGCACTATTCGCGGCGACTGGCGGTGTACATCTGGCCGGCGGAACTGGCAGAACCGGCGCGCAGAAGGCAGCGAATTCCCGCGCAGGCTATGCCGATGGGCTGAACGATACGGGCCCGCTTTTCTGAGTAGACCAAATTTCAATTTGCCGAAAGCGAATGCCGGCGCGCGATGGTTGGCGTCAATATGAGCATTGCGATTACGGCGGCCAGGTTGACGACAATCCTGAAGATGAGATCGGGGCGCGACCAGCCGGCCAGGCTGACATAGCCGGGAAGCATGCAGGCGAGGGTGGCTCCGACGCAGAGAGCCCACCGATGCGTGTCGCGCCAGCCGTGTGCTGCCGACCAGCGCTGCAGGAGAGCAAAGGCCAGCAGACCCCAGATTACGCCGGCAGCAAGGGGGATCCAAACGGGGGGATGCGGATGGGGAACGAAGATGAGGGTAATGAGTTCCCACCAGGCTGATCCCATCACCAGGGCTGTTGCGCCGATCATCCAGGGGTTGGCGGGCCCGCGCGACTCGATGCGCCCGGAGTGGCCGAGATCGCCGCAGGAGCCATGCCAGGAAGATGAGAGCGGCGATGGCGGTGAGGCCGGAAAGAATCAGGACCGCAGGCGGGTGGTAGGGAGCTGCGTGAAGACTCGGCCGGGCCTTCTGCGTCCATCCGTACCAGGCGATCCGGCAGCCGAAAAGAAAGACGATGCACATGGCGATGAGGCCGCGCTTGCGCAGCCAGGGATTTTCGCGATGAGCGGGGAACAGGAGTTCGGTGACCTGGACCGGAACCAGCACCACCCAGACGCTTTCATATCCGAGCATGAAGAGGAGGTAAAGCCAGTTGACGCCAAGATAGCGGCCGTACGCGGGATTTGCGCCGATGAAAGGAAGCGGCGCGATGGAGGTCTGCTGGATGATGAATTCTTCTGCGACCGAAAGCGCCAGGCCAAGCAGCAACAAACTGATGGCACCGGCACGCCAGCGGCGCGCCAGTTCGCGGCAGAGCAGCGCGCCGCCGCCCCAGATTGCGATCTCGGGAATCAGGACGAACAGGATGCTCAGGCGCGTGGAGCCGCTGAGAACTTCGCTGATTACGGGAGCCAGAATGAGGAGAGTCCAGATCGGAGCGCGGTAGCGGGTGATTGAAGTTGGCGGGGCACTGGTGGCTGTTGATGCGGATTCGAGTTGCATGATTACTCCTCTGGGCGCGCGGCGGCCAGGTCAGATTTGCGCGCGTATTTCAAAACGGTCTTTACATCCCACGTGAGCGTGCCTTTTGAGATTTCGCTGATGAGGGTGCGCACCCATCCAAGCTCAGCCTTGAGCATGGCGATCAGGAATTCGCTTTCAACCAGGTTGATGCGGAGCACGTGCGCCGATGCAGCGGCCACGCCGGCGCTGCGCGAAGAGATTTCCTTTTCGAGGTGAAGCGCGCGTTCTTCGAGGCGTGGGAGAGCTTCGCCGGGGGCGAGATGCACAAGGAAGCTCATCGCAGCCATGAACTCGGAGGGTTCGCGGCGGGGAACGGCAATGATTTGGCGAAGGACGCGGGTGAACTCCTTGCGACCGGCTGGAGTGATGGCGTAGGTGGTTCTTTCGGGGCGGCGGCCGTCGCGATCGGTCGATTTGGCGGTGATGAGTTCGTCGCGCACGAGGCGGCCGATGGCGTGGTAGAGAGAGCCGCGTTTGAGGGCAAGTATTTCGTCCTTGTGGCGAAGGTGGAGCAGGCGCTGCATCTGGTAAGGGTGCATGGGCGCTTCGCGCAGGAGGGCAAGTACGGACATTTCCCAGATTCCGAGTTCGGTAACCATATAGTTCATATGAACTATATCGAATGAACTAAGCGAAAGCAAGCGCGGATACGGAAGGAGCCGGACCTGGGGCCGGCCGGTGAATGCCTGTTGCCTATAATTGCCCTTGGAAGTGCGCGTCGCGATTGAACTTACACCGGCGCTGGAGGACGAAGGAGCACGATGGCTGGTCTGGAAGGAAGAATTGCGCTGGTGACGGGGGCTTCGCAGGGAATCGGACGGGCGTGCGCGCTGGAACTGGCGAAGGCGGGCGCGACGGTGGCGCTGGCGGCGCGGAATGAGGCGAAGCTGGCCGAGGTTGCCGCGGAGATTTCTGCTGCCGGCGGGCAGGCTGCGGCATTTGCGCTCGACGTGGCCAGCGAGGAGTCGATCAGGAACGGCGCGAAGGCGGTGCTGGATCGCTTTGGCAAGGTGGAGATCCTGGTGAACAATGCGGGGATCACGCGCGACGACCTGATGATGCGGATGAAACGCAGCGACTGGGATGATGTGCTGGGCACGAATCTGACCGGGACTTTTCTGCTGACCCAGGCGCTGCTGCGGCAGATGATGAAAAACCGCTGGGGGCGGATTATCAACATCACCAGCGTGGTTGGCCGCACCGGGCAGGAGGGCCAGGTGAACTACGCGGCATCGAAGGCGGGACTGATCGGCTTTACGCGGTCGCTGGCGCGCGAGGTGGCATCGCGGGGAATTACGGTGAACGCGGTGGCGCCCGGTTATATTGAGACGCCGATGACGACGGTGCTCGGCGAGAAGCTGCGCGAGAAGATGATCGAGCAGATTCCATTGGGACGGCCCGGGACTGATACGGAGATTGCGCAGCCGGTGGTGTTTCTTGCGTCGGATGCGGCGGCGTATATCACCGGGCATGTGATGGATGTGAATGGCGGGATGTTTATGGGCGGATAGCTCGGCAAAAGCAGGTCCTTCGCTTCACCACCCCAGCGACGACGGCCCGTCGCCGGGGACCCCGGATCGCTCAGGATGACAGCTTATATCTATATGCCGAGGCGATCTTTCAGGGTGCGGACGCGGTCGCGGGCGACGGTGAGTTGGGTGTGCTGCGGGTCTTTGAGGGTGACGACGATTTTGCCGGCGAACCAGGAATTTACCTCGTGAATCCAGTCGACATTCACCAATGCGGAGCGATGGACGCGCAGAAACTTTGCGGGATCGAGGCGGTGCTCAAGGTCGGCGATGGTTTGATCGACGCAATGGCGGCGGCCGTTTGCGACGGCGAAGGTGAGCTTGTCTTGCGCGACAAAATGCGTGACATCGTCGAGCGGCAGGAACGAGATGCGTTCGCCCACGCGGGAGGCGATCCGGTTGGGATACGCTGGCTGGCTTTCCCGTAGAGAGGCGGTCAGTTCCTTGAGCAGTTGGGGCAGGGCGGGATTCTGCTGCCAGTCGGGCTTGACGATCGGGCGCAGGCGTCCAAGTTTTCCGATGGCCCGCTCCAGTTGCGAAGGCTCAATCGGCTTGAGCAGGTAGTCGATGGCATTGGTCTCGAAGGCACGGAGCGCATGCTGATCGTAGGCAGTGGTGAAGATGACAAAGGGATGCGAAGACAGACGCGAAAGCAGCTCGAAGCCGTTCATTTCCGGCATCTGGATATCGAGGAAGAGCACGTCGATTTGCGGGGAATGAGAATCGTTGAGCGCCGCCGCAGCCACGGAGGGATCGGTCGCGGTGCCGGCGATCTGCAACTCAGGAAATTGCGCGAGCATACGCTCGAGGCGTTCGATGGCGAGCGGCTCGTCGTCGACGAGGAAGGCGCGCAGGGGAGCATCTTCCGTCATCGCGAAGCTCCAGCCGGAAGGCGGATGGCGACTACGGTTCTGTTGTCGGCCCGGCTCACGTTCAACTGGGCGGATTCGCCGAATAGCAGTTGCAACCGGCCGACAAGGTTGCCGAGGCCGTGATCGGGCGAAACTTCGGCGAGCGAAAATCCGGGCCCATCGTCGATTACGGCAAGTTCGAGACAGCCGTCCTTCGCTGCTCCTTCCACTTTGATTGAAGCCGGTTCGTTGCGGCGAGCAACAACGTGCTTCACACAGTTCTCGACGAGCGACTGCAGGGCAAGCGGCGGCACCCTCAGATCGCCGAGTGATTCGGGGACGGCAATTTCGTAGCGCAGGCGCTGTCCGAAGCGTGTTGTTTCGATATCGAGGTAATCCCGGACAACCTTCAATTCCTGCGCCAGGGGGACGAGGCCGCTCTGATTTGCGCTGATGGAGAAACGAAGCAGGGACGCGAGTTTGCCAACGGTGTCCTCCGCACGTTTGGGATCGGAAGGAATGAGGGACGCAATGGAGTTGAGGGTGTTGAAGAGAAAATGCGGATGGATCCGCGATTCCAGCGAGGAAAGGCGGGCCTCGACCAGCAGCTTGTTGGCGCGCTCCTGCTCCATCTGGCGCGTGCGCAGTTCGAGAGTTGCGTCCCTGAGCCTGTGACGCATGGTCTCAAAGATCGAGAGGCTCAGGCCCACCATCAGCGTGATGATCACGCTGAAAAGCCACGATCCGCGGAACTCGCTCCAGTATTCTCCGCGCGGCACAATTCTCATCCACTGCAGCACCAGAGCTCCTGCCAATGTTCCAGCGGTTGCCGTACACGCGAGAGCCATTGTGTAAAACAGAAGGAGGAGTTGAGGCGATTTGCCCTTGAAGCGATGCCCGATCCAGTTACACAGAATTGCCGAGGGCGGTCCGATCAGGGTGGAATAGACAAGAATGTCGGCAAACACCATCACGCTCTCAGAGAGCCTGGTGTGGCCGATGGAGATAAACAGCCCAAGGCAGAGCAGCGCAGCGCCAGGGACAACCCAGAGCATCCTGACGAATAGCTCGGCAGAATCGTTCTTTTTGTCCCCGTCTGGCGTGGAGGGTGCGGTGATTGGATCGGCCTGGCTGTTCATAGCTGAAATCTGACTCCCACGGATGACGCAGTACGGTAGGGTGCGGACCCGTAGTCGGAGGTGCGACTGCCGGAGGGGATTTCAATGTGCGCGTACGAGGAAAAGTGGTTGCCGAACCAGCGGTTCACGTCGAACACGCCGACGTAGCTGTGGTCGTCGAGATCGGCGACGATGGACCCCGAGACATCCCACTCCTTCCAGCCGGGCAATTCGCGCAGGCGAGACTTGCCGGCATTGAAGAACGCGTAGTGTTGACGGCCCGCCGCCGGCGATATCGACATGTCGCGGAACCAGGAGATGTTGGGCGGGGTGTAGAACTCGCCGATGAAGGTGATGCCGGAGTGCAACGTGCACTTGGCCCCGAGGAGCACGGCGGCCTGCTCGCGCCATACCGCTTCGCCGTGGACCTCCCATGCCTGGCCGAGAACGCGCGTGAAGGTGAGGGCTCCGAAGGAGTCACCGCCGCGATCGTTTCCCGCGATAAGCGATGTATCGAATCCATGCACCAGAACGTTATACCGGAAGGCAGTAGTGTCGCGCAGTGAAGAGTTGGCGGGCGCAAGCGCGGCGGTGGACCAGGCGAAGGTTAACGCATGCGGTCCGTGCACCCAGTCGGCCTTCACCATGTCGCGGCCCTGATTTACGTTGAGCCGGTCAGTGGGGTTGGTCGGGTCGCGCGGCGGATCGAGCACGCCAGCTGCGGTGAATGCGTATCCGGTGCCCCAGTGGAGCATCTTGCGGCCAAGCGTGAAGTCGAAGTCACCGGCAGAGAGTCCGCCGTAGGCCTCCTTGACTCTGAGTTGCGATGCGTTGTCGAAGTATGTCGTGGATAGGCCGATCA
This sequence comes from uncultured Acidobacteriaceae bacterium, assembly GCA_963774175.1. Classification (GTDB taxonomy): domain Bacteria; phylum Acidobacteriota; class Terriglobia; order Terriglobales; family Acidobacteriaceae; genus Telmatobacter. The sequence goes on from CAVZDT010000030.1 coordinate 27,484, forward strand.
GGCTGGTGGAGAAGGTAAGTCGATTCTGATAACGCACGGCAAAGGCTGGTTCGACGAGGACCTGGTTGAGCACCTCCGGTTCTGGAGCGGCGCGGCCGCCGTAGAAGGTGGCGTCGTCGATGACGGCGAGGGAGTATCGCGTGCTCACAGTGTTCTCTGTGGCGGCCGGCGGATCCTGCGCGGATGCACAGGACCACGCCGTCGCCAGGAAGAGAGTCACGATGAGCAATCGAGTATTCATGATTTGCGACCTTGGAATCTCTACCAGTAGATGAGCGCAATCTGGAGGTTGGAGCCGGGCGCAGCGAAGGCGAATTTTATTTCGTCAAAGCCGGGAGGGCCAGGGCGTCTTTCGGGATTGTTCGAATGTCCATAACCCTCGGTCGGCACACCCGAGTCGTTGAAATCCAGCTTTCCGTTCTTGTTCTCGTCGTGAATAACTGCGATTCCATAGGTGCCTTCTGCCAGGTTGTCGAAAACTGCCTGGGCTGTGAGGGTCTTCGGATCAATCTCGACAACCTTGGAATCGACGATGGTATTTTCGTCGCTGCGGAGAGCGACTCGGATGTTGCCCTCGTTGTTGCGAATGCCGGTAATCCTGATGGTCAGCTTCCCGGTTTTCGGCGTCTGCGCGATGGAACTCTGCCCGGCGAGGATAAACAGCGAACAGCAGAGGGCCGGTAATATTGCGAACCAAATGAATTTACGGATGTTTCCGATCACCTTGGTTCTCCTTTCGAGCGGGTTTCAGTGGATGATGGCGCATACGGCTCCGCATGTCTGTGACGAGGTGGATCAGAACCTGTCGGAGCGGCCCTGGTAGAAGAGCTTGTCGGGCAGATTGCGCGGTGCGGAGTCGGAGTACTCGAGCACACTGTGCGAGTTGTGGCGGATCTCGTCGTAGAGCGTCAGGCGTTTGAGCAGCATCTTGCCGCCCGCCGGTGCGTATTCATCGAAGGTGGCGGATTTGATGTGCTTGCCCGAGGTCAGGTAGAACTCGGCGCGGACGGGGCGGGCATCCTCGGCGCGAATCCAATAGAGGATGCGCTGATAGGTAGCGCCTTTGCGTTTCGCCGTGAGGTTGAGGACGTAGCAGTTCTCGGCGCCTACTTTTTCTTCGCGGACAAATTCCGCAGCGTAGTCGACGGCGTAGTTGGTGCGTGCGACATCACCGTTCGAGGCATCGCCGGAGAGGCGCTCGAGCGGCGTGATGCGGACGGGGCGGCTGGTGTCGGGAAGGTAGATCCACATATCGTCGCCGAGCATCAGCAGATGGCGGCCTTTTTCGCGGGGACTGAGGAACTCGACGTAGGTTTTGTCGGTGCCCTTCTGCGAGACTTCGTAGAAGTGCTCTTCGTCGGACTTGCCGGACTCGAAGTCACTGATTTTGACGCGCAGCGAGTATGCGGGCCAGCCGTTGCGATAGGAATCGGAGCGCTTGAGCAGGGCTTCGGGATCGGGCGTGGGCATGGCTGCGGCGTGGCCAACGATGGCCCAGGCGAGCAGAAATGCGATGGTGACGGCCAGAAGGAACGAACGCAGCAGCCAGTTAATTCTCCGCGAAGCGAATCGCCAAGGTGCAAAGACTCGCAGGGGCGAAAGCCCCGGCTTCCTTTTGGAGTTTCTTCGGCACGACTGAAGTCGTGCCCTGACACTTCGTGCCTGCGGCGGGAGCCTCGGTGAACTTTGCGGCATGCGTGAAGCGCAGGGTCCTCGACAAATCGGGAAAC
>CAVZDT010000031.1:0-23815 GCA_963774175.1 uncultured Acidobacteriaceae bacterium
AAGGCCAATGAGCTCGATGCGGAACTCACGGGGTCCCGCGAGATCTTCGGTACTCCCTACTACATGAGCCCGGAGCAGGGGCACGCGGAACTGATCGATGCGCGCAGCGACCTCTACAGCCTGGGCGTCGTGTTTACGAGATGCTCATCGGACGAAAACCCTATACGGGCGCCTCCGCAATGGAAGTCATTTACAAGCGCAAGCGCGTGAGGAGCTCCGGCGATCGACGCGAAGTTCTTGAGCCATGAGCCGATCTTGAGGCGGTTGCTGGCGAAATCCCCGCAAGACCGGTTCCAGTCGGCGCGCGAAGTGCTGGAGGCGACGGGCGAATTGAAGCTCTCCGCGTGACCAAGAGAGCCGTCGCGCCGCATCCCTTGCTGCGCACACCGACGCCGCCGGGCTGGACCTCACGCTCGCCTGTGAGAGTCCCGAGGTGCTGCTCATCGATCACGCCAACTGCGAGAAGAAGGCAGCCTCGACGGCGCTCGCCCTGATGTTCGCGTATGCCGAGGATTTCGTGCTCACCGACGAGATGTCGCGTCTCGCACGGGAGGAGCTTCGTCACTACGAGCAGGTGGCGAAACTCATCAAGACGCTCAAGATCGAGCCGCTCAGGCTCTCACCAGGGCGCTATGCCGAGCGCTTGCGTCGCCTGGTAGGCAGGAGCGAGCCGCAGCGCGAGGTCGATTTGATGATTTGCGGCGCGTTCATCGAGGCGCGCTCCTGCGAGCGTTTCGCGGCGCTGGGGCCGGCGATCGGCGGTCCCGCCGGGGCGAGCGCCTCTTCGCGGGACTGCACGCCGCAGATCCCGGCACTACAAGGTGTATCTCGACGCAATTGGTAGAGCTCGCTGAGACCGTGGCGATCGGCGCGGTTGATGATCATGGTGTTGGCGAGCGGGATGTCGAGGCCGTTTTCGATGATGGTGGTGGCTACCAGCACATCGAATTCGTGATGCATGAAGGCGAGCATGACCCGACTCGAGTTCCTTCTCGCCCATCTGGCCGTGTCCCGCAACGACGCGCGCGCCGGGCACAAGTTCCTGGATGCGCGAAGCGATCTCGTAGATGGACTCAACGCGGTTATGAACGAAGTAAACCTGGCCGCCACGTTCCAGCTCGAACTTCAATCGCCGAGCGAATGATCTTCTCGTCGAACTTGGCCACGACAGTCTGAATCGCCATGCGATCCTTCGGGCCGTCTCGATCACCGACATATCGCGCAGCCCCACCAGCGACATGTGCAGGGTGCGCGGGATGGGCGTGGCAGACATGGCAAGCACGTCGATCTCCTTGCGAAGCTGCTTCAGACGCTCCTTGTGGCGCACCCCAAATCGCTGCTCTTCATCAACGACGAGCAGGCCGAGGTCCTGGAATTTGATGTCTTTCGACAGGATGCGATGCGTGCCGATGAGGATGTCGACCTTGCCGGTTTCAACCTTTTCGACAATGACTTTCTGCTCTTTCGGTGAGCGAAACCGCGAGATCATCTCGACCGTAATCGGGAATTGCGCAAATCGCTTCTTGAATGTCTCGAAGTGCTGGAAGGCGAGAACCGTGGTGGGCGTGAGCACGGCGACCTGCTTGCCATCCTGCACTGCTTTGAAGGCTGCGCGCATCGCCACTTCGGTTTTGCCGTAACCCACGTCGCCGCAGAGCAGGCGGTCCATCGGCGTCGTCGATTCCATGTCCTGCTTGATGGCAGCGATGGCGGTGACCTGGTCGTCGGTTTCGCGGTAGTCGAATGAGTCTTCGAACTCGCGCTGGAAGTCGTTATCGGGCGTGAAGGCCGTGCCCTGCGCTGTGTGGCGCTGCGCGTACAGCTTGAGGAGTTCGGCGGCCATGTCCTGCATGGCTTTTTTCACGCGCGCCTTGGTCTTGACCCACTGCTGCGAGCCGAGTTTGTTCAATTGCGGCGCGGGACCGGTGTCGGTGGAGCGGTATTTCTGGATCAGGTCGAGACGCGTGAGCGGAACGTAAAGCTTGGCCTGTTCGGCGAATTCGAGAATCATGAATTCGATTGACAGGCCATCCTGCACGATCTCCTTCAGGCCCTGGTACTGCGCGATGCCGTGCTCGACGTGCACAACGTAGTCGCCGATCGCCAAATCGCGAAAGTCTGAAAGGAACGCGGCGGTCTTCGATTTTTTCGGCTCGGGCCGCGCGTGCATGTCGGCATCATCGGAAAGATCGTTAGCCCCGAAAAGAACCAGGTTCGCGTCAGGAAAGCTGACGCCGCTGGCGATTGCGGTGCGGACGAGGACAGGCACGCGCATGTCGCCCGCCATGTAGCTGGCTTCCTCAAGTTCGGCGCCATGCGTCACAGCGCGGCTGCCGAGCCGATACGGCACCTGATACTCGCGCAGCATCGAGGCGGTGCGCTCCACGTCGCCCTGTGTGGGGACAGCGAGGACGATGCGCTCCTCTGCGGCCATCAGGTTCTTGAGCTGATCGACCAGCGCCGGAATCGAGCCATGGAAGCGCAGCGTGGGTCGCGAATTGACGGCGATTTCACCAAGCGTGTTGTCGTCTTCGAGAACGTCGATGGCGCCAAGCTGGTCGAGGTCCAGGCCGTGATGCGATTCGAGCAGGCCCTCAAGAACTTCAGGACGAAGGTAAATGTCCTCAGGCCGGATCAGGCTTCCGATGCCCGAGCGCTCGTGCCGCTGTTCGACCTTGTTCCACCAGCGATCGATCTGGTTGCGCACCATGGCGGGTTCGTCGACAAAGAGAACGGCATGGGGCAGCAGGTCGAGGAGGTGATGCTCGGCGCCGGCAACGGAGGAGAAGAACTCCCACCCCGGGAAAACGCTGACGCCCCCGGCCGCCGCGGCCTCGATCTCCATCTCCTGTTCGTCGTCGCCGTCGCCCTCGGCAACCCGCACCCGCTGTTTGCTGAGGCGCGCGTGAACGGCGGCGAGCAGGTGTTCCGTGACCGGCGTTTCAGTCAACGGCAGAAGCTGCGTTTCGTCGAGGCCCGACTGCGAGCGCTGCGTCTCGGGGTCAAACTTGCGAATGGTTTCGATCTCGTCGCCAAAGAACTCGATGCGCACAGGGCGGTCGGCCTCGGGCGAGTAGACATCGAGAATGCCTCCGCGGCGCGTGAACTGGCCCGGCATCTCAACAAGGTCCATCTGCGTGTAGCCGACGCTGGCAAGATGCGCCGTCAGGATCTCGACATCCATCTCTTCGCCGCGGCGCACGGTGACGGCGAGGCTTGCGTAGTAGCTGCGATCGAATAGCCGCAAGGCAGCAGACTCGGCCGGTGCGATGAGAATGGAGACGGCGTCCGTTGCCAGCTTGAAAAGCGCGGCGGCGCGCTGCTCCTGCACGTCAGGATGGGGCGAGAGATTCTCGAACGGAAGCACGTCGTGGGCAGGAAACCGGACGACGCGATCGGGATCGACGGCGCCGGTGAGTTCGCAGCCGGCACGGAGCGTGGGCTCAAGCGCTTCGGCGGCTTTGTTATCGGAAACCACAACGATGACGGGATGCTTGGCCGCACGGGCCAGCAGCGGAAGATACAAAGAACGGGCAGTATTGGTGAGTCCGGACAGACGTCGCCGCCCGACACCGAGTGAGAGGTGCCTGCGAACGCGGTCAAACGAGGAGGACTGCTCCAGTTCCGCGAAAATTTCGCGGACAAACGGGAGGATCATGCAGTTACCAGTTTACCCCACGGGACTGCGCGCCCAGCGGGCAGCGCTTCGCGCGGGCCGAGGCTTGCGCACAACTGCAGTCTTCAGTCAGCTGTTTGTGGCGCAGAGGCTGTTGATGTCGCGGATTCTCGATAAACCAGCAAGCCGCCGATGCCCATTGCGGCAGCGATGGCCCAGAGGCCCGCGGAGTAGTGGTGCGTAACGTCGTGCAGCCATCCCATGGCCGATGGCCCGGCGAAAGCTCCGACCGCACCGACCGAGTTGACCAGGGCGATTGCGGCTCCGGCAGCTTTTCCACTGAGGCGGCTGGCAGCGAGGCTCCAGAACATCGGCAATGAGGCCAGGATGCCGGCCGCGGCGAGGCCGAATCCGGCGACGGCGATCGGAAGCGTATGCGCAAGGCCGACGGCTACGAAGCCTGCTGTCGAAGCGAAGAAGAGATACGGCAGCGCACGAAATCCGCGCTGGCGGCTGGCCCAGAGCATGGCGAACGCGCCAAGGCCGAAGGTCGCGGTTCCCCACCATCCGGTCGACAAGTCTGACGCGCCGACGGCGGTGAGAATTTTCGGCAGCCAGAATGTCAGTCCGTAGTTGCCGCTGCTCCAGAGGAAGTAGATGACGCAATCGCGCGCGACATGCGCAGTCTGCTTTCCGGCTTGCCCCTGCGCCACTTCATCCTGCTGGAGATCGCTGACAATCAGCTCCCTCTCCGCGGGCGACAGAAACGAAGCCGACCACGGCCCGTTGGCAAGTTGGAACCAGGCGGCGATCCCGAGCAGCACGGCCGGTGTTCCTTCAAGCAGAAAGAGCCATTGCCAGCCGCGCAGCCCCAGGGCGTGATCGAGCAGCAGAATGTGCGCGGAGATCGGCGAGCCGATCGAGTTGCATAGCGGTACGGCAAGCAGAAAAAGCGCCAGTATCCGCGTGCGCAGCACCCGCGGCAACCAGAACGTGAAGTAATAAATGACGCCGGGATAGAAACCGGACTCTGCCACACCCAGCAAGAATCGCGCCACCACGTAGGTTGTTTCGTTGTGAACAAAAGCCGTTCCCGTAGAGATGATTCCCCAGATGACCATCAGGATGGCGAGCCATCGGCGTGCACCGAGGCGCGCGAGCACCAGGTTGGCCGGCACTTCGAAAAGGCAGTAGCTGAGGAAGAAGACGCCGGCCGCAAATCCGTAGACGCTCTCGCTGATGCCGAGGTCGCGGTTCATGGTCAGCGCGGCAAAGCTGACGTTGACGCGGTCGAGATACGCGACCATGTAAAGCAGCATGAGGAACGGGACGAGCCGCCACGCGATCTTGCGGTAGAGCGGACTCATCGGGGAAGCGTTCACTCCGGCAATTCCTACTTTCTGTGGCGTTTTTTAATGCGCTAAGGGTCGCCGCGCCTCGGAGTCGCGTCGAGTTGAGTGTATTCCTTCGAGGAAACACGAGCCAGGAATTGCAGTAGCCGCCGCTCCTGCGCAAAAAATACGAATCAGTGGGGACGGCCCGGAAGAACAAAGTGCTCGGCGCAGCGCGGCTCATAGGCGTCGCCCGGCACCTTGATGGGACTGTCGTATGCCGCGGGCTTGCCATCGATCAGGCGCTGCGAATAGAGTGCGCGCGCCCCGCAACTGCAGTAGGCCATGCACTCGGTGATGCTTCCGCCGTAAGCGTTGACGAGCCAGGAAAGGTTGAGCATCTCCCCAAACGGAATTGCCCGGAAATCCAGATCGAGCCCTGCGACCAACACATCGTGATTGGCATCGAGCAGATTTTTCGTAAACAGAAACAGATCGCTGACGAACTGTCCTTCGTCGATGGCGATACACTCCACACGCTTGCCGATCTCCTGCTCGATGTCGGCGATCTTCTGGAGAACCGGCCAGGGATCGCTGGATTTGAACTCAAGCGCCTGCATTTTGGCATGGCCGTTGGGATTGCGGCTTTCGATGAGGCCAGGACCGCCCTTGGTGTCGTCGCTGGGTTTAAGCACGAGAACGTATTGCTTGGCATACTGGCGGCGCATCTCGGCGCGTCGCAGCAATTCGGCGGTCTTGTTGCTGCGCATCGGCCCCATCATCAGTTCAAGCTTGCCCGGCACTGCGATAACCCCGTTCGACGAAGATAGCTTTCGGATTTCCATCATACTTTGCCGCGGAGATGCCTGTTGGTGATGTGCCGGATCCTGAGAATCATTCGCCGCCGAGAGCTTTCGAGAACGAGTAGAAGAAGTCCAGCGATTTCCAGTACGAATCAATCGGCAGGCGTTCGTCCTGCCCGTGGGCGCGGACATCATCGCGCTCAAGCGCAATGGCGGAGTAGCCGTAGCAGGGATAGCCGGCCTGCGCGAAGTAAATGGAATCGGTGGCGCCGTCTTCCATCTCCGGAGTTACGGGAATGCCGGGCCAGATGGCATTTGTAATGCGCGTGAGCGGATCGAATACTTCCTTCATTGGCGGAGGCGGCACAATGGCTTTCCGTTCCGGAGCCGTGTCTGAGACCGTGCCTGCGTCCGATACGTATTTCACGCTGAGCTTTGGATCGCCGAAGAGCGAAATAAGCTGCTGGCGAATTTCCTCCGGCGAGTGGCCGGGAAAAATCCGGCAGTTCACGTTGGCCTGCGCCGTTTGCGGCAGGGCATTGTTGGCGTGGCCTGCATTCAGGCGCGTGGCTACGCACGTGGTGCGGAAGTTCGAGTTGAAACTCGGTTCATGGCTGAGCCGCGCGGCGGCAGCCATATCTGGAGGCGAGGCGATAACCGCCTTCATGTCCTGCGCTGCCTGGCCCGTCTCCTGCGTGGCGAGATTGCCGAAATAGGTACGCGTGACCTCGTTCATCTCAAACGGAAAACTATAGGCGGCAAGCTTGTTCAGAGCGGTCGTGAGTTCGTAGATGGCGTTGTCCGGCCGCGGCAGCGAACTGTGGCCGCCACGATTTGTAGCTGTCACCTGGTAGTCTGCATAGACCTTCTCCGTGGCTTCGACATCCGCAACCACGGCGCGGCCGTGATCCAGTTCAACACCACCCGAATCGGGATTGATGACGAAGGCTGCATCCACCAGGTCGCGATGGTTCTGCACCAGCCAGGACGCGCCGTTGAATTTGCCGCCTTCCTCGTCGGCGGTGAGCGCGAGGATCAGGTCGCGCTTCGGCTTGTAGCCTTCCCGATGCAGGCGCAGAAAGGTGAATACCAGCGCCGCGTCGGAGTCTTTCATGTCCTGCGTGCCGCGGCCGTACCAGTACCCGTCTTTCTCCACAAATTGAAATGGATCGGTGTGCCAATCGGAAGGCAGCGCCTCGACAACATCTATGTGACAGAGAAAGAGAACAGGCTTCTCCGTCGCGGGCCCACCAGCGCGGATGCGAATGACGAGATCCTGCTTGTTCGGGTCGGGACCGAGCAGGTGAACGTCGTCAGGCGAGAATCCGGCGTCAAGAAAGCGCTTTTGCATTGCCTTGGTTGCGGCGGTCACGCTGCCCTTTGGCGTGTCGGTGGTATTGATTTCGATCAGTTGCTTGAAGATCTCGCGTGCCTCCGCACGATCAGCAGACGACGCGGTCGGTAGCGAAGCCGATTGCGCGACAGCCGCGGCAGGGATGAGCGCGGTAAATGCCAGGGCAGCAATGCAGGTGGGGAATGTCGGGCGAAGCATGGCTGCAATTGTACGGCAGCGCCTCGGGAGCGCATTCGAGGCCGTGGACTTTGCGCCGCAGGTTTACAGAATGCGCCAAATCGATTTATTGTGATGCCGCCAGCATTATGAGGTGCTTTATGCATTCGAAGTTTTTGGTTGCGGCCGCTGCGGTCGCTTTCACCACTCTCGGCACAACACTCCACGCACAGGAACGGCCTAAAATCACCGGAATTTCGCACCTGGCCGTGTATACATCGGACCCGGCAGCCACAGACCACTACTATCGCGAGATTGTCGGTGCAGCGAAGGAGACCGACCCGGAGAATCCGCAGGGCGTCAAGTATGCTTTCAGCGCGACGCAGTACGTCGAGGTGCTGCCCCTGCCGTCGAACGCCGGTGTGAATCGCATGGATCATGCGGCGTTCAACACCACAAATGCTGAAGCGATGCGGAAATACCTCGCAGCCAAGGGATGGAAGACGCCGCCGGCGTTGACCAAGGGTTCCGATGGAAGCCGCTGGTTCGAGGTGCTCGACCCTGAAGGCAACAAGATCCAGTTTGTCCAGCCGGCAGCGAACGCCAAGGCACCGGACGATCCCAACGTGGTGGGACGCCACATCATTCACGTCGGCTTCCTGGTGCACAGCCGCGAGGCCGAAGACAAGTTCTATCGCGGCCTCCTCGGCTTTAATCCCTATTGGTTTGGCGGGATGGTCGAAGGCAAGATCGACTGGGTCAGCCAGCAGGTGCCCGATGGGCACGACTGGCTGGAGTACATGCTGACCAGCGGGCCATCGGGATCGGGAATCCCGGCGAACATCTCGCAGAACCAGTTGGGAGTGCTCGACCATCTCTCCATCGGCGAGGTCTCGGTGCCTGAGGAATACAAAAAGATCGAGGCTCGGCTTGGGACCAGCCGCCACGACCAGGCGCCCAAGATCGGCAAGGACGGCAAGTACCAGTTCAACATGTATGACCCCGACGGCATCCGCCTGGAAATGATGAACTTCCATGCGACCGATAAGCCATGCTGCTCGCCCTTCACTGCGCAGGATCCGGCGGAGTGACGTAGCATTTTCGTCCGATTTGTCCGATACTGAAGGCGGGAGGATCTATGGGTTACGTTTTGCCGAAAGGAAGCTCGAAGGACCAGACTTCCTATCGAACGACCGACGGTTTGAAGAAACGGCGCCCGCGGAAGGGGTTGAGCGTCAAGCTCCCTGAACCGGTTCGCATCCCCCCGCCACAGCTCCCTGAGAAACCAGCCCAGCACTAAGTCCCGTGGGCAGGTGAAATGCCGACAAGCCTGATCGCACTCCAGATTTTCCTGATCCTGCTACCCGGGTTCGCGGCTGCCTATATTGTGCAGCAACTTGCAACACGTAGAAGCCAGTCGGATCTGGAACGCATTATCGAGGCACTCCTCTTCAGCTTTGTTATCTATGTTTGCTTCATTGCGGTGAATCGCGGGCAGTTGCCCTTCCACGTGCAAAAAGGAACGGGTGGAAATGGCGATTCAGTGGTGTGGGATCCGGCGCGACTTGGCATTCTCGCCGCGATTACATTCGGCTTCGCGTTCTTCGCGGTCGTCTACATCAACCGCGACTGGAATCGGCTGTTCAGAAAACTGCACATCACCGAGCGAACCACGCGCAACTCCATATGGACCGACATCTTCGAGAGCGAGGCCGGTGAAGAGCAGGTTGTCCAGGTCGAGTTATCCGGCGGACGCAGCGTCCTGGGTGTGCTGCTCTACTACTCCGACGATCCAGGTGAGAGCTCGCTTTTTGTCGCTCAGGCTGCATGGGTTACATCCGAGGGCAAGAAGATTCCGATTCCAGGACAGGGCATTTTGCTTACAAAAGAGAGCGGCATACGCAGCATCAGCCTGTTGGAACCCGGCGACCATGACTGAATAAAGCGTCGCGCTAGAATCTAGATTATGGCCGCGACCGCTATATCTCCTGACGTTCTCGCCAAATACGAGCCGGTTATCGGGCTCGAAGTGCACGTGCAACTGCTGACCGCGACCAAGGCGTTTTGCGGATGCGCGAACAAGTTTGGCGCCGAGCCGAATACCAACGTTTGCCCCGTGTGCCTGGGGCTGCCGGGAGCGCTGCCGGTTCTGAATGCCAAGGCAGTGGAGTTCGCGGTCCTGGCCTCGCTGGCGCTGAACTGCGAGGTGCGCGAGCGGTCAATCTTCGCGCGCAAGAACTACTTCTACCCCGACCTGCCCAAGGGCTACCAGATTTCGCAATACGACAAGCCGCTGGCCGAGCATGGCTGGATCGAGGTGCCGACGGCTGATGGGAGCACAAAGCGTATTGGCATCACGCGCCTGCACATGGAAGAGGACGCCGGCAAAAGCCTGCACGACGGCTTTCCCGACTCGGCGACGCGAACCTATCTCGACCTGAACCGCTGCGGCACGCCGCTGATCGAAATCGTCAGCGAGCCGGACATCCGCACACCCGACGAAGCATTCGAATACCTGACGCGACTGAAGGAGATCCTGCTCTACACCGCAGTCTCCGACTGCAACATGGAAGAGGGCTCGCTGCGCTGCGATGCGAACGTCAGCGTCAGGCTCAAGGGCGCGGAGCGCTTCGGTACGAAGGCGGAAGTGAAAAACGTGAACAGCTTTCGCTTCATTCGCGCGGCGCTGGAATATGAGATCGAGCGCCAGATCGAGGTCATCGAAGAAGGTGGGCGCGTGGTACAGGAGACACGCCTGTGGAATGCCAACGAGGGCCGCACTTACACGATGCGCTCGAAGGAGCAGGCTCACGACTACCGTTATTTTCCGGAACCGGACCTGCCGCCTCTCGTTCTGACGCCGGAGTTCATAGCGCAAAAGCGCGCGGAACTCCCCGAGTTGCCCGAAGCGCGCCGCAAGCGCATGATCGCCGAGTACGAGCTGAATGCCAAGGATGCGCATACCCTCACGGCATCCCGCGAATTTGCCGACCGCTTCGAGGCTGCGGCGAAGACGGCCAAAAATCCGCGCCGCGTCGCAAATATTCTGCTGAGCGAGCTTGGCGGACGCCTGCATGCGCTTGGCATGGACATGGATCAGTCCCCGATATCGATGGCGGGCGTTGTGATGGCCGCCGATCTGCTCGACGAAGGCAAGATCAGCTCAAAGCAGATGAAGGGGCTCTTCGACATCTGCTTCGAAAAGGGCGAGGACTTTCCTCAAGTCTACGAGCGCGAGAAACCGGAGCAGATCACCGATGCCTCGGCGATTGAAGCGCTGATCGACCAAGTCATCGCCGCAAATCCCAAACAGGTGGAGCAGTATCGCGGCGGAAAGAAGACGATGGCTGGATTCTTCGTCGGCCAGGTGATGAAAGCGTCGAAGGGCCAGGCCAATCCGGCACTTTTGAACGAACTCGTAACAAAGAAGCTGGACGGTTAATCCTCATCCGCTGGTTCAATTCCGAACGCTGCCGGGAACTTCGAACCATGCGCGTCCGTATCCATTGATAACTGGAATTCGAATCGCTCGGGAGAATCCGGATATGACTCTTCGCAATGGATGTGCGCTGTTGCTCGCGGCTGCGCTGCCGGCGATCCTGGCCGGCTGCAGAGACTACGATTCGCGCAACGGGGACAGCGGAATGTCGGCGGGCACGACCAGTTCCAGCGGGGAGGTCGTCGTCAGCAAGATGGGCGGCGGAATCGATGTGGCGGATGCACCCCACGGAGCCACGCTGAACACGATGGGCGGCGGCATTCACGTGGGCAACGTGGCATCGTTCGCCAAGATCAAGACGATGGGCGGAGGCGTGGAAGTCGACCACTCATCGGGCCCGGTTGATGCAGTGACGATGGGCGGAGGAATCACCATCAGATCAGCCGATGGGCCGGTCAAAGCGGAATCGATGGGCGGCGGCATCACGTTGCGCGAGATAGGAACTTCGAGCACGGAACGGGACATTCACCTCACTTCGAAGGGTGGAACGATCGAGTTGACCGTTCCCAAAGATTTCCCGATGAGCGTGAAGATCACGCTTGCGTATACCAGGAAAGACCACCAGTACCACATCACTCAGCACGCCGGGCTTGACGTGCACGAATCAAGTGAATGGGACAATTCGGAAGGAACGCCGCGCAAGTACATCCGCGCCAGCGGGCAGGTTGGCACCGGTCTGAATCGCGTCACGATCGAGACAGTGAACGGCGACGTGATTCTGAACCAGGAGTAATCGCACTCCTTGTCATGCATGATCCTTCAAACGCTTCGCCGCTTCACGCCATGGTGCGCGTACCTTGTAAACCGGCGTTGCCGTCACGTTCTCCTTCAATACGCTGAGAAGCTTTCTCTTCAAGAGCCAGCGAATGGCCGCCTGGGCGGAACTTTTCGAGATTCCCACCGACTCGGCCACCTGCTGATAGCTCACGCGCACTTCGGCCTTGGTTCGCGCCTGCTCGGCGGCCAGCCAGAGATACACGAGGAAGCTGACCGGTTTGCGGTCGTGGCCGACAAGGTCCCGCATCAGCACATCAAAGACGTAGTCATCCAATATCGGCATATCTATACCGATAAATACTACAGCAACCGATACCTGATTGATAGCCAAAAGCTTCCACGCTATGCTCCTTCACTGTGAGGTCAGAATGATCAGAGGAATCAAGTTCGTGGGCATTGCCGTGCGCAACCAGGACGTGGCGCTGAAGTTTTACACCGAGACGATCGGCATGAAGGTGGTGACGGACCAGGAGCTCACTCCGCAACAACGCTGGATCGAGTTGATGATCCCGGGAGCCGACACGGGCATTGCCTTGTTTACGCCCGAGGGGCACGAGAAGCGAATCGGCGAGTTCCAGTCGATTTCATTCTGGTGTGACGATGTGTTTGCGGAGGCCGACGCGCTGAAGAAAAAAGGCGTCGTCTTTACAAAAGAGCCGGCAACCGAGTCGTGGGGAACAGCCGCCGTCTTCCGTGATCCGGATGGAAACCAGTTTGTGCTGTCGAGCCGGGGCAAGCAGAAGTAGCCCCGGCGCGTGGGCTCTATTTCAGCTTCAACTCCGTTTCAAAGTCCTTGCGCGCGTCCCAGGTACTTACGGTTTTCGTCGCGCTCTTTTTCCCGTCCTTTTCGGCCCACAGATCGTAATCTTCGGTCATGCTGGCCTGCGCGAACCGGAAGCGGCCGTCGTTTGACGACGTGTAGCTGCGAATCGATTTGGTTTTGGTGTTCTTCAGGAAGACAGTGGCGCCGGCTACGGGTGCGGAATTGCCGTCAACCACGCTGCCGCTCACGGTGCGCTGACCCAGGTTCTGCGCATAGGCCGCAGAGGCGCCGATCAGGCTGATATGCTGCGCCCCCGGTATGAATCCCCCCGCGACAGCAACAAAGACTATCCATGCCGCCATTCGTGCGCGGTTCCCTCTCACTCTTCCTCCTCGTCCTCGGTTGCGAAGTCGTCTTCGTCCTCCTCGATTCCCTCTTCAACCTTCGAGAGTTCGAGCGGTTCCACGCCGACCACTTCATATTCAGTGCCACACTCGTCGCAGGCGACCACGTCGCCCTCTTCGACTTCTTCAACGTCGATGTCCAGTTCGTTTTCGCATTCCGGGCAGCTTGTCATGGCAGCCTCCTCTCCTCAAGGCGTTTCGTAATGTAGGATGGCGGTATCTCTAGGGTACGGACTTGGCTAGTTTTAGGCAAACCGTCCCAAAGGTCAAGAGGTCGATTCCCCCCTCGTGAAACGACGGTAAGCCCACCGGAGAACCTGGAATGAAATCCTCTCAATTGATCCTGCTTTGCGGGCTGGCTTTGGCGTGTGTCGCCGCAGACGCGCAGCCCGATTACAAGCTTCATGCCTCTCCAGTTTCGCCGGCACCTCTCGATCCGGCTATCGCGCGAGCCATCGCAACCATCAAGCCTCGCCAAATACAAGAGACGATTCAAACGCTGGTTGGTTTCGGGACCCGCAACACATTGTCGAGCATGGAAACGGATCTGCCTCCCGGCCAGGGCATTAACGCGGCAGCAGACTGGATCGCGGCTCAGTATGATGCCATATCCCGCGAATGCGGTGGCTGCCTCGAGGTAAAGCGCGACACGTTCACGGCTGATCCGTCGAGCGGCGGGCCGTGGGCCGGGCGAATTCCCAAGCCGACACAAATCACCAACGTTTACGCTATTCTGCGCGGCACCGATCCGGCGCAGTCCAAACGTATGGTGCTGGTCACCGGCCACTACGATTCCCGCAGTCTGAATGTGCTCGACGATCACAGTGCGGCACCTGGAGCTAATGATGACGCATCCGGCGTTGCGGTTTCGCTAGAGTGCGCAAGGGCGTTAAGCAAGCTGAAGTTTCCGTCGACCATCGTGTTTGTTGCGGTAGCCGGCGAGGAGCAGGGCCTTGTGGGCTCAGGACACCTGGCCAAGCTGGCCAAGGACGAGGGCTGGCAGCTTGAAGGGGTGCTGAACAACGACATCGTGGGCGGCAATACCACGCCGGGCGACACTCTGCAGATGAAAGACCGGGTACGGGTGTTTTCTGAAGGCGTTCCGGTTTCGGCCACGCCGGAGGAGGCGCGCCGCATCCGTGCTCTAGGAAAGGAAAACGATTCTCCCAGCCGCGAACTGGCGCGAGCCATTGCCGAAACAGCCCAGACGTATTTCCCGCATGCGGCGCCAAAAGCGGCTTTTTCTGCCTTCCTCGTCGACCGGCCCGATCGTTACCTGCGCGGCGGCGATCACAGCTCGTTCAACCAGGAAGGATTTGCCGCGGTGCGGTTCACCGAGTGGCGTGAGGACTATAACCACCAGCACCAGAATGTGGTCAAACCCGCCGACGGACCCGTCCTCGGCGACCTGATCGAGTTTGTCGATTTCAACTACGTGGCGCAGGTCGCGCGGCTGAACGCAGCAACCCTGGCGACCCTCGCCTTCGCTCCCGGCGAGCCGCAGAAGGTGGCATTCGACAACAGGAAACCCGAGAATACGTCGGTGCTGACCTGGGAGGCGCCCGCAGGCAGGGCGGTTGCGCACTACGAAGTCCTGTGGCGGGAGACAACGGCGCCGACCTGGCAGTTCGTCAAGGAGGTGCCAGCGGGCCCCGAGGGCCAGCCCGTCACCGTAACCCTGCCCATCTCCAAGGACAACGTGGTGATCAGTGTGCGGGCCGTCGACGCAAAGGGCCATCGTGGACTGGCGGTAGTCCCGTAGGCTGTCGCGCCCTGGCTACCGAATCAGGCGCTTGCCGATGACACGCCAGCGCTTTTCCATTTAACCTGATTACCATGGCAAGGATCGGCGCCACCCAACTTTCGTTTCCAAGCTTCCGGGGCGCAACCCGCCTCCTGATCCTGACCAATCTTGTTGCTTTTTTTGTCTTGATCGTCCTTGGATCCTTCAGCCGGGACACGTACGACTCGCTGGTACTGCACCTCACCTTCCTTCCTCCGGCTTTTCTGCACGGATGGATCTGGCAGCCGTTGACCTACAGCTTTGTCCAGATCGGCATCACTGGAACGCTGTTTGCACTTCTCTCGTTGTGGTTCATGGCAGGATTCCTTGAGAACTTCCATGCGCGCGATTGGGTTCTGGGTTTGTACGCGACCTCGGTTCTCTTCACGGCGGCAGCGGGTCTTCTGATCTATGCAGGCAGCTTCGTAGTCGGTTATTCGCTGCCGGTGATCCCCCTTTTCGGCTCATTCGGCGGCATCTTCGGCATGCTGGTAGTCATCGGAGTGCTCTACGGCGACACCGAGTTCATGTTGTTTCCGCTCCCAATCAGCATCAAAGCCCGCTACGTCGCCATTGTTTACGGCCTGGTTGCAGTGGCTTACTTTTTTACCAGTTCGCGCATGTACGCCTTCGCCCAGCTGGGTGGAGCGCTTGGAGGTTATCTCTTCGTTCGCATGGCACCCAGGCGCGGAGTTTCGTTCCTGCTGAGCGAGCGAATGTACGGCCTGCGCAACAGCTACTACCGCTGGAAGCGCAAACAGGCCGCCAAAAAGTTCGAAGTCTATATGAAGTCCCAGGGCCGCACCGTCAGGTTCGACGGCAGCGGCCGCCAACTCGACGAAGACCAGGACGACAAGAAGCGCTGGAACTAGAGGCCGCCGATTGCGCGGCGCTCATACTACCGTCCCTATAGTTAGCGCGGGGTGCCGTCACCATTGACGACTTGCTGGCGCGTCCAAGTGCCCGAAAACGTGCCATTCGGGTTCGCATTGGGGTCGCTGGTCTGGAAACCTCTCCCGGTGCCATCGGCCCAGGTGTATGCCAGGCCGCTTGAGACCTTGTTCAACGCTCCGGTGTTGGGGTCGCGCACGGTTTGCTGGTTCAGCGCATAGTCCACGATATTTGACGTCGCTGTAGAGCGCGCCTGCATGTCCGCGGCGTTGCGCGCCATTGAGATATCTGTCCCACGCTGCATTGTTGAAAGGAACTGCTCATGCAGCCGTTGATTGGTGGCCTGGCTCTGCTGAAACTGCTGGTAGCTTGCGGTCGACTGTGCCATCGCCGCCTGGCTCATTTGGCGCATGTTGGCGATATTCTGCTGCGTCTGCATGTTGAGTCGCTGGTTCCAAGCCTGGGTCCACTGCGGAAGCTCAGTGGCGCCGGCGGGTTTCAACATCTTTACAGCCGCGTCGAATTGATCTTCAGGCGCGCGCACATAACGCACAGTCGCGGTGCAGTTATAGTTCATGCGCAAGGGCACCATGATGCTGGGGCGGCCCAAATGGGCCGAGCAGTAAATGTTTCCGTCGAGCAAGCCTTTCATTTGAAAACTGCCATTGGTGTAGCGAATGAATGCCTGCCCAAAGTCCTTGCGCTCCTCTGGCGGGCGCATCCCTGCCGCACGGTAGCGGGCGGCGTTGGCCTCCTTTGACCTTTCAAAGTTCTCCATGATGTTGGCGCGGACTTCTTCAGGGATGGGATTTTCTCCCACATATTCCACACCCAGCATCCGGGCCACGTTTTTGAGAAATACCTGCGCGCTCTCGTACTCCTCCAGGGGAATGCAGTCGCTATTGTTTCCGCGCTGCTGCGGCCCGTCGCTCCAATTCCAATCCATCCTCGGCAGCCTTTCCAGGACAGTGAGGCCGTCGGGGCTGGTGGTGCGAAAAACCGGGAAGGGAATGGGCGCGCAGCTTGTGCCCTGGATCAGCTGCCCGACGAAGTGCCACTTCTCCGGCACAAAGACCTCATAGGCCGTCATTCCGAGGGTGGGATCGTCGAGAGCTTCCGGGCGCATTCCGGGCGGCACTTGCGGCCCCTGGGCAAAGGCCGCGGCCACCGGCGCCAGCCCTAGCAGAACCACGCCGATCCGCGCCCAGCCGCGATCGATGCACCGGTCAGTTCTCGTTCCAAGCCTTGGCATTTTCTTGATCCTTCTGCATGCAGCGATGCTGTTCATGGGACCTCCAACGGATCGATGACTCGATCCCTCAACTGTGGAAATCTGGCCCTGAAGATTGACCGTGTGAGTGGGAAGAATATTTGCCCGATCATCTCTCTGACCTGCAGGCGCCGTCCAGTCAAAAATGCTCCTCAATCCAATAAATCTGAGAAACACGCTGACTCACCTGCGATAACGTGAAGCATGGATCAAAACCCGATGGAGACCGTTCGCGAAAATTACGACCGCATCGCGGGAGAATACACGCGACGGATCTTCCGCGAACTGGACGACAAGCCTCTGGATCGCGAACTGCTCATGCGCTTTGCCAATGCAGTAAAGGGACGCGGCCCGGTGTGCGACATGGGCTGCGGGCCCGGCCATGTGGCGCGCTTTTTGCGCGACGGTGAGGTGAATGTCTTCGGGCTGGATCTCTCGCCGCAAATGGTGTCGCAGGCCCGGCAGCTCAATCCCGACATCGAATTTCGCGAAGGGAATATGCTGGCCCTCGATATATCCGATGGAACCCTGGCGGGAATCACCGCGTTCTATGCCATCGTGAACATCCCGATGGAATCGCTACCCATTGTGTTGGGTGAAATGTTGCGCGTTCTCATGCCCGGCGGGCTCCTGCTGCTTGCATTTCACATCGGCGACGAAGTCCTCCGGCCCGGGGAGTTGTGGGGAAACCCTATCCAGATGGAGTTCTACCATCTGCAGCCGGAGCGGATTCTGCCCTTGCTCACAGATGCCGGGTTCACTATCGAAGACGTGATCGAGCGCGGTCCCTACGCACCGGATGTTGAGTACCAGAGCCGGAGGGCTTATGTCTTCGCGCAGAGGCCTGTTATTCGCAGCCGCACCTGAGAAGTTCGAAAAACAGCCGGTCTGTCAACCGGATGTTCCTTCGTCCACTTTGCGCTCGGTGATGATCTCGTCTTTGGGTTCGTCAAGATTGCCTTCCACCACGGCGTCAGAACGCGCAATCGAGGTATTCGGGTGATGCCTGCGAAGAACCGCGCTGGTATTGTCGCGTCCTGGCTCCACGCTCCGCGCGCCCAGGTCACGCTGCATGGGGTCGGATTCCGTGAATCTCGCGACCTGTTCCTCGGCAGCTTCGTCGACCACGAGCCCCGAACCGTCGCTTGAGTTGGGCCGCTCGTCCTCTTGCAGGAGATTGTTCCTGAGCGCGTCGACTTCTTCTTCAGTCGTCACCTCCAGTTCGGCGAGTTTCTCACCGAGGCCTCCTTCTTCGATGTCGGTACTCTCCTCGGCACCGGCCACCAGCATCTCCACCCGCTCCAGGGTGTTATCGGTGCCCGCGTCCACAGTTGTCTGCTCGCGTGGTACGCGATTGCCTACTGGTCTTTCCTTGCTTCTCTTCCGCTGTGCCATACTCGCGCCTCGATTCGCATATACAGGCCGTTTCATATCGCCCTTGTCACTCTGATGCGTGCTGATGCGCGCGGGCAGGTCCATTGAGCGGCTCTCTCCGGACGAGCGCCAGGCTGGGATACAATCCTCAATGGAATGAATAAGAAGATTGCTTTTCTTTTTCCGGGCCAGGGTTCGCAGACGGTGGGCATGGGCCGCGATCTTGCCGACCGGTTTCCCATCGCAAAGGAAACATTTGCCGAGGCCGACGAGGCCTGCGGATTCGCACTCTCCAGGCTCTGCTTCGAAGGGCCCGAAGAAAACCTGAAACTCACTGAAAACACCCAGCCGGCGATTATGACCGTAAGCGTGGCGGCGCTGCGCGTTCTGGCTGAGCACGGCGTTGAGCCATCACTCGCTGCCGGACACTCCCTCGGCGAGTGGTCGGCGCACGTAGCCGCCGGAACGCTTAGCTTTGCCGACGCGGTACGTGCCGTCAAGGCCCGCGGACGTGCGATGCAGCAGGCCGTGCCTGCCGGCCAGGGAGCCATGGCGGCCATCCTGTCGCTCGATCCGGAGAAGGTGTCCGACGCCTGCTTCGCGGCCGCTGAGGATACGGGGCTTACCGTCGCCGCAGCCAATTTCAACTCACCCGGGCAAACGGTGATCTCAGGCGCGGCAGCGGCAGTCGAAAAGGCAGCAGCGCTGTGCAAGGAGCGCGGCGCCCGGCGCGCTGTGATGCTCCCGGTAAGTGCGCCGTTCCATTGCGCGCTGATGCGACCCGCCCAGGAAGAAGTGGCTCATGTCCTCGCAAACCTGAAGCTGAACGAGCCGCGATTCCCTGTCGCTGCCAACGTGAGCGGCACCATCGTGACCTCAGCCGACCGCGCACGCGACGCACTGATCGAGCAGGTGACCGGCGCGGTACGCTGGGTGGATTGCATGAGGACACTGGCAGGTGCTGAAGCCGAGATCTTCGTCGAAGTCGGTCCCGGAAAGGTGCTCTGCGGACTGCTCAGGCAGATCGATTCCGAGCAGAAATCAATGAATGTTGAAGACTCGGCGAGCCTTGAAAAAACGCTGGCGGAGTTGGCCTCCGCCTGAGAGCTATGGCTGCCGGAAAACCCGGCGTTGTTCTCGCTACGGCCCGAGATAAAGCTCTTCGTCCGGTGGCGCAAAGTCCAGCGTGTGGTCCTTGGGAAAATAGGTGAGAAACAGCGCCTTGCTCTTGCGCCCATTGACCAGGATGCCCACCAGCAGCACGTTTCTAAAGACCCGCGCCGCAACGATCTGGTGGCTCTGAATCACTCCGTATTCATTCTGCGAGTTGTTCGGTCCCCAGTCCGCCTCAAATCGATCGAAGGTATAGGAGACGTATTTGTCCGGATGCTGCTGCCAGCTCGGATCGTGCATCCAGATGCCGTACGCCTGCTTCAGATCGTTTTTCTCGACGGCCTGCATGAAGTGGTTGATCGTGTACCGACCTCTCAGGTGCGTCCACCAGTTCCAGGGCCAGTCGGCGGGATGGCCGGACATCAGCCAGAAGACCACAATCAGGGCAAATAGCAACCCGCCGCCACCATAAAGCATGACGCGATTGCGCCGGTCGCGGGCTTCATCAAATTTCGGGGCATCAAGCAGGGTCATTGTGAACGTTCCTCGCAGTCAGGATACGGTAGTGCAAGGGATAGGGAACAGGGAATAGGGATTAGAGTTCAAGGGAGTCGATTTCTGCCGAATGTGACTTCAGTCGGGAAAGAGGCCACAGCAATGTTCTTCTTGTCTTGACACCAAACGCGAATGCGCCTGATAAGTTAGAGCACTCGCCAATGCACTTCCTGTTCCCTGTTCCCTGATCCCTGTTCCCTGTCTTTTCATTCCTCCCGGCTGTACGACGTCCGGTCTTTCTCCCGCTGCCGCTCCAGCGCCAGCTCAATCAGCCGCGTGATCAGCTCCTTGTAGCCAATCCGCCGACGCCTCCCACAGCTTGGGATACATGCTGATCTGCGTGAATCCCGGCAGCGTGTTCACTTCGTTCAGATAGATGCGCCGCTTGCCGTCCGGCTCCATCAGGAAGTCGACGCGCGCCAGGCCCGCAAGGTCGCAGGCCCGAAATGCCGCCACGGCCATCTCGCGAATCTGCTTCGTCTCCGCCTTGCTCAGCTTCGCCGGAATCACCGGCACCGAGCCCTCCGACAGATACTTGGCCTCGTAGTCGTAAAACTCCTTGCCGGGAATGATCTCGCCCACCACGCTGGCCTGGGGCGCGTCGTTGCCCAGCACGCCCACCTCGAGCTCCGCGCCTTGGCCGCGGCCGCCACGTCCCTGCCGCCCACGCCCTGCTCCACGACCAGCTTGCGGTCGTACTTCGCCGCCACATCGAGCGCGGGCCCGAGTTCCTTGCGGTCGTGCGCCTTGCTGATTCCCACCGACGAGCCCAGATTCGCCGGCTTCACAAACACCGGGTATTTCAGCGCCGCCTCTACCTGCGCAATGGCCTTGCGCGGCGATGCTTCTCCCAGTCCGCACGCAGCAGCGTCACATGCTTCACAATCGGCAGCCCGGCCTGCGCGAAACAGCCGCTTCATCACGTCCTTGTCCATGCCCGCAGCCGAGGACCCAGCACGCCCGAGCCCACATACGCAATCCCCGCCAGCTCGAACAGCCCCTGAATCGTCCCGTCCTCGCCAAACGTCCCGTGCAGCACCGGAAAAACCACGTCGATCGCCGCCGCCGGCCGCGCTGCCCTTGGCCAGAGCGGCCGTTTCGCCGGGCTCCGGCGCCAGCAGCGTCGGAATCCCTTCCTGCAGCAGCTTGGCTCCCGGCGTCGCCTCCGGATCGCCCGCACGCAGACGCCGCGCCACCGCGTTCTCGTCGCCCTCGCAGCAGCTGGGTCGCATCCGCGGCCGCCAGCCAGTGGCCGTCCTTGGTGATGCCGATCGGCACCACGTCGAACTTTTTGCGATCAATTGCCTTCAGAATCGAAGCCGCCGAGAGCAGCGAGACCTCATGCTCGCCGCTGCGCCCGCCAAACAGAACACCTACCCGCAGTTTTTTCTCATACTCACTATTGTCTCTCACATGGATGCGGAAAGACGGTGCCGGGTAAGATACGCAAGTGCGATCCATTCAGCAGACTGGTCGACAGGCGTCACGGAGTTACGCGCTCAGAGAATCTTCTTCCCAAATGCCGAGCAGGCCAGTTCCACGGCCAGATCGGCGGTGCGGTTGTGCTCGTCGATCACCGGGTTCACCTCGACGATCTCGAAGCTGAACATGCGCCCGTGGTCGGCGAGAATCTCCATCGCCAGGTGCGCCTCGCGATAGGTCGCTCCGCCGCGCACCGGCGTGCCCACTCCCGGCGCATCTTCCGGGTCGATCCAGTCCATATCGAGCGAAACATGGTAGCCGGCGGTGCCGCGGCCTGCGGCGCGCAGAGCCTCTTCCATCACCGTTCGCATGCCGCGCTCGTCGATGTCGCGCATGGTGTAGACCTCGGCCATCCCGGCGCGGCGAATATTTTCGCGCTCGGCGGCGTCGACGTCGCGCACGCCGACCAGCACGGTATTCTCCGGCGGCAATCTTGGGCGAAAAGCCAAAGATCTTGCGCCAGCGGTGTCCGGCCCCAGTCCCAGCAGCGCCGCCAGCGGCATGCCGTGCACGTTGCCGGAGGGCGAAGTGTCCGGCGTGTTGATATCGGAGTGCGCGTCGATCCAGATCACGCCGATCTTCTGCCCCTGCCGGCGATAGAACTCCGCCACTCCGGAGACCGATCCAGCAGCCAGCGAATGATCGCCGCCCAGGATCAGCGGCGTCATGCCGTCTTCCAGCGTCTTGCACGCGGCTTTGGCTGTGCGCGTACAGGTTTCCGCAATCTCCTTTAGATAACGCGCGTATTGCTCCCCGAAGCCTGGGTTTCGGCAATCTCCACGCGGATATTGCCGCTGTCGGTCACCTGGTGACCGAGAGCCTCAAGCCGCGCCTCCAGGCCGGCCACACGCATCGCCGAAGGTCCCATGTCCACGCCGCGGCGGCTCGCGCCCATGTCCAGCGGGACACCCAGAACGCGAATGCGCCGGGTCGGCAACGACTGTGTACCACTAGGGGGAAAAGCTGTGGTGAGGGAAGGAGTTTCGGGATTCGTAGCCATAACTGGAGCTCTCCGGAATTCGGGGCCCCAGCCATGATACCGTGCCTGCCCTGGCGGCTGCCCCAAAACGGGACAATGACCCACTTTGGACCTACCGGGTGTTCTGACCGGTGTATGGCCGCTGCCCCAAAAGGTGTAACTAGAGTAACTTTGAGTCAGCGTAAGATGAACACAATTGAGCCGATATAGATGTGAGGCGACGTCGAGCTAAGTTCCACAGAATGAGGCGCTGACTCGGCGTAGGGCAAGGGGATCAGCAATGACAGGGAAGGCGGAAATCCGGCAACGTCTGACTTGCGCAATGGTAACCATTGCGTTGTGCGTGACGATGCTTTCCGCTGGTGCTGCCGAGGTGCAGCGCCGAACGGAGCAGCCGCTGACTTCCCTACGCGCCATTCATGCGCTTACGAATGCACAGGCAAGCCACCAGCTCCCCGTCGCGTTCCAAGCCACCGTCACTTACTACCGCAGCTACGAGCAGACACTCTTCGTGCAGGACGGCGACGTCGCTATTTACGTGAAACCGTCAGCTCCGGCGCCCCTCGCACCCGGCGATCGGGTACTGATCAAGGGAACAACCCACGAGAGCTTCAGGCCGTTTGTGGCAGCCAGCAGTATCACAGTACTCGGCCACGGCAGTCTTCCCAAGGCGGCGCCTGCCACATTTGAACAACTCATCCGAGCCGAGTTCGATTGCCGGCTGGTCACGGTGCGGGCTACGGTACGGAACGTCGACCTGGTCCAGAGCTCTGACGTGCCCAGCATCTCGATCCAGATGCGCACTGCGAGTGGTCCGATAAACGCCGTCGTCGACAGCGATAACATCGGGGCGCTCAAGGATCTCTTCGATGACGAAGTCGAGATCACCGGGGCAGATTCTGGACGATTCGACGGCAAAATGCAGGTTACCGGGATCGTGCTGCACGTCAACTCGCTCTCGGCGATCAAAGACCTGAAGCCCTCAGACAATGACCCATGGCGCATGCCCGTTACGCCGATGGATCAGATTCTCGCGGGCTACCAGGTAAACGACGTGACGCAACGCATCCGGGTGCATGGGACCATCACGTACTATCAGCCGGGCACGGCAGTGGTCCTGCAGGATGGATTGAAGAGCCTGTGGATCCAGACCGAATCGATCGCTCCCCTCCGCACCGGCGACCAGGCGGACGCTACCGGATTCCCCGACATACACGATGGATTCTTGACGCTGACCGGCGGCGAGGTTCAGGATCGACAAGTCTCCACACCGATTGCGCCGCGTTCGGTCACCTGGAGCGAGTTGGTCACAAGCCATCATCTCTACGATCTGGTCTCGACGGAAGCCAGCGTGGTTGCGGAAAACCGAGGTGCTGCCCAGGATGAGTATGTTCTGGACTCCGGCGGCAATCTCTTTTCCGCGATCTACCGTCACCCGCCGCAGAAAAGTCTGCATCCCGCTCCACCTCCGACGATGAAGCACGTGGCCCTGGGCTCGAAGGTGCGCGTGACCGGAATATGCGTGATGGGCGCTTCCAATCCCTTCGACAACCAGGTGCCTTTCGACATCCTGCTCCGCACCACGGATGACATCACCGCGATCGGCGCGCCTTCATGGCTGAGCGTCGGCAACCTGGTTCGCATGGTCGGCGCTTTGCTCGTGGT
>CAVZDT010000032.1:0-96583 GCA_963774175.1 uncultured Acidobacteriaceae bacterium
TTCCAGGTTTCTGACCTCTTCAGAAATTTTGTGTACACGTCCTCGCGCCCGAGTGTCTTCGCAAACTGCGCCACTGCGAAATCGTCACTTGCATACTCCAGCGTTCGCGACGCAGCAATGCGATCCTTGTCTACCGGCACGTAGCCAAGCTTCAGGTATTCGGAAAGGAAAGGCCGTTCCTCACCGTTGTGCTGTCCCTTGCCCGGCTGGGTTCCCGCCTTCACCATGTACTCGAGCGCCTTCTCCGTGTCGAAGTTCCTAGCGCCAAATGCATACGACGACGCCAGCAGCGCCACCGGCGAGTCGCCGCCCATCACGTAGGTCACATCATTTGCCGCTGGCCATCGCGGCAGCCATCCGCTCTGCTCCGCATCATTCACTAGCGACTGCATCATGTCGCTCTCGCGCTCAGGCTCGAAAAGCGCCTGCCACTCCACCGTGTTGCGATAAATGTCCCAGTCTGAAAAGTTCGCGTACTGCGCCTTCTGCTTCGTCCCTGTAAGCGAATGCACCTTGTCATCGAACCCCATGTACTGCCCGTCCTCATCGCTGAACAACGTCGGCAACAAAAACGAGTGATACACGCCCGTGTAGAAGATCTTCCGCTGATCTGCGGTCCCGCCCTCCACAGCGACGCGATCCAGGAGGGCACTCCAGGTTGCTTTCGCCTGCTGATGGACCTCCTCAAAATTCCACCCCGGAATCTCCTTTCCCAGGTTTGCCCGCGCGCCTTCCTCGCTCACAAAGGAAATGCCGACCTTATATAGAATTTCGTGCACTTTGCCAAAACGCAGCCACGCTCCCGTATGCTTCCCCTGTGCGCCCTTCGGAGCCTTCAACATCGATTCATCCCCCCACAGCCCCGTCGATGTAAACGGCCTGTCGAACTTCCCCGCGACATACAGCTTGTAGTGTGAATCGGAACCGCAGAATCGCCCAGCGCTCGTCCACCCCGAAAAGCTCCCATCCGGGTTCACCTCGATATGATTCCCGAACGCCTCGAGATCCTTCGGGTTCTCGTTTGGCGCCGCAATCGAATTTGCGCTGCTCCCTGCGTTGATCAGGATCTGGGCGTCCGACCCCCCCGGAAACGTCATCCGCGCAATCCCAGCCCGCTCCGTGACTGTCAACTCCACGCGTACCCCGTTGTTCATCGTCACGGCGTAGTAACCCGGATGCGCCTCCTCATCCTTGCGGTCAAAATCCGCCCGAACAGAGTTCATCCCAAGACTCGCCGTCAGCGGGTCCAGCGTCGGCAGCACCGCGAAATCGCCATACAGCGCGCACCCCGCGCCGCTGATGTGTGTCAGGCTGAATCCGTATATTTCCTTCTGGTCGTATCGGTACCACGCATCCGTATTCGTGTCCGGACTCCACTGCACCATCCCGAACGGCAGCGTCGCTCCAGGAAACGTGTTGCCACCGCCCGCCGTGCCGATCAGCGGATCGACCGAGTCATAAGGAGTTGTAGAGGATTGAGCAAGGACAGAGGAGGCAAACAGAACAGGCAGAACCGCGACAAAACAAACAGCACAGAGTGCGCGCATCAATGATGTCCCTGAATTCGAGAGTTTTCCCAGCCTCGAATTCTACTCTCCGCCCATCCGTTGTGACGCGCGTCGTCCGTACATCCTCTTTAGGGAGCAAAAACAATGGGCCGCGCGATCACTGCGCGGCCCGGATCTTACCGCGAAGCCCGTCTATTGCAGCGAATAAACCGTCTTCAATTCCCTGTCCACCAAGCCCTGCGGCAGCGGAGCATATGACAGCGAGGTCGCCTGGCTCTCGCCCGATTTCAAAATCCAGCTCAGCATATCCTTGATAACCGCTCGATTTTCCTGGTTGCCACCCTTCAAAGGAATCAGCAGGTAGGTGAAGCTCGAGATCGGATACGCATCCGCGCCGGGAGCATTGGTAATCGATACGCGATAGTCGCTTGCCGGCATCTGCTTGATGCTCGCAGCAGCTTCGGTCACTCCGGAAATCGATGCCGTAATCCAGTTGCCCGCCGCGTTTTTCACCGCGCCAAAGGTGATGTGGTTATGCAGGGCGTCGATCAGATCAACGTATCCGAATCGAGCCGCGGCAACTGGCGCACAAGGCCCGCAACGCCTGGATTGCCCTTGCCTGCCACGCCCACCGGCCAGCTCAGCGCCGACCCTCGGCCCGGCCCGCTGGCCCATTCCTTGCTCACCTTGCTCAAATAGTCCGAAAAGATGTACGTCGTGCCTGAACCCTCCGATCGATGCACCACGATAATCTTCTGGTCCGGCAACTTTGCGTCCGGATTGTCTTTTGCGATTCGCGAATCATTCCAGTTCGTGATCTTGCCAAGATAGATATCGGCCAGCACGTCTGGGCTAAAGCGAAGATCCTTTACGCCGGGCACGTTGTACACAGGCACCACTGCGCCCAACACCGTCGGAAGGTGAATCAGTTTCACAGGCGACGACGCAAGCATCTCGTCGGTCATCGGCATATCGGATGCGGCAAAATCCACCAGCCCTTTTGTCACTTGTGCGATGCCGCCGCCCGAACCGATCGGCGCATAGTTGATTTGGACACCGGGGTGGGCGCTGCTGTACTCACTGAACCACTTCGAATAAATCGGATAGGGAAATGTTGCACCGGCTGCGGTTAACTTCTGCGCCTGGGCTGTGCCCAAGGCCAAAACCAACAAACCTATTGCAAGCAAAGTCTTTTTCACGTATCGCTCCCAAGCAGGATCACTGCCATAACCTATTCTCGCGACCCAATGTTAAGGGGATTTGAAAAGTCCCCAAACTTCAGGTTTTCTTTGGTTTAGGCTTCCCTGCGAGCGGTCGCCGGTGCATCCGCAGGCTCCTCGGGGCGATGCTTTCCCAGCACTACGGGCAAAGTAAACAAAAACGAAGTGCCCGATCCAAGCTCGCTCTCGGCGCGAATGCTTCCGCCGTGTGCCTGCACGATGTGCTTGACGATCGCCAGCCCCAGCCCTGTTCCGCCTGCTTCCCGCGATCGCGCCTTGTCCACTCTGTAAAATCGCTCGAAGATCCGCTCCAGATGCTCCGAGGCAATTCCCGGTCCGAAATCCTTCACAAAGAACTCAATCTGATTCTCAAGCTGCCTTGCGCCGACCTGGATGCGCTTGCCGGACTTGCCATACTTCACTGCGTTCTCAATAAGATTTCCGAACACCTGGTTCATCGCATCCGGGTCGACCATCGCCAGGGCATTCGGCGCACCCGATGACTCAAGCTCCACGCCCGAATCCACTACCAGTCCGCCCAGAGAGTCAATCGCATCGCGAACCATCTCACTGGCGCGCGTCGGCTGCATAGCCAGCTTGTAGTCAGGACTCTCAATGCTGGCCAGCGCCAGCAGGTCCTCGGTAAGCCGATTCATGCGCGTCGCATTCTTCAAGATGACATGCAGAAACTCATTGGTTGTCGCCGCATCGGGATGAGTATCTTCCAACAGCGTCTCCACATATCCCTGGATCGACGTCAATGGCGTGCGCAGTTCATGGCTGACGTTGGCAATGAAATCGCGCCGCGACCGCTCCGCCGCTTCAATCCGAGTCACATCGTGCAGCACCGCGATGGCGCCCCCCGACGGCAACGGCGCCGCGCTGATCTCGAAAATTCGTCCAGGCGCCAGCGAGTTCGCACGTCCATAGCGCACTTCGCGCGCATCCAGAGCGCCGCGAACGCATGCCAGCAGTTCCGGGTCGCGCACCGAATGCACCAGCGGCCGTCCCGCGCGGATCTCGGTCCCGGCAATCCGCCGCATCACCGTGTTTGACCACCGCACCTGGCCCTCGGCGGTCACGGCAACAACAGCCTCCTGCATTGAGTCCAGCATGGTTGCCAGTTCGTGCCGGCTGCTCTCAATCTCCGCAAAGCTCTGTCCCAGCCGCTCCGCAGTCTGATTCAGCGCCGCCTCCATCGCGGCCAATTCGTCTCCGCGTCCATGCTCCAGCCGCGCGCTCAGGTCTCCTTGCGCGATCCGCCGCGCGAAATCCATCACATGACGTAACCGCACTGCAATGCGGCTGGCCGCCCATGCGGCAAGGGGCAGCGCCACCAGCAACGCGATCAGCCCGGACCACAAAGCTTCGCGCCCTAGCCGGTGCAGCGTTTCTTCCCCCGTGTGCTCCATCATGCGGCGCAGGATCAGTTCCATCGCCGCCGTCTCAAACAGCAGCAACAGAACAAAAAGCGCCATCAACTTTGTGAATACTTTTCGCGTCAACTCGGGCCTGCCCACGCCGGAATCTTTGAGTTGAGAAACTTACAGCTTTGCAATGGCGAGTTGCATCGAGCTTCCCATGAGAAGTCTTTTCTTGCAGGGTAACCGTCAGCGTGCCGGAAACTCCGCCAACCCAATGAGTGCTTTCGACTCTGTTGGCGCCTGCTCACTCAGTCTTGGGAATCTCGAATCGGTACCCGGCGCCGCGCACAGTTTTCAGATAGCGCGGATTCTCCGGGTCGACCTCGATTTTCTCACGGATACGCCGGACATATACGTCAACCGAACGCGGGGTGACGAAGCGTGCGTCGCCCCAAACCGAATCCAGAAGATGATCGCGGCTGAACACGCGCCCCGGATGCCGGGCCAGGTAATCCAGCAGCCGGAACTCCGTCGCTGTCGTCGTCGTCAAATCGCCGCGGACCTTCAACTGCATCGCATTGGCGTCAATCACCACCTCTTCAAAGCTGATAACCGACGGCGTGGTCGGACGCTCAAAACGCCGCAATACCGCCTTTACCCGGGCGACCAGTTCGCGTGTCGCAAACGGCTTCGTAATGTAGTCGTCCGCGCCCAACTCCAGTCCCAGCACGCGATCGTTTTCGCCCGCCCGCGCCGTCAGGAAAATAATGGGAACGGTCGAAAGCCCCGAATGCGCCCTCAGCCGCCGGCAAACGTCCAGCCCGTCGCCGCCCGGAACCATGATGTCCAACAGAAACAGCGCCGGCGGCTGCCGCTCGGCATCCGGAATGAGATTGGTCGGGGTATGAAAGATGCGGACTGTAAAACCAGCGGCTTCAAGATGATGCTGTACCAGCCGCGCGATGTCGGTATCGTCTTCCAGTACAAATACGGTTTGGCTCAACCGGGATGCCTTTCGCCGGCGGCCAGTGGATTTCCCCCGAGGCCCTGGCGACATGCCCTCGTCACCGGGGTGGAAGAATGCGGGGCCGCTCGGAATCGTTAACAGAGTAATTCAGCCAGGCAAACAAATTGCAAACGTTTGATGAATTTGGCCCCGTTTCTTTCATGAATCTTCCATGAATGCGAGGCTCTAACTGCCCGGTAAATCACGAACTTGTCGCCCATCAATTGACCCCGGCAATGGTCCGCGTCGCCTTCATGCTTTCTCCTGTGCGGCCATTGTCGCCCTGGCTCCCCCTTCCGCTTGACTCGCACAAGCCGCCTCTGCGACACTCGCTCCGCGCGAGGCGCCGCGCTTCTGTTCCGCTTTTCCTCCCTCTCGTGTGCTGTCTTTTCAAGCGCCAGATAAACGGCAGCTGCGCGCGGCTGCCACCAACCCATTGGAGGAACCCCAATGAAAAAGTACATTGCAGAATTGGTGGGCACATTCATCCTCGTGCTCTTCGGCTGCGGCACCGCCGTGGTCGCGGGCGACAAGGTGGGAATCGTTGGAATCGCCTTCGCCTTCGGATTTGCGCTGATCGGCGCAGCCTACGGTATCGGCACCATCTCCGGGTGCCACATCAATCCCGCCGTCAGCCTCGGCGTCTTTGTCGCCGGGCGGATGTCCCTGAAAGACATGATCGGCTACTGGGTCGGACAATTCGTCGGTGCCATTGTCGCGGCCTGGGTGCTCTCGTTCTCATCGTCGGCGGCATTCCGGGCGGTTACAACCTCGCCGCCAGCGGCCTGGGACAGGACGGCTGGGGACCAGGCTACCAGGGCGGATACAACGTTACCTCCGCCATCGTCTTTGAGTTCGTGGCCACGCTGATCTTTGTCATCGTGATTCTCGGATCGACACAGAAAGCCGCGCCCGCCGGTTTCGCAGGCCTCGGCAATCGGCATCACGCTGGTGGTCATTCACATCTTCGGCATTCACATCACGGGCGTGAGCGTGAACCCGGCACGCAGCCTTGGACCCGCGCTCTTCGTCGGCGGTCAGGCACTCTCGCAGGTCTGGCTCTTTCTGCTTGTTCCCAGCGTCGCCGGAGTTGTCGCCGGCCTGCTCTTCCGATTCAAGGCGCTGGAAGCGGAGGAACCAATGCCGGAATGAAAGATCGCCGCGGCGTCGAGAATGAAATCGCCGTCTAGCAAGACCAATGCGAACGTAAGAGTGTCATCCAGAGCGAACGGGTCCCCGAGCGTCTGCTTGTTGGTAAGCGAAGGATCTGCTCTTCCGGCGTCGAGTCAATGAAATCCGTGTGCCCCATCCATCGCGCGGTCCTGCCGCGCGATGGATGGGAAACGACGACACCCGCTCACACGCCGATCCGTCGACTCCAGCTCGGCAATGAACTCAACCACTGCCTCGCTCCATCCGTCGACGTGCATCCACGCTCCGTATCCCACACCGTTGCGGTTCGAAGCCACGTTGATCACGTAGCCGCGGCCGCGCGGTGCCGGAACCTGGTCGTGCGACTGCTCGTCAGTGATCACCACCATGCGGTCGTATCCCTTCGCAGTCGGCCTCAACCTGCGCCAATCGCCTTTCCCAGGTACGTTCCGCCGTGCGGCTGGCTCTGGTCCAGCGCGTCGCGCAACGCCATTCCGCGACGCGACGGCACCAGCTTCGCCTCGTTCGAGAAGGTGTAGATCGTCACCTTCTCCGCGATTTCGCGAAGCAGGATCGCCAGTCCGTATGCCGCATCGGTGCGGCGCATCTCCGAGCGATGCGAGATCGCCGCCTCCATCGAACCGGAGACGTCGACCAGCAACACCGTGTGGCCCGGCAAGCGAGCCGCACGGCCCTCAAGCGCGCGAAACATCGCACTCTCCAGCGCCTGCTCCCACTGCGGAGCGACACGCGCAGCCGCCAGAAAACGAAACGGCAACACCCGATCCGTCTTCATCGCTGCGAGAGCCGCCAGCACGAGGTCCTCGCTCACGCCGGCCTACGTGCATGTTGCGCAGGTTGCGCAGCAGAGCCAGCGCGCCGAGCTTGCGCTCGGCCAGCAGACGCTCCCACACCTCACGCTTGCTGCTCCGCCTCACGTCCGGTAGCCGACAGCGCAACCTCCCACGTATCCGGCGTAGCCAGCTCGTTCTCGGCCAGACGCTTCCACAGCGCAGCCTGCGCTTCATCCACCGGCCGGGCGTGCGACAGGAACAGCACGTCGCGCAGACGCACCGCGCCCGCACGGTCGTACTTGGCCAGCGCGTACTCGTCGAACTTGCAGAACGCCGCGGCCAGCCCCTTCTTCACCTGCGCCGACAGCGGCTGACGCCCGTCGGCCCAGTAGATGGCGACAAACTCCGACAGCTCATCGGCACGCTGAATCACGCGCGCCAGCGTCTCTGCCACCAGCCCGCGATGCGTCGCCAGCCGCGCCATTTCGCGCACCAGCAACAGCGGCGCATGACGCAGCTTCATCCGCTCGCGCGCCTCAACGGCCAGCGCAGCGACCTTCCCGGCTGCCACCTGCGGCACCAGTTCGCGAATGCGTCCCGCGATCTGCACGCCATCCTCGTAGAACTCCCCCTCCCACAACATGCAGGAGAGAACCGAGCGCCGCAGCGCCTGCTCCGGCGTAATCGCCAGGGCCGGCGCTCCCTCGTGCGTGCGCAACCGCGGCCGCTTGTAATGCTTTGCAATGTTCAGGCGCATCGTGCGCCTCCTTTCGATCAACGACTACATAACGAACAATGATGCGTCATCCTGAAACGCCGCAACCTTGCGGCCCCACGCAGTGGGGTAAGCGGCGCGAAGGATCCGCTTCATTCCCTCGCGAAAATACTCCCTGCCGGGGAAAGATCGGGCTACGGTATTTACACCAGGCTCGCGCCCGGCGGCAGGATTCGAACCTGCACTACCGAGGATAGCGTCGCATCCATCGGTCCTCTACCATTGAAGTATCCGTACCCTGCGCCACCGGCAGTTTCTTTCATCGTTACTTGGCGCGTGCGGCCTCGTCTTCATCGTCATCCACACGCATCGGCTGAACCTTGGTCAACGCGTGAAAGCCGCGCGTCTTCGCCGACACCCGAACCGGATTCACCTCGATCGCGAGCTTCGTCATCTGATCCCATGTCGGCTTGAACTTGTCGCTGAACTCGCTGCAATCAAGCACGGTAAACGGCACAACAAGATTTGGGCTGACGTTGGTGCAGATCACCAGCAGATCCGATTCGCGATATCCAGAAACGAATCTGGCCCCAGGTGCAGTTCTTGCACAGGTGCGCGTTGCCCACGGGAGTTCCATTCTTCACATTGATCTTGCCCATAAAGCATCTTTTCTAACCGGCAGGGCCGGAGGTTACAGCCGGGGAACAAGCGGCGACGGGCCATTTTAGTTGCTCTACCCACTGAGCTATCGAGAGTCTCCTCGCGAGCTGGATTCGAACCAGCGACCGACGTACCCGTTTCCTACGCCACCGGCCAGGTGGCTTGTCAGACGCCTCAGCCGAACTGTTACGCCACATCGAAAAAGCAGCCGGGGAACAAGCGGAAGCGGAACATTAGGTGCCTTTGCCAATAGACCACTTGAGTTCGCACTCAAGGCAGGATTCGAACCTGCATCCCCTCGTGGTCAGACGAAGTATCCGCTACCTACACCACCGGCCAAAATGATCAACTCCTCACCACCAGATACACATGCATCGAACTGCATCAATCTCCCCGGGGAACAAGCGGTAACGGAGTTTAGCGAATGTCCTGCCATTAGACGACGCAATCAATGAGACTCGCGGCGGGACTCGAACCCGCATCGTTCGCTCCGAAGTATCCGCAACCTACACCACCGGGAAATTCACTTCACCGGGGAACAACCGAAGAGAGTTTCCAGCAAAAGCTGGCTTCGTGAAAGGAAGTAACTCGCTTCTTCACCACCGGCGATAACTTACGAACACACTTATCCTCTCGTCGCACGCCTGTAAGTAAATGGCGCCGACCTACCGAAATTCCTACCCGAGGGAACAACCAAAGACAGAACGGTTTTTCGATTACCAGTCGAAGTACCTGTCTTCTTCGCCACTCGGGGCGAATCGCAGGAAGAAGCACTCAGCTTCTCAAGAATCAGCCCACATTTGCTCAACCTTGGAATCGCGCAGGAGTCCACGCCGGAGGCGTTTAACGAATAGAGACGAAGATACGCCCGGCGACCGGTCAGGCTCTTGTCGAGCCATTCTGGCCTAAGCATCGAATTTGAGATGATGCAATTCATCGGGCGTTTCTCCTACGCAGTTAGTACTTTGCCATAAGTAAATCTAAAATGCAACCTGATCATTGTTATTTCTGCGATGAAACGACTAACTTCCAATTCTTGAAGAAGTGTCATCCTGAACGAAGCAGCTTTCTTCAGCGGAGTGAAGGACCCGCTTGTCATCCTGAGTCCGCGTAAAACCACGTGTCACTTCCTCGCCACAAACCGCAACCGCACATAATCCGCAATCCAGTTGCCTTCCTCATCGCGCAACGCAGGCGCAAGCAACTCCACCGTCTCTCTCACCACCGCCTCGCGCGCGTCCTCCGGCAATCCGTCCAGCACGCCGCGACGAAACGTTCGCAGCCAGCCTTCCATACCACTTTCCGCCAGCTTCGTCGGGCGCGGAATGATTGCCATCTGCTCCACCTCGAATCCATGCCGCTCCAGCCGCGCGCGTAGCTCTCCGGCGTCGGATAGTAATTCACGCCATCCTCGCGATCGCCGAATCCATGCCGCTCCAGCACCGCCATCAACGCCACGTGAATCGCCGCAACGTTTCCGTGCCCGCCCATCTCCGCAACAAAGCGGCCGCCCGGCTTCAAGCACGCGATGGACCTGCCCATCATCGCGTCCTGTCGCGCACCCAGTGCAGCGCGGCGTTGGAAAACACCGCATCGAACGTCGCATCCCGAAACGGCAGCAACTCCGCCTTCGCCTGCTCGGCCTCAATTCCGCGTTCGCGCGCCGCCGCCACCATCTCCGCCGACGCATCCACACCCAGCACATGCGCGCCGCTGTCGCGAATCCGCTTTGTCAGTTGTCCGTCGCCGCAGCCCAGGTCGAGGATGTACTCGCCGGGTTGCGCATTCAGCCACTCCAGAACGCCGCCGGCAAGTGCGTGCACAAATGCGCCGTTCCGCTCGTAGGCTTGCGGATCCCAGGTCTGCGTCATCTGCAACCTCCACTCCCAGTGTCGGCGGGATTGCGGCCATAAGGCAAAGTTATTCTATTTTGATTTCGGATAAGGAAATGTTATAACTGTCGGACAGCGGCTTACTCGCACGTCGTCAGATCGATTGCACCGGCAGCAGCGTCAGGTCGTCCACCAGCCCGACTTCCTTCTGCACAAACGGTTCGCCGTAGTTCACGCCGGCCAGCAGGCCATAGTGCCGCGCCTCGGCAAACGTCCGTTCGCGAATCTCTTCTTCCGGCACAAACAGCGCGCTCCCCGCATCCTGGTTCGCATACTGCGACTTGTACGCCATCAGCGCCGCGTGACGCTGTTCGATGAACGGCGTGATGTCGACGACGAAGCTCGGCCGCACATCGGCATAGAGACTCGCGTACACAATCTTGAACGGCCGATGCGGCACCGTTCCCGTTTCCACCTTCGCCAGGCCGGAGAGAAAACACGCTTCGTAGCCCAGCGTCGCCACGATCGCGTGGTCCGGATGCCGCGCCTGCCAGTACGGCAGAATCACCACCCGCGGCCGCAGCTCACGGAGCACGCGCACAATCTTCATCCGGTTTTCAAGCGTATTTTCAATTGCGCCATCGGGCAGATCCAGCGCATCGCGCCAGCCCACGCCCAGCAGCCGCGCCGCCTCGGCTGCCTCGCGCGCACGATCTTCAGCCGTGCCGCGCGTTCCGGCTTCGCCCCGCGTCAGGTCGAGGATGGCCGTGCGCAGCCCGCGCGACGCCATACGCAGCAGCGTTCCGCCGCAGGTCTGTTCCACGTCGTCGCGATGCGCGGCAATCGCCAGAACGTCAGCGCGAAATTCGGGCTCTTCGATCACGCTGCCATCCCCTTGAATGCATCCTCGGGTTAAGCTCCGCCAGCACTGTTAACTACGCAGCCGCTAGCTCCGCTAATAGACAGTGTTGTCGCCGTCGGACTGCGCGTCCATGAAGGCCACGTCAGACGCGGTGCCCGTCACCGTCACGTACTGGTTGTTGATCGACGAGCCATCGGTGGTGTGGAAGATGTACACCTGTCCGCCCTGCGCGACGTACATCTTGTGCAGCCCCAGCACCCCGGCAATGCCATCAAGATCGCCGAGATAAGGCTCCAGCAAAGTTACGGTATTGCTG
Source organism: uncultured Acidobacteriaceae bacterium (assembly GCA_963774175.1). Classification (GTDB taxonomy): domain Bacteria; phylum Acidobacteriota; class Terriglobia; order Terriglobales; family Acidobacteriaceae; genus Telmatobacter. The sequence goes on from CAVZDT010000032.1 coordinate 11,430, forward strand.
CTGGTGTTGAACATCGTGAGGCAGCCATAAGGCATGCCCTTGGCAAAGCGTTCGCCGTTGTTGCACTTCGTCATGCCGATCCACAATGTATTGTCGTCGGCCAGCAGCATGCGGCTGCGCGCACCGGGCGCTCCATCGCTTATCGAAATCGGGCCTGACGCTGACAGCGTGCTGGATCCTGTTGCCGCCAGGTTCACCACAGTGAGGTTACCGGAAAACAGCCCGTCGGGCTGCAACTGCTGGCCCGCCACGTACATGGTCGAGGTTGCAACCAGCGCGTTGCTCGCCCCGCCGGGAATCGCCAGCGTACAGGTGCTGACGCCCGGGGTCGTGGCACAGTCGGCATGCAAGGCGCTGTTGGTCGGCAAAGTACCGGACTGCTGGCCCTGCAGAAAAATCATCGGCGCAACCGGAACCGCGGTGACGGAAGATGTGGATCCGCCGCACTCGGCGCCGCAATTCAGCACATAGGCGGTGCTCCCGTCGGCCGAAAACACAGCCATCACCGGCCGGTCAAAGACAAGCGGCGCACCGTAGGGATTGCCCGTCGAGTCCACATTGTCAGGGCTCTGCATCTGGAAGAGGCACCAGCCCGGCTCGTTTTGCGGCTCGCAATCCATGGCCGCCCGGGGCCAGGTGCTTGAGCCGCCAGAGTAGGCGATCGTCTCGTTCGCGGTCAGCTTGCGCGTGTAGTAGGCATAGTTCGAGTTCTGCACGAACGCCATGGCCATCGACCCGCCCGGATTCACGCTTACGCGGTAAACGCCCGGCAAGCTCAGCGCGAAGGTGCCGCTGTTGGTATTGTCTACAACGGTTAGAACCGTCGACTGCTGGCTGGCCGCAAAAATGTAGCTCTGGTTGCGCGTGATGAAAATACTCGAAGACAGGCCGTTCAAGCCCTTCTGCGCACCGTTATCGCTCTCTTTCTGATAATTCACCACGTGCAGCGAACCATCGCCGGAGCCGTACACCGCGCCCAGCTGCTCTTCGGGCATGTTCTGGATGGTGACCGGCAGTTGCCCGGAATATCCAGAGATACTGAACCCCCCAACCTTCGAGTTGTAGCTGAAGCGAATGTCGTAGAAGGCATCCACGAAGATCAGGGAGCCGCTGGAGGCAACGCTCGGATTCTGGACGGCGATCAGAACGCGGTTGGTCAAGCCGCTGGGCGGAAGCGTTCTGCCTGCAAAATAGGTCGTGGTACCACATCCCGCCAGCACAACTGCCGCTACCAGGGCTCCGGCGGCGCTAAGCCAAAGACTTCTTTTCTTCAAAATCGCTTCCCTCGAAAAACCGGCCCGGCATCGCCGCCAGTCACTGCTCGGCTGCGGCCGCAACTTGGATAAAATGAATGGCGATTGCCGCAGATCCGGCCCAACACAAATAGCTCATCCTGGACCGGTTCTACATAGCTTTTGACTCTCGAAGTATAACCCCAATCGATTCGTTTCAAACGACTTACGGACTCGAAAACTCGTTTTGCTGAAAAATCGCTGAACAACAAGCGTACGACGGGGCCATGCCCGACCTGACGCAGGACCAGGCTCCCTCGACCTTTACGGTGACGGTTTTCACACGGCACTCCGACGACTGCTCCAAGCGCGTTGACCCTCAGTGGAAACGGTGTAACTGTCGAAAGTCATTATACCTTTACGAACACGGCAAAGTTCGGTACAAGTCCGCCCGGACGCGCAGCTGGGAACAGGCGCTGAAGGTAGCCGAACAGGAGATGGACGCACGTGACCCGATAAAGAAAGCGCTCAAGGAAATCGCCCAACGCGAAGAGGAGAAGGCCCGTCAGGCCAAGGCCCGTGAAATTACGATCGAGGCAGCCCTCGACGAGTGGCTGGCGGGGATCAAGCTGAAGTCCCGCTTGCATAGGGGTGCAGTTCCATTCCCTGGCCCGCAAGCTCAAGAACTGGTCGGCGGAGCGCAAGCTGGTCATGCTCTCCGAGATCAAGCCGAACATGCTCTACACCTGGCACGGCTCCTGGTCCGAAAATGCGAAGAACAAACGGGACCGGATGTCGCCCTCAACCCAGAACCTCTATGTGTCCCACCTGCACCGGTTCTTCAAATGGGCGGTCGCCGCGGAGTACCTGGACCGCGACCCGAGCACGATCGTCAAACGGCAGCGGCACGAGCACATCCAGACCCAGCCCCACCCCGGAACAGTTCGAGGAGGTTCTGACCGCGACCTACCGGATCCACGAGAACCTCAGCCATCATGGGTTCGCCTACGAGTATGGCCGTGACTTTCGCGCCATCTTCCTCCTGCGGCGCTGGACAGGTATGCGGTTGATCGACGCGCTGATGTTGAAGCGGAACCGGATCAAGAATGGCGAGCTCTCGATCACTACCAAGAAGACCGGGACCGCGCTGGAGCGCAGGCTCCCCCGGCAGGTGCTCGGCGCTTTAGCCGAGATCGGGCCCCAGGAGCAGATTCGGCCCGGTTATTACTTCTGGTCGTTGAAGTGCAAGGCGGACAACCTGACGGTCGTCTGGTCGGAACGGATCAAAGCCCTGAATGAGCACCTTTCCCTCAAGGATGAGGATGGAAATCCGATGCAGTTCCGGTCGCACATGCTGCGCGATACCTTTGCCGTCGAGCTGCTGCTGGCAGGGTGGCCCATCGAATATGTCAGTCACGCGCTCACCCACAAGTCGATCAAGATGACCGAGCAGTACGATGCTCCCTGGTTGCTGCGCCGGAAGCAGAAGCGGCAAGAGGAGCTGGAGCGGGAGCTGAGCAAGATGGGAGCGACCTTCACGGCCTGATCCTGGTTGGTCCCTTACGCTTTATTCAGATTGATGCCTCGCCGCGTCAGTACATTCCAGGCCGCCTCACAAACCTTCCGCTTCTGGACGAGAATCATGCGGTCGACTCGAGCGTTGGTTTGGGTGGCTGAAGCCCACGACAGTGCGGCTTTGGGTATTTGCACCGGAAAGTCCGACTGACTCGCACTCAGTCAGACTCGAGCGAAGTCTACATAGATAGCAGGTTCCCTGCCCTTGTGTGTGCCAGGTGTGTGCCGGATTGTCGCCAGGAGACGATTTCGCGTCTGTGCAGCTCAGTTGCGGATGGAATTGAGAGAGACCCGCTCGAGGTCGAAATTGGAGCAATCGAATCTCTGACATCGCTTATCAACTGATCATCGGACTCAGGCGACCATAACAGATTACTTACAACCCTTCGGTTAACAGCAACCAGCCCAGCTTACGCTGGGGCAAAGCGGTAAGGAACTCGGCTTGAGCGGCGTGTTCGGCGGCGTCCTTTATAGGATGGAGAAGATCGTCAGGGCGGCAAGCTATAAGCCGACCTACAAATGGTGTTCGGTTGAACCCGTTTAACAGCATGGCTCCAGGTTCCGTGCGCAAGCCATTGGTGACGCTGTTCCAGCGATCCCGTTTAGAAGAGTGCCTCTCGCTGCACAACCGGGCCGCTCCTGCCGGTCGATTCCCTCTTTGGAGTCGTGCGTATGTCCAAACAACGCAAGGCGAAGATGCCGTCGGTACATGCCAAGCCCATCCAGCGGAAGCATGCCGCCGGAATCGACATCGGTGCAACCAGCATCTATGTGGCGGTTCCGGTTGATCGCGATCCACAACCCGTGCGTTCCTTCCAGACTTTTACCGAGGACCTGCATCGGCTGGCAGACTGGCTGCAACGTTGCCGGATCAAAACCGTGGCGATGGAGTCCACGGGAGTGTTCTGGGTACCGCTTTTCCAGATCTTGGAACAGCGCGGCTTCGAGGTATGTCTGGTCAATGCACATCATGTAAAGAACGTGCCCGGCCGAAAAACCGACGTATCCGATTGCCAGTGGCTGCAATACCTGCATTCGGTGGGCTTGCTGCAGGCTTCGTTTCGGCCAGCACAGCAGGTCTGCGCACTGCGTTCCCTGCTGCGGCATCGCGACAGCCTGGTGCAGACGGCAAGCACGTATGCGCAACGTATTCAGAAGGCGCTGGACCAGATGAATCTATTCAGAAGGCGCTGGACCAGATGAATCTGCAACTGCACCATGTCATCAGCGATATCACCGGAGTAAGCGGCGTCACCATCCTCGATGCCATTCTTGACGGAGAGCGGGATCCGCTGAGGCTAGCCAGCCTGCGCGATTATCGCATCAAAGCCACCGAAGAAACAGTCGCAAAGTCGCTAGTGGGAGATTACCGTCCCGAACATCTCTTCACCCTGCGTCAGAGCCTCGACGCATGGCGGTATCACCGCAAGCTCATCGCAGAGTGCGACGATGAAGTACAGCAGCACCTTGTCCAATTCGCTTCCAAAGCCGACCCGAAACAAAAACCGTTGCCGCGCACCGCTCTGCGCTTCAATGTTGGGAATTAAAGGAGCGACCTATATGGTGAGATCTAAGAACGCGCCCAACGCCAAGTGTTCAGTTTGAGCTCCTTCCAGCGCTTCGAGCTGAACCCGTTTTGGGTAGCGATAGTGTCCGTCTAGAATGAGGATACTCATATGTTTCGCACGCTGAGAATTCGGCAGATTCTGCCCTTGGTTACTGCAGTTGCGGCTTTCGATCCAGTAGACCTTGGCTCCCAGGAACTCTCTTCCCAGCACTCTATGACCAAGCCGGGAGAGCTCTCGATTCGGGAGACGCTGCACAAGCCATCGAGCTTTTGAGAAGTTGCTGCAGCGTGATCCCGCTTCGATCGAAGCGCGCACAAATTCAGGTGTAACTCTCGTGCAGGAGGGGCGCTACGACGAAGCCGCACAGCAGTATCGACAAGTGCTCGCCGGAAGGAGCATAGAAGGATTGCAGATACAAGGATCTTAGAAATCGTGGAGAGCACAATCGATTATGTCAATCCATCGCAGGAAGTTTCTTGAGTCCAGCGGACTCGCAGCACTCGGGGCAATGTTCCCCGGACTATCGAGGCTTGCTGCAGCGTCTGACTCCTCGGAGCCCTTCCAATGGAGGACGGGGAATTTAACCTTCACGTTCGACGTGATCGCGGGAAAACTGCGCGAAAGGCGTCTTGTACCTGCGGATACTCCGCCGTCGGCAGTCGGAAGCTCTTCCGGGGTTCAGCTGGCATTGCAGTGCAGTGGTGAGAATTCGCCCGATCCTGGCATGAAGTCTGCTATTGGCGAACCGGGGGCGCGATTGGTTTTCGCGGGGCGTCGTGAAGAGCCCATGCCAGGAGGCAAGCGCCTTGTATGTGTCAGCACAGACGCTGATTTGCGCTTGCGTGTGGAGTCCGTATATGAGGCTTTTGACGGACTGCCGGTAGTGCGGCGGTACTCGCGCATCACGAACGAGGGGACCTCGCCCGTGGGAATTGATTTTGCAAGTTCGGCGATGCTCCACGGACTGGCCGATTCACAACATTATGAGCACGAACTTCGCATCCACCTTGCGATGAACAGCTGGATGGCCGAGGGACAGTGGCACACCCTTCGGCCTTCGGAGATGGGGTTCGTCGAGAACGAGCGCACGAGTTGGTCGGAAGCGCAGGCGGGAAGCATCGGCACTTGGTCAACGGAACGGTATCTTCCGATGGGAATGGCTGAAAACACGACCTTTGGTCTGACCTGGTTCTGGCAGATTGAACACGATGGGTCCTGGCATTGGGAAATCTCGAATGCCGACGACGTGTACGCGTACCTTGGAGGTCCCGATGACCTCCACTCGGCAGCATGGAAGAGCCTGAAACCCGGCAAGACGTACCAGACGGTTCCTGTTGCGGTCGGATGTGTCCGCGGCGCATTCAGCGAAGCGGTTGAGGCGTTGACTCGCTACCGGCGCGCGGCATGCCTCAAGCCGCACAATGACCATTCGCGTTGCTCCGTAATCTTTAACGATTACATGAATTGCCTCTGGGGTGACCCGACAGAAGAGAAAGAGCTGCCTCTCATCTCTGCCGCTGCGCGAGCGGGTTGCGAGTACTTCGTCATCGATGCCGGATGGTATGCCAATCTCCATGAAGACTGGAGCCAGACCGTAGGCGCGTGGCGACCCTCCTCCACCCGGTGGCCGCGGGGTTTGAAATTTGTGCTGGATAAAGTCCGGGAAGCCGGTATGGTACCTGGCCTGTGGCTGGAACCGGAGGTTGCCGGCGAATCGTCCGAGCTTGCAAAAAAGCCGGATGACTGGTTCTTTATGCGTCATGGCCGGCGAGTCTTGAAGAATTCACGCTTTCTGCTAGACTTCCGCAATTCCGAGGTGCGCAGATATCTGGATCAGGTGCTTGCCCGCCTCGTGAACGAATATGGCGTTGGCTATATCAAGATGGACTACAACGTCGATTCGCTGCAAGGAACCGATCTCAACACAGACAGCGTTGGCCAGGGTCTGCTTGAACATAATCGTGCGCACCTCGCCTGGTTGGACAGCATCCTGCTTCGTTACCCGGATCTCGTGATCGAAAACTGCGGCAGTGGCGGCGGCCGCATGGACTACGCGATGCTGAGCCGGCTGCAACTCCAATCCATGACAGACCAGGAAGATTATTTAAAGCTCCCGGCAATTCTGGTTGGCGCTTCAGCGGCGGTTTTACCTGAGCAACTCGCAATCTGGTCCTACCCGTTAGCGAACGCCGATGCCGATCAAGCCAGCTTCAATATGGTGACGGCGATGATGTGCCGCATTCATCAGAGTGGCCGCCTTGACTCGCTGTCACCTGAAGTATCAGCGCAGGTTGCAGAGGGCATTCGGATCTACAAGGAGGCTTTGCGCAAGCACATTCCCTCTGCGATACCGTTCTACCCGACCGGCCTATCGGACGTCACCGATCCTCAGGCGCTGCTTGCTCTGGGGATGCGCTCGCCAGGGCAGACCCTGGTAGCAGTATGGCGCGTCGATGGCCCGGCGAAAACGAGCATTCCCTGGAAAGGCCAGCATCCCAAACTCCTTTATCCTACGAACCTTGGAATCGGCATCACGAGTTCGGAGGGAACACTGAACGTTGAGTTGCCCAGGACACGGATGGCTTGCTTGATCGCGCTCTAGTCACTCCCGAGACCGTTTCGTCTCGTTCGTCTCAAGAGAACTCCACTTTAAGGGTGAAGCCTATCGTCGATGGTATTTCGGCCGGAACCTTGACGTGTAGCGCGGCGTCATCCTGCAGCCATTGCACGTCGCCCCCACGGCCGAGGATTTGAACACGCTGGATCTTGCCCGGATTTTGTGGACTCCACAGCCCGAGGGCATGCACTTCGGCAATCTCAGGTTTGCCCATCACAAACGCAAAAATAGTGTCACCCTTCTTAGTAAAGCGAATGTCTTCCCCCGTCAGATCCCGCTGCTTGTCTTCATTGAAGTTGCCTGAGTCGATCTTCTGCTGCGTCGAGGGCCCTTCTCCATAGATCTTCCATGGCCGCGTGCTGTAAATCCCTTCGCCATTCAATTCCATCCACCTGGTGATTCCTTCGAGGGTTCTCATCTCTTCGGCATCCAACTCCCCGGAATTGGGAAGCGGAAAATTGAGAAGTAGGTTGCCGTTCTTGCTTACGATATCAACCAAAAGATCGATGACTTTCTTCGCGGTCTTGTATTGCTGGCCGCGCTTGTAGTGCCATTGTCCGATGCAGGTATCCGTTTGCCATGGATTGTCGGAGATGGCGTCTGCGACGCCGCGCTCGTGGTCAAGGAGGCAAGAGCCGACGGTGCAGTCGGTGTTTTCTTTGCTCATATACACAGCCTCGGTGCTGCCCCCGTGGAGTTGAGCGCTCACGTTGTAGAGGTGCGAGACCACCTTCAGGCCGTACTCTTCGAAGGGTAGATGGCCGTCTGTGTAGAGCATGTCGGGCTGGTACTTGTCGATCAGATCTGTCATGCGGTCGAGATAGTGTTTCTTCCACGACTCCGGAATGCCATCATCATTCCAGTCGAGTTTGTCTGCAAAGCGTGCGCAGTCAGCGTCGTGATAGAGATCGGCGTGATTCGGATCGACCCCGTCGTACGGAACGCCGGCCAACGCGCCGGTCTTGTCCGCCCCATGACTCACAGCGAACCACTTGTAGCTGATCCACAAGTGCTCGCTCACGCCAAAACGCAGACCCTGTTTCTGGGCGGCCTTTTGCCATGTACCCACAATGTCCCTCTTCGGCCCCATCTTCACAGCGTTCCAACGGGTGTATTTCGAGTCCCACAGATCGAAGTTGTCGTGGTGCACCCCCATGCTGAAGAAGTATTTCGCGCCAGCATTTTTGTAGAGACCCATCAGATGGTCAGGATCCCATTTGTCCGCGTGCCAAATACCGACCAGGTCTTTGTAGCCGACCTTCGACGGATGGCCATAAGTCGAAACATGATACTTGTATTGTTCCGAACCTTGGACATACATCATGCGCGCATACCAGTCTCCGTCCTCAATGGCCGATTGCGGACCCCAGTGAGACCAGATACCGAACTTCGCGTCGCGGAACCATTCCGGCACCTGATAGGAGCGAAGAGAGGAGCGCGTGGGTTGAAATAAATCGGCCGCGCCGTCACGAGCCCGAGCAATCCTCGACATGGCGAATGCAGAGTATGTTCCGCCCAACCACCGAAGTACTTCACGCCGACTGATCGACATCATTGTTCTCTCCTGTGCTTCGTTGCAACTAAGCCTGGTCGGTGTCTTGCCCATTACGCCGCTGCTCTAACCTTTCCAGGGAGAGTCTCAGATTCTGTTCGGCTTCACGGGTCCAATATCCACAGTCCAATTCCAAAAAAACGGAGGTATAGGGGATAGCCAGAGTGGATTTGAGAATCAGAATGCGAAAGAGCGTTGCACTCTCGTCCAGCTTGGCAATGATCTGGTCGTGTGGCAGACGTTGCGTTTCTCGATTCCTAATAAGCCGCACCAGGTTCTGGCGGTAGCGTGTGACGCCCGGGGCGTCCTGCTCCGAGACATGCTTAAACTCTGCATCGAGGTAGATGTTCGGTCGGACGTGCCTGCTGTTGTTGATGGCGTCGAGCGCCGCTTTCAATACAAGGAGATGATCCGCCTCTGTGGCGATGGTTTCAATGCCGGGGTTCGACTGCGCAGGATACGCAGCATCGGCCACGACGATCCAATTGCGATGCCCCCACAACAGGAGCGACTGTTTCAAGGAGAGTTCCCAGGGGGCAACATTCTCCGAGTGTTTCTTAATCAAAGTACACCTCGCTGGGCGACGCTTCAGCCAATGCCGGACAGAGGGCGATCCGCGATCCCCAAAAAGCATAGACAGCGACGACGATGTAACAGAACAAGGGAACGCACATGCTAAGCGCCATGCTCCTCGTAAATTGGAAAGTGATGCCCATTACGGGCGTGAAGACCGCTCCCCCAATGATGGCCATGACGATAAGCGAGGCACCTTCTTTGGTGTGGACGCCGAGGTCCTTGATCCCGAGAGCAAATATCGTGGGGAACATCAGGGACATGAAGAAACTGGTGAGCAGCACGGCAATTAGGCCAATCCATCCCGGCAGGCCGATGCCGAGTGCAAGCAGCAGGATGTTGGTGAGCGCAAATGCGCCCAGCATCGTGCCTGGCCGAACCCGCGTCATCAGGTAACTTGATGCAAATCGCCCGATTGCGAATGCCGCCAATGTTGTGGTTAGCAGGTACCCGGCGGTCTTTTCAGCGACGTGGGTGTAATCCTGCGCATACTGGATGAAGTAGCTCCAAGTTCCGACCTGTGCACCAACATAGCAAAACTGAGCGGCTACCGCGAACAGGAAGCTCGGATACTGCAGCAGCCGAATGTAGCCACCATCCTTTGTTGCAGCGACAGCCGACTGCGCGCCGGCAACCGCGGGGAACCTAGTCTTGAGAATCAGCGCCGCCCAGACGAGGACAGCGATGCCGAGAACGATGTACGGCGTCAACACGCGCGCCGTTTCGTGCCTCAAATATGCGTCGTAGGCTCCTTGCATTTTCATCTGCGCGATCGCCTGCGCACCGGGCTCAACACCGGAAAAGATGAACAGGGTACCGATCATCACTCCACAGATCGATCCAAGGGGATTAAATGCCTGCGAAAAATTGAGCCTCCGCACCGAGCTTTTCGGGTCGCCAAGTTGCGCTATGAGCGGGTTAGCTCCTGTCTCGAGAAAGCCGAGACCGCTGGCGATCACAAAGAGCGCCATGAGAAAGAGAGGGTAGCTTCGCGCAGACGCCGCCGGGAGAAAAAGAAATGTGCCGCCGGCATAGAGGACCAGACCGCTGAGAAGTCCGGCCTTGTAACCGAACCGGCGCATGACGAGCGCCGCGGGAATCGAGAAACAAAAATAGCCGAGGTAGAAGGCCGATTGCACGAAACCCGCTTCAAGGCGCGAGATTTCAAACGACTTCATGAACTGGCGAATCAGAACATCGTTCAAATTGTTAGGGACTCCCCAGAGAAAGAAGAGGCCGGTGGTGAGAAAGAAAGCGAACCTGCCATGCTGCGGGATGAGCTTTTCAGCTCGATGCTGCTCTGGATAATCCGGAACTTGCGATGTGTACATGAGCTATTCCCCAACCGGGCAGACCGCGACTTTGCCGCAGCGTCCAGAGGCCATCAAGCTGTAAGCTTCAGCCGCTTGATCGAGAGTGAACTTGTGCGTGACGATGTTCTCCGGGTGGAGATTCCAGCGAACAAGGCGTTCGACCAATTCCTCCATCAGCCATGTCGAAGTCACCCAGGAGCCATAGATCGTCTTCTGATCGTGAATAATATCCGGCGACGGATTGAACGTGACCGTGCTTCCTTCACCGACCATCACCATCTTTCCCCATTTGCGGGTCGCGCGAATGGCGGTGGCGCGCGCTTCGGGTTTCCCAGAGCAATCAACCGCGCGTTCGACACCGTGCCCGCCCGTCAACTCGCGTACTTCGTTCACGTTGTCGGGCCCAGCTCCGAGCACGGAATCGCAGAGTCCCAATCGCATCGCAAGGTTGCGACGTTCGGCCGAGATGTCGACGCCGATGATCTTTTCTGCGCCCAGCTTGCGGCAGAGGGCGCCGGCTGCCAGACCCACGGGCCCAAGGCCCGTGATGAGTACTGCGTCGTTGCCGCTAATACCTATCTTCTGGAGTGCTTCGTAAACGGTGCCAAACCCGCAGGCAATTTGTGCTCCGTCGAGATAGGAGAGTTGGTCAGGCAGAAGGACCAGATCCTTTTCTTCAGCGAGAAGAAAGTCTGCCATGCCGCCGTCTCGCTGCCATCCATAAGCGCGGCGATACGCGGCGCTGGTGCAGGAGATCATGTAGCCGCGGCGACAGTCGTTACACACGCCACATCCCGAGATGTGATAGACGATCACACGATCACCGGCCCTGAACCTGCGACAGCCGGGACCAGTTTCGATGATTTGACCACACGGTTCGTGACCAGCAATAACTCCCTGATATCTTTCCGCCCCTTTGCCAAGATGCTCGTGGTAGATCGCGCGGATATCTGAGCCACAGATTGTTGAGGCCTTGACTGCAATAAGGACTTCCCCGTGTCCTGGTTCCGGGACTGGAACACTTTTCATTTCAACTGTGCTGTTCCCCGGAAGAAAAGCCCCCATCATCGTCTTTGACACTGATCGATCTCCACGTTCGCCACGTTGCGCGACCACTTCAGACCCAATTCGTTCTACTTCGAGGACTGCTCGCCTTGAAATCCCGAGAAGGCGAAGCTCTCAGGAGTGAACTCGTCCCCTCGACCGCGAAAGGCTATGCGGGAGTAACGACGCCGTTGATGTCCCACAGGTCTTGCCAGGATTGGTTGTCCTTCCACAGAAAGACCTGTCCCTTAATCAATCGGCAATTGCGGTCGATCTTCTCGATCGCGCCCATATCCTGAGGGTTAAGAGGTTCACCGATCACGCCTAGCAGATTGTTCAGAATGTTCTTCGGATTCGTCGAAAACGGGATCGGTATCTGCCCTCGTTGAACCGCCCACTTGATGCAAACGACCGCAGGGTGGATTCCCAAGCGTTCAGCAATCTCACGGATCGCGGGATCCTCTGTCGGCGATGTGTCTTCGGGGGTACGGTCACGCTCCGGCCGTGCCGGCGACCCAAGCGGCGAAAAACCGATTGGTTGGATCCCGTTATCGACGAGATAGCGGAAGAACTCTGGCTGCTGAAAATGGGGATGAAGCTCCATCTCGTTAGCCACCGGTTTGATCCGAGCATCACGCAACAGCAGCTTCATCTTTGGGACCGTCATGTTCGACGTACCAATGTGCCGCACCAGGCCGCCGTCGACGAGTTCCTCCATTTGCCGCCACGTGCGCATGTAGTTCTCGTGGAGGTAGGGGACGGCATGGGGATTGCGCGCCATGACGTCGCATCCCGGCGGATGATGGTTTGGGAACGGCCAGTGGACCAGGTATAGATCGAGGTAATCGAGTTGTAGATCGGCCAGAGACTTCTTGCACGATGGGATCACATCGTCTTCGCCGTGCTTGTCGTTCCAGAGCTTTGATGTAATCCAGACTTCGTCGCGACGAAGACCGTTCTGAAAAAGTTCTTTGAAGACATGGCCAATAGGTCGTTCATTCCCATACACAGAAGCACAGTCAAAGTGCCGGTAACCAATTGAAGCGGCATACTTCACCGCATCGGCAACAGCCGCCGGCGAAACATGGTCCGAACCAAACGTTCCTAACCCAATCGCCGGCATTCTGGCACCCGTGCTCAGAATCAGGGAAGGAACCCGATCTGGGGCAATGAAATCAACAGGAGTTGTTTGAGACGGAGATTGCATAGCGGCAGTCCTCCGAAAACCGTAAAGTAAACGATAACTGCAACGGTGCAATAGTAACGACGTGGTTTTGAATTGTCAAGAAAACGCGCTTCAGATTACGATTAAGCTAACGTTTGCAGCCCCACAATTGGCAATGGAGCAGATTCCGCCCATGGCAACACGCTTGAAAGACATCGCAAACGATCTCGGCCTTTCCATTGCCACGATTTCTAAGGTCCTGAGGGATCACCCTGACATTCCTGCCGAGACGCGCCGGCGCGTCTTGAAACGGATGCGGGAGTTGAACTATCAGCCCAATTTTGCAGCCCGCTCGCTTGTCACAGGACGTACGTGGACGCTCGGGCTCGTGGTCCCGGATTTGTTGCACCCTTTTTTTGCGGAGATCGCCAAAGCCATTTCGGTTGAAACACGAATGCGCGGGTACAGCCTGTTGATTTCGTCATCCGATGAGGATTCGGAACTCGAGGTACAAGAAATTAAGCTGCTGCTCGCCAGACGAGTCGACGTAATTATGATCGCGTCAGCGCAATGGTCAGTAGACTGCTTCCGCATGATCGAAGAGCAAAAGACGCCTTACATTCTGATCGATCGGCGCTTCTCGGGACTCGATGCGAATTTTGTCGGAGTTGATGACGAGGCCGTCGGCTCGCTCGCTACTTCGCACCTGATTGAACAGGGATGCCGACGTATTGCCCATATCCGTGGTCCTGAGGTTAGCACTGCCATTGGCCGCCTCGACGGCTACCGGCGGGTGCTCGCCTCTTACAATCTGACGCCGTTGCCGGGTCACATTGTCTCCTTGGGGATCTCTGGAGATCACCGCGGAGAAAAGGGAGGCTACGAGGCGGCCAAGAAGCTGCTCGCAGTTGAGCCGCGGCCCGATGGAATCTTCTGCTTTAACGATCCTTCGGCCCTGGGGGCCATGAGGGCACTCTTAGATGCGGGCCTTCGCATCCCTGAGGATATCGCGGTCGTTGGTTGCGGAAACCTTTCCTACTCGGATTTCCTTCGTGTTCCGTTGTCTTCCGTCGATCAAGGAAGTGAAAACATTGGAAAGTCTGCAGCAGATCTGGCGCTGAGGATCGCTAGAAAGAAAGAACCGCTGAGACCCAAAGTTGAACTGATCACGCCACGCATGGTGGTTCGTGCCTCCAGCCAGCGTTTCGCGCCAAGCTGAGGCCTGAGTTTAAGCCCGATCGGGCCCAGATTTCGAACCGGTTTGCGCACTTGCCATATAGGGTCATCCGGTCCACACCCGCCTTATGCCGGCGAAATCTTGAAACAATAGGCGTGATGACAGGGCGGATCTTGCGGGACCCAAATCCTAAGTCCATCAGCACCCCTAGTCCACCTTATCTCGCCCTTCTCCCCCAGAAGTTCCACTTTGCGAATCTGACGTTCGTATTGCGATCCGGTGCTTGCAAGCGATTTCATTAACACCTGCTTGTCTGGTGGCCAGCCCAAAGCGATGGCGTAGAGGATATCGCCCTTTGTGGTGAATCGTATATCGGTGTGGTCGAAAGCAATCTTCGAGAGCTGGTAGGACGGGATCTCTTTGGCTTGAGTCGACGGACCTTCCCCATAGAGACTCCAGGGGCGGGTGCCTTTGATGGCTTCGGAGTTCACCCGCTGCCAGTCAGCAAGTTCGCCCAGGAAGTCAATCTCATCGCTATCCGGCTCTCCGTGCCCGGGCAGAGGGACGCTGAGAAGGAGGTTGCCGTTCTTGCTGACGATATCGACAAGGAAAGGAATGATGAACGAGGCCTTCTGGTAGGTATGGTTCTTAAGGTGGGCGCGCTCGTAATGCCAACTCCCGATGCACGCCTCACTCTGCCAAGGTTTTTCCTGAAGCGTATCGGCAAGTGACATTTCAAAGTCGCGGGTGAGTGTTCCCCAAATGGGTTCAGGAACCTCCTTGAGGTCTATCACTCCTTCCAGGTGACCAGAATGCGCCAGAATGTTCTTGTTATAGAAGTAAGAGATGATTTCCGGCGCAAGGTCGGGGATTCCCAGCCATACTCCCAAGTCCGGGGCCCCGGGACCGCCAGCATCAAAATTGAACTTTGCACCGTCGTCGAAAGTGAGAATATCCGGGGCGTAGCTATCGATGACATCCTGAACGCGAAGCATGAATTGCTGAACAAACTCCGGACATGGAGTGCCCTTCTGATGGGGCTTTCCATTGATCATCTGCGGATCCATGCCCTCCCACCATTTGCCCTTACCGTCCGCCACAGTCTGCACGCCGTCGTACGGGACGCTCGCGAGCGGGCCGGTGGTGTCGCTTTTATAGCGAACGGGAAGAAATTCGTCCCAGACCCGATGAGGCGTCCCGTGATAGCTCACACCGAATCGCAGCCCGTTGGTTCGGGCGACCCTTTCCCATGTTCCCACGATGTCGCGTTTCGGGCCGATGTTGACGCAGTTCCACGGCTGATATTTCGAATTCCAACAATCGAAGTTATCGTGATGAGTGGCCAGGGAGACCAGATACTCCGCGCCGGCTCGTTTGTAAAGTCTGACAAGCGCGTCGGGGTCCCATCGCTCCGCCTTCCATAGCGGGCAAATGTCTTTGTACCCGAACTGTGATGGGTGCCCGTACCGCTTCACGTGATACTCATATTGCCGCGAGCCCTGTATGTACATATTGCGTGCGTACCAATCGCCCTGTTCGGGGACACACTGCGGGCTCCAATGCGCCCAGATCCCGAATTTCGCATCCCGAAACCAATCTGGGCAATGATAGGACTTTAAAGACTCCCAAAATGGCAGGAAGGGCCCCCGCGGAACGTCTCCGCGAAAAAACTGCGAATCTCCCAACGCACGCACCATGCGAGACAGCGCGAATATGGAGAGCCCGCCCGTGAAAACTGACCTGCGATTCATAAATGCAATCCTTGCTCTTAGGAATTCATAACGGAAAGTCCGGCCAATCAGGCAAGCCGCGTCGACCTGACAGTGCACCCGTCAGGGATTTCGGCGCAAGCTCGGATACTCACCTGTTTCGACCCATGGAATCCAAAGCCACGCGTTCTTTCGAGCCAGGCGCAAAGCCGTGTCACCCTCGGCCCTTCTTTCCAAGATCGATCGTCAGACTGCGCCCATTGTAAGTGACTGACCGATCGGCTGTAGAATTCGATTCGCAGCCCACACCGCTTCCCGGTCGAACAAAGACAATGCGGAACGTCCGCTTTGCGATCATGCCAGGAAAGCTTCCTGAGCGGTCTCCGATCGTCAACGAGTGGCGTCGATCATCCCACTGGAAGTGAATTGTCGCCCTTGCGGCGTGTTCGTATGCGTAGCCGTTGCCGCTATCGTCGTATAACTCGAAGCTGGCGTCCTTGCCCCCATAGATTCTGATATCCAATGGATCTTGATTTTCCGATGCGGATTGAACGACTGACCCTAGAGGCACGATACTGCCGGCTCTGACTAAGATCGGAATTTGGTTCAAGGGAGCATCCACAGTAATTGTTTGTCCGCCGTGATAGGTCTTACCCGACCAGAAATCTACCCAGTCATCGGCCGCCGGCAAAACCACTGCACGGGTCGTCGCGTGCGGTTCCGTGACAGGACTTATAAGGAGCGAGTCACCAAAAAGGTACTCATCACTTACTTGCCTCACGGAGAGATCTTCCGGATACAAAAACGGCAGCCCCTGCATGACAATCTCGCCGCGACTGGTCACACCCCAGGCCGAAGAGTAGATGTAGGGCAGAAGACGATAACGCAACTCGTCGTATTGCCGGAGCACCTTTTCCACTTCGGGACCGTACTTCCACATCTCCGTTTCTGATCGAAATCCATGGATCCGGAAAATGGGACAGAACGCACCGAACTGGAACCAGCGAACGAGTAACTCGTGGTATTCAGCAGATGTGTATTGATCGGCGGGACGGAAGAAACCGCCGATGTCTGTTGTCCAATAGGGGAAGCCCGATATTCCAAAGCTGAGGCCGGCGGGAATCTGTCGCCGCAGAGTTTCCCAATTGGCTGAGATATCGCCAGACCAGGAAATCGTCCCATTGCGTTGCTGGCCGGCGTACGCGGAGCGACTGAGAATCACGACGCGCTTGTCTTCAGTGGTCGCCCTCTGCCCTTGATACACCGCAGACGTCTCGAATAGAGGAAATGCATTGCGCACGTTCGTTCCAGGTCCGAGAAACGTAGCGTCATCTTTAAGCGGATCGCCTTCAGGCTCGGAAGCATCGAGCCACCATCCATCGAGGCCTGCGCTGAACAGATTGCGATCGATGTCGGCCCAAAACATTCTTTGCGCTCGCGGATTGAACAGGTCCGCCCAGTTCTCACGTTCCCGTGCTTCGCCGGGCTCTCCCGTGCTTGCAGCACTCTTGAGCACCAGGTTGTTGGCGACAAATTCCTTGTCAACCGCCGTCTCGGTGCCGAATTTTGCCCAGACGGAGATGACCATGTGAAAATTCTGGCGGTGTAAGGCGGACATCATCGCTGCCGGGTCGGGATACGCGCTCTCGTCAAAGCGCATGGCATTCCAACCATACTTGCCCCAGTATTGCCAGTCCTGCACGAGCACATCGACAGGGATCTTTCGCTCCCTAAACTCCGCAGCCGTATCAAGAATCTGCTGTTGACTTGAGTAGCGTTCACGGCACTGCCAGAATCCGTAGGCCCACCGCGGCAACAGCGGCACAGCCCCGGTGAAATCCCGGTACTCGGCGAGAACCTTCTTCGGCTCGGGTCCATAGAGGAAGTAATAATCGACGGCTCCCCCAACTTGCGATTGAAATGCCATCGTGTCAGAAGGAGCACGTACAGCAAGCTTGGTGTCGCCTCCAGTCTCTGCAATCACTTTGTACGTCGCGTTTGCGGCAAGGTGCATCTTCACGCCGACGGATAGCGGAAGCCACATGTTGTTCAGGTCGACGACCTGCTTTCCATCCACGGATAGCCCAAGTTTGCTGCGAAAGTTGCCGCTGAGAAGAAAACCGTACTCGCCTTCAGGTCCTGTTTGGAATGTTCCAACGCCATCCTGATCAACGCGGATTGCTTCGGTTGCAGGGTTGAAATCCGTAAGCGCGGGGTTATTCCAGAGCAGCCCATATCCATTGGTCGAAATAAGAAACGGAATCGCAATGTTTGAATTTGCTTGCAACAGCTGAACCGGTATGTCGCGCAGATCGAAAAATCCTTCCTGGTGCTGCCCCAATCCGTAGAGCGCTTCCCCCGGAGAGAGCAAAAACTCCTGACGCACTCCATTACTGGAGGTGCTCGATTCCGCGACCGAAACAGTTCTCCCGTTCTGCGGTTGTTCACTGAGGACAAGGTCTCCGCCGACGGTCAAAAAACGGACAGCGCCAGTCTGCTTGTCCACCTCGACCGTCACCTTGGAAGTCACGACACTCTCGTGCGTTCCATCTGATGAGGCGGTGAACTTCGCGCCTGAGCACGGCTGGATGATGGTCGGCACAGCCGGCTTTTCAGCGTGACTTGCCGCGGCGCCTGCAACAATGTGGATCACGCTGTCGGAGCACACTTCGACCCGAACAATGCCGGCGGCGGAGTGAATCACCGCTCCGTTCTCGGTTCGCTCCAGGTCTTGCGCCTGAGCACGAAAAAGAACCGTAATGAACACTAGGAGGCAAGAAACAAGCCAGGGAAAATGCTTTCTAAGCGGAAAGGAGTACATGAAGACGAGCTCCCCATAAAGTTGCCAGTGAAACCTCGAGAGATTGATCCAGACAGAAGGAACATCGCACAGCGAGCGCAGATGAGACGGCGATGCGAATGAGTTCGGTCTACTGGCGACTAACGTCTGTGCCCAATTGCTCCAACGCAACCCGCGCCCGATCATGGCTCTGGTTCACGAGTCGCTTCGATTCCTTAAAAGCTACATCCCCTGCGGCCTTGTTTCCGGTTTTAAGATAAAGCCGGGCCAGCTGATAGTGAAGACTGCCGTTTTCATCGCTTGAGAGTCCTAGTTTGTACTCCGTGATTGCAGCTGAAATACGATTGGTTTCCTCAAAGACTCTTCCGAGAAGAGCGTGATATCGGGGCAGGAGTTCCGGTTTGAGCTCCTGGCACTTGCGCAAATACGGCTCTGCTTCCGAGAATTGATTGCGCTGTACGAGAATCTCACCCGCAAGAAGATTCGCCTCGGGATCGGCCGCGTCCTCTGCGAGAAGGGACTGGTCGAGGTCAAACGCCTCGTCGTTTTTCAGTTGTGAAAACAGCGCGATGGCCAAGCTCAGACGCGCACTGCGGCTTTTGGACTCCAGGGCAACAGCCTTCCCATATTCCGCTTCTGCTTCTTCCCAGCGACGTTTTTGACGGAATACATCTCCTAGCAATACGTGCATGCGCGAAGAATCGGCGTCGATTTCACCGGCGCGAACCAAGGACCCGACGGCCAGTTTCTGGTCGGCTTTGCTTTCCCAATAGAGACCCTCGGCACGCGTTTCAGGATTCTTCAGCATACGCTGCGCTACAAGCGACGACGTCTTATAATCAGCCGCATAAAAAGAACAAAATGCCAGGAGCTGCCACTGACGATAGACCGCGCCTTGTAGCCTTGGCTTGAGAGCATCCCTACAATCCGAATAATGTCCTTCAGCAGCATATCGCTCTGCATCCGCGGGTGATCGTATTTCAGCGTTGGCAGACTGGCTACCTTCAGTGCGGTTCAGTACAGGGGGTGTTTCATCGGAGAAAAAGGCACCCTCGATCAGGTTAGCGAGATCTACTGAAGAAGCAGCAGTCGACCTGACACGCGCAGCGTGAATCAAGGACCTTACTTGTTCCGTTTCAATCGCGCCGCGTAAGAGCGGAAGGCTCGAACGAACGAAGGCCGGGTCGGCAGTCGCAATCGACGTGAGGCGATTGAGTGCAGCCTCCTGATTCCCGACGGCAGCCTCGGCAATGGCCAGACCAAGGCCCGCCAGTCCGCAATGAGAGCTAGTTTGAATCTCTTGGTCAAACTGTTCTCGAGCCGCCGCAATGTTCTGCTGGTGCAACAGCATGATTCCATACTCCGCGAACTTGCAGGGTATTGTCTGAGGCGAGGCGATAGCCGTCTTGTAGGCATTCACCGCATCGATCAGCTGGCCTTCTTCGGCAAGGACCTCGGCGGCTCTGAGATTGAAGTACGTGGAATCGCGATAGCTCGACGTCATCACGCGCGCGTCGTTCTCCACTTGCTGCAGATAGGTAGTGCCCAGGTCGAGCCACGCATCGCCCCGCTCCGGGGCCATCTGAACCTCCTTCAAATACACTTCCGTGGCGCTCTCGCTGTGGCCCAGAATCGCATGTGCCTTGCCCAGAGAGCGTACCGCCTGAAGATCGTTGGGATTCAATCTCACGGCATTGTTGAGATATGGCAACGCAGCCTCAGCTTGGTTGGATTGCAGATACTCCAGTCCCAAAAACAGCTGCGGGACAAATAGCGACGGCTTGAGGCGAGCGGCATGCTGAAAACTTGTCATGGCCTCGGAGATCTTTCCCGCCTCGTGTTCCATAAGGCCGAGATTCGCCCATAGCTCTGGAACCGATGGCTCGAACTCGATGGCCTTGCGGTAGTATTCCGCAGCGGCGTTGAAGTCCCTCCTGGACTGAGCATCATGCGCTGCAGCCAAGAGGGATTCAAGAGTTTGGGTGGGATCCTCTGCGGCGGCGAGCGTGTTCACGTTTGAACTCGTGAACACGATCGCCAAGCAGAGCGCGAGTACGGTCCTTTGCATAGGGAATCTACCGAACGATCTTGAGCGACAACTGGACCTGCCTCGGTCCTTGCGTGTTCGAGGCCTCGCCCATTGTGTTTCCTGCATCCCCGAGGTTGATATCAGGCGAGTCGAAGTTGGCGTGGTTGAACGCATTGAACATCTGTGCGGTAAACTGCAGGCGGAACTTCTCGGTGATCGTGAACCACTTTTGGATGCCCAGATCCTCGTCGACGTATCCGGGAGCCCGCAAATTGGAGAAGTAACGGGGTGCACTGCCGAATGTGTAAGCCGGCGCCTGCGAAAAGGCGGCCGGGTTGAAGAAGCAGTACTTCGATCCCACAGGAATGGGGTTGGACCCGCTCGCCCCGCAGGTCCCGGTGCCCTTCATCGCGGTCCCCGTCAGGTTAGCATGCTGATTTCCGCCCCAAAGACTCCCGGCGTTGTTGTTGGCATTGATCGACAGCGGGAAACCAGCCTGCACGTGGGTAATTCCAGAAACCTGCCAGCCGCCTAGAATTTCATCCTCGACTCCGTTCATGCTGCTTCCAAATTTTTTGCCCCGGCCAACCGGCAATTCATACACGTAGTTCAAAGCGAGAGACTGAGGGATATCCGTCCCGTCGACGGATTTATCCGCCTTCAAGTCGTAGTAATTGCGGATGCTGGCGCCTCCGCTGCTGATATTTGCCCATTGTTCCGCTCCGTCGGTATCGTCGAGGAACTTCGCGTAGGTATAGGAGGCCATAAAGATCAGCCCCAGACTGACGCGGTGGGTGAACGTGGCCTGCAGCGAGTTGTAGTTGGAGAAGCCGACGGCTTCCTGGGAGGCCGAGGCGCCACCGCAGAATTCCGGATACGGCTCAAGCAATTGCGCCTGCGAAATGGTCGGCGAGCTCAGTCCGCAAGAACTGGTGGGGAGGTTCAGGGCGCTCATTGCAGCGGCAAACGGATTGGCCACCTTAGTGTTCAGCGCCGCGCCCATGGAAAGATAACTCGGGTTCAGTTGCCCGTAGTTCATGCTTTCCATGATGATCCGCGTTCCGCGGTTCCCAACATAGTTGACGTCCAGCAGGTCGTTCGGGGTGACGGCGTACTGGAATCCAAGCATGAACTGCTTGATGCGCGGATCGGGGTGGTACGGATTTACTCCGCCACCGCCCTGGCCGACATTGGTGAGGCCGTGCAGCGAGTTCCCGGTAACCGGCAGAACGCCTGTTGAGAATACCTGGGCGAGCGGCTGAACAACCGTGATCCCGTCGACCGACGGAGTCCAGTTCGTCAATTGCGAATACCCTGGGTTCGGTCCATTTCCAAAGAAGTTTCTCGAGTAATAGAGGCCAAAACCGCCGCGCATCACCAGCTTGGGCACCACGTTGTATGCGAATCCAATGCGCGGGGCCACGTCGTCCCAGTTGAAGTTGTACAAATTGCGGTGGCCGGGTGTGGCGTAGACGACTTCCCCGTAAACCGGCATTCCGGCCGCGCTGCTGATCGGATTGAGGGCATGGAAGTCGAAGTACGCCTGGTCATTGCGCCGCGCAGTGATCGGAGTCTGCACTTCGTAGCGGAAGCCCAGGTTCAGGGTCAGCTTCCGAGCCACCTTCCAATCGTCTTCGACGTACCCTCCATGCAGGTAGTAAGACGATGCCGGAAAGGCGTTAAACCCGGTAGAGCCGCCTGTACCAGCGCCGACCATAAAGGAAGCGAACGCATCGCCGGCGGTTGTCGCGCTGTTTGGGTCAGGACCTGACGTCATGGCGTTTGAGAAGTTGAACTGCGTGGGAGCGATCCTGCCGCCATAGATGTCAATCACGGCGCCCATGTATCCGAACGATAGGGAGTGGGCTTTGTGCGTCTTGTTCAGGTCGATCGAAGCGCTGCCCGCATTGTTCGCAAAACTGGCCTGGCCGAAGCCGGTGGTTGCTCCCAGGGGAGCGTAGCCGGGCTGGGGGAAGCCAATCTGCGGAAACTGCGGGGAATACGAGTCAATGATGCCAGGCAGACCAAGCGTTGAAGACTTGAACCCGAAGCTCTGGGTGTCGTTCCCCTCCGTCCATCGATTGAATTCCACGGCGCCGTTCATCACGAACGTGGGCGAAAAGGTGTGCGAGGCGCCAGTGGCGATGCTGTACCGGTTATCCGGATTGTAGACCTCCGGTCCTGCAACGTCGCTCGCTCCGTAGTAGGCCGGGGAACCGGCCTTCGTCTCGAGTTTTCGCGAATAGCGACCGTACATCGAAGTGTTGGAGTTGAAGTGGTGGTCGATTCGTATTCCGTACTCGTTAGAAGTCGTTGCTTGAGAACCAGAGACGTTGAAGTTGAACAGGCTATTCGCATTTTTCGACCCAGGCCAGAAGTTTCCGGATACAAACTTAGCCGCAAGAGCGTCAATCGCCCCAACGCCGCTGGAGGGAATTATGTTTCCCGGATAGGGATCGCGGATGGTAACCATCTTGCCCGCATTCGGGCCGTTGGTGGCCACAACCTGCCGGGTGGTGTAGGGATTGTAGATGGCGCCGGCGAAGACGGGCCTGCCCAACGCATCCGTTCCAGTCTGGGCGCCGAGTTGTGCCGAGAAGTCGCCCGACTCCTGGGCGGAAGTGGGCACATTGTCACTGAAGGTGCCGGCATTGTTGAGCCGCAACCCTTCGTAGTTGGCAAAGAAGAAGGTCTTGTCGCGCTGCTTGTAAACGCCTGGAATATACAATGGGCCTCCGCCGGCAACTGCAAACTGATTGCGGTGGTCCGGAGTGATGGGGAGGTGGGACAGATTGCGGAAGTAGGTGTTGGCGTCCAAATCGTTGTTGCGCAGGTACTCGCTCAAAATGAAATGGAAGTCGCTGGTGCCGGACCTGGTGATCATGTTAACCACATTGCCGGTGCTCCATCCGTATTCGGCTGAGAACGAATTCGTGGTTACCTTGAATTCCTGGGTGGTGTCCACTGCGGGCACATAAATGGTTCCTCCCCACCCGCCGGCCACGTTCCAGCCGCCATCCAAGAGAAATGCCGTTGTTCCGAAGAAGCCGCCGCCAAAACTCAGGAACGACAGGTCCTGGTCGGCCGTATCCTCCGTGCCGCCGGCCGCCAATAACTGCTGCTGGGTCTGGTTATTGACCGAAGAATTCAGCATCACCAGGCCGAGCACATTTCTGAAGTTGAGAGGAAGCTCGTCAACCTGCTTTTGGGCAATCTCGGTGCCGACGTTGGCATCCTCCGTTTGCAGTTGGACCGAGGATTCGGAGACAGTTACCTGCTCGGAAGTGCCGATGGTCAACTGAATGTTCTCGGTCAGAGAGTCTCCTGCATTGAGGACAATCCCGGTTTGGCGAATGGTCTTGAACCCAGTGGCGATTGTCTCAAGGGTGTAGGTACCGGCGGGCAGCAGGGCGAATGAAAACTCCCCCAGCCGAGCCGGCAGCAGCGACTCGGGTGATGCCTTTTTCGGAATTGGTGAGGTTTAAACTTGCTTTCGGAACTCGGGCTCCAGACGGGTCGGAAACGGTGCCCGAAAGGGATGCGGTTGAACTTAAGGACTGTGCCCATAAACCCTGCGCCGCCACCACTCCAACGATGACGACGAGTAGCTTGATCGCCAACCTTTCGAACCAAACTGTCTTCAAGTGGCCTCCTCCGTCTTTCATTGCAGACCTCACCTGTGTTTTGGTGCAAAGCTCAACGGGGAAAAGATCCCACCCAAATTGGCTTCCGCACCTTCGTTGCTTGCAGAGTGCAAACTTCTAGTACGGGCGTAAGAAAACGTTGACTTTATGGTTGTCTGCAAGGTACAGTACGGTACTGTCCCTACGCGAAAGGCTGCTTACACGACCTTTCGATCCCAAGAACTTGCGGGGTACAGTACGTAGCGTTCAGAGGTGTTTGGTGAACGTGACTGGCGTCAGCGTCGAGAGTCCCGATCGAAATATTGGAATCCAAGAGGTGTCGGGGACGCTGGTGCAACAGACCCTGACTGAGATATTTCAGAGTGCGCCATTCCGCGCCAGTAAGCAGTCGCAGCAACTTCTCCAGTACATCGTCGACCAAACCTTGGCGGGCCACGGGGAGTTGCTGAAGGAGCGACTCATTGGGGTCAACGTCTTTGGAAGGCGTCTTGATTACGACACCAACGAGGATCCGATTGTTCGGGCTCGTGCGGCAGAGGTTCGGAAGAGGCTGGCGCAGTTTTATGTTGGAGAAGGCAGTCACTGCTCAGTTCGAATCGAGATCAGTCCTGGTTCTTACCACGCTTCACTAACAGAAATCGCAAAGCACCGCTCCATCGAAGAGGCAACTTTGGAGCCGCCTGTTTCTGGGGCGGAGAAGATAGAACTCTCGTCTCGAATTCCAAAAGTCAGTATCCAAGAACTCGACGATACGGTGCGAGGAAGAATCTCGAAGAAACGCATTCTAGCGTGGGCCTCCATCCTAATATTGCTGCTCACTCTGGCGGTCAGCCTGTGGTTCCAAGCGCACCAAAACACACCCATCGAGGCTTTTTGGAAACCGCTCCTTAAGGCACCAGAGCCGGCAATTCTTTACTCCGGGTCCAATGCTGTATATATGTTGAGCGATGAGTTCCTGAATCGATATAGGGACACTCACCACTTAAATCCACTTGAGAGCCAAGGTCGTGAGTTCGTTGTTCCCATTTCCTCCGATACGAAAATTGGACCGCGCGATCTCGTCGCATACAAGAATGACTTCATTACGTTAGGCGACCTCTCTGCGAATGTGCGGGTTGCTTCGCTTTTGGCAGCTCATGGGAGGCAATATGATGTGCGTTCCGGAGAGGACGTTGCGTTTAGCGATTTGCGTCACTCGCCAACAGTTCTGATCGGTGCATTCAACAATAGTTGGACCATAGAGTTGACGGGAGATCTTCCGTTTGCCTTTGCTGAAGGACTGAAGATTAGAGAACAAGGCGACGCCAAGCGCGTATGGACGCCTGCGTTCACGAGCGAGGGCAGGGTCGCCGTCGATTACGCCGTGATAACTCGCATGCCCCATTCCAAGACAGGAGAGGCACTCTTTGCAATTGCCGGCATAACCCAAAGTGGTACGCGGGCAGCGGCCGACTTCATTACCGATCCCGAACAAGTTAGAAGGCTGGTGCTGAATGCGCCGAGCGATTGGGCGCCCAAAAACCTGCAGTTCGTGCTTCAAACGAAGGTCGTCAATGACATTCCGACCTCACCCGTTGTTGTTGCCGTCAAATCCTGGTGATTGCAGCTAGCGACCTTTGCGAAACGGTATTTTGCGGAAGCAAGTTAGCAACATGAAGGATCACGGCCCCTAATTGCTTTCCCGTTCGCGCGCCAGCTTGAGGAGCACAACATCATTACTCCTCATCGGCACCGCCGTTGGTTGCGGCAAGGGTTTGGTAATAGCCGAGCTTGTCGAGCGGCGAGAACCACGGATCGCTGTCGCCGTGGAAGAAGATGAGCTTGCCGCCGCTGAGCGAAAACGTCGAGAGATTCGTGGACGCAGGCTCGACCAGCGGATCGGAGGCATGCAGCGCCGCCTTGTCGACGTCGAGTTCAGTAGCAGTGGTGTAGGGGCCGAAGAGGCCGTTGGGGCCCAGCGCCAGCAGTCCCTGCAGCGAATCCCTTAGTCATTGTCAGGCAGTGCAAGAGCAAAGCCGATGCCGAACTCCTGACCGTCGACGCCCTTGCGGCGATTGATAACGCCGTCGACGCGGCAATGCGCTGGAAGCGGGCCAACGGATGGAGCGCCGGGATACGGTGGTGGGACGGTGGTCCCGGCGAGAACGAGCGCGGCCTTGGTGATTTCGACGCCGTCGATTTTAAGGCCGGAGAGAGCGGTGCAAGGGTCTGGCAATTGAGATTGCCCAAGGGTACACACAGAACAGCCGCCAGCAGAAGCGAGAGTTTGCGTTTCGTCATAGCCGACCTTCTTCTCCGTAAAACGATGCGAGCGCAGCGTGGACTATTTTGCAGTGCGAGGCCCGGCGCAACGCCGAATCACTTGATGGTTGCGTGAACTTCGTTGCCTTCGTAACTGATCTCTGCGTTTGCCGTGCTGGTCACATCTACGCCTGTTCCATGTCCGCCTGCGACCAGGACGACGCGAAATCTGCGGTGTTCGATCATTCCGGGGAATGAGCCTTGGCGCGCGCCAATGGTGAGTGACGAGGTGCGGTCGTCCCAGCGGATGGGGATGACGGAATGCCGCCCCTTCTCGTATTCGTAACCGTCGCCCGCGTCTTCATAAAGGTCGAATTTGCCATCGGCGCCGCGATATATGCGAAGCTCGATGGGCCCCCCGGGATCCTGGGTCGCGTATTCGATCTGCGGTCCCATGGTAAGGATGGCGCCGGCGCGCACAAAGAGCGGGATGCGATCGAGCGGCGCATCGGCTTCGATCTCTTGCCCTCCTGTTAGCGATTTGCCGGTCCAGAAGTCGTACCATCCGGCAGTTGGAGGCAAATAAACATTGCGTTTGGTCGCGTCGGCTTTGAGCACCGGGTTGACGAGGATACCTGGGCCGAACATGAACTCGTCGCCAATGTTCCAGGTCTTGGGGTCAGTGCGCCAATCCATCACGAGCGGACGCTGGATGGTGTAGTCCTCGCTCGTTACCTTCCAAGCTAACGAGTAGACATAGGGCATCAGGCGGTAGCGAAGCTTGTCGTAGTTCACCAGGATGGGCTCGACTCTATCGAAACTCCACAGCTCGTTGTGAGGCCGATGACCGTGAGTGCGGAAGATGGGGCAGAATGTGCCGTACTCGAACCAGCGCGCGTAGAGCTCCTGGAACGCTGGATCGGCGAGTGGGTCGTCGTGCGGCGGCCAATAGCCGCCGATGTCAGTGGTCCAGTATGGATACCCGGACAGGGCGAAATTGAGACCGGCGGGGACCTGGTCACTCAAGCCCCAATAGGTGCCGTAGACATCACCGGACCAGACGGTGGCGCCTACGCGCTGCTGGCCGAGGAATGCGGAGCGAGTGAGCAGGAAAACGCGCTTGGCCGGGTTCTGCGCTTTCCAGTGATCCTGGACGCCAAGGGTGTGAGCGAGCGGAAAAACATTGGTGAATTCGGCGCCGTTGCCGATGGCGATCTGGCGGCTGCTGAGGATGGCGTCGCCCATGTGCGGCCAGTATTCTTCTGGCTCGGCGCTATCGAGCCAGAATGCATCCCATCCTTGCTCCAGCAGCTTGCCGGGCAGGTGCTGCCAGTAGAGGTCGCGCGCCTCTGGGTTGGTGGCGTCGTAGACGTGCGCATCGGAGACTAGCTCATGTTTCGCATCGAGAAGTTTATAAGTTTCCGATTCGGGATCGAGCAGGCCCCAGACAGAGATCATGGCGTGCACGTTGGCGTTGTGCAGCGCGTCGAGATCTTGAGGTACGTCGTGATAGTTGGAATTGAAGACTGGATCGCCCTCCGTCTTCCACCAGAACCAGTCCTGAACCATGGCGTCGAGCGGAATATGTTCCCTGCGATAGCGCTCTGCGATCCCGCGAATCTCGTCGAGCGATACGTAGCGGTCCTTCGATTGAAAAAAGCCATAAGCCCACTTCGGCAGCATGGGCGTGTGGCCCGTCATGGTGCGGTACTCGTGAAGAACGGCGTCGATCTCCGGGCCGTAGAGGAAGTAGTAGTCGATCGACTTGCCCGCGATTGACGTCAGCTTCATATCGAGCGGGAAGCGATTATCAAAATAAGTGAGCGCCGCCGTGTTCCACATCAGCCCGTACCCCTTGTTCGAAATCAGCAGGGGGATTGCGACATCGGTGTTGTTTTGACCGAGTTCTACGCTGGCGCCGCGATAGTTGAACATGCCGTTCTGGTGCTGGCCGAGCCCATAGACCGCCTCGGTGATCGAGGGGGAAAAGCGGTCCGTGACGCGGTAGGTGTGTTCTCCATTGAGTTCGACCGGCTCGTAGGTGCGCGGGATGCTGTTGCCTTCGTTCAGCAGCGATTCTCCACCGACGGTGCGAAATGAGAGATTGCCGCGTTCGATGTTGACGATCACCTCAAGCTGAGCAGTCTTCAAACTGGCCGCCTTCGCGTCCTGTGTAAACGTGAACGGCGCTCCGGGACATGCTTCCTGGGCATCGAGCATCCACGGACGCGGCGAGACAGGGGCGGAAGGTTCGGGAGTAGCAACAACGTGAATCACCGAGTCAGAACATACGGTGACCTCGAGGACTTCGCTGCCCGCGGTGGCGCGGATGCCGTGGCTTGTCTGCTCGAATTGCGAGGGCGGAGGACCAGGGGCCTTCTGTCCCGGCATTTGTGCATTGACCATCGACGAGGGAATAAAGAAGAGAAACAGGATGGGCATGACTTCCCAACCATCACGACAGGTGCGGAGAATTCCTGCTTTCCAAAGCATCGTTGATCTCGACTTTCTGTTCGCCGACATTGTGCTGTCTAACGGCAATCGGCTGTGAAGCACAGGTTCTTGCTGAAGAACGGCAGCACATGATTCTGGAATCGATCGGCGACTGCGCTTACATGCGTGCCGGAGTAAATCTCAAACCCGTTCGCGATCCCGTAGTTATCGAGGATGGTGTGCAGCTTGGTGGCGTCGAATCGCAGTCCGTCCTGATCGCCGACGTCCATCGAGATGGCACGGTATTGCTTCAGATTGCCGATGTACTGATCGACGAAAGCCAGCGGTGAGTTGGCCGTGAATTTCGCTACGATCTCCGGTTGAAGTACGCCGTCCTTGGTCGGCAGATCGAAGTAGAGCGGAGGGTTCTTGGGATCGGGAGCCCACGCCGCTGCCGTTGCATATTGTGCTGAGGCGAAGCCCGGCGACTGTGCCGCCAGGTCTGCGGGACTCTTCGCCGCCGCAACCTTCTTCTCGCTGGCGATCGCCCGCTCCTTGATCTGATCGGCAGTGCCCGGTCCACCACCCACCATCGAAGACATGCAGCAGGGACTCATGATGTAGAGAGCGCCGAAGACGTCTGGATGCTTCATGCCGATGCGCGACGCGCCATTGCCGCCCATGGAGTGGCCGACGAGGCCCCGGCTCTGGCGATCGGGAATAGTGCGATAGTGTGCGTCGATGTAAGCGACGACGTCGTGCCAGATAAACTCCTCGAAGTCGCCGGTGGTGACTGAGCTTGAATACATCGAGCCGTTGTAGACGGTTTTGGAATCGGGCAGGACAACGATCATCTCTTTTTCGCCCTTTGCAAACGCGCCTTCAATTGTTTGCGGTACGTGGATCTCATGCGTCCACTGTTCAGCGCCGATGGAGTAGCCATGCAACGCGTAGACCACCGGATAGCGGCGCTTCTTGTCTTTCTGGTAGCTGGGCGGCAGAAAAACGATGACCTCGCGATCGACGGCGTCGCCTTCAAGATTGCCTTCAAGTGCCGTGCCGTGGATCTTGATGTGCTCCACTGCCACAGGCTTTGCGCCAGAAACAACTTCGGGAACGTTTGTCTGCACCTGCGCCGCGAGCCATGAACCAGATGCGACTGCCAATGTGATTGCGCACGCAATGAACTTCGTTGATTTCATCTAGACCCTCTCTCGAAAAACCTGGCTACTGCACCGGGTAGGAATAAATGTTCACGCTGAAGGGGCGCACCGTGATGGTGGCAGGCAGCGCACCGAGCGTCTGTTCTTCGACTTGAACCTCAGGCTTCTTGTCCACTTGAACAGTTGCATCGATGGAGTCGGGAGCCATACGCCACACCTTTCCTGCACTCGCAAGCATCGTTCCGCTGATCGCAATCCTGATGCTCTGTTCGCCGTCAGAAGGATTGAGTACCGCAATCGCGAGAGTCTTGCGATCTTCGCTTAACGCGGCACTCACATCCAGCGGATACGTGTCGCTGCCGGGGTTGACCGCGGGTTGATCGCCGCCAGCCGGAAACGTTGGCTTCGGCTGCGGATAATCTCCGGTCACCTCGACGGGGATGGTACCGAAGTGATCGCGGTACATCTTGAACAGCATGCCCGTGGGATTGAGGATTGCTTCAGTTCGGTTCTGGCTCATCATCGCGGTTGCGAAGGTGAATGCGCCCATCTGGAAGATATTTGAATGGCGGAACATTTCGTGAAAGGCCCATGCGTACGCCGGAACAACTTTATATCCGTCGCGATTACCTCCGAAATAAGCCCACTCGTCGATGGCGATGGGAACCGGCTTTGCACGAAGAGCGGGAATGCGTTTCAGATACTCCTCGTAGTGCTCATATTTCGCGCGAACCTGGACGGCAGGCGCGCGTTCCCATTCGATGAGCGATAGAGGAGGATCGATGGGCACCTTCTTCTGCATCTTCATGTCGGTATGCTGGGTGCCCGATGCGTAATAGTGCTCACTGACCATGTCGATGTTGTCGAGGCAATTGAGGAGCATCTGGCCGGTCCAATCGGCGGACGAAAGATAGTCGGGAACATACTGGCCGTTGATGCGCCTGGCCTGGTCGGCTCCTTCCATCACGTCGGGCATGGCTCCGCCCGCGATTAGCTTGATCGACGGATCGACCTTGCGCATCTCTTTGGCGAAGAGGTTGTGCTTCAGTTCGAACTGCGGAAGCGACATCGACCCCATCTGGTAGTCGCCCCAGGGCTCGTTACCAACTCCCCACCATTGCACGTGATAAGGAGCACGGTGGCCATTTGCGGCTCGCCATTTGCCCATCGGCGTGGTTGCGGCTCCGTTGGTGTATTCGATCAGTTGCCGCGCAGACCACGCGTCGCCGAAGCCGGCGTTGACAGTGATGTAGGGATCGACTCCGAGCCGGCGGCAGAGTGTAAGGAACTCATCGGTGCCGACATCGTTCGGCTGTACAGCGTGCCAGACGGGATCGAAAATGGGCGGCCGCTTGTCGATGTCGCCGACGCCGTAGCGCCACTCATACGCAGAAACGAAGTTGCCGCCGGGAAAGCGGAGAACTCCAAAGCGCAACTGCCTGAGCACGGCGATCACTTCTGGACGGAAGCCATCGATGTTATCAGCCGGCATGAGCGAAACTGCGCCGACATGAAAGGACCCTCGACCCCTGCCGGTGATCTCGAGTCTTGCGTCATCGGTATCAACCTTGGCGATATAGCGCAGGGGGAACTTGCGGTATGCCGTTTCGAGCGTCTGGATCGTGACCGCCTGGCGGTCGGTTGGCTCCTTGCCCCAGATGAGTGTGACCTTGACCACCACGGCCGGAGAACCGGACAGTACGATGCGACCGGTGTAGACCTTGCCTTGGCGAACGGCGATTCCGGACTGGCTGAAGCCGTGCGGATCTTTCAAGTCGAGTTTGACCAATGGTGAATGATCGCCTGTATAAGGTAATTTCGCGTCCATCGTGACCGCATTCTCGCCGCCAATTGGCGACCACCATCGAGTAGGCATGCGGCGGAAGCGGGGATTGCCGCCAGCCCCGCCGATCACGGGAGGAGGTGTTGGGGCGGTGGTGGCAATCGGATAGAAAAACTTCCGATCGACCAGCATCTCCGACCAGACGCCGGTGTTGACGATGTCGCCGCCGTGCTCCAGAAACTGACCGTAGATGTTCTTCGAGATGGGAGTGCGGGTCTTCGAGGTGTCGATCGTAGCGTTGATTGCGCGCACCTGGCATGAGACGGCGTCCGGTGAAGCGATTAGCGCAGCGAGAATGACTGCCGAAATCGATGAGAACATTTTTGATGCCGCGACTTTTCTGGACGAGCTCATGTTTCGTTTTCTCCGGTTGCATGACCATGACAGAAAGGTGTCGGTGAGCAACGGGCGTACGCGACGGCTGGGTTCTGATTTCTCGCAACGCCGATGTGATTCTCGAATATATAGACCGAGGGCAACGGTGGACAACAAGAATAAATCGCTTTATTTATGCCGAAATTTGAGGCGGACGCTTTCTCGTCTAAGCCTGAAACGTCGGGCGCGGCGTCGGATTGCTGATTAGATGCAGTGGACACCGGTGATTGTGAGTGAAGTGCATCGAGCATTTCGAGGTCGGCGATGCGCTTCAGGAGGATCTCTTTGAGTCCTGCGACCGGCTGCGCATCGGGGGCTGGATCAGGGGCCTTCTCCAAGCCCCGAAGAGTGAGACGCAGGGATTCCAGAGTTTGTCGTGAAGGGCGAGGGTCACTTGGATTTAACCTCTCGGAGTTGATGCAACGTTCGCGATTTGAGTTCGTGCCGGTTTATCCCGGCGCGCTGTTTGGCGCCGAGTGAGAGAGTCTCGCGACGAAACACGGTGAGTAACAGACTTACCGCACCCCATCGTCCAAGCTTATTCATATCTCAAAGCGGCAACTCGTTGAACGCCCACCGCGAAACGTCGGGACTAGAACAAGAATGGCTAGCGTTCGAGGCTACGGCTTGTACTCTCCCGCAGTATCTATGCGTAGCGTCGTCTGCACCGGCAATTGATCGCTGGATCCTCCCGCAAGAACACGCACGTCTTCTTTCTCCACACGCCAAACTTCCTTTGTTTGGTCCCAATAAGCAAGATCATGTGGTTTGAGTTCAAAGACCACTTCTCTCTCCTGTCCAGGCTCAATTTGGACGCGTTCGAATCCTTTGAGTTCGAGGCGGGGACGCTGGACAGCGGATTCGAGAAGCTGCAGATACATCTGCACTACCTCGTCTCCTGCGCGCGGACCGGTATTCTTCACCTTGACATGAACTTCCACTTTGCCATCGGCCTTCACGGATGGGGCGCTAAGAGTTACGCTCTCATAGCCAAAAGTCGTGTAGCTAAGACCGAACCCAAACGCATAAAGCGGCTTGTCAATCGAATACATGTAGGTTCGGCCACGACGGATGTCGTAATCCATCATCGGAGGCAATTGTGCGTTGCCGGTTGGCCAGGTTTGATTCAAACGGCCGGCTGGCGAATAGTCGCCAATTAGCACGTCAGCAAGTCCGTGACCCTCTTCTTCGCTGCCATGGGTCAGGTGAACAATTGCAGGCACATTCTGCTGGCTCCAGACAATCGCGTAAGGAAAGCTCGAGCGGAGCACCTCGACAGTGTGCGGGTTGGTGGCGAGTATCTTCTTCACCAGTTCTTCCTGCTCGAGGGGAATCGTCTTTCGATCAACGTCTTCCTTGCCATTCGATGGAACCGGACATTGGTCCCATCCTGCATTGCAAGTTGGATGATTGCCGACGACAACGATGGCGACATCGGCTTCCCGCGCCAACTTCTGCGCCTCGGCAATATCCGAGCCATCACTGTAAAGCACCGTCGACTGATTAGCCGCGTCCTTGACTCCTTGCAGGATGCTGACGGTGTAAGGAGGCGTGCCGCTATACCAGTCAAGAAGCACTTCGTTGGTCCATGGGCCAATCACGGCAATCGTCTTCAGCTTCGTACGGTCCAGCGGCAGGGCGTTATGGTCGTTCTTGAGCAGAACAACCGATTCATCGGTCGCCCGCCGTACCAGTTCTTTAGTCGATGCCCGCTCCCGGGGTGAAAGTTCGCCCCTATTCTCGCGGCCGATGTTCGCGTATGGATCGATTCCCGGAGGATCCATCTCACCCAAGCGGAGATGAACACGCAGCAGGTTCCTAAGGACGGCGTCTATCTCGGCTTCGGTCAGTAGGCCGTCTTTGAGCGCTTGGGCGAGATCGGGTTTGTACTGATCAAGGAATCGATTGGTACCCGCCTTGACCGCCGCCGCGGACTGTTCCTTGTCGGGAAAGCTCTTGTGGTCGGTAATCAGTAATCCGAGAGCGCCGCCGTCGGTACAAATGATGCCATCGTTGCCCCATTCCTTGATCATCACCTTCTTGAGGACAGGATGAACCATCATGGGCGTTCCGTTCCAGGAGTTATAGGCGGCCATTGCGGCACGAGAACCGCCTTGCTCAAAGCCCATACGAAAAGGGACTGAATAGTACTCGCGACAAAGGCGCTCATTGATCCCCCCGAAGTCGAAAACCGGGTTCTGATAGTAGTACCGCGCTTCTTCGCCTTCGAGTGCCCGATCTTCTTCATCATCGCGGGGTCCCAGGTTTCGCCCAGGCCCTTCTCCTGGGGAAAGATCGTGGTTGGCAATGGCGAACGGCCACGGGAGCCCCAGTTTCCTGGACCGCCGAGCGCAAGGCCGTGCAAACCTTCAGCCTCGTCAGAGAACATGAGATGAAGCCGAGGTATCTTGGGGTGACCGTCCATAAGCTCAACTTTTTCTTGGAGAGTCAACCGATGGAGAAGGTCGGCAATGCGTACATCATCGCTCAACTCTGGATTCCGGAATGGGTAATCTGTCTGCGCACTCGCTTTGAGTATCGTGAAGGCGAAAACCGCGATGACGGAAAGAAGCGATGTCCTGGTGCATTTGTGCCGCACACTCACCTCCACTGATTCGAGAAACTCGGCCGAACAAGTTCGACGATTGGGTTGCTTGGCCATGGAATCGTCCTATCGACAAGACATCGGCGCATCCCGATTGGTTTCAAAGCCCGGAAAGAGCCGACAGGCGCAGGATCAGCCCAAGGATGGCAGAAAGAATGGCGGCCTCGCACTCCGGCTGCAAATGCGCGCCATCATTGGTTCAATGCCGTCAGAAAGCGCCTGACATTAAACGCTCATTCCACGAACTCAGACTCGTACGGGGCGACTTTCAGTTCGCCTTCGTATGACTGATGAGAGAGAACTCCGTGCACGCGCTTTAAGAGAGTGACCGACTTGACTTCATCTGTCGTATTGACATAGAGAGTGCGACCATCCACGACCCGAGCATAAACACCCTCTGGCGTACTGGGACCCGGTTGTATTCCTGTCGTCCCATAGAGCGTGCGAAGAATTGCTTCGATAAAGGATCGTTGTGCCGGCGCTGCCAGATAGATCGCGCGGCCTTTGCCGTATTTGTTCACTGTGACTGCGGGCGGTTGACCCGCAATGTTAGAGAATTTGGCCAAGGTTTCTGTGGTCTCGGGCTCAAGAACCTCGTAGAAGCGGATGGTTCCCTTCGCGGTCTTTCCGTCTAGCTCGAATTCGGGCGCCTCATCGGGCTTATAGAACTGGGAAGTGCGCAGTCCGAAGACGTCGCTCAGTCTTCCAGGGAGTGGCGTGTCAAACCACTGCCCATGTTCGTCGACTTTGGCCGAGAAAGCGGTCATCAACACGGTTCCGCCCTCGCTGACGTAGTCACGAATGGCCTTCGCGCTCGCTGCATCCATCACATAGTCGGCCGGTATGACGACAAGTTTGTACGGCGAAAGCCTGTCGTGACCGATGTTGATGAGAGCCGTATCGATATTTGCCCGGAAGAAGGGCTCGAACGCACTCTCAACCTGTTCGGT
The DNA here is from genome assembly GCA_963774175.1 of uncultured Acidobacteriaceae bacterium. Lineage (GTDB taxonomy): Bacteria > Acidobacteriota > Terriglobia > Terriglobales > Acidobacteriaceae > Telmatobacter. The sequence continues at coordinate 47,038 of CAVZDT010000032.1, forward strand.
ATAGGAGGGCGCAAAGTACTGGAGCGTGGTGTTCGAAGGGCCATTCGGATGTGAATCCACGAATGAATCGAATGAATAGGCGATCGCAACTTCCGGGTGCGTATAACGCGGGAAGCCGTACTTGGAGAGTTCGCGAAACTCAGAAGCGATGCGTGCAAACTCGTCGACCTTCCATGAGGGTCTGCCGTCGTGATCGAGCAGCCCGAAGAGCGCCTGCTCCTCTCCTCCGAGATGGCTGTTGAAGGTCCAGGCGAGAAAGCCTTGCGCGCCCAGCATAAGGCCCAGGTAGGCGTACATACGACTCTTGCCCGGTGTTCCGTAGTAACCACCGCCTCCGGCCGTGAACTCGTTGAACCAAATGGGCGTCGTTAAAGCTCCTTTTACCGTCATGGCGCCGAACGCACCGCTGATTGGGTCACTTGGATAGAAGCCTTCTGCGCCGTATGAGACGTAAGACTTGTACGTGGAGAGATAGTCGAAGCCTCGCCGGTGAGCGGTATCCCAGAGATTTGAAATTGCGGGGATGTCTGGCATATTGCGGCGGCGCACCGCATCGAGTTCTTTGAGTCGAGCGACCGATACATCGGACCAGTAGTGGTGCAGATCCAGGTAGCGCTCCGAGGGGCCGGGGCCTTCCGCGAGAGGCAAGTCGACGTCCTCGAAGCTGTTCAGGCGACGCGACCACCGCTGTGTTGCCCACGCCTTGTTGAGCGCATCTATCGTCCCGTACTTCTTCTTCAGCCAGGCAATGAACCGCTGTCGGTCTGCTTCCGAGTACGACATGAAGCCGTTGCCCATCTCATTGTCGTATCCGACCGCAATCACTGAAGGGTGATGCGCATACCGCCTGGTCATCGCGTCTGTAAGAATCGCTACCTCGCGCGCATAGTCCGGATCGCTGATGTTATCCATATAGCGTTCTGCCGGCGGGCGCCGCTCGCCGTACTGGTTAACGATGTCGACGCCGGGGTACTTGCGATGCAACCAGATTGGTGCGGGTGTGCCGGGAATGTCCAAAATCACTTTGATGCCATTCGCCTGCATCTTATCCATGATCTTGTCGAACCATTCGAATTTGAATTGTCCCTGCGCGGGTTCGAACGAATCCCAAGACAAATCTCCCATGCGCACGACATTGAATCCGGCGCGCTTCATGATCGCTATATCGTGATCGACTTCTTCGGGCGAACGATCGATGGGCTGATAGCAGGTTCCGACGAAGAGCTGGCCTGGACCCGGCCAGCCAGGGTGCGGCGCGGCATCTTGCGCCGTGGACGTCAGGTTCAAAATGCCCGTCAGGATGGCAAACATGACAAATTTGATGAAGGATGCGCCAAGCACTTCCCGGTCACTTACCGTTCTTCCCATTGAGCCCTCTGGTGCAAACAACAGTAGAATTGCTGATTCAGTCTCGTCAGGAGCGCAACAATTCAACGAGTCGAAAGTCGTAGTTCCTCACCTGGAGTTCGGGCTCGATCGCGGAGTCCGCTTTGCCGCCATTCGGTCTCCTTCAGATCGCGCGACGGATTCCTTCCATCGCGAGACCTATGCAAAGCTTATTGCTTACGAAGAGCGAGTCTCCATACAACCTGCATACCCTAAACGAGAACGTTGAGGAGCTGAGAGTCCGAACTACTTGTCGCCGACCTGGCGAGCTGGACGTCAGATGACACTTTCGTCGGGACACGTGAAGTCAATCCGCAAGAGGCAACCACATCGCGCATCATAGGACATAGGCGAGCGATCGTGTACTTTGACATTATTTTCGGATTTGACCTAGATAAACAAGGCCGAGCCCTGGCGGGGACCCGGCCTTTTGCGCTACCAGCTGAACTTCGCTGACAATTGAACATACCGCGGTTCGTTCGTCGGCCCGTTCGGCCCCTTCCCGATGGTTCCGAAATCGATACTGGTTGGGTCCGAATTGTAGCCTTCATCCCAGGCTGGATGATTGAACGCATTGAGGAAATCGGCACGAATCTGCAGCCTGGTTGCATCGCCGAGGAAAATCCTGGAACCCTCGGGAATGGCGAAGCTCTTGGAGGCCGCAAGGTCAAATTTGTAGGCACCCGGCTGACGAACGCCGAAGTCTACATTCTGCCTTCCCACTGCGTGCGAGTTGGGCGCTCGCACAAAATCGATGCTAGAGGAGCCGGCCGTTATTGCCGCGGGGCTGGGGATAATCGCGCCTGTGTCCGTATCTTTGTAACCGACACAAGGAGTTACGCCGCGAATTCTGCTGTCCTTGTGCGAACCGTCTGGAGCAAGGATCGTGTGATTAACACCCATGGACCGATTGATCGGTCCGCCAGATGCCATCTCCCAGTTTCCTGCTTGGTCGTACAGTGGAATTCCCGATCCACCGGAGTCCGATGGACGCCACGCAAACCCGCTGTAGTACGTGTAGAGTGGGGCGATCTCCCAACCGTTAACGATTTCATCAACAAACCGGTTTGCATTTGAAAGCAGAAGCCGGTTCCTGCCGAACGGCAAGACAGCGACTCCCGAGAAGGTAATCGAGTGGTTGACATCGTTTGACGTGCTGACCTGACGCGCCAAAACCTGGTTGAGTTGATCCACCCACCCTCCAGAGGTGAGTGCCCTTGCATGCGTGTATGTTGCATGTAGCGTCAGGCTTCTGGAAAGCTGATGTGACCCAACCGCCTGGAACGAGTTGTACCAGGATTTCCCTTTGTTCATCGCCCCGTTCTCGGTGATGTCTGAAAACTCGGGAAACGGCCGGGTGAAGTTGGACTTGGAAATGGTATTTGAGCTGTAATAGCCCGTGCCGGCGAATCCTGAGATGCCTACAAATGGATTGGGGATCTGGCCGGTATTGGAGTCGCAGAGTTGGCGATCGCCGCCGCGCTCAATGTCGCACTGGGCGTTCCACTGAGGTGAAATCTGGTTGATGTTGGAGCTTTCCGGGTTGTTTGGAACCCGATTGCCTACATAGCTGACGGAAAACACATCGCGCTTGGTGGGAGCTATTTCGTAGGTGAGACTCCATGACCAAAGAGCGGGAATCTGGTAGCTCGGATTCAGGAATGAAAATGATTTGCCGAGATCCTGCAAATAGCCGAGAGAGGCTCCGCTCGGCAGAGGCACGACCGAAATGGGGTTGCTGAGGCCCAGTCCGGTTGTGGCCGTGTAGGGCGTAACTCCGTTGTCGAGCGAGTTTGTATAACTGGCCGAACTGCTGAAGCCATCCGAACCGTTACTCGACTGATCGGAGATATAGCTCAGTCCGATTCCGCCACGGAGCGACATCTTTTCCGAAAGCGCGTAAGCGAAGCCAAGGCGCGGCTGGATACCTAGCTTGTTCATGCGATACGCGCCCCTCGACTGGCCATTGACGCCGGCGAACGTGAGGCCGCCTTGAACGTTCGTGTTGCTTCCTAGAGCGTCTGTGCCCGTCGGCGAGGCGAACCGTCTCCATATGGCTGGCCTTCGGTGAGTTCGCAATTCGGAATCGTCGATACCTGTGGTTTCCCCAAAGACTTTTTTTACTACAGAGCCTGGTGGCGGCCCGAGCCGTCTCTGCATCTGTTTCCGCACTTGAACTGGCGAGGCCGAGAGGGCGAAGAGATTCCGGTCTGGGTTTACACAAACGTGGACGAAGTCGAACTGTTCTTGAATGGCAAGAGCCTTGGGACCCAAAAGGTGCCAAATCTCGGCCATGTGGAATGGAAGGTTCCGTACGAGGTGGGCATCATTGAGGCGCGTGCAATGAAGGACGGCAGGCTCGTTCTCTCACAAAAGCGCGAGACAACCGGGGCGGCAACATCGCTGAAGCTTACGGCAGATCGAAACGAAATCAATGCTGATGGCGAAGACGTGGCCATTCTGAAGGCGGGAGCCTTTGACAAGGAAGGCAGACCCGTTCCAACTGCGGCCAACACCATCGTGTTCGGTGTTTCAGGTCCAGGAAAGCTGATCGCCGTGGGGAACGGCAATCCCAACTGCCAGGAGAGCGATAAGGAACCGAAACGCTCCCTCTTTAACGGGCTGGCTCAGGCGATTATTCAAAGCACGACGAGTGCAGGCGAAATTCGAATCGAAGCTGCTGGTGAGGGGAGGCCAGATTTACCGCCGACTGAAATTGCCATCATCTCAAGAAAGGTCGATCTTCGGGCCGCCGTTCCGGTCCTATGATTCACTTCTGCTTGGTCGAGGTAAATCGCGGGCCCGAATGGACGGCGACGCTCCGAAGACGCGACTTACGGCATATGTACGTTGTTTAGAGCGCACGAACAAACAGAAAGAGACCTGAATTGGAAGCTTCGACCGTAGAGCGCATTTCATAAACATTTGCGCAGCGTGATCCACATGCAGGCGAGATAGAAGAACGCTCGTTAGATGGAGAGAAGATGGTCATGGCGAACCAGCAGACGTCGGAGTTGGCCGAGCCATGCATTGGTTCGTTCAATGATCCAGCGACGTTTGTACCAAGCACTCGCGAGCAATTGATCCAAGTTCGTCTTCTTGGGAGGAGGAAGTTTCACCGCCAAGATCCCAAATGATGAACTGCACTGTCTCTTTGCTCTGTGTATTCCCAGTTGACAACCACATCACCGATGAAGAACCGGGCCGCCCTCTTCCCGCCGGGGGCCGGGTAAATGTCGGCAACCTGGTTCAAACTCGGCGGGTAGCAAACTCTGGCCGCTTGGAAAACAGTTCATTTCCGCCGTGCGTGCAACTTGATTTCTGGACTCACGAAGAACGTATAGATTTCTCGACCGAAGCTGATATCGGTGTCCTGTCCTTCGACGTGACACCCATCGGGAATAACGATCGATGATCCAAAGCGTTCGCTGCTTGTCGAGTGCCAGGATGTCAATTCCGTGACCGGATTCGTTGAACTGTCCCGGAATGGTTACATCCATTTGGGGCAAATCGTTCCCTTCATGGTTCTTGAAGAAGCGGGGGTAGTTCACAAGCCGATCACGCACGTACGCTTCAAGTTTGTCGCCAGAGCCCCATCTTCTGCCAGCGTCCGTGGTCATAGTAAAAGCATCGCCCTTTCGGTATTGCTCGATGCGCATCCCCGTCTCGATCGCCGAACGGGTGTATCGCGAGTCCCGACCTCTCATTTTCAGCAAATCTCTGTTTACCTTTGCGTAGTAAAGTGAAGAGAATCTGCGTCAATTTTGCTGAAAATTTTGCTGAACTGACTTGGGGAATGATGTGCTTTCTTGGAATTCTTGAAGGATGCAAGTCCTTTATTAACTCTAAGTGACTGATTCTAAATGTATAAATAGTTACTCGAGGTATAACGAAGCAACCCGCTCACCCGATTGAATGCCGCAGTTCCGCATTCGAGCCCGTGAACGGCCCCGTTCGCGCCACAATCGGATACATTTCAGGAGCCTTGCGATAGGATGACAGCATAATGGGTCAGTTTGCCGATATCTTTTCCAGCCGCCCCGTGCTCGCAGACGGTGCCATGGGCACGGTACTTTACGCCCGCGGCGTCTTCATCAACCGCTGCTACGACGAACTCAACCTGTCCGATCCGAATTTGATCCTTTCCATCCATGAGGATTACCTGCAGGCCGGCGCCGAAATCATCGAGACTAATACCTTCGGCGCGAATCGTTTTCGCCTCACGCGCCACGGCCTGGCGTCCAAGGTCGCCGAAATCAATGCTGCCGGCGTCAAGCTGGCTAAACAGGCCGTCGCCCACCTCAAGGAGAAGCAGGCGGGGACAGCATATGTCGCCGGCTCCATCGGCCCGCTTGGTGTTCGCCTTGAGCCCCTGGGAAAGACCGGCCTCGATGAGGCCCGCGCCGCATTTGCCGAGCAGATCCGCGCCCTGGCTGATTCAGGAGTGGACCTGCTCATCATCGAGACCATGCCCGCACTGAACGAAGCGCGCGAAGCCCTGCTGGCTGCCGAAGAGACGGCGCCGGATCTTCCCGTTCTGCGTGATGGTCACCGTCGACGACGACAGCAATTGCCTCGACGGCTCATCGCCGCAACAGGCCGCTGCGCTGCTCACCGAATGGGGCGCCGGAGCCATTGGCGTCAACTGCTCCACCGGCCCGTCCACCGTGCTCACCGCGATTGAGGCCATGCGCGGCGCCACCACATTGCCGCTGGCTGCGATGCCCAATGCCGGCATGCCCCGCGCCGTTGAGGGCCGCAACATTTATCTCTGCTCGCCCGAGTACATGGCCAGCTTCGCGCGCAAGGCCATCGCCGCCGGCGCGCAGTTCGTCGGCGGCTGCTGCGGCACCACGCCCAACCACATTCGCGCCATGCGCTCGGCCATGCGCGCCATCGATGCCCAGGCCCGCGTAGCCGACGGCGGCGAACGATGCCGAAATCTCCACGCGAAACGCCGCCGGCATCGCTCGGCCAGCGTTCGCGCATCGGCTCGCTGGTCGAGCAGGGCAACTTCGTCACCCTCGTCGAGATCGTTCCTCCCAAGGGCATCGATTGCTCCAAGGAGATCGAGGGCGCGCGCCTGCTGGCCCAACTCGGCGTCCACGCCATCAATGTGCCCGACTCGCCGCGCGCCTCGGCCCGCATGAGCGCGCAAAGCCTCTGCATCCAGATCCAGCAGCACACCGGCATTGAGACGATTCTGCATTACACCTGCCGCGACCGCAACGTGCTGTCGCATCCAATCGGACCTGCTCGGCGCTTCGTCCATCGGCCTGCGCAACATTCTCTGCCTCACCGGCGATCCGCCCAAGCTGGGCAATTATCCTGACGCCACTGCGGTCTTTGACGTCGACGCCATCGGTCTCGTCAACATCGTGCGCCGCCTCAATCACGGCCTCGACATCGGCTCCAACTCCATCGGCGCCAGCACCAACTTCACCATCGGCGTCGCCGCCAATCCCGGCGTGCCCGACATCGAGAACGAGCTGCGCCGCTTCGCCTACAAAGTCGAGGCCGGCGCCGAGTACGCCATCACCCAGCCGGTCTTCGATCTGCGCCTGCTCGAAGACTTCCTCGAGCGCATCAAGGACGTTCCGCATCCCGGTCATCGCCGGCATCTGGCCGCTCACCAGCCTGCGCAACGCCGAGTTCATGAAGAACGACCTGCGCGTCTCCATGCCCGAAGAGATCATGCTGCGCATGGCCCAGGCCGACACGCCCGACGCCGCCCGCCGCGAAGGCATCCAGATCGCGCAGGAGATGCTTGAAGCCGTGCGCCCCATGGTGCAGGGCGTGCAGGTCAGCGCGCCCTTCGGCCGCTACGTCGCCGCCGCCGAAGTCATCGCCAGCGTGCTGCCGCAAGCACCTTCAGCGGTCTAACACCTCTGATCACTTGTAAATGGCTTAAGCTTGTGCGATCTTGCGAGTAACCCTTTCCTGATTTCACTCGATCCCATTCACATGGGGAGGAGCGTTTGCGGATGGCAGATGGGCTCATCATCGACGGTCCGTCCGGCGATCTCGATGTTTTCGAGTGTCCTAACTGCAAGCAAACCATCGACACGTCCGCAGACATATGCCGATTCTGCGGAGCGAAAGTCGACCATGAATCTGCGCAAAAGGCAGCTCACCTTCTCGCCAGGGTCGATCAGGCATGCAGTGACGCCAGCGTCCTTCGAAACACGGCAGTGGTTGCGTTCCTTTTGGTGCTCGGCATTGCCTACACGCTGTTGCGTGCTTCTCGTTTGATTCTGCTTGTCGGATTTCAGAATACTGTTCTGGGTTTCTCCTTGCTGGTGCTCGTCCTGTCGGCACCTTTTCCCGTCTGGTCTCTGCGGTGGTGGACCAAATTCGCGAGTCTCACAAGTGACGATGAAGATTTTCAGGATGCCCGCGGTACTGTGCGGAGCACGGGTTCAGCTGCGCTCGCTTTCATGGCCGCCTTTGGTGCGCTCTTTTGCCTGGTTCTCATTTTGAAGTTCGCCCATCGATAAGCAGAGGCGGTTCGATCTCGGAAGCCACCCACCGGATGTCGTCTCAGGCACAATCTATTATCCTGAACCCGTATAGGATTGATTTATAGCCATGGCATCTTTCGAAGAATCCCTCAAGAAGCTCGAAACCATCGTCGATCAGCTCGAAAAGGGCGACCTGAGCCTGGAAGACTCGTTGAAACTCTTCGAAGAGGGCGTCGGTCTCTCCTCCGCCTGCAAGAAAGAACTCGACGCTGCGGAAGGCAAGGTGCAGATCCTCATCAAGCAGCGCGATGGCTCCCTGAAGACCGAACCTTTCTCGACCGACAAGTAAGGCACACCGCTTCAGTTCTGCGCAACGCGACTTAACCGTTCCCGCAGCCAACTCACCATCTCCGGCGAAGGCCTATCGGGCGATTGCAGTTCAAATCGCGGAATCCCCGCCGGTGAATATGCAATGCGCCCTTCGTCTCCCACCATGCTCACCACGGCATCTGCCGTGCACAGCAGCCCAGGAAAACTCGGCTTTATATCCATCCCGGCGCGGCCCAGCAGCGCCAGGCATACGTCCGCCTTGACTGCATCCACGATCCGGTTCGACTCGAAGATGACATTGCGATCGGCGCCGAGCACCTGGCGGATCTCGTCGATCGCCACATCCAACCCGTACCGCGTCACCAGCAGCGCCCGGCGCGCGCCAGCAGCAAGATAGCGAGCCGTATCCGTATCCGCTCCCGCGCTCGTTTCTTCCCAGATTGTCGGCTTTCGGATTCCTGCCTGGCTCGTCCCCGGATTGGCCGGTTCGTAGTCGTGTCCTGTGATTTTCACTGCGGTCCATTGAAACTCGTGCAGCGCCGCGATCACTCCGCACACCAACGCAGTCTTGCCGACGTCTTTTGTGCTTCCGCCGATGACCAGAACCGCCAAACCTTGATCCCTACTCCGTATTTCCTGATCCGTAATCCCTATTGATCGCAAACGCAATAAATCGCAGGCAATTCCCATCCGCATCCTTGACATACATCTCGCGGCTGCCCCACGTCTGGTCTACGGGAGGCGTGTCGATTTGCACGTGTCTGGCGGTGAATTCAGCATAAAATTTGTCGACGTTATCCACCATCATGTTCGCCACACTGCCCGCGACACCATCTCCGGAAAATGAGGACAGGTGCAGCCACACGCCGTCGCGCGAGACGCCGGCATAGCATGGATCCGTCGTTACGCCCTCAGGACGATGTTCAAATTCCAGTTGAAAGCCCAGTCCGTGACAGAAGAATTTCACTGCCTCGGAAATCGTTCCGACATGAAAAAGGGGGATCGCGCGACGGATCATCGAACTCCTCCTTCGCAGAAGCTGGCTGCTAGCCTCTAGCTACTGGCTACTGACTCTCTGCTGGTAGCTCGTAGCTTTTGCTTCGAGGCTCTAGCTCGGCGGGCTTGTTACTCCCTGTTCCCTAATTCCTGCTCCCTGTTCCCGGCCTTTTCGCCATCTTCGCCAGTAACGCCTGTTCGCGAAGCACCTGCCGCAACGGCCGGGCCGGGGTGCCAAACATGACTGCACCGGGTTTGTGTCCTTCATTGGTGATGGTTTTACCATTAAAAACTCCCGACTGGCCGCCCAAAATCACGCCGGGACCGACCGTCACATGGTCACCGATTCCCACCTGGCCCGCAAGTACTGCGCCTTTGCCCACGGTGCTCGAACCCGATATGCCCGTCAGCGCCACCAGGATCACGTTTTCGCCGATGTCGCAGTTGTGCCCCACGTGCACCAGGTTGTCGATCTTTGTGCCGCGGCGAATGCGCGTCTCCTCCAATGCCCCGCGATCGATGGTGGAGTTCGCGCCGATCTCCACGTCATCCTCGATGGCGAGCTTGCCCTGCTGCGGAAACTGCGTATACGTCCCGCTCACCTGGTCGCGCACATAGCCAAATCCGTCGGCCCCCAGCACCGCGCCGGCATGCACGATCACGCGATCGCCGAGCGTCGTTCCGGGATAGATGACCACGCGCGGATGGATGTGGCAGTGCACCCCGATCCGCACGCCTTCGCCGATTACCGCTCCGGCATCGATGTGCGTTCCATCGCCGATCCGCGCCTGCGAGCCGATCACCACGCACGAGCCCACCATCACCCCGGGGTCTACTTTAGCATCGGGCGCAACGACAGCCGAGTGCGCGATGCTGGCGATGGCAGTGCTCTTCTTTATCAGCCTGGCGGCCTTGGCAAACCATAACCGCGGCTGGTCCGACTCGATGATGCTTTTGCCGTGCGGATATTCGCTGGCCAGGCCCGGTTTCAGCACCACTGTCCCCGCGTTGCCCTTCAGCGCAGCGGCTGCCGAGGACTCGGAATCGGCGAAGGCCAGATCAAATGCGTTGGCCCGCTCGCAGGAATTGACTGCCTCGACCATCCACTCGTGGTCGCCCTGCACGATCGTGCCGCCCAGCTCTTCCACCAGCTCTTGCAATGTCATCGGATCGCTCCATTGGAAGGGTAACGCCGGCCCGAACCCGCGCCATCCCCATTTGGTTATGTAACCACGCCGGGCTATGCCGGGGAAAAACAACTGCAGGTTTCTCCACTCCGCCTCGCGTTGGTCGGAATGACAGTCTTTGGGATCACTTGCTCATAGACGGCGCTCTGCCCCACACTCAATCCCATGCGCTCCACGTTCGTGTTCGTCTCCGTTCTCGCGTGTATCACCCCGACAGCCCACGCTCAATGGACGATCCAGACATCCAACACCACCGCCGATCTGCGTGGAATCGACAACGTGGGCGGCGGCATCGCGTGGGCCTCGGGCAGCAATGGAACTGTCCTGCGCACTGAGGATGGCGGCTACGTCTGGCAGATGTGCACCGTCCCGCCAGGCGCGGAGAAGCTCGATTTCCGCGGTGTACAAGCATTCGACGCGAATACGGCCATCGTTATGTCCAGCGGCCCCGGCGATCAGTCGCGCTTGTACAAGACCACCGACGGCTGTCACTCGTGGAAGCTCCTCTTCACCAATCCATATGCGCCCGAAGGGTTTTTCGATGCAATCCTGTTCATCGACCGGCAGCACGGGCTGCTCTTCGGCGATCCTAGCCCGAAAAGTTTGCCGGTCGAATACGCGAATGACTTCCGCCTCCGCGTAACAGCCGACGGAGGTGCAATCTGGGGCCCTGTTAGCGCGCCAGACGAGCCAAAAGGAGGAAATGGCCTGCACACCTCCGGCGATGAAGCCGCATTCGCCGCAAGCAATTCTTCCATTACGTCAAAGGACGGATGGTTCTGGTTTGCGACCAGCGCTGGCCGCGTTGCCTTTCGCCGTCTATATCAAGGCGAAGGTCCAAATGAGTTCACCTTTAAGAGTTCTTACTGTGCCGGGGCGATGGACCCATCCTCCCACGAGTGTGGCCAGCCCTGGACAGATTTTCTGAACGCACAGGTGCCGATCAACCACTCCGCTCCTTCGGCCGGTATCTTTTCTCTATACTTCCGGACAACGACCCGCGGGATCGCAGTCGGCGGTGACTACGCCAAGCCGGACGATTCCAACAGCACTGCCGCCTACACCACCGACGGCGGCAAAAACTGGACCGCCTCACCAACTACGCCCCACGGCTACCGCTCCGCCGTTGCCTACGACGACAAAACGAAAACCTGGATCGCCGTCGGCCCCAATGGCACGGACATCTCCACCGACGACGGACGCAACTGGCGCCCCGTCCGTCCCGACGCCGCATTGCACGAAGCCGCCGACGCCGACCGCAACTGGAATGCGCTTTCGCTTCCCTATGTCGTCGGCCCTCACGGCCGCATCGGCCGGCTCGATGAGGCGGCACTGAAGCGGTGAGGCAAGAGGACAGAAATGAGGAATCAGGGATCAGGTTTTGCACAACCCGCGGTGCAGTGCACCTGGAACGGTGCAGAAATTGCAGGCTGCGATCTTAATAGAATCCTGATTTTTAAAAAACTTACAAACAAGGATTCGAACAGAATAGCGAAGAAAGTGGCAATGGTTTTTTCCCGGGATGTCCTTCTCAATTCAATGGCAATCTGGTCGCGAATTGTCTGAACGCTTCCATTGTGCGCCGGAGAGCTGATATTGCCTGCAAAAGAGCGGGAACTTTTTGCGCTGTGTTTAGTGAAGGTTGGGCGAGAGTCGACGGTGCGAGGTATTGACTTGAATGATCAGAGGAGTGCGGATCGGCGGATTGGCAGAATTCCTCAACGATCTGCGGCGTGCTCAACCTCTTCGCGCTTGAGAAAGGCAGCCCGCCCCATCCATCTACAAATCGCTTGACCGTAATAATTTCTTCGCTATTATTGAATTAATGACGGAGCGAAGCTATCTCGGCGAGTTTGAACTGATGCTCCTGCTCGCGGTGATTCATCTCGGCGACGAGGCTTACGGTGTGCCCATCTCGCGCGAGCTTGAGAAACGACGCGGCCGCGACGTCTCGGTGGGCAGCGTCTACGCGGCGCTGGAGCGGCTGGAGGTCAAGGGCCTGGTGGCTTCGAGCCTGGGCGATCCCACGCCGGAGCGCGGAGGCAAGGCCAAGCGCTTTTTCCGAATCACCAAAGAAGGTTTGCGCCAGGTACGCGAGACGCGCCGCGTGCTGACGCGCATGTGGCAAGCCATTCCCGATGTAAAGCTGGATGCGCCGCAGGAGAGCTGATGAAACGCCGCGAACCTCCGCAGCTTGCCACGTGGATGCTGGAGCATTTCAGCACCGGCCGGCGTGACGAAGCGCTCGCCGGCGATCTGCTCGAGGTCTTTCGCTCCGGCCGCTCCGGCAACTGGTATTGGCGACAGGCCCTGGGCGCATGCGGGCTGTCGTGGTTCAACAGCCTGCGCTCGCGTTTTTCGATGCTGGTCTTCGTCTTCGTCTGGTCGATGCTGGCGCCGGCGTGGACCACCGTCATTGACCGCTGGGAAAACAGCTCGCGCGTCTACGGCCACTTGTACCGGCTGGCGTGGCCTTTCTCGCCGCTCGCACAACTGGGGCTTTGGCTCATCCTGAACATCGTCTTTCTATGGGTCGGAATCCTGCTCTACGTCTTTCTGCAAACCGGCCTGGCACGCACGCTGGGCAGGAGAACGATCCTGTGGGCATTCGCGAAGGCGCCGGTCATTCTGCTGCCGGCCTACTTCACCACGTTTGTCGTGATGAATCTGTTCGCCTACCCCGGCCTCTCTATCGACAGGCGAACCATCACCCCGCTGGGCGAAATCACCGATCTGCGCATGTGGGCCGATGCGATGCGTGTTCCGTACTTCATTACGCTTCTTGTTGCACTGTGGAGCGTTGTGCCGCGTCCAAGGCACAGTTACGTTTCGGAGCTGGAAACACCGATCGATTTGCCCGAAGATGACGGCTCGGTAGCGCTGGGGTCGAAGCACGATCCCTTCACGTTGACGCGCTTCTTCAGCCTGATGGTTGCGGCGGGGCTGATTAACGCGATGATCGTCGGCGTGCTGGTCTGCCGACTGCCCGAGGCAAACGCGCCGGACTTTGCATCGCTCTGCATGAACGCAGCGATGTACGTCCTGATGGGCACGCTGGCCGGCATCACAGGATCGTGGCTTTATTGGCAAAGCCCAACAAGTCCCTTCCACGAGAATCCGCCGCTGCCCTTCCCGCTGTTTGCGCTGGTCTGCGCCTCGGGCTGGGTGTGGGTGACGCCCATGGTTCTGCTTGCCGAACAGGTCTCGCCTGCCACGGCCTTTGTTGCCATGATCGGCGCGTTCGTGCTCACCGCCGGGCTGCGCCATGAGACCTACCCCGTGTTCTCCTCCGTTCAATCGCACTCTTCGTTGCTCGACAGCGGCGGCGAGCTTTTTGCGGAGTCGACCTACCGCGCTCCGTTTGAACCTCACGGATACATCATCGCCATAGGCCTCTATGGGGCCGGAGCTGCGATTCTCAGCCATTCCAACTACACCGCGGCCACCTGGCTCGGGCTCAGCACAGCGCTGTTCGCGTGGAAGAAAACCATTCCGCGCAGCCACGCGTGGTCGATCGAGCGCGGATACAAGAGAGCCGCTGTGCGACTGGCGCTGGTCGTCGTTCCCGCGGTCATTGTTACGGCATGGGCCATGCTCTCAGGAGTCGAGCACCGCAACCGGCTCGCGCAGGAACGAGCGGCTCTCGATGCGCAGAGCCGCGGATCGGCAGACGCCGCCAGCAAACCCAACGCCAAGCCTTCATCGCTGGGCACGAGCGGCTACGAGAGCCTGGTGCTTTGGCCGTTTCCGAAAAAGAAGGATTTGCTGCCGCCGATCGCCGCCCCCAGTCCCCTGCTCGCTCCCGGCACGAAAGAGCCGCTTGTCCTGCGCTTCGACGGCACCTACAACTATGTGCAGCCTCCCGACGAGGGGCCCGGTCCGAACGCACACCGTGCGCACGGCACGCCGCTCAACGTCGACATCGCGTCGAGCAACGAGTGGCCCGTCATGATGGACGCACATCAGGATTTGCCCGGGTCCATACCCATTGCACGCTGCAGCGAAATCCAGGTTCAGATTGCCAACGGCGACAACCGGCCGGGCATCATCTCGCTGGGACTGCTGCTGAGCGATGGAACGGCGGGCAGCCGGCGGACCGCATATCTCGACCAGCAGCCCATTGTGTCGACCGAGCCCGGACATTTCTATTTCAAAGCCTCGCCAGTCTCCGAGACGCTGCGCTTTTCTATTCCCGCCAGCGTGAAACTGCGCAAATTTTCCGAGATCACCGTACTCGTTCTGCCCGATGTCGAGCACACGTTCGTCACGCCGAAGATCGCGATTCGCGAGTTTCGCCTGCTGCCGCGATGATGCAATCGGACTCGGCTACGCCTTCATTTGCAGGAGTTGCTCTTCGATCACGCGCTTCAAATTTGCAGGCGAGTAGGTGGGCGCCTTGATGAATTTCCCGTCTTCGCGCTTATGGACTTTCAGGACCACGCGCCACTCGCCGTTGTGGGCGCCGGCGTCCTCGGGATGCACCAGCTCGGTGCCTGCACCGGCCACCAGCACCGCGTCGCACACGCTGCAATGCGGCCAGGCCTTGCTCATGTTGCTGCGCTGCACCTCGTCCCACGCGGGTTCGACCTTCACGCCGGCGGCGTTGAGCGCGCCGTAGGTGACGACGAGCTGGTCGACGCATCCATCCACGTACTCGGTCAGGTCGGGGATGCCGTTGGGGTCGGGCACCACGCTGATGGCGTCGATCACGGCCGAGGCATTTTCGTTCAGGGTGACGGTGCATCCGCAGCTCTTCACAAACTCGAGAGCCTCTTCAAACACCAGCCGTGCGCGCAGAAGACGCGTTTTGGCATCGGGCATTTCCGGCGATTCCCTGACCTGCTGGTCGAACTGCTTCATCAACGTCACGATGTCCTGCTGCGGGCGATACGGCTTCTCGATCATTCCATCCTCAATGGACCCAATGTAATTGATCGGGGCAGGACGTTGAAACTGCGGGATGGCGTTACAAAGGCTGCTTCGACGAGTTTTTCCGCAGCCTCTGAAGTCGTCCACTGACAGGGATTTCGTTTCGACGGAGTTTTCAGCTCGCCGCGGCCAAGGCGTGCCCTGATACGAGACGCAATGCGCTAGTCGCTGTTCTTCTGCGGTTCGGCGTAGTAGCCGGTTTTGTGGCGGATGGTGAAAGCGCCGGCGGCCGCGCGCGGAACCGTGATATCGACTCGATGAAAAGCCCTTCCGGGCTCTTGATTCCTTGGATAATATCCGAGCAGATATTGCGTACGCAGGTCGTCGCTGACCTTCTGGAAGGCCTTGTCGAGACCGCCGGCGTCGACATAGAAGTACTTGCCGCCGGTCTGCTCAGAGAGCGTGATGAGGGCATGTTCGCCGCCGGTGTCGCGGCCGGCGCTGGCCTCGATGGGCACGTCGATGATGGAGTAGATCATCACCTCGTTGCGCAGGGCCTGCTCCAGCGCCTCCGGGTAGGTTGAGCCTTTCACCGTGTCGCCCCCGTCGGAGACGAGCACCAGCACCTTCCGGCCCTGTCTCTTGCCGAGGGCCTGCGAACCGGCGTAGATGGCATCGTAGAGAGCAGTGCCGCCGGCGCCGCGCATGTGATCGAGGCCGCGATCGATCTGCGAGGCGTTATTTGTGAAATCGGTCAGTTCGTAAACAAAAGTGTTGAACTGGATGACGCTCATCTGGTCCTGCGGACGAAGCAGCGCGCGAACGAATCTTTTGGCCGCCTGCTGCTCGATGGAGCGGTCCTTGTAGGTGCTGGAACTGGTGTCGATGGCGAGTGTCAGGGCGAGCGGCATCTCCGACTGGCGCTCGAAGACTGTGATCTGCTGCGGTCGGCCGTCTTCCGTGACCTTAAAGTCATCCTGCGTAAGGCCGCCCACGATGGCGCCGTTCTTGTCGGTGACGTTGACGAAGAGGCTTACCAGCTTTACGTCGAGACGGAGCGGCTTTTCGTCCTGCGCGCGCAGGTGGAGGGGGATAGCGAGAGACAGGAGAACGTTGGCGAGAAGCGCGAGGCGAAGGAGCCAGTTACGTCGTGCGGCCATCGGCACCCTCCACGGCATATCCCGGCGGAAACGGCTCGCCATCGGCCCACACCGAGCCGTCAACGAAGGTTTCCTTTTTCCAGATGGGCACGGTTTTTTTGAGCGTGTCGATGAGCCATCGGCTGGCTTCGTAGGCCTGCGCGCGATGCGCCGAGGCGACGATGATGAGCACGCTGGTCTCGCCCACGTTCAGGCGGCCTAGCCGGTGAACGATGGTGACCTGGCGGACTCCGAAGCGTGTGAGCGCCGCGCTGGCCAGATCGGCTATCTGCTTCTTCGCCATCTCCTCGTAGGCCTCGTAGTCCAGATAGAGCGTCTGCCGGCCACGGGAGTTGTTGCGCACAATGCCGTCGAAGACGACAACGGCGCCGTCTTCGCCCTGCTTGGCTGCGGCGACAAGCGCGTCGGCCCGGATCGGCTCGCGGGTGAGACTGACAACCGTGGGTTGATTTTCTTTTTGGACAAGAGCATCGGCGCTGGAACCACCGGATACCGGCGGGAGCAGGCCCACTTCGTCGTTTTCACGAAGTACCAGGTGGCGTTCGGCATATTCGGCGTTGACGCTGACGGCGATGCGCAGGGTTTCGACGGTCGGCGCCTGGACGCCGAGGCGGGCGAGCAGGTCGGCGACCGTGGCTCCGCCGGGCAGGTCGAGCGCAAAGGGGTCAGAGCCGAGAGACTCTTTGAGGATGCCGAAAGGGAGTACGCGTACGTGCATGTTGAAGAAAGAATAACCGCCTTGGGGTTAGACGCAGGAGGAGGGCGGGTGGTGTGTCAATGGGTGAGTCACCGTTTCGATTCTGTTGGTGCTCTCCCATCCAAGCCGCAAAAGCGCGGCTTGGATGGGGCACCCATGCGGGGTGGGTCGTCACGCAGGGTTCGTGCTCTCATCCAATTTTGGCGGTCGTGCACGAAGAGCAACTGCAGGTTCCTCGGCTCCGCCCGGAATGACCGAAGTAGAGGAAGTGCGGACAAGCGAAAAGGCCGGCGGGTCGGCCGGCCTTTTCTTGTTGTTTCCCTACCGAATGCATCGCTTGTTTCCAAACGAATGCATCTGCTCGTGATTCCGGCGCAGGTGCTTATGCGGCGGCGGAGGCGCCTCGTTCGGCGGCGATGGGGGTGACTCCGGACTTCGCCTTCAGCAGTGGCAGAGCCACGGCCAGCACGTCTTCAATGCGGCTGGCGTAGTGGATCGACACCCCTTCGATCATCTCCGGCGTCAGGTCTTCTTCCACGTCCTGGCGGTTTTCGGCGGGCAGGATGATGGTTTCCACTCCGGCCCGGCGCGCTGCCAGGAACTTCTCCTTGATGCCGCCCACGGGCAGCACATTGCCGCTGAGCGTGATCTCGCCGGTCATCGCGGTAAGCGGACGAACCGGCGTATCGGTCAGCAGCGAGGCCAGCACCGTGGCCATGGTGACGCCGGCCGAGGGACCATCCTTGGGGATCGCGCCTGCGGGCACGTGAATGTGCAGGTCGAGATCCTTGTTGAAGTCCTCGGACAGGCCGAGCAGCGACGAGTTGGAACGCACCCAGGTGAGCGCGGCCTGCATCGACTCCTGCATCACCTCGCCGATCTGGCCGGTCATGGTGAAACCGCCCTTGCCCTTCATCTTGTTGGCCTCGATGAAGAGGATGTCGCCGCCGGCCGGCGTCCAGGCCAGGCCAACGGCAACGCCGGGACGCTTGACGCGCTCGGCGACTTCGGTTTCGACGCGGACCTGGATGCCGCCCGAGGAATTCCTTGAGCACTTCCTTGTCGACGATGAGCTTTTCCGTCTTGCCTTCGACCACGCGGCGCGCCTGCTTGCGGCAGACGGTGCCGATCACCTGCTCGAGCTTGCGAACGCCGGCCTCGCGCGTGTAGTGGCGCACGATGTGGCGAACCGCGTCCTCGGGAAATTCGATCTGCTCCGGCGTGATTCCGTTTTCCTTGATCTGGCGCGGAATCAGGTAGCGGTTGGCGATGTGCACCTTCTCCTCTTCGCTGTAGCCCTGCAGCGGGATGATCTCCATGCGGTCAAGCAGCGGCGGCGGAACGGTGTCGAGCATGTTCGCGGTGCAGATGAACAGCACCTTCGACAGATCGAACGGCACGTCGAGGTAGTTGTCGCGGAACGTGTTGTTCTGCTCCGGATCGAGGGTTTCGAGCAGCGCCGAGGCCGGGTCGCCGCGGAAGTCGCGTCCGAGCTTGTCGACCTCGTCGAGCATGATCACCGGGTCGTTGGTTTCGGCGCGGCGGATGCTCTGGATGATCTGGCCAGGCAGAGCTCCGATGTAGGTCCGCCGATGGCCGCGAATCTCGGCCTCGTCGTGCATGCCGCCCAGCGAGACGCGCTGGAATTTGCGCCCCAGCGCGCGCGCGATGGAGCGGCCAAGCGAAGTTTTGCCCACGCCCGGAGGTCCGACAAAGCAGAGGATCGGCCCCTTCATGTCGGGCTTGAGTTCCAGCACGGACAGGTAGTCGAGAATGCGGTCCTTCACCTTCTTCAGCTCGTAGTGGTCCTCGTCGAGAATCTCGCGGGCCTTGTTGATGTCGATCTTGGAGCCGGAGCTTTTGGCCCACGGCAGAATCGCCAGCCACTCGATGTAGTTGCGCGTGAGCGAGTAGTCGGCGGCCATGGGAGACATGCGGCCGAGGCGGGAAAGTTCTTTCATCGCCTCTTTCTTCACGTCCTCCGGCATGCCGGCTTCGTCGATCTTCTTGCGCAGCTCTTCGACCTCGCGCTGGCCCTCGTCCTGCTCGCCGAGCTCCTTCTGGATGGCCTTCATCTGCTCGCGCAGGTAGTAGTCGCGCTGCGACTGCTGAACCTGGTCCTGCACTTCGCTCTGGATCTTGGTGCGAAGCTGCTGGACCTCAAGTTCCTTGGCAAGGTGCTTGGTAAGCAGCTCGAGCCGGGCGGGAACGCTGGCGGTTTCAAGCAGCTGCTGCTTGTCGTCGGTGGTAAGGAACGGCAGCGAGGAGGCGACAAAGTCGACCAGGCGGCTGGGGTCCTCGATGTTGCCGGCGATGGTGCGCAGCTCGTCGGAGAGGGTCGCCGATTCGGAGACAATCTGCTGGAACTGGCCGACAACATTGCGGACAAGAGCTTCAACGCTCGCGGTCTGATCTCGGGCGCGATATCTTCGACCGTCTCGATCTCGGCGATCATGAAGGGCTCGGTCTGAACGTACCGGACCAAGCCGTACGCGCTCGACGCCCTCGGTGAAGACAAAACGGCTCTGGTTGGGCATGCGGACGACCTTGTGCACGGTGGCCAAGGTGCCCACATCGTGCAGATCGGTCGGCTTCGGCGAATCGAGGCGGGGATCGAGCTGGGCGGCAACGACAATGTTGCGTTCGTCGCCCAGCGACTCGATCAACTGGATGGAGCTTTCGCGTCCAACTGTAAGCGGCAGAACAGCATGCGGAAATAGAACGGTATCGCGAACGGGAAGAACGGGGATTCTGCGACCCCGAAACCTGCCGTTTCTGGGGATTTTCGGGTGGCAACATAGAAGGCTGACCTGGCATTGAGTGTCCTCTTATCAACTTTCCTTCATTAGACAACGCAGAACGTCAAAAGTTGCAGGAAAGTCTGGGATCCCTTGAATCCTTCTTGAGTCCTAACACGATTGAGGTTTACGCGATTTTACACGCTCCGGTTCCTCTCCACCGGGGCGACTTCAGCCGTCCTGTTTTCCGTCCTGTAAAGGACGCGGCTCTCCCGCTTTATCGGCCAAGGCGTGAAAAGGCTGAGCTCGTTTTTCCAGAACCACCCCTGGAGATTCGATGCCCAGGCAGACCTGAAGTTATTGTCCTTCGATAGAGCCGTCTTCTTTTTTGATTGCGGATTCGATGCGTTCCCAGAGGTTGTCCTCGGGCTGCCGGTCGCGGAAAAGCTGCTTGGCAGCCTCGGCAATGGTATCGAGTTCCTTGTAGAGCTGTTTGCAGAGTTCGCAATCCTTGAAATGCGGATGGTTCTCAAGGTCGGCGCCCGAGCCGATGAGATCTGACAACTGCTCCTGGAACTCCTCGCAGCTCATGGATTTTGGATCCACGGTCATTTGCGTCCCCCCTTCCGGAGAGTGAGGCGCAGAGCATCGCGAAGTTTGAGACGAGCCTTGTGCAGCTGGGATTTGCTGTTTCCAACCGAGCAATCAAGCATGGCGGCTATCTCATTATGCTCAAAGCCCTCCACGTCGTGAAGGACAAAAATGAGGCGGTAACCGGCGGGTAAAGCGGCCACGGCGCGTTCCAGGGCGAGGCGGTCGATGGAGCCGGTCAGGGACAGATCGGGAGCGCCGAAGCTGCGTCCGGGACCGTCGTCGTAGGAAGGCTCCATGGCCTCGTCGAGCGACATCAACGGCAAGTCCCTTTTTGCGCAGGTGCATCAGCACGACATTGATGGACAGCCGATGCAGCCAGGTTGAAAAGGCCGAATCGCCGCGAAAAGTGGCGATCTTGCGATGCAGCTGAAGAAATGCCTCCTGGGTCAGGTCTTCGGCTTCGGCAACATTGCCGACCATGCGCAGGCACAAGGAGTAGATCCGCCGCTTGTGAAGCGAGTAGAGATGCGCAAAAGCGTAGTGGTCGCCCGCCTGGGCGCGAGCCAGGATCGCAGCTTCTGGTGTTAACTCTGCCGGTGGAGGAGCGACCGCGGAAACAGTATCCGGATGCTCAGCCGCGCTTTCCTTTCCGGGAATGGATTCCGGCGCAGAAGCTTCGGATGTCTGCTTTTGAAACCTTGGACGTGGCATGCTCTTCCTTTGGGAAGGTGTATTGGTAGCGGTAAGTATTGTCTGATGCTGCGCCAAGCTTCTTTCCTCGTTAGTATAAGGTGCAGCAGTGAAAAACTTTGAGCTGCGGCAAGAAGAAACCGGGTCGGCTCTCAAGTTATTTGGTTTGATGCAACCAAATAGCTCCGCGGGGGTCTATACCGTGGAATTCTCGGAGACATGGTGCGTCAGACAATTCCGGCATGGCAGCTCGTAATGCGGCGAGTTCTGCCGGCATGTCTATTTCTCTTTTTTTCGATTGAACTTGTCTGCTGGCCTCAAGCCGGCGACAGCACGCCCGGTCCCGCCGGCCGGGTTCGATCTCCGGTGACGGCAGGTGGCTCTCGTTCGAACCCCGATGCGGTTCAGACCGGCCCGGTGGCCACGGATGCCGATGACGAGGCTCCGCAATCCTGGTGGCAGGGACTTCCGGTAAGGAAAATCGACTTTGACGGAGTTGCCGCGGACCGGCTGCAGCCTCTGGCCAGTCATCTTCCGCAGGCGGCGGGTGCGCCACTTGACCGGGAAAGCGTCGCACGAAGTCTTCGCGAGTTATATGCATCGGGCTTGTTCGACACCATCGAGGCAGACGTCTCCCGTCAAGGCGATGGCGTGCGGCTCCTGTTCAAGGGAACGCCGCAGGAATTCATTGGCACCGTCGACGTTACGGGTGCAAAGGGCGCCACCATCAACGCGCAGCTGGAGGCCGCGGGACGGCTCACGGCGGGAACACGCTTCTCGCAAACCCGGCTGGAGACGGCCATCGAGCGCATGCGCCAGACCCTGGCCGATAATGGCTTCCACGAGCCGGTCATCAACTACAAGCTCCAGCGGCATCCGGCGGAACAGCTTGTGGATATCGCCTTCGCCGTGACTTCGGGCATGCAGGCTCGCGTGGGAGCCGTGAAGGTCGCCGGAGATTCCGGGATGACGACCGAGCAGTTCCGCCGCGCTGCGCATCTGCGCGCCGGAAACCGGGTTGACCATGATACGAACGATCGCGCCCTGACCGGTGTTCTGAAGCACTATCAGAAAGAGGAGCGGCTGGAGGCGGACGTCAAGCTCGAGTCGCAGGTGTACAGCCCTGCCGGCAGGCGATCGGATTTCAGTTTCTCAGCCGCTCGCGGCCCGGTCGTCAAGGTGCTGGTTGAAGGCGCGAAGCTTGGTGAGGACCGGATGAAGCGGCTGATTCCTGTATTTGAAGAAGGAACAGTGGACGAGGATCTGCTGAACGAGGGCGACCGGCGGCTTCGCGACTATTTCCAGCGGCTCGGCTACTTCGACGTCAAGGTGAGGCACGTGGAGCACAATACCGCGGGGAACTCGGTGACAATTATTTACACAGTCGATATGGGACCGCGCCGGCGAGTGGAAAAGGTTACGGTGGCCGGCAATCATTATTTTGGCGCGCGTACCCTGGAAGATTTGCTGAGCGTCCACGCAACCGATCATCTCGACCGGCACGGAGCCTACAGCCAGGCCCTGGTCATGGCTGATGTAAGCGCCTTGCAGGCGGTCTACCAGAACAACGGCTTCTCGAAGGTGAAAGTGATGCCCGAAACCATCAGCGGTGAAAGCAGAGCCGGGACGGCGCAACCGGCAGCCACCGCCAATCCGACTGAGCCGCTCTCGGTTGTTTACCACATCGATGAGGGACAACAGCAGCGCGTGGGAAAGCTTGAACTCGAAGGGGTAGAGCAGTCAGACCAGAAGAAGTTGCTGGCGCTGATGAACACGGCGCCGGGACAACTGTTCTCGCCGCAGAACCTGGCCGGCGATCGGGATGCGCTGCTCACGGATTTCCTGAGCCGGGGGTTCGACCAGGCCCAGATCGAGGTGGAAGAGCAGACAGAAGCGGCGGATCCGGCAAGGGTCGACGTGGTGTTTCACATTCGCACTGGCAAGCAGATCTTCGTGCGCAAGGTCTTGTTGACAGGTCTCGAATATACGCGGCCTGACACCGTGGAGAGAGCTATCACGCTGCATCCGGGCGATCCGCTGAACCAGACGGCGCTGGCGGAGATGCAGCGCAATCTCTATGAGTTTGCGCTGTTCAATGAGGTGAACACGGCGATTCAGAATCCTGGCGGCAGCGAGCCAGACAAAACCGTGCTGGTGCAAATAACCGAGGCCCGGCGCTGGACACTGACCTATGGTCTCGGATTCGAGACACAGACCGGCCTTCCGCAGACCCACTGCGCCGGGATCGTCTCCACCGGCGTGCCTTGCAGTGCGAACGGGAAAACTGGCATCAGTCCCCGGGGACTGATCGACCTGACGCGAAACAATCTCTTCGGACGGGACCAGTCTGCGTCGCTCCAAGCCACTTACGGTCTTCTCGAGCAGAATGTCAATCTCCTGTTTCAGAATCCGCGCTTTCTGGGGAGCCGCGATTTTGGATTCACCGTCTCCGGCGGTTATGCAAGCAGCCAGGACGTATCGACCTACGTTGCGTCAAAGCTGGAGACCGGCGTGCGCTGGACCGAACATTTCACCCAGCCGGGATCGTTGCTCTCCAAGGGAAACACGTTTGTGTATGGGTTCGATTTTCGCCGCGTCAAGGTGTCGATCGACAGCCTGCAAGTCGGGCCAACCGAGCTTGAGGCGCTTTCAACGGCGGTGCGCGTGGCGGGCCCGAGTGTCACGTGGATTCGCGATACGCGCGACTCCCCACTCGACTCGCGCCGCGGAACCTACACCAGCTTTCAGGACTTCCTTTCCAATCAAACCTTCGGCGCGCAGGCAGAGTTCAACCGGCTCGATCTCTCCAATTCCAGCTACTACAGCTTTGACAAAAACCGGTTCGTACTGGCGCGCAACACGCGCTATGGTCAGGAGCGCGCTTATGGTTCGCCGTCGGATGCGCTGCTTCCGCTACCGGAGCGCTTGTATGCCGGCGGGGCAATCTCGCATCGTGGATTCGGAAGCAATGCAGCGGGGCCACGCGATCCGGAGACCGGATTCCCGATCGGCGGCGCGGGAGCGCTGATCAACAGCACCGAGGTGCGCCTGCCTCCGCCCATGCTTCCCTTCTTCGGCGATACGCTGAGCTTCGTGCTCTTCCACGACATGGGCAACGTGTTTACGAACGCAGGCGATGCCTGGGAGAGCGCGGTGCGCATCCACCAGCCGGACCGCGATGCCTGCAAGGTGCTCACTCCTCCGGGAGGCACAACGGCGAATCCGACACCCCCCACACCGACGGGACCAAACACGTCCACGGGGCCACAGGGGCAGTGCAGCTTCAACTATTTCTCGCATGCGGCGGGACTGGGGATGCGCTACCACACGCCGGTTGGGCCGATCCGGCTGGATTTCAGCTATAACCTGAATCCGCCCATCTATCCGATCAACGTCAACTACTCTGAAACGAATCCTTACCTCAACCAGCATGTCGGCGAGGCGCCGCACTTCAACTTTTTCTTCAGTCTGGGGCAAACGTTCTGATGACTACGCAGCAGACGAATCAAGCGGTGACCAGAGGCATTCGGATGCGAATTGCCTGCATCGGCGCGTTCGCGGCTCTGCTGCTGCCGGCGGCCTGGGGACAGGAGAAAAACCAATCTGCGCAAGGCGACGCGACGACCATCGATCGCGTGGTCGCAGTGGTGAACCGGCAGACAATTCTCGAGAGCGATCTTCAGGATGAGGTGCAGTTGTCGGTTCTTGAACCCAGCCCCAATGGCCAGGAAAAGATGACCGAGCAGCAGGCGCTCGATCGGCTCATCAGCCGCACCCTGATTCAGCAGCAGATCAGGCAGGAAGATTTGCAGGTGACGGAACCAACGCCGGAAGAGGTTGCTGCGCGCGTCGCGGAGAAGCGCGCCGAGTTGCCGGCCTGCGTTCGCGCCGATTGCACTTCTGATGCGGGATGGAAGATGTTTCTGGCTCGTCACGGCCTGACCCCGGCACGCGTGGAGAGCTATACGCGGACCCGGATCGAGATCCTCAGCTTTATAGAGCTGCGATTCCGGCAGGGAATCCGCATCGCTCCGGAAGAGATCGAGAAGTACTATCGTGAAACACTATTACCGCAATATCCCGCGGGCCAGAAGCCTCCGCCGCTGGAGCAGGTTTCCGCACGCGTCGAGGAGATTCTTCTCGAGCAGCAGGTGAATATCCTGTTCGACAACTGGCTGGCGAATCTGCGCAAACAGGGCCAGATCGAGATCCTTGACCCGGCGCTGGAGGCGGCGAGTGGAAGCGAAGGAGCGACCAGGGAATGAGCGAACCTGAACGCGTGCCGTCCACGCCGCCTGGTTCCCCCGGCGAGGAGCCGGCGCAGCCGCCTTTATCGCGGCGGCGATACCTGCGCCATGTGTTGTGGGGCACCGCGGGACTGGCGTTTCTGTTCATCGCGGGCATCGTGGGGTTGTACTTCTGGGCCACCTCGTCGAACTTCGAAAACATCGTTCGCAAACGGCTCATCGCGCGGATCGAAGCGGCAACGGGCGGGCGCGCGGAGATTGCCTCGTTCCACTGGAAGCTGTCGAAGCTGGAAGCCGAGGCTGACGGGTTCGTGCTGCACGGCCGGGAAGCGAAGGGCGAGGCGCCATACGCACAACTCGGTTCCCTGCGCGTATCTGTGAACATCCTGGGGCTGTGGAGTCCGCGGGTCTTGCTGCGTGACGTGGAGATTGATCGGCCGCAGGTCCACCTCATCGTTTATCCGGACGGGTCGACCAATCAGCCGCAGCCACGCAAACAGGCTGAGACGCATTCCATCGACACGCTGTTTAACCTCGAGGCCGGCCGTGTCGAGGTTCAGCGTGGCGTCTTCGACTACGACAATCGCGCGGCCCAAAATGACTTTCAAGACCGGCACATTCCCCTGGACTTCGCAGCAAACGACGTTTCGTTGCTGCTGAAGTATGTTCCCCGCCAGGCGAATGCGCCCGAGAGCTACCACCTTGATGCCGGCATCCACGATTTGCGCCTGACGCGCGGACCGGCAGACCATCCCGAGGCGCCCCCGGTGCATGGATTCATCGAGGCCTCGCTCGACTTCACGCACGATGCAGCATATTTGAGAGCGCTGCGGCTGACGGCCTACAGCAAGGGCGCGACGGATCGCGTGCTCAATGTCGCCGGCGAACTTGCGGACTTCGGCCATCCTCATTGGAAGGCGAACGTGCAGGGCGAGCTGGATCTGAAGCTGATGGAACCCGCGACCGGCTATCCGTTCACCCCGGAGGGAATTGCACGACTGAACCTGGCGGCTATGGGGCAGGACGGCGAGTTCCGAATTGACGGCACGGTGCACGCAGACAACGCTTCGTACATCGGAACCGGAGTTGTGGCGCGTGGCGTGGGACTGGATGCACGCGTACATGCGGACGCGCTGCGGCTGGAGATCACGAATGTGACGGCTCGATTGAAACCCGGCGGGCAATTGGAGGGCGAGGTCCTGCTCGACCACTGGATTCCGCCGCTCGCGGGTGCGGCGGTTGTGCAGGCGTCCGAACCGGTGAAGCGCGAGAAGAAAGGCCGAAGCCACGAGGAGGCCGCGCCCGTAGCTGTTGCCGCGCGCCCGACGGACACCGACCTGCACACCAACGGAAAGGTAAATGCCCACTTCCGTGACCTCACGCTCGACACTCTTCTGGATATGGTGAGCCTGGCGCCCTTCCAGCGGCTGGGGCTCGCGGCGCGCCTGAACGGCCTCTCTAACGCGGTGTGGAGCAACGGAGACGTCAACACCCTTTCCGTATCGACGAAACTCACCATGAGCCCGTCGCCTTCCGCGGCAGCCGATGAAACCCCGACGAGCGGCGCTGTGGATGGTACGTATCTGCAACGCAACGGCGCAGTCGATCTGCGCAACCTGCAGGTGACTTTGCCGGCGAGCCAGGTGACCGCGCATGGCCGGCTCGGTGCGTATCCGATGTCCAGCACCAGCGACATCGCGATTGAGTTTCACTCGCACAACCTCGGCGAATTCGACAGGCTGCTGCGCGATCTTGGGCTCACGCGCAACGGGAAAGACGGCACTGCGGCATTGCCGGTTGCGCTCGGCGGGCAGGCGGATTTTAACGGAACATGGTCCGGTTCACTCCTCGATCCGCATCTCGCCGGAAAGCTGCAGGCAAAGAATCTGTCGCTGGAGATTCCTTCGCAGGGTCAACCGCAGTTTGTCCACCTGGATTCAGTGGACGCGACCGGCAGCTATTCGGCGGCGCGCATTGCCATCGAACATGGCTGGCTTCAGCACGGAGAGGCGTTGATCAGCATCGATGGCACGCTGACAGCCGTGACACCGCAATCGAAGAAATCGGCGGGGATTCCGCGCTTTGATGCAAAGTCGCAGGTCCACGCAAATCTGCGTGTGAACGACGTAAACGCCGACGAACTCGAGCCATTCGTCGGGCAGAAACTTCCCGTGTCGGGGCTGGTGAGCGCGCAACTGGCTTTCGATGGACCGCTCGATACCCTCACTGGAAGCGGGTGGGTGGATCTGGAGAAGGGCGCCATCTATGGTGAACCGTTGACCCGGGCTCGCGCGCAGGGAAAGATCGTCGGCCAGGCCCTGGAGCTGGCGTCGGTGACGATGATCAATGCGGCAGGCACCGTCACCGCGTCGGGCAGCTACGATTTTCACTCGCGACAATTCCAGGTGAATGCGCACGGAACCGGCCTCGATGTCTCCAAAATCGAGCGGCTTCGCAATTCGGGAATGTCGCTGGCGGGAAGCTTCGCTTTCTCGTTGTCCGGCTCCGGAACATTTGACGATCCGCATCTCGACGGCCGCGCGACGCTTACCGACCTCGATGTGAGCGGTGAGCGACTGGGCGTGATGAATGTTGTGGCTCACTCCGCCAATCGCGATTTGACCTATGACATTACCTCGCGTCTTGAAGGCGCCGAGTTCACGGCTCATGGACAAACCGCTCTGCACGATGACAACCAGACGCAGGCGACGATGAACTTTTCGCGGTTCAACATCGGCGCGCTGCTGGCCATGGCGCACATCAGCGGATTGTCCGGCGAGTCGGACCTCGAAGGCTCGGTCAAGGTGGACGGGCCGCTGGCGCACCCCGAACAGATGCACGGCGAGGCCCGGATCAACGAACTCGCCGTCACGATCGAAGGTGTGCATCTGCGCAGCGATGGCGGATTGCATGCCGTCATGGGCAATTCGCAGATCAAGCTCGATCCGCTCCACGTAACCGGCGAACAGACCGACATGCACCTCGAAGGCAGTCTCAACCTCGCGGGCAAGCGTCAACTCGATGTCGCGGCAAATGGGACCATCAACCTGAAGCTGGCCGAGACCATCGACCCCGATCTGACGGCGCAGGGAACCACCACGTTTCGCGTGGAGGCGCACGGTCCGCTCGACAATCCGGGTCTCTCAGGCCGCATCGATTTCGAGAATGCGTCGCTGTCTCTCGAAGACATTCCCAACGGCCTGAGCCAGTTGCACGGTACGCTGGAGTTCAACCAGAATCGGCTCGAAGTGAAATCGCTGACCGCGATGAGCGGAGGCGGTCTGCTGAGCGTCTCGGGCTATCTCGCCTATCAGCACGGCCTCTACGCCGACCTGGCGCTGAAGGGCAAGTCTATCCGCATTCGCTATCCCCAGGGTGTAAGTTCGGCCGCCGACATCAACCTGCAGTTGCAGGGGTCGCAAAGCAACCTGCTGCTGAGCGGGAATGTGATGATCACGCGCTTCACTGTAAGCCCCGATATGGATTTCGTGGCACTGGCCGCCCAGGCCGGCAAGGCTCAGCCGATCGCGCCTGCCAACGCGCCCTCGAATCACATCCGGCTCGAGGTGCGCATTCAATCGTCGCCGCAGCTCAATTTCCAGAATGCCTATGCCAAGCTGGCCGGCGACGTCGACCTGCGCCTGCGGGGCACCATCGCCTCGCCGTCGCTGCTGGGGCGAGTTTCAATCACCCAGGGCAGCGCGACGATTGCCGGAACGCGCTACGAGTTACAACGCGGCGAAATCACGTTTACGAATCCCGTGCGCATTCAACCGATGATCGACCTGAACGCTACCGCGCGCGTCGAGGACTACGACGTAACACTTGGCCTGCACGGGTCGCTCGACCAGGTGACCGTGACGTATCGCAGCGATCCGCCTTTGCCCGAGGCAGACGTGGTCGCGCTGCTGGCCCTGGGGCGCACGCAGGATCAGCAACGGCTCTACACCCAGCAGCAGGAACAACTCGCCACCAATCCCGCAACCGATGCCTTGCTGGGAGGCGCGTTGAACGCAACGGTGAGCAGCCGGATTCAGAAGTTGTTCGGCGCCGGTTCGGTAAAGGTTGATCCGAATTACCTCGGCGTGCTGGGCAACTCGACCACCAGAATTACCGTGGAAGAACAGCTCGGCAAGAATCTCACCCTGACCTATGCAACCGACGTGGATACTACAGCCCAGCAGCTGCTGCAGGCCGAAATCGCCATCAACCGCCATGTTTCCCTGCTGGTGGCGCGGGACGAGTCGGGTGTCTTTTCGATGGTGTTGAAGGCCACGCGCAGATTCAAGTAGAGGACGAAGCGCCCCCCTTCCCGGGCGCGATCGATGCGGTGAGGGTTCACGACCCGCAGCCGGCTCTCGTGAGGCATTTCGCAGAACTGATACAACCCTTGATGGGCTTCAGTGAATCTGTCCTTTACAGCCTGAACCAATCCAAAGCAGATGAATTGACGTTCAAGGAATAGCTTGTTTGCGGGTTCGCAAAGTGACCCGCAGACATCGCGCGATCGAGTGGTTTCGCAGTTCCGATGTCGCGAAATCAATTCCTGCCGGGTGACATTCTCCGTAGGAGAGAGCCGCCTTGAACTGATGGCAAAAACGGCTTCGCCGGCAGCGGAACCGCTCTAAAGGAGTCAGACTATGGACAGAACGAAACATGTTTCTCTCGCGGCGGTTGTTGCGCTCATGCTCGGCGCCGGCGTTTTCACCCCTTCACAACCTTCGTTTGCCGCGATCGACCCAGGGGGTGGAGGAGCCAGCCTTGGCCAGACGGCGGACAGCGATGCACAGGCAAAACTGAACAAATCTCAGTTCAAGGATGTGAAGGTCTCGGTCGAGAATGGCATCGCTACCCTGACCGGCACAGTAAGCCTTTACGAATACAAGAAGGACGCCGCGAATCGCGTGCGAAAAGCAAAAGGAGTAGTGGCCGTCCGCAATGAAATTCAGGTGACCGGGCCCAGCGTGCCGGATAGCGATCTGAAGGCAAAGCTGGCTGAAAAGCTGGCTTACGATCGCGTAGGCTACGGAACCACGCCATTCAACGCAATCACCATCAACGTTGAAAATGGATTGGTAACGCTGGGCGGCCACGCCTATTCCGATGTGGACAAGGACTCCGCCGTGGCGCTCGTTTCGACCTATCCCGGCGTGAAGGATGTCGTGGACGACATCGAGGTCGATCCCACATCCATCATGGACGACCAGACGCGCCTGGCCGTGGCGCGGGCCATCTACGGTTATCCGGCGCTGAACAAGTACGCCATCGACCCTGCCAAGCCGATCCGTATCTCGGTGCAGAACGGCCACGTAGAGTTGTACGGCGTGGTCGATTCCAAGGGGGACAAGGACCTGGCCTACATTCGTGCCAACGGCGTCCCGGGCGTCTTCGGTGTGAAGAATTACCTGCAGGTGGCCGGCCAGCCGAGCGAATCACCAAACGGGCAACCACCGCAATAGCCCCGAGCGGCAACGACTGTCTCGCCGGGCTCCTGGAGGAACGTGCCAGAGCCCGGCCGAACCGCTTTCAGGCGCACTGCAGGCTGCTTTCATTCCATCAAGCTGCGGCGCGGCCGCGTCTTCCTTTTTCGCTGGACTCCCGCCTCTCCTGCATGCGACATTTACAGAACCGTAATCATCCGCGGCTTCCCGTTTCATACACTTGACTCGCTATGTTGAATGACGGCCCACTGACAATTGACCGGAAGGAAGGAAAGAATGCCGGCACGCAGGTATTCTGCCTGAACGGACCACTCACGCTGCGCAACCTGTTCGAGTTCCAGTCCGAACTGCGCAGTTCGGCGCCTCCTCCGCTGACAGTGATTGACCTGACCGGCGTTCCCTACATGGATTCAGCGGGCATGGGACTGGTGATGAACCACTACGTCCGCTGCCAGACCAGGGGCACCAGGCTCATCGTTGCCGGTGCCAACAACCGCGTGCTCGATCTGTTCAAAGTGACAAAGGTCGATACCGTGTTGCCCCTGGTGGCAACCATTGAGGCAGCCGAGGTTTAAGACCCGCGTATCTCCTCTTCCCGACCAAAAGCGGCACTCCATTACACTGGGTAAGGGGATAGCCCGCGATGGGATTGTTTGCAAAAACCCGCACCACGCTGGAAATGATCAAGTGGGAACACTCGATCTTTGCGCTGCCGTTTGCCTTGACGGCGGTTCTGCTGGCCAGCCACGGCGCACCCGCCTGGCGGACGCTGGGCTGGATCCTGGTAGCCATGGTTACCGCGCGTTCCTGCGCCATGGCCTTCAATCGCTGGGCCGACGCCGACATTGACGCCGCAAATCCGCGCACCCGCAGCCGCGCCATTCCCGCCGGCCTGCTTTCGCGTGAGTTCGTTCTGGGCTTCTCGGTCCTGATGGGCCTGGGATTCGTGATTGCCTCCGCCGAGTTGAACCGGCTCACCCTCTACCTGGCTCCGCTGGTCCTCGTGGTGCTGCTTGGCTACAGCTACACGAAGCGGATCACGCGGTGGTCGCACCTGGTGCTGGGACTGGCGCTGGGTCTTGCGCCTTCCGCGGCCTGGATCGCCGTTCGCGGCAGCCTCGATCCGCGCATCGTGGTGCTGACGGCCGCGGTGATGCTGTGGGTGGGCGGCTTTGACGTTCTCTATGCGTGCCAGGATTTTGAGCACGATCGCGCCGCGGGGCTGCATAGCGTTCCCCAAGCGCTGGGGATTCCGGCGGCCTTCCTGGTGGCGCGGATCATGCATCTTGCCATGCTCGGCCTGCTGGTCTGGTTCGGATACCTGTTCAACTTTGGCATTTCCGGATGGCTGGGGGTGACGGCTGCCGGACTGCTGCTGGCTTATGAGCACGCGATTGTGTCGCCGCGCGATATGCGCCGGCTGAACGCCGCGTTCTTCACCATGAACGGCGTGATCGCCATGGTTTTCCTCGTGTTTGTCGCCGCCGATGTGTGGCTGCACAGGTGATGCGGTTCGCGCGTCGCGATGCGCGGCCGACCCAGGGCTCGTTTCAAGACAAAACAGAAGTCTAAAGGGAGAAGTCTGGAGCTGCATGAGAATCGCCATCCAGGGAGAACCGGGAGCCTTCAGTCACGAAGCAGCGCTCGCGCTGATTCCGGGCGCGGTCATCGAACCATGTCCCGTTTCGGCTGATGTCTTCAAGGCGCTGGCCGGCGGATCGGTCGACGCCGCGGTCATTCCCATCGAAAACAGCCTGGCGGGTTCCGTGCTGGAACACTTCGACTTGTTGCTCAGCCACGACGTGCGAGTAGTCCGTGAGTCGCTGCTGCGCATCCGGCACAACCTGATCGCAACGTCCGGCATAGCGATGGGCGAACTCAATCGCGTGTATTCCCATCCGGTCGCGCTGGCCCAGTGCCGGCGATTCCTGGGCGAGCACCCGAAGATGCAGCCGCTCGCGTTCTACGACACCGCCGGAAGCGTCAAGCACATCGTGGAGTCGAGCGACAGCAGCTCGGGAGCCATCGCCAGCGAAGCGGCCGCTCACTACTACGGCGCCGAGATCCTTGAGGCGGACATTGAAGACAATCCTGAAAATTACACGCGCTTCTTTCTCGTGCGGCGCGCAGCAGAGGCGGAGACCGACACCGGCGCAAACAAGATCAGCCTTGCATTTTCGGTAGAGAACCGGCCTGGCTCGCTGGTGGCCGCGCTCAACGAACTCTCGGCGATGGGAACGAACCTGACCAAGATCGAGTCGCGCCCCGTGCACGGCAAGCCGTGGGAGTACGTTTTCTACGTGGACTGCCAGCTTCACTCCGCCGAAGAGGGCTCGAGCGCCATCGAGGTCCTGAAACCCCACTGCGCCATGGTGAAGGAATTGGGGAGATATCGAGAGGCGGAAAAAGCAGGGACTGAGGGACCGGACATAGGGACTAAGGGACATAGGGACTAAGGGACATAGGGGACACGACGGAGTCACCGGACGTAGCATTCAAATATGCTTCAGTTTGGCGGGACGGTCTTCTTGGGATTCGATGGAGGCAAAAAAGAAACGGACTGAGGGACCAAGGGACGTAGGTTACCGAGCCGCCCTATGTCCTTCAGTCCCCTCAGTCCCTTAGTCCCTGTCTTTAGAAGTGGTACGCCACGCCGATCGTCGGGTAGTAGATGTTGTACCAGCGGTTGGTGGTGAACTGGTTGTCGCCGAAGGTGGGAACCTTGGTGACGAAGCCGCGATACTCCGCGCGGATGTCGAAGCTGGGGCTGATCTCATAGGCGATGCCGCCGCCGTAGAGTGCCGCCTACCGAGGTCTGCTGCTTCACGTCGAGGCTGGTGGTCCCGGAGTTGCGGATGGGCAGAAAGATGAATGCGCCCGGACCCGCCTCAAGAAAAGGATTGAATTTCTTGAAGGTGAAGCTGCGGACATACGCGGCCGAGATTTCCTGCGTGCGGGTGTTCACCTCGTAATGGTTGGGATTGACGTAGTAGCCGATCTCGTTCTGGTAGGTGATTCCATAGTTGGCTTCCAGCGCGCTGGAAGGCGTGAGCATGAAGCGGTAGCTGACCAAGGCGCCGTAAGCCGGAGTTGGAATGCACCTGAACATCGGTGGATGAGGCCATAAAAGGCTCAATCAAGGCCGGTTCCGCTGAGGCTGATATCCTGCCGGCTCTCCTGAGCGCGGCCCGCTGCTACGCACACGGTCAGCAGGAAGTGCAATAAGGGCGATCTTCTTCATTCGGTCTTGAACCTCACGACTGCTCAACCGTCCGGCTGGCAACCAGGCTTGTCGATTCCGGCGCGCCGGTTTCGTGCCGGGCCCCGCTCTCAGCATTGTAAATGGCCAGAACGGGTTAGCGGTGGGACCGGCAGTGTCGGAATGATCTGAATCAATAGACGCAGCAAGACCGGAATGGGCACCTCGCCGAGGCTTCGGATTTTGGGGACGAGGATCCAGGGCGTCGTTATCCGGCACGCTCCACGTGGTAGTAGTACGGTGGCCCTTGCTTCTGCGCCATCGACCGCACCGTACGCAGAAATGCACGGGCCGCATACGAGAGCGTCGCCTGGCGGCGATGGACCAGTCGCAATACGCGCTTCATCTCCAGCTCGTCGACGGTGACGCGCACCAGTTCGCCGGCCTCGAGTTCGTGGGCGATGGTCAGATGCGGCACCAGCGCCACGCCGTTGCCCATGGCGACAAACCGCTTGATGGCCTCGATGGTGGGCAGGTCGATGCCCATGTTCAAGCGGCGTGCGATAAGCGCTGAAAGGCCTCGATCACCTTGCGCCGCAACGGCGATGTGACGTTATGCGCGATGAAATTCTCCTGGCCCAGGTCGTTGATGGAGACACGCGCCACCTTGGCCAGGGGATGGCGGGGGCTAACGATGAACGCCAGGTTGTCGTTATAAACGGCGATGGTGCGGAACCGCTCCGGGTCGAGCCGGAAGGACGTGACGCCGATCTCAAAGGTGCGCAGGCTCAGCTCCTCGGCAATGCGGCTGGCCAGCATGCGATGCACCGAGACGCCGACCTCGGGGTACTGCCTGCGAAACTGGTCGACGGCGGAAAGCAGGTACATGCAGGTGTACTCGTTGGCGGCGAGTTGAAGGCGTCCGCGTTCCAGGCTCTTCAGTTCATCGAGTGCGCTGGAGGCTTCGCGCCGGAGAGCGAGAAGACGCTGAGCGTAGTCCCGCAAAAGTTCGCCCGGAGCCGTCAGAGATCCATCGCGTGCGGCACGATCAAAGAGGGTTTCTCCAAGCGAAGCCTCAAGCTTGCGAATCACCTGGCTGATGGCCGGCTGGGTACGATGCAGGCGGACAGCGGCCCGGGAAAAGCTGCGCTCCTCCGCAACGGCCAGAAATGTTTCCAGTTGAGAGAGTTCCAAGGCGCCTCCGGCTCTCCAGTGGTCGGTGATCAGTGGTCAGTGGTCCAAGCTGCGTGCCGCGACCGGCGAGACGCATCTAAGAGTCATAGATGGGAGACCTTCTCCACAACGGCGGGCATCTTCCGTTCTGATCACTGTCCACTGTCCACTGTCCACTACTCTATAAGCAATTGTAATAGGTTCCACAAAAAGAATAACTTTGCCTTATACCGGCATGATGCGAGAAACTAAAGACGTTGGCGACGTCTTCCCTGGCAGGCGTGAACATATGATGAACAATCCAAATCACGTTGCATTTTTCGACACCACTCTGCGCGACGGCGAGCAGTCTCCCGGCTGCAGCATGACCACGCAGGAAAAACTCACCATGGCGCACGCCCTTGAGGATCTGGGCGTGGACATTATCGAGGCCGGCTTCGCAATGGCCTCGGAGGGCGACTTCGCCGCGATTGCGACCATTACGCAGGCGGTTCGCAAGCCGCGCATTGCTTCCCTTGCCCGCGCCAAAACCGAGGACATCGAGATGGCGGCCCGCGCGCTGCAGTTTGCGGAGCGCTCACGCATCCACGTCTTCCTGGCCTCGAGCGATCTGCACCTTGAGTACAAGCTGAAGATGAGCCGGCAGGAGGCGCTGGATCAGACTGCCGAGTCGGTGCGGCTGGCACGGTCGTTTGTGGAGGACGTGGAGTTTTCGCCGGAAGATTCGACAAGATCGGATCGCGAATTCCTGATCGAGATCGTGCGCGTAGCCATCGAGGCCGGCGCTACCACCATCAACATGCCAGACACCGTGGGTTACACCACCCCGGAAGAGTACGGCCAGATGTTCCGCCAAGTGCGCGAGCGCATTCCGGCCGTCGACGCCGAGGGAATCATCCTTTCTTCGCACTGCCACGACGACCTTGGCCTTGCGGTCGCGAACTCGCTGGCCGCCATCAGCGCCGGGGCGCGGCAGGTGGAGTGCACCATCAACGGTATCGGTGAGCGTGCGGGCAATGCGGCGCTGGAAGAGATTGCGGCAGCCCTGCATGTGCGCGGCGAGCGTTACGGCGTCAGCACGAACATCAAACTCGACCAGCTTTATCCGACCAGTGAGGTGCTCGGACAGATCATCACCTTTAAGCCCTCACCGAACAAAGCGATTGTGGGCGCGAATGCATTTGCACACGAGTCGGGCATTCACCAGCACGGCATGCTCGCGAATCCACTGTGCTATGAGATCATGACGCCTTCGCTGGTGGGTGTGTCGAAGACCAACCTTGTGCTCGGCAAGCATAGCGGGCGCGCGGCACTCCGTCATCGGCTGGAGCAACTTGGCTATACGGTCTCGCGCGAAGAGTTGCTGCACGTCTATTACCGTTTTGTGGCTCTGGCCGATCGCAAGAAAAACATCTACGACCAGGATCTGATTGGAATTTTGCCCGATCCGATTCGCGACCGGAAGCATGAACCGGTAGCCGAGCTAGATTAAGTTTGGTTGAACGTGCCAGTCGTTTGTGTCAGGGCGCGACTTTAGTCGTGCCAAAAAGGCAAATTGATTAGGGGCTTTAACCCCTGAGGGAAATAACGATAAATGCACCTGAAGATACTTGTCACTGCCGGAGACGGCATCGGGCCTGAGGTTACAAACGAAGCTGTCGCAGTGCTGCGCGAAGTCGCGGAGCTTGGCGGTCACACCATCAATATTGATGAGAAGCGCATCGGTGGCGTGGCGATTGTGAAAGACGGCACGCCTCTGCCCAGGGAAACACTGGACGCAGCGCTGGCCAGCGATGCCGTGCTGCTGGGTGCGGTGGGTGGCAACGAATTCAATTCCCTGCCCCCGGACAAGCGCCCCGAGGCCGGCTTGCTGCAGATTCGTGCCGCGCTGGGCGGCTTCGCCAATCTGCGGCCTGCATTTGCGTTCAAAGAACTCGCCGTCAACAGCCCGCTGCGGCCCGAGATCATCGACGGCGCCGACATTTTGTTTGTGCGCGAACTGCTTGGCGGACTCTACTTCGGCAAGCCGCGCGAGTGGAATCGCCAGACCGGCGAGGCCTGGAACACCATGCGTTACACCCGCGATGAAGTCGCCCGCGTGGCGCGGATCGCATTTGAACTGGCATCGAAGCGGCGCAAGAAACTGACCAGCGTGGACAAGGCCAACGTGCTCGAAGTCTCGCAACTGTGGCGCGCGACGGTGAACGAGGTCGCGAAGGAGTTTCCGGCCGTCACGGTCGAGCACCAGTATGTTGACGCGATGTCGATGCACCTGATGAACCAGCC
The DNA here is from genome assembly GCA_963774175.1 of uncultured Acidobacteriaceae bacterium. Classification (GTDB taxonomy): domain Bacteria; phylum Acidobacteriota; class Terriglobia; order Terriglobales; family Acidobacteriaceae; genus Telmatobacter. Next base: position 84,492 of record CAVZDT010000032.1, read on the forward strand.
GCGGAATTATGACGTCGTGCTCACGGAGAATTTGTTCGGCGACATTCTGAGCGATGAGTCGGCCGTCATCACTGGCTCGCTGGGCATGCTGCCCTCTGCAACCATCGGCGGGAAGGTGAATTTGTACGAGCCGGTTCACGGCTCGGCGCCGGATATCGCAGGCAAGGGGCTGGCCAATCCGTTGGGCGCGATTCTGACCGCCGCATTGATTCTGCGCCACTCCGGCGGTTTAGAGGCCGAGGCCGCAGCAATCGAGTCGGCGGTGCGCAAAGTGCTGGAGCAGGGCTTCCGCACGCCCGATCTCGCGCGCGCGAATCCGCAAGGCTTTCCGGTTCTGTCCACAAAAGAGATGGGCGCCAAGGTAAGGGAGACGATAAAAACACAACTGGTGAACGCATAACATTGGGTGCCCCATCCTTGGCGCGTTTTTTGGCGGCAAGGGTGGGAAAGCACAAATCGTTTTCCAGATACAGGGAGTTCCATGAGTTCTGAACCAAAGACACTATTCGAGAAGGTATGGGAGCAGCATGTAGTCGCCGAGCCGAAGGGCGAGCCGACGTTGCTCTACATCGATCTGCAACTGCTGCACGAGGTCACTTCCCCGCAGGCGTTTGAAGGGTTGCGGCTGGCTGGGCGCAAGGTGCGCAGGCCGGACCGCTGCATCGCCACGGTCGATCACAATGTGCCGACGACGATTGAGGGTCGGCTGCATATCGTGGACCAGATTGCCGCGATACAGATCGAAACCCTGCGCAAGAACTGCGTGGAATTCGGCATCGAGCTTTACGACGTCGACAGCCGCGAGCAAGGCATTGTGCATGTGATCGGGCCGGAGTTGGGAATCACCAAGCCGGGCATGACGATCGTGTGCGGCGACTCGCACACCTCGACGCACGGTGCGTTTGGTGCGCTGGCATTCGGCATCGGTACCAGCGAAGTGGAGCATGTGCTCGCGACGCAGACGCTGCCCCAGTCGAAGCCGAAGACATTCCGCATCGCCGTCGAAGGCAAGCTGCCGCAGGGCGTGACGGCGAAGGACATCATCCTTGCGATTATCGGAAAGATCGGCACCGACGGAGCGACGGGATGCGTGATCGAGTATGCGGGATCGGCGATTCGCGCGCTCTCGATGGAAGGCCGCATGACCATCTGCAACATGAGCATCGAGGCCGGCGCGCGCGCGGGCATGATCGCGCCCGATGAGACGACGTTCGCGTATCTTGAAGGCCGCAGATTCAGCCCAAAGGGAGAAGCCTGGAACGGCTGCGGTTGCGGAGTGGAGCAAGCTGCCCAGCGATCCGGGCGCAAAGTTCGATCGCGAACTGGTGATAGATGCGACGACCCTCGTTCCATATGTGAGCTGGGGAACGAGCCCTGGAATGGTTGCGCCAATCACTGCTGCGGTTCCGGATCCGGCCGCCGCTGCGACAGAACAGGAACGAAAGTCGCTGGAACGGGCGCTCGAATATATGAATTTGAAGCCGGGAACTCTGCTGGCCGATGTTGAAATCGACCGCGTGTTCATCGGCTCCTGCACCAATTCGCGGATTGAAGATTTGCGGGCTGCCGCGAAGATTGCGGCGGGCCACAAGGTGTCGACGCATGTGAGCGCGATGGTGGTGCCCGGTTCGCAACAGGTAAAGGCGCAGGCCGAAAAAGAGGGCCTCGATCAGATATTCAAAGAGGCTGGATTCGACTGGCGCGAGCCGGGATGCTCGATGTGCCTGGGCATGAACCCTGACATTCTGTCGCCGGGCGAACGCTGCGCTTCGACGAGCAATCGCAACTTTGAGGGACGGCAGGGTCGCGGCGGACGCACGCACCTGGTCTCGCCGGAGATGGCGGCAGCCGCGGCGATCGCGGGGCACTTCGTAGACATTCGTAGTTGGGAAGTTCGTGAGGAGGTAAAAGCCTAATGCAACCGTTCAGGACTTTGACCGCATTGGCCGCGCCTCTCGACCGCACCAACGTCGATACGGACCAGATTATTCCCAAGCAGTTTTTGAAACGGATTGAGCGCACGGGGTATGGCGAGTTTCTCTTCTTCGACTGGCGGCGAACCGCGGCGGGCGATCCGAATCCGGAGTTTGAACTCAACGATCCGCGATACAAGGGCGCGCAGATCCTGATTGCCGGGAAGAACTTCGGCTGCGGATCGAGCCGCGAGCATGCGGCGTGGGCGCTGAGCGATTTCGGATTTCGCGTGGTGATTGCGCCGACGTTTGCGGACATCTTTTTCTCGAACGCCGGTAAGAACGGAATTGTGCTGGCGCGGTTGACGGAGGAAGAGGTAGCGACGCTCCTCCAGAACGCAAAAAGTATTCCGAATTACAAACTCACCGTCTCACTCGAAGACCAAACGGTGACCGATGATCGCGGATTCAAGGCAACATTTGATGTGGATCCCTTCCGCAAGTTCTGCCTGCTCGAAGGCCTCGACGACATCGGCCTGACGCTGCAGGCATGCCGCGGAACTGGACAAATTCGAAACGCAACACGACAAGGCCGGCTGGCTCAAAGCCAGGTAATCTGGGTGCCCCAGGTCTTGCTCCTGAGACCTGGCATGCCGAAAACATTCAACACGCGGAGTCGCTTCGCATCACCGCGAACAAACTGATCACTGACAACTGACCACTGGCGAGCAAAGCGAGCACATGACCATCGAAGGCAAGCGACAAAGCATTCCGTTGACTGAGGGCCCGAGCCGCGCGGCGGCGCGTTCTTATTTGCGTGGGTCTGGATTTCAAAAAGACGATCTGCACAAGCCGATCATCGGCATTGCGAATACGTGGACCGAGATCGGCACCTGCAACGTGCATCTGCGCGAAATGGCCGAGGCGCTGAAGGAAGGCATTCGCGAGGCCGGCGGCACGCCGATGGAGTTCAACACCATCACCATCTCCGACGGCATCACCATGGGCACGCAGGGCATGAAGGCGTCGCTGGTTTCGCGCGAGGTGATCGCCGACTCCATCGAACTGGTCGCGCGCGGCAATCTCTTCGACGGGCTCGTCGGCATCGGCGGATGCGACAAGAATATGCCGGGCATCATCATGGCGCTGTGCCGGCTCGATATTCCGGGAATGATGCTCTACGGCGGATCGATCGCGCCGGGCAAGCTGAATGGCCCCAATGGCGAAAAGATCGACATCACGATCCAGAACGTCTTCGAGGGAATTGGCTCGTACGCTGCGGGCAAGATCGACGATGCGGGATTGGAGGCGCTCGAAGCCAATGCATGCCCCGGCGCCGGCGCTTGCGGCGGCCAGTTCACGGCGAACACGATGGCGATGAGCGGGGAGATGCTGGGAATTTCGCCAATGCAGCTCTCAGGAGTGCCGGCGACTGACAAAGACAAGCACGAGGCGACGCGAGCGGCCGGACGCATGCTGATGGATGCGGTGCGTGCGAACCGGCGGCCCTCGCAGATCATCACGAAAAAGTCGATCGAAAACACCATTGCCAGCGTAGCGGCGAGCGGCGGCTCGACCAACGCCGTGCTGCACCTGATTGCCATTGCGCGCGAGATTGGTATTGACCTGTCGATTGACGAATTCGATGCCATCTCGAAGAAGACCCCATTTATCTGCGACCTGGTGCCGGCGGGCAAGTACATGGCGGCGCACTTTCAGGCGGCAGGCGGCTCGCGGTTGCTGGCCAAGCGACTGATCGATGCAGGGCACGCGGACGGATCGACGCTCACGATCAGCGGGCGTACGCTGGCTGAAGAAGCCGCTCTTGCCGTTGAAACACCGGGGCAGGTCGTCATCAAGACCTTCGAGCAGCCCATCAAGTCGACGGGCGGTCTCGTGATCCTGAAAGGCAACCTTGCACCGGAGGGTTGCGTGATGAAGATTGCCGCCGCCGATCGCTACGAGCATCGCGGACCGGCGCGTGTGTTCGATTCTGAGGAAGACTGCTTCGCCGCGGTGCAAGGCGACAAAATCAAACCCGGCGACGTGCTGGTCATTCGATACGAAGGACCCAAGGGTGGCCCGGGCATGCGCGAGATGCTGCAGGTGACGGCAGCAGTGAGCGGTCATCCCGATCTCAGTTCCACCGTTGCCCTGCTCACCGATGGCCGATTCAGCGGAGCGACACGGGGATTCACCGCGGGACACGTGGCGCCGGAAGCCTTTGTCGGCGGGCCGATTGCCGCGGTGCGCGAGGGCGACATCATCGCATTCGATATCAAGAAGCGCACGTTGAACGTGGAGATCAGTGCGGAAGAGATGGCGGCGCGGCTCAAGAACTTCAAGCCCGCCGGCGCTGCGCTGGCCGCAAGGGGTGTTTCGCAAATATGTCGATCGCGTGACCAGCGCATCGCACGGGGCCACGACGTAAACGCACGAACAGTGGACATGACCTCAGAGAGATTGGAGCCGTTCGAAGGAGAAACACATGGGAAGCAAGGCTAACACGCAATCCGCGGAGAACCACCTCACCACGCCGGCGCGCCTCACGGGCTCAGAGATTGTGTGGGCTACGCTGGTGGGCGAGGGCGTGACGACCGTCTTTGGGTATCCGGGCGGCGCGATTCTGCCCGTCTACGACGCGCTGCGGAAGTTTCCCATTCACCACGTCTTGGTGCGGCACGAGCAGGGCGCCGCGCACATGGCCGACGGCTACTCGCGCGCGTCGGGCAAAGTGGGCGTGGCAATGGCAACCAGCGGTCCCGGTGCCACGAATCTGGTCACCGGCATTGCGACGGCCATGCTGGATTCGATCCCCATGGTGTGCATTACCGGCAACGTCCCCAGCAAGGTGCTGGGAACCGACGCCTTTCAGGAAGTGGACATCACGGGCATCACGCTGCCGGTGACGAAGCACAACTTCCTGGTGAACAAGGCCGAAGATATTGCGCATGCTATTCGTTACGCGTTTCAGATTGCGCAAAGCGGCCGGCCGGGCCCGGTGCTCGTGGACATCACCAAGGATGCGCAGCAGGGTTCGGCAGTCTTCGACTTTGAAGCTGCGAAGCCGCGGGCATATCGTCCGCACCCCATGCTGCGCGTGGAAGAGAGCGGATTGAATCATGCTGCTGAGCTCATCCGCAATGCGAAACGGCCCGTGATTCTCGCAGGACACGGAGTTTCGGAGTCAGGCGCGATGGAGCAGCTGCGGACGCTCGCTGAGCGGACGCAGATTCCGGTGGCGTTGACTCTGCTGGGGCTGGGAAACTTCCCTGCCTCGCATCCGCTGAATATGGGCATGATGGGCATGCACGGCGAGTCGTGGGTGAACACGGCGATTCAGGAAGCGGACCTGCTGATCGCATGCGGCATGCGCTTTGACGACCGCGTCACCGGCACGCCGAGCACCTACGCCCTGAAGGCAAAAAAGATTCATATCGAGGTTGATCCGGCGGAAGTAAACAAGAACGTCAAGGTCGATGTGGCGCTGGTGGGCGATCTGCGCGCGGTGCTTGAAGACCTGCTTCCACGGATCGCAGGCCGCGATGGATCGACGTGGCTGAAAACCATTGAGTCGAGCAAGGGCGCGGTTGCGGTGCGCGACATTAAGAACCTGCCCGACTCCGGCCACCTCTACGCGGCACACGTGATGCACGATCTTTGGCGCATCACCGCCGGCGATGCGATCGTGGTTACCGATGTGGGTCAGCACCAGATGTGGGAGGCACAGTATTTCCATCATGAAAACCCGCGCTCGCTCGTGACATCCGGCGGCCTGGGGACGATGGGATTTGCGCTGCCCGCGGCAATCGGCGCCAAGATGGCGTGTCCTGAGAAGGAAGTCTGGGTGATCGCGGGCGATGGCGGATTCCAGATGACGGCGGCCGAGCTCTCGACAATCGTGCAGGAGAAGATCAAGATCAACATTGCCGTGATCAACAATGGCTATCTCGGCATGGTTCGTCAATGGCAGGAGTTCTTCTACGACAGCAACTACGAAGCCACGCCGCTGGTCAGTCCCGACTTTGTGAAGCTCGCCGATGCGCATGGAATTCAGGGACGAGCCGTGACGACTCGCGCTGAACTGGCCGACGCGGTGAAAGAGGCGCGCACGGCAAGCGGTCCGTTCCTGCTGAATTTCCTGGTCGAAAAGGAAGACTCGGTCTACCCGATGATTCCCGCAGGTAAGTCATTGCACGAGATGATTCGGCGACCGGGCAAGAATCCGCTGGTCGAGTCAGCGGACGACGAGTAAGACAGCTGCCAGCTCCTGGCGTCTGGCTACTAGCTTTCTCGTGCCGCACCTGATATCTCCGGTGCAACGACCAAGCCTGATCCAGCAAAGACCCGCTAGTAGCTAGCAGCTAGAAGCTAGAGGCTACATTTTATGTTGCACACATTTGTCGCTTACGTTGAGGATTTGCCCGGCGTGCTGACGCGCGTGGCTTCGCTGTTCCGGCGGTTGAACATCAATATCAGCTCCCTCACGGTGGGCCGCAGCGAGCGCGCCGGTCTGTCGCGGTTGACCCTGGTCTGCGAAGCTTCGGCCGAGGCGGGACATCGCATTCGCGCCAGCCTGTTCAAGCTTGAGAATGTCGTCGACGTGGACGACATTGCGAAAGCGCCCAACGTTACCCGTGAACTGGCGCTGATCAAGGTTGGCGCAACGGCTAAAAGTCGTTCGCAGATCTTCGAATTGGTTGAAGTATTCCGCGCGCGCATTGTCGATCTAACGTCGGAGTCGCTGATGATCGAGATGACGGGCGTAGAGAGCAAGATCGAGGGATTGATCGAGATTCTGCAGGAGAGCGAAAGCCCCATCCTGGAAATCTGCCGCAGCGGCAAGATGACGATGCGGCGCGGCCACCACACCTCGAGCGTGCTGAAGGCGATGGGCAGGGGTAACGATGAAAAGTCGCCGGTGGAAGACGAGCGGGAAGAAGAGACAGCCCACAGCGCGGACATCGAGCCGGCATAGCAGTTAACTGCGGCTTCGCCAATTTGCGTTATTCTGACGCGGAAGGGGGCGCACCATGGACGAAGATACCAAAGCATGCCCGGTTTGCGGCGAGACAATCAAAGCCGTAGCGCTCAAATGCCGCTTCTGCAACACCGACCTTGCCGCCTACGCCGCCACCAAAGAGCAGGAGACGGAGAGAACCATCTTTTCCGGAAGTCCCGCAATGATCTACAGCGTTGGCCAGGTCGTGCCCTTCCTGGTCGTACTCGTCCTTGCGGCCGCCGCCATCTATCTCCTCGAATTCGAAAACCAGACGGCCTACATCGCCTACGCAGTTTTGGCGGCGGTGGTCGCATGTGGAGTCATTCTTCTCCGCTACTACGTGCGCAGCCGCGCTATTCACTACACCATCACGACCCAGCGCATCAAGCTCGACCGCGGCTGGCTCTCCAAGGTACAGGAGTCCCTTGAGCTCTTCCGGGTCGATCACTTCGAGCTTCGCCAGCCATTGGGCAGCCGTTTGCTGGGTCAGTCATTTTTGCACCTTTACTCATCGGACGCGGAGTTGGAAAACTTCTCCATTTACGGGGTTCCCAATCTCGCAAGCCTCGCGGATCAGTTGCGCGAATGCCAGCTCAGGGAGCGCGCAAGACGCAGTTTGACGACGTTTGTTAAGGCGTAGTTACCCGCCAGGCGGTCCGACTTCCGTTTTTTTGATTTCCGATACACACAACGAACGCAAAGGAAAAACAAGATCATCATGGCTACAACTTATTACGATCACGACGCCGACCTTTCCCTCATTCAAGCGAAGAAAGTTGCCATCATCGGATACGGTTCGCAGGGGCATGCTCATGCCCTCAACCTCAAAGACTCCGGTGTCGAGGTAAAGGTGGGCCTTGCCGCGAACTCCAAATCCATCGCCAAGGCGCAGAAGGCCGGCCTTGAGGTTGACACCGTTGCCAACGCCGTGAAGTGGGCCGACGTGGTGATGGTCCTCGTCCCCGATCAGACCGCGGCCAAACTGTACGCCGAAGAAATTGCCCCGCACATCAAAGCGGGCACGCTGCTGCTGTTCGCGCACGGATTCAACATCCACTTCAAAACCATCACGCCCGCGGCGGGCATCGACGTCGGCATGGCTGCGCCGAAGGGTCCGGGGCATCGCGTGCGCGAAGTCTTTACCGAGGGCGGCGGCATTCCCGGACTGATTGCGGTTCACCAGGACGCGACGGGGAAGGCTCATGCACTGAATCTCAGCTATCTCAAGGGCATTGGCTGCACGCGCGCCGGGGTGCTGGAGACGACATTCAAAGAAGAGACCGAGACGGATCTCTTCGGCGAGCAGGCTGTGCTGTGCGGCGGCGTCAGCGCGCTCATCAAGGCGGGTTACGAGACGCTGGTTGAGGCGGGATATCAGCCGGAAAGCGCCTACTTCGAAGTCCTGCACGAGCTCAAGCTGATCGTCGACCTCATCTATCGTGGCGGCCTTGCCTACATGCGCTACTCCATTTCGGATACCGCCGAATGGGGCGATTACGTGAGCGGACCGCGCGTCATCAACGAGGAGAGCCGCAAGGCCATGAAGCAGATCCTCAATGAAATCCAGGATGGCAGCTTCGCCAGTCGTTTCCTTGCCGACCAGAATTCCGGACGCAAGGAGTTTCTCGCCTTCCGCGATGCCGAAGCAAAGCACCCCGTCGAGACCGTCGGAAAGAAACTCCGCGCCAGCATGCCGTTCCTCGATCCAGTGACGGTGGAAGAAGTGGCGAAGACGCGGTAGAACAGCGATTAGCCCTTAGCTATCAGCTTTCAGCGTGGCCCTGCAGATGCGTGGACTTTCAGTCCTCCATTTGCAGGGCCTCTGCATTACGGCGACGCTTGCCATTCGACTTGCTCGAGCTTGGGTACGCCCATGCACCAGGCGAACGCTCCGCCCAGCGTGATGAATGCAGCCACGGCGAAGGCTGCGACAAAGTGGCCGGTCCAGTCGACGAGGAAGCCGGTTAGTGCCGGGCCGATGACTCCCGCCAGGTTTGCAATTCCGTTTTGCAATCCCACCCACTTCCCTGCCGCATGCGGCCCGGCGAGTGTCTGCGCAAAAGCAAAAGTACCCGCGTTGGCCGTTCCTGAGCCGACGGCGCACGCTATAAGCCAGGCGAGATAGGTGCGTTCGCCCGCGAATGCGCAGCCCACCAGCGAAGCGGCGGCGAGCGAGAAGCCGATGGCCATGGCCCATTTCCGCGCGCGGGTCGGGCTCGCGCCGTAATGAATGCAGAGATCCGCGATGCTGCCTGTGGCGATGGAGGAAAGTGAGTCGACCACCCACAGCGCTCCGGCCGCCACCGACATTGCCGCCATGGAGAGATGCCGCTCCTGGACGAGGTAGTAGGGAAGCCAGCTCATCAGGAAATACACCAGGTAATTGGCGCAGAAATGGCCTGAAGCTGCGCCCCAGAACGAACGCCGTTGCAGGATGCTGCCGAAGCCGGGCGACGTTGTTTTGCCCTGCTCCGCGGCCGGCGCGGCTGGCGCTTTCCAGCGTGACCATGCAGGGAGCCACAACAGGCTCGCGACGCCGATAGCCAGAAACGACGCCCGCCAGCCGTAGCGCGCCATCAGCAACCCGCCGCCGAAGGTGCCGATCGCCGAGCCCCAGCGCATCGCCGCATTCATCAGCCCATTGGCAAATCCGCGAGCGCGCTCAGGCAGGTGCTGCGCCATGATCTTCGAGCTTGCCGGAAACATGACCGACTCGCCCACCCCCAGCAGCAGGCGCAAAGCGAGCAGCGAAACAAAGCCCACAGCTGCGCCGGTAACCACCATGGCCAGCGACCAGATCAGGAATCCGAGCGCCATCATGCGATTCGCGCCAAATCGGTCGACGAACAGCCCCATGACGAACTGCAGCGCCGTGTAGGTCCAGAAAAATGCTGAGAGCAGCAGGCCAAGTTGCGATGCGCTCATGCCCCACTCGACTTTGAGCAGGGGCGCGGCCAGCGAAAGGTTTCCGCGGTCGACGTAATTGATGAGCACTGCCAGAACCAGCAGGACGAGCGTGGGTGCGAAGGCACGCAACCCGGTATTATTCGCGATCGCGGACCTCGACGAAAGAGTCACAGGATTGCAGTTTACATCCCGCTGAGGCGCGAATCCGGCCAATGAATCCAGTCAAACGGGCGATCCAGCCCCGAGAAGCGCTAGCTTCCGCCCAGCGACTGCCAAAGCGGCATCGTATCGACGGCCGTATTCACAATATCCACGACGTAGGCCTTCACTTTTTCCTTGTTCATGTTGACATTGGGAACCGGCGACGAAAGACGCAGCCATTCGCCATTGATGGAGAAGAATGTCGGCCCGATATCGGTGTTCTTTTTGAGCAGGCCGGCCAGCGCTGCGGACGAAGCTCGATCGGAGATTTTGATCGGATCGATGGTCATCCAGATGACGTTGCCGTTCGGCGACAGGCTCACGAGCAGACTGCTCTTCCAGTTTCCGTGGCCGCAGTTGATGCTGTAGTACGTCTGGCCGTTGTTGGTCACAGTATTTTTGCCGTAATCCGTAAGCGCGTCGCCGAGTTGCTGCACGGTCAGGCGCGAACCCTGCGCATCAAGGCGTGGCCCTGCCGCGACGCATACGGCACATATCAACAAGAGGACACTGCTCCACTTGCGCAGCGGCGAGCACCTCCCGGAACCGGAGTCTGAGCCGGAGTACGAGAATCGAAGCATGCAGACCTCCCTAAACAGAATCTGAACGAACGGAATGGGCAGAGCCAGAATCTTCGCAATGACCTCAGGGGGATGGCAGAGATTATATGCACGCCCGCAGTTCGTGGCGCAAGAGTCTTTTCACGTGGTTCTCACCGACTCCGCCGCAATCTGACAAAAAGTTGTTGCGCGTAAGCGGCCACCGCATAACCTTGAAGCGGAGATCGTTTCCCGGAAGGAGCGGCACCGTGAAAAATCTGTTAACCGTTTTGATGTTCCTGGCGCTCTTCAGCGCGCCGAAGTTGCACGCGCTGGACCCGCTGGATGGGCTCTGGCAAGGCTATGACGGCGAGTGGCGTCATGTTTCAAACCAGCTCATCGCCCTGGCCGAGGCCACTCCGGCAGAAAAGTTCGCGTGGCGGCCGGCGCCCGGCGTGCGCTCCACGAGCGAAGTCTGCATGCACATCGTGACAGCGAACTTCTGGCTGCTGAGCGTCACTGGGCCAAAGATGCCGCCCGACCTGAAACAGGACGCGGAGAAAACGGTGACGTCGAAGCCCGAGGTGATCGCCTGGCTCAAGCGTTCGCTCGATGCGGTGAAGCAGGCGCACCTCGCCGAGGATCCCAGGCACCTTGCGCTAAGAGTAAATGTCTCCGGACACAATGCGACCGTCGACGGCATGTATCTGCGCATCATCATTCACGCCAACGAACATATGGGCCAGCTGGTGGCCTATGCGCGCATGACCGGCGTGGTGCCGCCCTGGTCAAAGCAAGGGTGATCGGAGACCGATCTGTCCGCCATCATGGCGGAGCATGACCTTGGGGGCTGGCACACGAGAACTGTTTCGCCTGGCTGTTGCTATACGGGTTAGAATCGTAGCCACAGAATCAACCAGCTTCAGTCTTCGAAGGTTTCTCGATGCGTTTTCGATCACTCGCCCTCTCATGCCTTCCGCTGACTTTGTACCCGCTCGTCCTTCATGGCCAGTTTCAAGAGCCTGCGAAAGAAGAGCTTCAGATGACCGACGATCCGAAGTCGCCGGGAGCCGCCGCAGTCTACCTGGATATTACCGAAGAGACCAATGACCCGCTTCACTACCACAGTTTCTACGCGCGGGTGAAGGTGCTCCAGGAGAAGGGCAAGGAGCTTGCAACCGTCACCATCCCCTATCAGCGCGGAAATTTCAAGGTAACCGATATCAAAGGACGAACGATCCATGCAGACGGAACCGTGATTCCGCTTACCGTGAAGCCCGAGGACCTTCTGGGTTCGAGCGGGGGCGGCCACGAAATCGGGCGGATGGTTTTTACGCTTCCGAACGTCGAGGTAGGCAGCATTCTCGAGTATCGGTATCAGCTTCGCTACGACGACAACCACTTTTCGTCTCCTTACTGGGAACTGCAGCGCAAATACTTCGTCCACAAAGCGCACTACGCCTTCACGCCCTTTGGAGGATTTCTCAAGGGCAGCGCGAGCAACTCCGGGGGGAAAATCCTGGTGGATTC
>CAVZDT010000033.1:0-30300 GCA_963774175.1 uncultured Acidobacteriaceae bacterium
TCACCGTCACCGGTCATCCCCGCACCGTCGTCTCAACTTCCAACTCATTGTTCGGCAAGGTCTATGTTGCCTCGCCCGACTCGACCTTCCTCACCATCATCCGTACCGATCAGGACATCGTCGACACTACCGTCCTGATCGAGGGCAACATCGTCGATGTGCGCGTTTCCACGCAGACCGGCACCAAGGGCAATACCAACATATCCAGCCGCATTCCCGGCGGCGGGCAGCCCTGCTATATACCTGGAACCGAAGGCTCTTTGACGACCTGCCAGGCCATCCACTAGGCCCAGGCCGAACATCGGGGCCATCCCATCACGGGATGGCCCTTTTGCTTGTGCGTCTTCCACGGCCCCAAGCAAGGCATTTGTGACTCGAAACACAGACCATCCTCGTTTCCGCAGTCGAACATGATTCCTTGATGCGAATCGCTTGACGGATCCTCTACGCCACGCGCCATCTCATCTTCGCGTCCGAGGTAGCCGATGCGCAGAGCTGAGACAAACAGCAGGTTGACACGCCGGCAGTTCGCATTCGCCGGCGCTCTCGCCGGCGCAGCGGCAGCGATCGGCTGTCGAGCCGTAAAGGGCGGCAATTGGGATTTTCTCAGCGACGAGCACGCGCGCACTCTCGCCGCGCTCTGCGACCAGATGATTCCCGCCGACGACTTTCCCAGCGCCTCCGAGGCCGGCGTCGCTCACCTACATCGACCGCCAACTCGCACGCCACTACCGCCGCCATCGCGACGCCTATCGCGAAGGGCTCGAAAGGGCAGAGGCAATCAGCCGCAAGCGATTCGGCCGCTCTCTTGCAGAAGCCGCCCCGGCGCAACAACTCGCGGTCGCCACTGCGCTCGAGAAGGAGAATCGCAGCTTCTTCGAACTCGTGCGCCAGCACACCATGGAGGGCTACTATGGCTCGCCCCGCCATGGCGGCAATCGCGACGCCGTCAGTTGGCGCATGCTGGGGCTCGCCGAACCTCCGCTTCGCGGCCGCGCGCAATACGACCTGCGCAAGGGCGCGCAAATCATGAAGCGCGTCAACGCCGTCGTTGTCGGCGCCGGCGCAGCCGGCGGCATCGTCGCCAAGGAACTCGCGACTGCCGGCCTGAGCGTCGTCCTTGCTCGAGCGCGGCAAATGGTACACCGCCACCGACTGCCGCAAAGACGATCTGCGCAACCAGCGCACCACCGTGCTCGGCAACGCCTTCGGCCCCGAAGACGAAGGCAATCCGCGTGTCTGGGTCGACGCAGAGGGCGCGACTCACACCGTGCTGCCAAGCGAGGGCAGCCTACCAGAACAACGCCGCCTGCGTGGGCGGCGGCACGCTCAGTTACGGCGCTCAGGCCTGGCGCTATCTGCCGCAGGATTTCAGCATGCGCTCCACCTACGGCGCGCCCGCCGGCAGTTCGCTTGAAGACTGGCCCATCTCCTACGACGATCTCGAGCCTTTCTACGAAAAAGCCGAGTACGAAATCGGCGTCTCCGGCGACTACTCCGGCACGTCCGTTCCACGGTCCGCGCCGCACGCCGCTGCCCATGCCGCCGCTTCCTCCCAATCGCGAATTCGGCATCCTCGAGCCTGCCGCCAAACGCCTCGGCCTTCATCCGTTCCACCTGCCCATGCTGCGCAACAGCGTGCCCTATAACGGCCGCGGCCCCTGCATGCGCTGCCGCTGGTGCTGCGGCTTCGCCTGCGAAGTCGACGCGAAAAACGGCACGCAGAACACCGTCATCCCCACCGCGCTCGCCACTGGCAACTGCGAACTGCGCACCGAGTGCATGGCCAAAGAGATTCTCACCGACGATCGCGGCCGCGCGACCGGCGTAGCCTACTTCGACGCCGCGGCCATCTGCAGCAGCAGCCTGCCGACATCGTCGTCGTCTCTTCCGCCGCCATCGAATCGGCGCGCCTGCTGCTCAACTCCAGCAGCCGCCTCTTCCCCAACGGCCTCGGCAATCGTTACGACCAGGTCGGCCGCAACCTGCAGGGCCACCACTACACCGGCGCCATCGGCTACTTCGACTTCGACACCTACGACGATGTCGGTCCCGGCGCCAGCATCGCCGTCACCGACTACAACCACGGCACGCCCGGCCTCTGCGGCGGTGGCATGCTCGCCAACGAGTTCATCCGCCTGCCCATTCACATGGTCGATCGTCTTCCGAACAACACCCCGCGGTGGGGCCTGGCTCACAAGCAGGCCATGCGTCATTGGCACAGACGATCCATCGTCATCATGGGACCAACGCAGCAAATCCCCACCGCAAGCGGCAGGGTCACCATCGATCCCGCCGTGCGTGACAAGTGGGGCCTTCCCGTAGCCCGCTTCGAAGGCAACGTCCATCCGCACACCTTCGAAATCGGCGACGTGCAGGCCAGGCGCGCCGAAGCGTGGCTCAAGGAAGCTGGCGCCATCAACACCTCGCTTATGTCGTGGCACTCTGAGAGCGTCTCCGCAGGCCAGCACCAGGCAGGCACCTGCCGTATGGGGGACGATCCCCGCGCCTCCGTCGTGAACCGCGACTGCCGGCTCCACGATGTCGACAATGTCTTCGTCATTGACGGCAGCGTCCATGTCAACAATGGCGGCTTCAATCCTGTCCTCACCATCATGGCCATCGCCTATTACGCATCCGCCTCCCTCATCCGCAACTGGAAAGGCACGGCCTTCCGCTCATGATGCGCATCCTCAAGCTCGTTGGCCTTGTGCTCGCATCCGCCGCCGCTCTCTCCGTCGCGCTCACCTACTCGGCCTCGTACTACTACACATCGCAGCACGGCCAGGGCTGCGCCAGTTGCCACGAGATGGCCGCGTACACCAGCGCCGTACACAGCTCCGTGCATCGCACTGCAACCTGTCTCGATTGCCACGAAGCCGGCATGGCCACCAAGCTGCGCCACATCCGGGTCCATCTCTTCTCGCAGCCGCCCGAGGCCATCCATCTGCGCGACGTCGATGTGCTTGCCATGACCGCGAAGTGCCAGGGCTGCCATCAGCATGAGTTCGCTGCATGGCAAGCCGGTCCGCACAGCGCCAGCTATGCGCAGATATTTACCGATCCGACCCACAATGCCGAGCGCCGCCTCACTGACGACTGTCTCCGCTGCCATGGCATGCATTTCCATGGCGCCATTCGCGACCTCGTGCAGCCGATGAATACCTCTGGCCCGTGGCATCTCGAACAGGCTGCTCTCTCCAATGAACCCACAATGCCGTGCATGGCCTGCCACCAGTTGCATCGCGAAGGTGCACCCCAGTCCCGGCCTCCATCGCGTTTCTCCGTAGCAACGCCTCCGGTGCGCGAGTCGCTCGCCTTCTACGACCGGCGCGAGCAACTGCATTTTGCCGCGACGCTGCTCTCTCTGCCGCAACTCTACGATGGCCCGCGCGCCCTGAACATCAGTCCCGACCAGCGCCAGGCTATCTGCTACCAGTGCCACGCACCCCGCCAGCCGGAGACCGCGTCCATCGCCGCCGCAAGCCATTGGGGACCGCAGGCCGGCTCTGGCGATGACCGCACGCCCATCGGCGTCCACGAAGGCATCAGCTGCTTCGCCTGCCATGCCGGCCACGACGAGAGCGCCACAGCCTCGTGCAAAACCTGCCACCCGCAGATGTCCCATTGCGGCATCGACGTTGAGAAGATGGACACCACCTTCGTCAACGCCAAAAGCGCGCACAACATCCACCGCGTCCGCTGCACCGACTGCCACGAGCACGGCATTCCCAAACCAAAGACCACGGTGCAACCCGCTGCCATCCCCGTTGCGGCTTCATCATCCGGATCAGAGTAGGCAGCATCTGCGGTTGTTATTACGAGCTTTCCAAATACAAGAATGCTTACTTCCAGGCGGACGGTCATTGGGAAACAATCGCAAAAAGCGATGTCATCCCGACCGGAGTGGAGGCTTGTTGCCGCTTGATCCTACGAATGCCAGCTTCCCGATTGAGCTAACTGAACGGTTATTCCGAGTGGGCGGTTACTCGGGAGTCACAGCATCCAAGGCCATAACGCGCGCTGGGTTATCTAAGGCCAACAAACGCAGCCATGTTCTTGTGAATCTTCACGACGATACCGCTGTCGCACTTAAACGGGGCGTGAGTGTACAGGATCTCGGCGTCCTTCTTGCCGTCTTCGGTGTCTTCCAGTGCCTGTTGAATCTGTCTTCGCAAATCTAAAGGGTTTCCCGACGGCCTCTGTCCCAGAGGGTTGCCTGCCGGCATATCCGTCGGCAAATGCAATTGGTATCGAAGACCGTTCTCCAGATTGACCTGTTCACTGATGCGGGAGTCGAATTTGTTGGGACAGAGGGAAGCAAGCTCTTGATTCATTGACCCAATGTAGGCCAAGGCCTGGCTTCGGTAATGCTGCACGAACGCGAAGTCTCCGGTATAGAGTGCCCGCATGATGCGCGGTTCTTCAAAGTCCAGACGGTCCGTCCACGTGGCGTCCGGAGGATTGTTCAGCTCCGCATCGGTCGGTGTTCCGACGTTGCGAAAAACGTATGTGCGCATTTCCGCCAAGGCTGAATTGGCACGGTCCAACGTCAGTGGATCGTGCAAGTGTGCATATTTACGCTGGAAGTTTCGGACCACTGGCTTCGGTGTGATGATCAGGCCGTTTTGTACCAATACCGAATTCATCACGTTGTCCACCAGGGCTCGCGGCGCTTTCGGATCCTTTGCTACATGCTCCAGATCCTTAATGCGCTCCTGCGCCAGTTGCAACTCGAACTGGCCCATTCCCGATATCGTTTCGCCGGACTGCTTATCCTTGAAGAACCGATGCGCGCGTTCCACCTGGTCGCCTTTGGCAGCAGCGTAAACGGCCTCCATAAGCTCGTTCACATAGGCGATTTGATCATCGTCCGACATCCTGTCAAAGAACCAGACTTCCATCGGCACTTGCCCGGCGCTCGGTTCCACAGATGGCGCAGGTGCAGGCGACTGGCGTTTGCTTTTCGAAGGGGCAGATTGCGCTGACGCAGCGGAGACGAAAAGTAAAATTTGCAAAACGATGATGAAAAACAGTGCAGTCGCACGTGCCAGTCTCAATGTGCCTCCTTTTGCAGATGTCGAATCCGCGCCAGCAACAATGCTACCAGCACGAAATTTCGATGGTTTCTGGATCGTGGCCTATCCAGAAGTTATATCTTTGACGACACTTCACGGCAGGTGTTGCTCAAGTAGTAATTTCCAAGCGGGCGGTGATTGGACCGGAACACGAAACTTCCCGGGCTTTGCCTCGATGAGTTCATTGGGGCATCTCATCAGTTGTCCGATAGCTTTTCGATGCGATCGATCACGAAGGTATCAACCGGGGCATTCTGCTTCACCAGCTTCAGGCCGACCTGCTTCTCAAGAGCGCCAGGTAGCGGCGGTAGACCAATTGTCTCTGAGGAATCAGCGTTCGGTTCGGCGCTGTCTGGTCCGAAGTCGAGCACTGCATCGTAGCGCCCTGCAAGCCCGGTCTTATCAACTACGGACAGTGGCAGCCCCAAGCCCAACGCGTCCGCGATCTGCTGCATCGACACATTGAGCAACTCTAGACGGTGCTCGCCCCCATGGCTCAGTTCACGACCAAAAACGCCACAGCGTGCAGGGACCGCCTCGTACGATGGATTCACATTTGGAAAGTTGTTTTCGTTTTTCTGAGATGAGGAAAGCATGCAGGACGCGCCTTCAGGATGCGGCTTAAGTCCCAATCCTTGCTTCGCCACCACAAGTGCGTATACCTGCCCCTCGCGTCTCTCCATATGAGCAGCGAGCTGAAAACGATCTTCGAGCATCGAACGCACCATTTGGCGTATATCGTCGCGGCTCGGCTTGCCTTCGGCACGGGCATCGACGGTAAACCAGCTTTCTTGGGCCCACTTTGGCAGCGCCTCCCGCGCTCGACGCCTCGTTTGTGAACTGCGAAGGTCGTACGCAAAGTTGATCAACCACGGGAGCTGCACATTCCAAGAAAACAGACCACCTTGTGGAGGCGCGGCGTTACCAGCCGGGTTCAGGAAGTCCGCTCCTTTGAAAGACAATTCCTGAGTGCTGGCTCGGACGGACGCAGCGTCAAATGCAAGCTTGTCGGCGCGGCTTTTTGCCGCACTGACCTGGCTAACTGCGGACTGGATTTGAAGCGCAGTCGTCATGCAGAGCGCCAATATCGCGGCTTTGTCAACTTTGGACGGGTGAAAAAGCATCGTTCACCTCCCGCGTATGGATCAACTGGTTCGATGCGGATTGCGAGGCAACGCGATAGCCAGAATCAGACTGAAGATGAAACAGGTGTTCGGTTCACATCGCGATTAAGTGCACTGTCAGCCAGTGCCAAGAGGACCAAATTGCGTATTGTGGTTGGGGCGCGGTCTCCTCTTTCGTTACAGGTTGAGCAACACGTCACGCGATCGTTGTCAGATGAATTTCCTAATCGGCGGTGATCCAACAGCGTAGACAAGAGGGTTGAATCCATCGGGCGGATCAGGAGGAACTGCTACTGCTCTTTCGACCAACTACAAGACCTGAGGAGCGCGAAATCGTGAACCCAATTGACTCGAGCTTTCGGATAAGAACGTTCAGGTCGTAAAGCGACCGCTCAGGTTCGAACACAATGCACGATATCCGATCCGCCAATTCCACCGTCAGCGAAGACAGAAGCGGATATTCGCATCCCTCGCAATCGACTTTGAGAAGCGTGCTTCCCCCACTTTCCTCCGGAACCTTCGACATCACATCAGCCAGCGTGCAAGTTTGAATGGAGACGGAATGGGATACTGGGTCTTTTTTGTACATGCTATGGCCGGCAATGTTGCGAGGCGAAAGATACAGATCGAAGCAACCGCATTTGTCCGCGATGCCGATCTGCATCGGCTCTACATCCCGGAGACGGTTGACCTGAATATGTTCTTGCAAGCTTCGGAAGTTATCCGGATGCGGTTCAATCGCGATGATCCGTGCCTCCGGCCACAGCTGTTTGCTCCGCAATGTAAAAACACCAATATTTGCGCCAATGTCGATCACCCGCCCGAAGGGGGCGCACTTCATCACCTCTGGCGGTTCATAACAATGCTCAACGAAGATCTCATCAAAGAGAAACAGAGTCCAGAAATCCCGCACACGAATGACCTTGCCGTCCTTGAGACGTAAATCGACAGGACTCTTTGATAAGCCGGGCCATAACTTGAGGAGTAAGACCAAATAGAACTTGAGCGGATGAGCCAGGATTTGATCGAGTTTCCGATGATAATGTGGGCTAAAGAATCGTCGAGCGGCAAATCTCGCTCGGAAGGGCAACATTAGCGACCTCCGGAAGGGGTGCAACTTGCGTGACTTTATTTATATAGCACGGTGATGGAATTGCACTTCAACCAAGTTGCGCACCACAGCTGCCGACGCGGCCTGCCGACTGAGTGCTAGCCATAGGGCATCATTGAGGATGTGCATACCGAGGCTACAAAAAGGTATTTCAAGGTTCTCATTGGCAATCTGGCCCTCCTCCGCCTTGGCGCGACACTAGTGGCCCAGTCGAGGTCCGTTTTTCAATGTGAACTCTAGGTGGGCAGCTGACATGGTCTGAGTCTATCGCCGCTGAGCATTTAGAAGTGCTCCATCTATATCGAAATAGGCCAGAAGCCGTTCGTTCGGCACATCGCGGGAGTGTGGTGGGCAATCCGGACATTACCCAAATTTGGGTGTTCGTCCGGCTAGCGGCACTAGCGATCAGTCGGCATCTCCAAGGGATGCAAATGGGCGCGAGAGGATTGGAAGCAACAATGTCTTAGAGCTACGGGTTCCGCAGTGAGCTGGAAGGCTGCGCAGCTTGCGCACGGGCGATCTTGTGACGGCTCTCTTGCTCCACGCTGATCTGGGTGATGATGGTGGCGGTGAGGGTGATCAAGAACAGCGCCCAACCCGGATGTGTGGACGAGACGTACTTGCCGATTCCCAAAAACCAACCACCCGTGCCAACAGCCGTGCCGACAGCGGTGGCCCACCATGTCGATCTTTTGACCATGCTTTGTTCCTCCATGGGCAGTGCGGGGATTATAGGTATACCAGCATGAAGGATAGATGTGACGCAAATCACGCATGACACTCTGGGATTGTGACAATATCTTTGAATTGAGGAAGGGACCGGACCGCGCGTGACTCTCGCAACAACGAATGTTGCAGAGCGAAATGAGATTCGACGATGTCAGATTTCAGATGGACCACCGATTTGAGCGTAGGAGTCCAAGCGTCAGACGATGATCACAAGCAGTTGATAGACCTGATTAACCAGCTCTCCGATGGATTGAGTCAGGGCCAAGGCAAAGCGATAATTGGCAAAGTTCTCGATGAGCTAGAAAGCTATACCAGGTACCATTTCGCTCGAGAAGAAGAGTTTTTTGAGATAACTGGATATCCAGCGGTTGACCACAAACGAGAGCACCGAAAACTGGTCGAGCAGGTTGTCACTTTGCAGTCAAGGTATAGGACCGGTGAAACCGCGCTTGCAATTGAAACTCTAGACATCTTGAAACAGTGGCTAACCGTTCACATTCAGGGCACGGATATGAAATACACCCATCACTTAAACGCAAACGGCATCTGCTAGACATCTTGGCTAGCTTCGCTCGATGTCCTCGTTGGGAATCCAGCGTACACCTCAGAATTGAGTTCTGTCCGGTTAGACGGTGTCACACCCCGAACAGCGATGCACAATCGGTTCTCCAGCGTTTAGAGTGATTGTGTGATCTCAGATCAATCGAAGAGAGCAGTCAGTGCTGCTGTATTCGGGCTAGGAATTCTTGGCGGCTTGTGGGGCTGCGTCGCATCCGTTGGCAGTGCGTTCACAATCGGTGCGAATGACAGCACCCCGGAAATCCTCGCGATCACTTTTGCGCTGGCAACACCGCTGCCAGCATGCATAGTTGCTCTGTGAAAGCGACTCGTGCCCGGTAGCTGGCTCATTTTTGCGGGCTGTTTTTTCCCCTATGGAATGCTGGCCCAACGGGCATACATAATCGAAGTGCGACACTTTAACGATCAGCCGACAGTCTCGCAAACGATCGGGTCCTGTCTTCCATATACTCTCGTCTTGGCTGCACTCGGCGCGTTCGCGGTCGTGACTCATTTGCTGAAGTGGCCGGAGGTGTTGGGCTCCTCCAATTCTCGATGACGCATTGCACTCCTTTCGTGTGGTAGCCATGCGACGCAGCATATCTGGTCGCACCGACGTGTCATTGGTGTGTGGTGGGCAACTCGGACATAGCCCCACTTTTGTTCTCGCCGGGTTTAGCGAATGCTTAAATGTCTCATTAAGGCACTTTATCGGCCTACTTCCAGAGCGCCCCGAGGACGCAACAACAATTCTCCTCAGCATCCGAGTCGGCCAGAAGTTGTCAACCTCCACTGCCCCATTACTTGACCCAACTGCTTGATTCCATGCGGCGTAAATTCTTCGCCACTCTTGCAGGCAATTTCATCGAATTTGCTATTCTCAAACAGAGTGACACGAAGAGCATGGTCCCAAAGGACAAGCGCGTCTTGGATCTGCTGCTAAGTCTTTACAGGAAAAATCTCTACGGCTAAGTAGAATGACATCAAATCTTTGCCGGGACCTCGATTTGTAAGCCACTGAAAACGGGGCACTTGTTCATAGAGACCGGGATAGGGGGGTGTCTGGCAACCAGTTGGTTGCATATCGTCCGAATTTGCCGGCAACTCAACCGAAACCTGTCCCTCATCACACCTGACGCCGAAAACGAACTGAAGCCTTGGGAGCCATCGTCAAAACCCGCATCGATGTCTTGCTCGTCGATCGCAACCTCGTTCCCAGTCGCGAACGCGCCCGTGCCCTCATCCTCGCTGGACGCGTCCTTGTCAACGAACAGAAAGTTGACAAGCCCGGCGCCTCCGTCGCAGCCGATTCCGCCATCCGCCTCCTCGGCGAAGACATGCCCTACGTCAGCCGCGGCGGTCTCAAGCTTCAGGCTGCGCTCGATCACTGGCACATTGACGTCGCCGGACGCGCGTGCCTCGACATTGGCGCCTCCACCGGCGGATTCACTGACTGCCTTCTCCAGCGCGGCGCCGCTCAAGTCACCGCCGTCGATACCGGCTTCGGCCAGATCGCGATGAAGCTCCGCAACGATCCCCGCGTCTGTCTCATCGAGCGCACCAACGCCCGCTTTCTCGCCCCCGGGGCGTTTGCCGAGTCCGGCATGCCGCACTTGACCCTTCTCGTGATGGACGTCTCCTTCATCTCCGCGACGCTTCTGTTCGCCCCTGTCTTCGCCGCCGCGCCCGCGATCACTGAAGCCGTCATCCTAGTCAAGCCGCAATTCGAAGCAGGGCGGGGAAACGTCGGCAAAGGCGGCATCGTCCGCAATCCCGAAATCCACAAACTCGTCATCGAAAAAGTCGTCCATGCCATCACTGAGCTGGCGTGGCACGCCGTCGAAACCATCCCATCCCCCATCACCGGCGCCGAAGGCAACGTAGAGTTCCTCCTCTATGCTCGCCGCCCCTGAACGCTGACAGCTGAAAACTGACAACTGACGACCGGCTGCTCCCCATCCGTTACACTGAAACCGCATGATTTGTGTCGCAGTTGTCAGCAAACCGCGAAAACAGGAACTCGCCCAGTTGCTGCCCGAACTGATCGATTGGCTGCGGAAACACGACTTCAGCCCATTGCTCGATCATGAGGGCGCCAGCTACACCCAGGCCGCTCCCGCAGTCGATCGCTCCGACATGCCCGCGCACAAGCCCGGCCTCGTCGTCGTGCTCGGCGGCGACGGCACACTGCTCTCGGTCGCGCGTATCTTTGCCGCCACCGGCACGCCGATCCTCAGCGTCAACCTCGGCTCGCTCGGATTCCTCACCGAGGTGCGGCTCGCTGATCTCTACCCCACGCTCGCCAGCTGGTGCGACAACTGCCACACCCTCGATGCGCGCAAGATGCTTCACGCCGAAGTCGTGCGCGACGGCTCCGTGGTGAAAACTTACGAGGCCCTCAATGAAGTCGTGGTCTCCAAGGGAGACATCGCGCGCATGGGCGACTTCGGTGTGGAACTCGACGGGAAAAGCGTCGCACGCTTCCGCGCCGACGGCGTGATCATCGCCACGCCCACCGGGTCGACTGCCTACACCCTCGCCGCCAACGGCCCCATCCTCACGCCCGACGTGGATGCGCTGGTAGTTACGCCCATCTGTCCCCACTTGCTTACGCTGCGTCCCATCGTGGTCCGCGGCGAGGCGTCTCTCACCGTCCGCGTCGAAGGCATTCCCACCCAGTGCCTGCTCACGGTCGACGGACAAACCGGATTCGAGCTTCGTCTCGGCGACGAAGTCCGCTGCCGTCGCTCCGATTACGCCGTCAATCTTGTCCGGCTCAGCGAGAGCGGCTTCTTCGATGCGCTGCGCAGCAAGCTCAGCTGGGGCGAGCGATAACCAAAGATTGTCATCCTGAGCGCAACGAGGGACCTGCTTCTGTTTTTTTGAGACCCAAACCGCTCTAGGGATGCAGTTCGTCCAGCAGCACCTTGGCCTTGGTCGCAAGGTGGTTCGCGCCGTCCATGTCTCCCGCTGTAACGGCTTCGCGCGCCTGTTTCAGAAACTCGCGGATTTGCGCGGCTGTCTTCTGTTCCTGGTCGTTCAACTTGCGGTTGATACCGTTCAGTGCCTTTTCCGTCGATTCAATCAAGGAATCGGTCTCTTGCCGCAAGTCGGGGGGATCAGCTGTCGATAGCGGGCCGATGGCAGACAACGCGGGCGTTCCGTTTGACGCAACCTGCGGGTTGGTATTCGCCGGTTTCTTGTGCTTCGGCGTCTTTTTCGCAGGCTCCGGCGGTGGCGTAACATCCACCGGCGCTTGCTGTACGGGAACCGTTACCTCCGGCGGCGGCAGGTTAGTCGGAGACGGTTCCGGCTTTGCCGGTGGCGTGTCTTCGATCGGCGGTGCGAGCGGCTGATTTTGTGCGACCTGGGTCTTGTGAAAACACCCCGTCAGCAACAAAGGCAGCAGCCATGCAGCGCTCCTGGCGCTCAGCTTCATGTTTCCAACCCCTTTGTCTCTTCCACATTTGCCGGTTGCAGATGCCGGCGTCCCCATTCCGTGGCGGCGAGTGGAATGCGCAGTGAGAACTCCGTGCCACGACCTACCTCTGATTTTACGTCCACGCTCCCATGATGCAACTGCAAAATGCGGTATGTCATCGCCAGCCCGATGCCGCTTCCACCGCTCTTCGTCGTGAAGTAAAGATCGAAGATCTTTTCGCGAATCTCCGGCGGAATTCCCGCTCCCTCATCGGCAATTCGCAACACCGCCATCTTGCGTTCTTCTTCCAGCCGCACGCTCAATATACCCCCGTTGGGCATGGCCTGCGCGCCATTCTGGATGACATTGAGCGCGGCCTGCTTCAGCAAATCCGCGTCCACATTCACGATCATCGGATTTGCCGGAAGACGGCCCTCCAGCTTCACATTGCGTGTGGAGAGCTCTTCATCGGCCAGCGCCAGCACATCCCCGATCACTGTGCGCAAATCCTGCTCTTGCAGTTGCAACTCCACCGGCCGCGAAAAATCCACCAGCGTCTGCACCACGCGATCCAGCCGGTGAATCTCCGCATCGATCACATCGAGATGCCGCGTCGCCGGTGAGTGATCCCCGCCAAGTTTGTTTTTCAGCAACTCGAGATGAACAACAATCGCGTTGATCGGGTTTTTCACCTCGTGTCCCACACCAGCCGTCAGCCTGCCAATCGCCGCCATGCGCCGCGAAAGCTCCAGCTCCGATTCGATCTGCTCCACCGACTCCAGATCGTGCAGGGTTACAAGTGCGCCGAGTCCGGTCTTCGTTCGGTCGTCATAAATGAAATCGACCGACGCCTGGATGCGACGTCCCGTCTCCGTCTGGACATCTTCCTGCACCAGCGTGACTCCGGCATCGAAGGTGTCCCGAACCGTGCGGCCCAGCACCGTTGACGGGTCGAAGATCTCGCTCGCATGCAGGCCGAGAATCTTGTCATTTTCTTTGTTCAGGAGGCGGTGCGCTGCCTCGGAAACCAGCACTGCCCGCCCATCCCCAGTGAAAAGTAGGATGCCGTCCTGCAGATTTCCGAGTATCTGGTCGAGGTTTTCCTTCAATGCCGAGAAGACCTCTTCGACGTTCCGCATGCGTTGCCCGATCCGCTCAATTTTTGTTGAGACCCTTTCGGCGGTATCGAGATTGGGCGCATCGCTTCCTTCGCTGGCCGGTTCCACGAGGGTAGGATTCCAGTAATCGAGCTGCATGCTTATTTCTTCCAGCGGCCGCAATGCCAGGTTGCTCAGCAAAAACGCCGCAATCAGCGCCGTTCCCAGGGCAAACCCCATTAGCGTAATGGCTACCTGCAACGAAGGCTCATACACATGCTGCAAGAGTCGTGTGTCCACGCCCACGTGGACGGTCAGAAAGGGCGCGCCACCGCTATCCTCAGAGGCCGTGATGTCAAAGACCTTGCGGCGGTCCATAAACCTCCCGAATCTTCCCAATCGGATCTGCCGCGAGTAACTCGCCATAGCTTTTCCGCGCCGGCAGTACTTTGTCCACATACGCGGGATTCGTGCTCATCAGTACACGCGATTGCGCATTCGCAATGCTGACATCGAGCAGTGTCGAGGAGTACATCGTTGCGGAATCCATCGACGCTTGCAGCGCCGGACTGTCACGAAGCGCTGCCGTGACCAATTCGTTCAGCCTGGCCGTGTCACTCGGATCGACGATCTTCTGGTCTTTCAGCCCCGTCATCAACGCATTGTGTACGCTGAAGCGCACAATTCTCGCGAACGTGCGATTCGAGTCGTAAGACGACTGGATCGCCGCATCCACCAGGTGGCTTACGTAAACCAGCGAGAGCAGGCCCGAGATCACGAACACGAGTCCCGTAATCGCCATCACGAGTTTTGTCTTCAGCCGCATTCGTCAAAACACACAAGGCTCAAAAAGCATATATACCGGACATAACTTCACTGGCTGCGGGAAATAAACGCCCAGCTTTGAAAGGGCACGGCTTCAACCGTGCCGCAAGCGACCCAATTTAAACGGGGCCTTAGCCCTTGACGGAGAAGCCTGGAGCCGGCCAACTTCGACCTCTATGCGGCCGGATCCTCGCGTGAATGGCTGTACTCCTTCAGCTTGTTGTGCAGCGTCTTCAGGCTCACCCCCAGGATCTCCGCCGCGCGCGTCTTGTTCTGCCCCGTCGACTCCAGCGTGCGCAGAATCAGCATCCGTTCCGCTTCATCCACCGTATTCCCCACGCGCACTCCCACCAGGCTGGCATCATTCACCGCTCGCCGGTATCGTCGTCTGCGATGTCCCAAACGTTCGCGGAAGATGCGAAGGATCCAGCGGCGCACCGTCCGGGCACAGAATCACCGCGCGCTCAATCGTGTTGCGCAACTCACGCGCATTGCCCGGCCAGTCATAAGCCGTCATCCGGTCCATTATCGATTCAGACAGTCCCGATACATGGCGCCCGTGCTTCTGGTTCATCTCGCGCACCATGGCGTCGGCCATCACCGGCAGATCCTCCAGGTGCTCCCGCAGCGGCGGCATGTGAATATGAAATACGTTCAGCCGATAAAACAGATCCGCGCGCAAATGCCCCTGTGTCACCGCGTCCTGCGGATCGCGATTGGTCGCCGCGAGCACGCGCACATCCACGTCCTGCTCCGATCGCGCTCCCAGGCGCCGCAGCTTTCGCTCTTCCAGCACGCGCAGCAGCTTGGCCTGCGTCCCGCTCGGCATCTCGCCCAGCTCATCCAGTAGAAGGTCCCGCCTGAGGCCAGTTCGAAGCATCCGGCCCGCGCTCCACCGCGCCGGTAAACGCACCCTTCTCATGCCCGAAGATCTCGCTCTCAATCAGCGTCTCCGGAATCGCGGCGCAGTTCACCGCCACGAACGGCCGCCCCTTTCGCGGGCTCAGGTCGTGCAGCGTCCGCGCCACCATCTCCTTGCCGGTGCCGCTCTCGCCCGTGATCAGAACCGATACGTTAGACGGTGCAATCTGCTCGATCAGCGCAAATATCTCCCGCATCGGCTTCGAACTCCCCACCATCGAGCCCAGAATTCCCGTATTCCGCAACTGCCTCCGCGTGACCTCGAGCTCAATCTCCGTCGCACGCTGACGCGTCGCATTCGCCAGAATCGTCCGCAGCCGCGTGGCATCTACCGGCTTCTGCAGAAAGTCGTAAGCACCCAGCTTCATGGCATCTACGGCAGTCTGAATCGACCCCTGCGCCGTCAGCAGCACCACCGCCACGTTTGCGCTGGCGCTCTCCGCGAGCTTTGTCAGCAGTCCGATGCCGTCCATTCGCGGCATCTTGAAGTCCGTTACCACAATTGCCGGATCCCAGGCGAGCGACTTCTCCCAGCCTTCGATGCCGTCTCGCGCGGTTTCCGTCTGGTATCCCCAGCCAGAGATCAGCTCCGCAAGCCCCATCAAGGCGTGGGGTTCATCCTCGACAATCAGAACCTTTACCGGATTATGCATATTGTCTTTCGATGCAATTGTTTCGCTGTATGCCGTCAAAGTCCAGCTTTCACTTCAACTTACTTGACGGTTCCTACCAGTTTAGACTGCCCGATCGGTCAATTCAGCCCAGCGGGAATACAGACCCTCATTCTCTCTTTCAGCCGCCTCCAATTCCGCCAGTGCCTCCTGCAGTGCAGCGGCATCCGTCGCAATCGACGGGTCTTCTACCCGCGCCCGCGCCGCCCCAACGCGCGCATCCGACTCCTCCACCCGTTGCTCAATGGTCGCAAACTCTCGCGCCTCCATGTACGACAGCTTCTTCTTAGCCCTCGGAACCTCAGTCTGGATGGAAGCATTCTGCTCCCTGTTCCCTGATCCCTGTTCCTTGGCGAATCCCTGTTCCCGAATCCCTCTGCCTGCGACTCCCTGCTCCCTACTCCCTAATCCCTGCTCTTCCACCCACCCTTCCCACTGCGCGTAGTCCGCAAACTGTCCGATCCTGCCCCTTCCCATCGAGACCCAGCACCGTCGAAGCCACCCGGTTCAGCAGGTAGCGGTCATGCGTCACCAGCACCAGCGCGCCCGGAAACTCCAGCAGATTCTCTTCCAGAATCTCCAGCGTCGGAATGTCCAGATCGTTGGTCGGCTCGTCCAGCAGCAGCACATCCGCCGGCTCCAGCATCAGCTTCGCAATCAGCACCCGCGCCCGCTCGCCGCCGCTCAGGTTCCGCACCGGCTGATTCAGTTGCTCGCCGGTAAACAGAAACCGCGCCGCCCAACTCGCCACGTGCACCGTGCCGCCCCTGGTATGACCAGCCATCGCCCTCCGGCGCCAGCGCCCGCCGCAGCGTCAGGCTCTCGTCCAGCTCGCGCATCTGGCTGAAGTAAACCATCCGCAGCGCATCGGCCCTCCGAATCGTCCCTTCCGCCGGCTCAATCTCGCCCGCGCAACAGCCGCAGCAGCGTCGTCTTCCCGCTCCCGTTCGGCCCCACCAGCCCCACCTTCATTCCCGCCGTCAGGAGAAAATTCAATCCGTCCGAACAGCCTGCCGTCCGCTCCACTATCGACACGCCGCGACATCCTCAAACTCCACCAGCCGCTTCGTCTTCCGCTGTGCTCGCCTCAAAATCGATTCCCGCCGTGCTCACCGCTGTCCGCGCAGTCCATCGCCGCCAGCTGCCCGATCATCTCGTTGGCCGTATCGATCCGCGCCTTCGACTTCGTCGTCCGCGCCTTCGGCCCGCGCCGCAGCCACTCGATCTCCGTCTTCACCTGGTTCCGCAGGCTCTCCTGCTGTCGCTCTGCGATTCGAGATACGCCTGCTTCTCTTCGAGAAACCTGCTGAAGTTCCCCTTCACGCGCAGCAGCCCATCCGCATACACCCGATTCAGCTCCACAATCTCGCTCGACGTCGCCTCAAGAAAATACCGGTCGTGGCTCACCGTCACCGCCGCAAACGACGACTCGTGCAGCAGCTCCTCCAGCCACTCAATCCCCGCCAGGTCCAGATGATTGGTCGGCTCGTCCAGCAGCAGCACATCCGGATGGCTCACCATCGCCTCCGCAATCGCCAGCCGCTTGCGCCACCCGCCGGAGAGCGTCGCCGCCTCCGCCTTCAGGTCCGCAAATCCGGCCCGCCCCGCCAGCTCCCGCAGCCGCCCCTCGCGCTCTTCCTCGGTCACATGCGCAGCTACGAGCGCCACTTCCAGCACCTGCCGAATCGTCAGCCCCGCAGCAAAACGCGAATCCTGCGGCACATACGCCGCTCGCGCCCGCTTGCGCACCGCCAGTTCGCCCGAATCCGGTTCGACCTGCCCGCCAGCACCGCCAGCAGCGTGGATTTGCCCGCGCCATTCGGCCCGATCAGCCCGATCCGCTCCCCATCGTCCACGGTCAACGAAATTTCGCGAAACAGCGGCGTGGCCCCAAATTGCTTCGTAATCGATTGCGCATTCAGAATCGGCGGCATCCCTACCAGACTACTTTCCAACCCCTCCGATCAGCGACCCCCTCACCGCCCGCTTGAAACTTAATCTGCACCGTGGAATCCCGTCCGTATAATCCCCACCCATGAGACTGAATCTCCGGCCTGTCTTGACCCTTCTTCTTCTGGCCGCTGCCGTCACCTGTTTCGCGCAGTCTGCCAACTCGGCCGATGAAGCCGCCCTCGACAAAACCGATGCCGCCGTCCGCGCGGGCTTTGCCGGCGGCGATCTCGACGCGATTCGTCTCTACCATGACCCCGATGTTGTGAAATCGCTCTCTCCCGGCACCTTTCTCGTGGGCCGCGATGCAGTGGTCGCGGCCATCGCCGCCAACCTCAAAAACGCGCGCCTCGAGTTCATCGAATCCAAAACTGAGAGTTCTCTGGTCATGGGCGATTCGGCGGTTAGAATCTTCCACTTCACCATTCGCGCAACGCCCCTGTCCGGAGGCCAATCGTCTTCCTTCACTGGCCGTTCCATGGTCGTCTACAGGCGCACCAAAGAGAGCCCGACAGGCTGGGCAACAATCCGCGAGTTGGTGCAGCCTTCAAACTAGCGTTGCCTCCCGGCTTGCCCGCAAATCCACCGCGCCCGATACACTGGACCCATGCTCGACTACGAAATTTCTCCTGCCGACGCGGCTGCGCTTTTGCGCGGAAGCAAAACCCGCCTCATCGACGTCCGCGAGCCGTGGGAATACTCCACCGCCCGCATCGAACCCAGCGCCCTCATGCCCATGGGCGAAGTCCCCGCCCGCGCTCACCAGGAACTCGATCCCGACGAGCACTTCGTCGTCCTCTGCCATCATGGCCAGCGCTCGCTCAATGTCACCGTGTGGCTTCGCAACCAGGGCTTCGAAAACGTGCAGTCCCTCAGCGGCGGAATCGACGCCTGGTCGACCGAAGTAGATCCGAAGGTCGCCCGCTATTAACGCCCAAATGCGTAAGTCACCTGAAACACCCCGCTGTCGACGCCCGGATTGGAGTTTGCGGTGTCGCCGTTTGAGATGTGGTGATAGCGGTATTCGAGCCGAAGCGATTGGGTCCTGGTGCGGTAAAACTCGATTCCAGCCCCAACGTCGAATGTAAAGTTGAAAGAACCTGCGCCACCGATTGGAATAGGCCGCGTGGAATACATGTACCCGCCGTGGCCATTTATGAACGGCTGTATCCTGCGAAGCGGCAGAAAGTTCCATTGCATCCCAACGGGAGACATCGCCTCCCCGATCGTCCACTGCCGGCCATGACATGAATAAGTTTCCGTGCCGGCATACGTAACTCCGTTCACCACATTCGAAAAACTGACTGTCACCGGTGCGCAAGAAACTGGAGCGTCAGCCAAATCGCCGGTGAAGGTTGCGATAGTAGGCGATGTCTCGTTGACCACAAAGCGGGCTAAAGGGTCACTCTCCAGCGCTACAGGCAGCAGCTCTGCACTGTACTGCCAACTGACAATCCGCCTGAGGAAGAATCGGCGGTTGTAGGAAAAGCCGACATCAAACAGCTTGCGCTGTTCAGCAGACCCCAGCAGCATGTGGCTCGAGTCGCCCGAATCCGCAACAAAGACTCCAAATGAGTTCGACCGCGCGTAGTAAGGGCCGTCCGCTTTTGTCTGGGCCAGAGCCATTCCCGAAAGTGCCGGGAGAAGAAGGAAAATACCAATCCAACAGCCGCGAACGGGGCGGAGTTGGCAGACGCCTTCGTGTTTTCGCAAAAGAGTCGCCCTTTCACTCAAATTGACTGCTGCGGTTCCAGAGTCTTTGTATACCAGAGCCATTCTGTCGAGGGGCATTTCCTCGGGAAATTGCCACCTCTCACGGCCATCAAGAGTGCATGTGAACGCTGGAACTGCTCTGATTGGAGGGCCTATACTTTTGCTTTGACTTTGATTTCCGCTTTTAGAGGAGCCATTTCATGTCTTCGACCTGCTGTTGACTTTCGCCACGCAGAATCATCCGCGTTTTCTCGATGAACTGAAAGACCTGCTGCGCATTCCTTCCATCTCCACGCTGCCCGAGCACAAGGACGATTGCCGCCGCGCCGCCGAATTTGCTCGCCGCCGAGCTCAAGCGCATCGGCATGGAAAACGTGCGCCTCATCGAAACCGCAAGGCCATCCGCTGGTCTACGCCGACTGGCTGCACGCTGCCGGGCAAACCCACCGTGCTCATCTACGGCCACTACGACGTCCAGCCCCCCGATCCGCTCGACGAGTGGCTCTCGCCGCCCTTCGAGCCCACCGAGCGCAACGGCAATCTCTACGCCCGCGGCGCCGTCGACGACAAGGGCCAGGTCTGGGCGCAGGTCAAGGCTCTCGAATCGCTGCTCGCCGACGACGGCAAGCTGCCGCTCAACGTCCGCGTCCTCTTCGAAGGCGAAGAAGAAGTGGGAGGGGAGGGAATTGCCGCCTACGTCGCCTCCAAGCCCGCCGATCTCAAAGCCGACTTCGCGCTCGTCTCCGACACCGAGCTCTTCGCGCCCGGCCTTCCCACGCTCTGCGTCGGCCTGCGCGGCATGATCTACACCGAGATCGAAGTCCGCGGCGCAAACACCGATCTGCACTCCGGCATGTACGGCGGCGCAGCGCCCAATCCCTTCGTCGCGCTCGGCGCAGATCATCGCCCAGCTCAAGGACGAAGACGGCCACATCCTCATCCCCGGCTTCTACGACGACATCATCCCGCCCAGCCCCGAAGAACTCGCCGCCTGGCACAGCCTTCCCTTCGACGAAGAGCACTACCGCATCACCGAAGTCGGCTCGCGCCAGCTCGTCGGCGAGCCCGGCTACAGCGTGCTCGAGCGCACCTGGGCGCGGCCCACGCTCGACGTGCACGGCATGCCCGGCGGCTTCACCGGCGCCGGCGCCAAAGACCGTGATTCCCGCCAAGGCACTGGCCAAGGTCTCCATGCGCCTGGTTCCCGGCATGACTCCGGCCAAAATCCTTCGCGCTCTACAAGAGCTATGTTGAGAAGATCGCCCCCGACGGCGTCGATGTCGACGTGCGCCTCATTCACTCCGGCGACCCCTGCCTGATTCCCGTCGACAATCCCTACATCCAGGCCGCCACGCGCGCGCTGCACGAGGTGTGGGGCAAGGACACGGTCTTCATCCGCTCCGGCGGCTCCATCCCCATCGTCGGCGACTTCGACCGCCACCTCGGCCTGCCCAGCGTGATGATGGGCTTCGGCCTGCCCGACGACAACATCCACGCGCCCAACGAGAAGTTCAACCTGAAGAACTTCGAGCTCGGCATTCGTTCGCTGATCCGCTTCCTGGAGGAGGCAGGCCGTTGAGCCTGCCCCACACCCATGTTGAGCCCGCCGACGCCTTCATTCTCGCCGGCGGCCGCTCCAGCCGCATGGGCCAGGACAAAGCCCTCGTCACCCTCAACGGCATGCCACTCATCCAGCATGCGATCGCAATTTTCCGTCGGTCGGGCTCAAGCCTTCCATCGCCGGCGCGCGCAGCGACCTGTCAGCCTTCGCTCCCGTCATCGCCGACGACCCAGCGCATCCCGGGCTCGGCCCACTCTCCGGCATCTGCTCGGCGCTCAATGCCGGCTCCGCTCGCTACGCGGTCTTTCTGCCCGTGGATCTCCCGCTCCTGCCGCCAGCGTTGATCGGCTATCTCCTGAACCACGCCGAACTGACAGGGTCTGCCATCACCGCCGCCTCAATTGGCGGATTCATCGAGACATTTCCCGTGGTGGTCGATCGCGCGGCAGCCCCGGCGCTTCAATCCAGCCTTCGTTCTGACGACCGCAACTGCCTTACCGCCTTCCGTACCGCGTCCTATGGGCTATCAAAGCCGTTCTCTGTCCTGCCCGTCGAATTGCTCGCTCAAACCGGCCAGGTCGCCGATTCCATGGGTCTTCCGGCCCACACCTGGTTTCTGAGCACAAACACTCCGACCGATCTCGCCCGCACCGATTCGCTCCTGAAGCGCATCTTCAAGTAAGCTGATCTCGTGGCCTCGCCCGATCCCAAGCCGGATATTGTTCCGCACCCTGCCGGGGAGCCCGACGTCCCTATCCCCGCTGACCCCCAGATCGCCGGGGACGTCATGGCTGATATCGTCGGCGACAAACCCATCCCTGCCGACGAGCCGCCCACAAGCTGGCCGCTGATCTCTTTCAAGCATGTCTCCATGTCGTTCGGCGAGCGCAAGGTACTGGACGACGTCAGCTTCTCGGTCGATCGCGGCCAGACACTCTGCATCCTGGGCCGCAGCGGCGTCGGCAAGTCGGTTTCACTGCGCATCCTCATGGGCTTTCTCAGCCCGCAGGTCGGCTCCATCCGGGTCGAAGGCCAGGAGATCAACTCCTATACCGAGGAAGAGATGCAGGCCATCCGCAAGCGGGTCACCATGGTCTTTCAGAACGGCGCACTCTTTGACTCGCTCACCGTCCGCGAAAATGTGGCCTTCCCGCTGCGCGAACGCGGTGGTCAGGAGGAGGACCAGGTCCTGCAAATCGTCGATCGTCTCATCGGCCTCGTCGGTGCAACCGATGCGGCTGATGCGCTCCCGGCCAGCCTATCCACAGGCCGCAAGCGAGCCGTGGCCATCGCCCGCGCCCTCGCATCTCAACCCGAAGTGGTTCTCTACGATGAACCCACAACGATGGTCGATCCCATCATTGCCCGCCGGCTCGGAGGTCTCATTCAGCGCCTCAAGCAGCAGCTTGGATTCACCGCCATCGTGGTAACCCACGACATGCGTTTCGCAGAGCACCTCGCTGACACTGTTCTGTTTCTTGATGAGGGACGTGCAGCGTTTTTCGGACCGCTCAAGGACTTTGTTGCCTCACCAGATCCCCACATTCAACAGTTTCTTACCCTCGATGCTTACGTGTTACCTTCGGTATAGAGTATTGATGACTTTATAACGGGACATCAGCGATAATTCACCTGAAGCCAACTTCCCCTTCGTTCGAGCTGAGAAGTTAGAAACAATGCACTGCACGAGGCCCCCGGAAAGTGACGGGGATAGAGCCCGGTGGAACGAGTTCCCCTTTTTGCATTGGTCAGACTTGTTGCTGGCTGATATACCCCAGATCTGGGTCAGGTATCCAAAAAGATAACAGGCCGAGAGATTACTGCTCTTGCTCCCTGTCCATGCAGTGCAAGTGGAGCATGGTAGTTTTTCAACGGCTAAACGCTTCAGGCTCATAAGCCTGCAGAAAACAACAGGCACCGGCAAGAATAACTGGCGCTCCGAATGCACGAGACGAGACGCCATCATGACCAAGGTAACGGACGAAACGGCTGGAGTTGAGGCAACCTTCCACAGAGCAGGTGACTCGAACTGAGAGCACTAAGCGATTCCCACGGAAGACATCCTGCTCCACGCTCACTTCAACCAGTCAAGCTCCCACTTTTTTCAAGCTGTGGCTCTGAATCCCTGAGGCTTGCGGAAGACACATGGCAACATCGGACTTCTGGCAACGAGTTTCCGCTTCGGTGACTTCACCCTCCGATTGGGTGACCGACGCCAGTGTCTCCTCGTCGCGCAGTTCACCAGGCAAAGTCAGGCTCTGGATGTTCCTCGATTTCCTGACTGTCCTGATTTCGGCCATCATCGCCACCATCTACGAGCGTCACACCACGCCCGTCGATGGAGCCCGCGCCTTTTACAATGGGACCCTCTTCTACGGCCGGTCGATGTGGCTTCTGCTCGCCCTGCTTTGCGGATTCGCCACTGTTCTCGTCGTTACAAGCCGCCGCCTGCACCTGTATGCGCCTACTCGCTTGAGCTCGTTCCTGCACGAGCAGCGCCTCACGGTCCAGGTATGCTTTACCTCCGGCCTACTCCTCACCGGAACCTTGTACCTGGTCCGCGGGGGAGACATTCCTCGTCGCGTTGTGATGCTCACGCTCGTCTTGGTTACGGTTTCACTTTCTTTGCGGCGCCTTATCTATCGCACCCTGATGTACCGCAGGTTTGAGCGTGGCCAGGACACGCGCAATGTCCTGATTGTTGGCACCGGTCCTGAAGCGCATGCTCTACGCCATCATCTCGAGAGCATTCGTCATCTCGGATACACCTTCAAGGGCTTCATTGACTTCCCCGGCGCCTCTCCGCGGCTGACCGCGCCTTCTGGCGATGTTGTCGGCACCCTCGAAACGCTCTTCCAGCTCGCCCGCAAGCAGTTCGTCGACGAAATCTTCTTCACCACCCCGTGCGAGCGCGGCATTGTGCAGGACGTCCTCGAGAAAGCCCGCGTGCATGGGGTCGATCTGCGCGTGGTCCCTGACCTCTACGACGGCCTCGCCTGGAACAGCCCGATCGAGTACATCGGCCAGTTCCCAACCATCCCGTTGCATCGCGGTCACGTTCCCGAACTGGGCTTCATGCTGAAGCGCGTCCTCGACGTCGTCTTCTCCTGCCTTCTGCTTCTGGTTCTTTCACCCTTTCTGATCGTCCTCTCCATCGCCATCAAGCTCGAGTCGCGCGGACCGATCTTCTACACCTCCGAACGCATCGGCAAAAAGGGGCGCGTCTTCCGCTGCTTCAAATTCCGCACCATGGTGCGGGATGCGGAGAAGCGACGTGCCGAAATCATGCACATGAACGAGCGCGACGGCGTACTCTTCAA
Organism: uncultured Acidobacteriaceae bacterium; assembly: GCA_963774175.1. Classification (GTDB taxonomy): domain Bacteria; phylum Acidobacteriota; class Terriglobia; order Terriglobales; family Acidobacteriaceae; genus Telmatobacter. Next base: position 24,080 of record CAVZDT010000033.1, read on the forward strand.
GATTTCCAATGATCCCCGCGTCACGCGTGTTGGGCGCATCCTGCGCAAGTACTCGCTCGACGAACTTCCGCAGTTCCTCAACGTTCTTCGCGGCGATATGAGCATTGTCGGACCGCGGCCGCCAATCGCCAGCGAGGTGATGGAATACAAGCTGAGCCATCTGCGCCGCCTCCGTGTCACACCGGGCATCACCGGCCTCTGGCAGGTCCAGGCGCGTCAGGATCCCTCCTTCGACAGCTACGTCTCTCTTGACGTCGCCTACATCGAGAACTGGAGCCTCTGGCTCGACCTCAAGATCATCGTCCGTACTGTCGGCGTAGTCTTCTCCGGTACCGGTACCTAGTGCGCCCCAATTCCCGTTGCAGGCGCTTTGTACTCGCAGCCGCGCCTTTGTTTGTTACTCCCTACTCCCTTTTTCCCTAAGCCCCTCCGTCCCTTAGCCCCTCCGTTCCTGGTCCCTCCCCTGCATTAAACTAAAGATGTGAAGATCGCACTGGCCCAGATCAACCCCACGGTCGGGGATTTCACTGGGAACCTGGAAAAAATCATTGCAACTGCCCGGCGCGCTGCCGATCAGGGCGCCCGCCTTACCGTTTTTTCCGAGTTGGCCATCTGCGGTTATCCCCCAGCCGACTTCCTCGAGAAACCAAGCTTCCTCCAGCGCTGCCGCGAAGCCGTTGACCAACTCGCCGCTTCCACACACAATCTGTCCACAGCCCTGGTTGCCGGCGTCGCGCTGCCGGCCCCACGCGAAGCGGGCAAACCGGCGGTCAACGCCGCCGTCCTGCTCGACTGCGGACACGTGCTGCTCGAGCAGCACAAGCGGCTGCTGCCCTTCTACGATGTATTCGACGAGCAGCGCTACTTTCTGCACTCCGGCCCGCAGCAGGTTGTCGAACTCGACGGCCTCCGGCTAGCCATTTCGATCTGCGAAGACGCTTGGAACGACAAGAACTTCTGGCCGCGCCGTCTTTACTCCTACGACCCTCTCGAAGAGCTGATGCGCCAGAACCCCGCGATTCACATCAACCTGTCTTCTTCGCCATTCTGGCATTCCAAACGCAAAGTACGCCGCCAGATGCTCCGCTCCATCTCCAATCGCGACGGCATTCCCATCGTCATGTGCAACCAGGTGGGTGGCGACGATAGCCTCATCTTCGATGGCTCTTCGCTGGCGATCAATGCCCACGGCGACCTCGTGGCCCAGGCGAAGTCTTTTGAAGAGGACCTCGTTGTCTTCGATCCATTCTGTGCGCCGGCTCTGCCCGATCCGTCCGACGACGACACTGAGGCTGCCTACCGGGCCCTGGTTCTCGGCACACGTGATTACGTCCGCAAGTGCGGCTTCAGCAAAGCTGTCATCGCGCTCAGCGGCGGAATCGACTCAGCGCTGGTCACGGCCATTGCGGCCGAGGCCCTCGGCAGGGAAAACGTGCTTGCCATCGGCATGCCCAGTCCCTACTCCTCGCAGGGATCCGTCGACGACAGCCGAACGCTCGCCGCCAACCTCGGCATTCGCTTCGAGATCATCGGCATCAGCGATTTATTCCGTCAATACACGCAGGCTCTCGAGCCGCTCTTCACCGGAACCACGCCGGGTCTTGCCGAAGAAAACCTGCAGGCGCGCATCCGCGCCAATCTGCTCATGGCGCTCTCCAACAAATTCGGGTCGCTCGTCCTCACCACTGGCAACAAGTCCGAGATGGCTGTTGGCTATTGCACACTCTACGGCGATATGGTCGGCGCCCTCGCAGTCATTGGCGATCTCATCAAAACGCGGGTCTACGCCATTTGCCGCTGGCTCAATCGCGACGGCGAAATCATCCCTGCGGCAATTCTCGAAAAACCGCCGTCGGCCGAGTTGCGGCCCGGACAGAAAGACACGGATTCGCTACCGCCCTACGAGGTCCTCGACCCCATCCTCGAGGCCTACGTCGAACGCTACGAAACGCCAGAATGCATCGCTCAGAAAAACGGTTTCCCCCTCGATCTCGTCCAACAGGTAGTTCGCCTGGTCGAGCGCTCAGAGTACAAACGCCAACAGGCCGCCCCGGTTTTGAAGGTTACTTCGAAGTCCTTCGGCATGGGCCGCCGCTTTCCCATCGCCGTCAAAGTTCAGGTATAAGCTAAAAGTCGGGGTCTTCCCGTCGCTGAAGGAGAAATTCGCTTGATCCGTAATTCCGTTCGATTGGCCTCTGCTGCAGCTTTGGCCATTGTCTTCTCGCCCATCAATCACGCTTTTGCGCAGGACCAGACTCCCACCGCTCCCGCACCCGATGCCGCTGCACCAGTTGCACCCGCGGCCAAGGCTCCCGTCTTTCCGGCGCCCGATCCTGCCGATTTCACTGCGACTGCGCCCACCAAGGAAGTCGTTGATGCCTTCATGCAGGCGAATCTCGGCTTTGACGCCAACAATATGTGGCAGGTGCAGGCAATCCAGAAGACGCAGATCGCAGGCATCAGCAAAGTTACCGTCTTCGTCGGCGACAAGACCGGCAAACAGCAGCCCTATCGCTTCGCCTTCTTCACCACGCCCGATGGGCAGCACATCATCGTTGGCGATCGGATCATTCCCTTCGGCGAACATCCGTACCAGGAGTACCGCACCCTGCTTCAACAGAAGGCCAATGGCCCGTATCGCGGCGCAGCATCGAAGGACCTTGAAATGGTCGAGTTCGCCGACTTCCAGTGCCCGCATTGCAAGGCAGCGCAGGCCAACATGGATAAGCTCGTAGCCGATTTCCCCAAGGCGCGTATTGTCTTTGAGAACGATCCGCTCCCCAGCATCCATCCGCAATCCGAGAAGGCGGCGGAATATGCCGTCTGCGTCGCCAAGATGGGAGGCAGCCCCGCATTCTTCCAGTTCGCTGGGGCGGTTTTTGATGGCCAGGATGGCCTCTCCACGCCTGATGGCGCCACGCTCACTCTGAATAGCTCCACCACCAAGGCGGGCCTCGATCCCGAAAAGGTTGCCGCTTGCGCGGCAACCCCCGCGACCAAGGCCGAAGTCGAAGCCTCGATGCAAGCTCAGCAAGGATCTCGATATCAACCAGGTCCCCACCCTGGTGGTCAACGGTCGCGAGATCCCCGCCAATGCGCCCTATGAAACGCTCAAGGAAATTATCGAGTTCCAGGCCAAGCAGGACGGCGTGGCGCAATAGACCCGGCTCGCAGTTTGCGGATGAAGGCGAGCGGGTCCGCCTTCATCGCAACCGGCAGGATGAAGAAGTCCTCACGCGCGGGCCGCTGCCAGCTCTTCGCGAATCCGCCGCACCGCTTCTTCCGCACCTCTGGCACACGCCGGCGAGAGTTCCATCGAGATCGGCTGCTTCGGATCGATGGTGATCGCGTACAGCACTACCTCGCGCTCGCCGCTCTGCATGTAGAAAGCGTCCAGCAAGTCTTTGACGCCGATGTCGTGCGCGGTGAGTGTCGGGGGATAGTCCTTGGAAAAGCGTGGCGTGGTGCGCGTAACCGTGCCCGGCTCATTGCCATCGTCGGTTGCATCAATCAGGACAATGTGATCGGCCGCCTGCAGCGGCTCCAGCAGAATGAATCCGCCAGTTCCGCCGTCGAGGCATTCCACATTTGCGGGGAGTTTCTGCTTCTCCAGGGCCCGCACCACGTGCACGCCGACACCCTCGTCGCCCATGATCACGTTGCCAAGCCCCAGAACCAACGTCTTCTTTATGTGCGCGCTCACTCGCACCTCAAAACAACTATATCGATTCCCCGGAGCAAGTGAGCCGCAAGGTTTGTTATTCCCTACTTCCTATGTCCCTCAGTCCCTAGGTCCCTTCGTCCCTGTTTCTTTCACCCGGTCAAACTTCCATCCGCCCACGATCGAGGAAATCGTTCCGCGCCCCTCAATGTAGTCGTGATAGAAAGCGAGGTAGATATGGACCACGATAAACACCACAAAGAACCACAGGAACAGATGATGCCAGTAGCGCACGCTCATCTCGCCGCCCATCAGCGGCACGATCCAGGTGAACATCCGCGGAATCAACGAATGGCTCATGCTGGAATAAAGCGCGAACCCGGTGATGGTCTGCGCCACAAACGCCAGGAACGTGAAGAAGTAAATCAGTCCGGCCAGCGCGTTGTGTCCGGTTGAAATCGGCGCCGTGCAGTTTCGTCTCCAGCACGTCGGCCTTGATCACGTCCACGATCTCCTGCCGCTGCGACTTCTTCAGCGGGAAGAACGAATTCCACCGCGCGTACTTGTTGCCGACAAATCCCCAGTAAAGCCGCGCCAGGAAGTTGAAGACGTACACGAAACGCCGCAAAAGAAGTGGATGAACCGCACCCACCCGAACCAATACTGCTGATACGCCTCAGCCGCGTAGAACACGCGCAGCGGTGCGCCGATCAGGTACCCGGTGACGCACAGCAGCACCAGCGCCACCGCGTTGATCCAGTGGTACACGCGTACCGGCAGTTCCCACACGTAGACGCGCCGGTATTCCGCCGGGACGATTGCCGTTTCCGTAAACGCGATTTGCTTGCAATTCCAGTCGTTGCTCATAGCGCTCACTCGAACGAAACCTGGTGAAGGTGCCGTCCCTGCGGATCGTACAGATGCACGGCGCAGGCCAGGCACGGGTCAAAGGAATGGATGGTGCGCAGAATCTCGACCGGCTGCTCGAGATTCGCCACCGGTGTGCCGATCAGCGACTGCTCGAACGACGAACGCTGCTGCTTCGCATCGCGCGGCGAGCCGTTCCACGTCGTCGGCACCACCAGTTGGTAGTTGTCGATCTTTCCGTCGTGGATCTTGATCCAGTGCGCCAGCGCACCGCGCGGAGCTTCCACCAGTCCCACGCCTTCGGCATCCTTCGGCCAGCTCTTCGGTTCCCACTTCTCGCCGTTGAACGTCGACACCTCGTTGATCTTCACGCGATCCATCAGCTGCGCCGAAGAACTCCTTCAGCCAGATCATCGCCAGCGCCGCATCCAGTCCGCGCGCCGCCGTGCGTCCCAGCGTGCGAGAACAGCGCATCCACCGGTACACCCAGCTTGCCCAGCGTCTGCGCCCACCAGTTCCTTCACATCGGTCGTGGCCGGCTGCGTACGAAACGAGCAGCCGCGCCAGCGGACCCACTTCCATCGGGTTGTCTTTCCACCGCGGAGTCTTCAGGAACGAATACTTGTCGTATCCTTCCAGCGTTTCGAACGGCGGCTTCGGACCGGTGTAGTTGATCTTCGTCTCGCCCGCCCATGGATGCATGCCCTGCGGCGTCGCCGCCGTCGTAGCGTGTACCAGGAGTGCGCAATGTACTCCTTGATCTCCTGCTGAGTCGCGCGGATTCACCGGGATGCACGTGGCTCAGGTCGCGATTCAGCACCGCGCCGCGCGCATACTTGAACGACTCCGGCTGTTCGTAGCCCTTGGTCGGAAACTCGCCGTAGCTCAGATAGTTCGTTAGCCCGCCGCCATACTTCGCCCAGTCCTTGTAGAACGAGGCCACAGCCAGCAGATCGGGAATGTAAACCTCGTTGACGAACTCATCGGCCTGTGCTGATCAGCTGCGAAACCAGGTTCAGCCGCTCCGAGTTGATCGCCGCCACTTCGTTCATGTCGATGGAGCAGGGAACGCCGCCCACCAGGTAGTTCGGGTGCGGATTCTTGCCGCCAAACACCGCGTGGATCTTGACGATTTCCTTCTGCCACTCCAGCGCATCCAGGTAGTGCGCCACGGCGATCAGGTTCACCTCCGGCGGCAGCTTATAGGCCGGATGCCCCCAGTAGCCGTTGGCAAAGATGCCCAGCCCGCTGGCGGCGAAGGCCTTGATCTTGTCCTGCACCTCGGAGAAATAAGCCGGTGTGTTCTTGTCCCACTTCGAGAACGACTGCGCCAGTTCCGCCGCCTTCTTCGGATCGGCCTTCAGCGCGTTGACGATGTCCACCCAGTCCAGCGCGTGCAGGTGATAGAAGTGCACGACGTGATCCTGCACATACTGCGTGGTCATCATGATGTTGCGGATCAGCTCCGCCGTGGGCGGAACTGCGATGCCCAGCGCGTCTTCCACGGAGCGCACGCTGGCCAGGGCATGCACCGTGGTGCACACGCCGCAGACGCGCTCCGTGATTGCCCACGCATCGCGCAGGATCGCGGCCAATCAGAATCTTTTCCAGTCCGCGGACCATCGTGCCGGACGCTGTAGGCGTCGGTAATGACGCCGTTCTCCACGACTGCCTCAATGCGCAGGTGTCCCTC